>CCNC01000162.1 GCA_000824845.1 Mesorhizobium sp. ORS 3359 | reverse complement strand
AATTGCGTAAAAACAAAGAGCCAGGGCATTTCACCGTTTCCGTGAAACGGTGAAATGCCCTAGCGCGGTTGCGACAAAAGCGCGAGCAGCGCCTCTTCCTCGGGCTGGGATGCGACGTGGACCCTGCTGCCGGCAATCTCTTCCATCGGCTCGGCGATACGGGCCGAAAGCGTCAAAAATTCCGTTGTTTCAAAGAGCTGCCTCAAGGCAGGCCGCGCAATCAGCTTGATCAGCGCTGCGCTGGCCTTGGCTGAATAAAGCAGCGCGGCCTCGACCGACTGGCCCGACAGGCCGGCGACCACCTCGGCATCGCCATAGTCGACGGATATTGTGTCGTAGGTTTCGATCGGCTGGACATGCACGCCCGCCGCCGTCAGCCGCTGCTCGAACACCGGAAAGCGGACGCGGCCGCACAGATAGACGATTGCCTTCCCGGCAAGGCCGCCGCCGATGGCGTCGGCCAGCGCCTCGGCATCGCCCGGCCCTTCCGAGACGGAAAGAAATCCCGCCGCGCGGCAGGCTTCGGCCGTCCTTTTCCCAACCGCGTGGCATGGCAGGCCCGCAAGCGACGCGACCAGCGCCCTTGGCGCGTGGCGCACCGCATTGGCGCTGGTGACCGCAACCGCGACGGCATCGGCGCCGATGCTCGCCTCCACCGGCAATGCCCTCGTCTCGGTCAGCGGCAGCAGGACCGGCTGAAATCCCAGGGCTTCGATGCGTCGTGCCGTGCGCGACGCGCCGGGCTCCGGCCTCGTCACCAGGACGCGGACCATGTCAGGCCCAGCCGTCGAAGAATTCAGCGCCGGCCCTGGCGCGGACCATCCGCGCCGCGTCGAGCCCGATCTCCGCCGCGTCCGCGGCCTCGCCTTCCAGCCGGACCTCGTGCGATTGCGTGCCGTCGGGCGAGATGATCAGCCCGGCGAAGGACAGTTTTTCGCCCGCTACCGTCGCATGGCCGGCGATCGGCGTTCGGCACGAGCCGTCGAGCGCGGCCAGGAAGGCGCGCTCGCAGGCGAGCGCCTGGCCGGTCGGCACGTGATGGATCGCCGCCAGCATTTTTTCGACCTCGCGGTCGCCGACACGGGTTTCGATGCCGATCGCGCCTTGCCCCGGCGCCGGCGGGAAATCCTCCAGCGGCATAAGGTCGGTGACGACATGTTCGAGCCCGAGCCGCTTCAGCCCGGCATAGGCCAGGATCGTGCCCTCGGCGATGCCCTCGTCAAGCTTGCGCAGCCTTGTCTGCACATTGCCGCGGAAGATCACAACCTCGAAATCCGGCCGCATGCGGCGAAGCAGCGCCTGGCGCCTGAGCGACGACGAACCGACCACTGCGCCATGCGGCAGGTCGGTGATCCGCTTCACCCGCTTGCCGATGAAAGCGTCACGCGCGTCCTCGCGCGGCAGGAAGGTGACAAGCTCCAGCCCGTCGGGCAGCACCGTTGGCATGTCCTTCGACGAATGCACGGCGATGTCGATGCGCCCGTCGAGCAGCGCTTCCTCGATTTCCTTGGTGAACAGGCCCTTGCCGCCGGCTTCCGAGAGCGGCCGGTCCTGGATGCGGTCGCCGCTGGTCGAGATGGCCACCACCTCGAAGGCCTGCTCGGGCAGGCCATGCGCCTGCATCAGCCGCGCCCGCGTCTCATGCGCCTGGGCCAGCGCCAGCGGGCTGCCGCGTGTTCCGATTTTCAAAGTTTGCATGGCGCGCGGTCCGTGATAACCCCCGTCCTTGGCCGAGGTCTGTCGAGATTCAGGTCAGGCCGCGCCGAAAATGGTGGGTTCCGAGAACCGGAGCGGAGCGTACTTGAAGTACGTGAGCTCCGGAAGCGCAGGAACCCGTCATTTGCAGGCCGGCATCACCTGAATATCGATAGACCTCCGGTGATACAATCTTTGAGGCTAGCGACCAATTGATCCGCGTTCTGGGCATAGAGACGAGCTGCGACGAGACGGCGGCCAGCGTTGTGTCGCTGGACGGCGGCGCCGCGCCCGAAATCCTGTCCCCAAAGATCCTATCAAACGTGGTGTTGAGTCAAATCGAGGAGCACGCGGCCTTCGGTGGCGTCGTGCCGGAGATCGCCGCGCGTGCCCATGTCGAGGCGCTGGACGGCATCGTCGAGGCGGCGCTCGCTGACTCGTCCGTCTCGCTCGACGAGGTCGATGCGATCGCAGCAACGGCAGGGCCCGGCCTGGTGGGTGGGCTGATCGTCGGCCTGATGACGGCGAAGGCGATCGCCGCCGCCGCCAACAAGCCGCTGATCGCCATCAACCACCTCGAAGGCCACGCGCTGACGGCGCGGCTGACCGACGGTCTCGACTTTCCCTATCTTCTGCTGCTCGTCTCTGGCGGCCATACCCAGATCGTCGCGGTGCGCGGCGTCGGCGACTACCAGCGCTGGGCGACCACCGTCGACGATGCGCTCGGCGAAGCCTTCGACAAGACGGCCAAGATGCTCGGCCTGCCCTATCCCGGCGGCCCGAATGCCGAGAAGGCGGCAGCGACAGGCGACGCCGGCCGCTTCGCCTTCCCGCGCCCGATGAAAGGCTCCGCGCAGCCGGATTTCTCCTTCTCCGGCCTGAAGACGGCGGTGCGCCAGGCAGCGACCGCGATCGCGCCGCTGAGCGACCAGGACGTCGCCGATATATGCGCTTCCTTCCAGGCGGCGGTGGCTGACGCGCTGGGCGACCGTGTCGGCCGCGCGCTTGCCCGCTTTCGCCAGGAATTTCCCGATCAGGCAAAACCGGCGCTGGTCGTCGCGGGCGGCGTTGCCGCCAACCGCACCATCAAGGCGACGCTTGAAGCGCTTTGCGCGCAAGCCGGCTTCGCCTTTGTCGCGCCGCCGCAGAAACTGTGCACCGATAACGCCGCGATGATCGCCTGGGCCGGCATCGAACGCCTGCGCGCCGGCATCGCCGGCGAGAACAGCGCCGACTTCGTGCCGCGTTCGCGCTGGCCGCTTGACAGCGTTTCAGCGCCCATGGTCGGCTCGGGCCGGCGTGGGGCCAAGGCATGAGCGCCAAGGGAACGAGCGGCAGCAAATCCGGCAGCGGCTGGCGCATCGCGGTGCTGGGCGGCGGCGCCTGGGGCACGGCGCTGGCGCTTGCCATGCTGCGCGCCGGCCATGATGTCCGGCTCTATGCGCGCGACACCGAAACCGTCGCCGCCATCGCTCGCGGCGAGAACCCACGCTATTTGCCCGGCATCAGCATCGAGCCCGGCATCGCGGCGACCAGCGACATGGCGGCCGCGCTCGACGGTGCCGACTGCGTGCTCGCCGTGACGCCGGCGCAGTCGCTGCGCGCCGTCCTGGCCACCGCTCGGCACCATGTGCCTCGGGGAGCACCGCTGGTGCTCTGCGCCAAGGGCATCGAGCGCGACACTGGCGCGCTGCTCTCGACGATTGTCGAGGTAAGCCTGCCCAACAATCCGGTCGCAGCGCTTTCCGGTCCGAGCTTCGCCAGCGATGTCGCGCGCGGCCTGCCGACGGCGGTCGTGGTCGCGGCCCGCGAGGCGGAACTGGCGGCCGACCTTGCCGCCCGCTTCTCGGCCGAGAACCTGCGCTGCTATTCGAGCGACGACCTGATTGGCGTCGAGATCGGCGGCGCGCTGAAGAACGTCTTTGCCATCGCCGCCGGCGCTGTCACCGGCGCGGGCCTTGGTGCCAGCGCCCAGGCCGCCATGGTGACACGCGGCTTCGTCGAACTGCGCCGCATCGGCGCCGCTTTCGGGGCCAGGGCGGAGACGCTGATGGGGCTTTCCGGCCTTGGTGACCTCTTGCTCACCTGCTCCTCGGCGCAGTCGCGCAATTTCGCCTATGGCCTGGCACTCGGCCAGGGCAAGCCGCTTGCCGGCCTGCCGCTTGCCGAAGGCGTGCCGACAGCCGGCATCGCCGCCCGCATCGCCGCCGAGCGCGGCATCGAGGCGCCAATCATTTCGGCCGTCGCCGCCATCCTCGACGGCAAGATCACCGTCGGCCAGGCCGTGACCGCGCTGATGACACGCCCGCTCAAGACCGAAACCGACATCTGAACCATCGGAGCTGAAAATGCTGTTTGCGTTGATTTGCAAGGACAAGCCCGGCAGCCTGCAGCTGCGCGTCGACACGCGGCCGGCGCATGTCGCCTTCCTCGAAGGCCTGAACGGCGAGGGAAAGCTGGCCTTCGCCGGTCCCTTCCTCAACGCCGAGGGCAAGCCGGACGGCAGCCTCGTCGTGGTCGAGGCGCCGGACCTGGCGGCGGCGCAGGCGCTGTCGGCGGCCGACCCCTACGCCGAGGCGGGCCTGTTCGAGAGCGTCGAGATTCGTCAGTGGAACTGGACCTTCAACAAGCCGGCGGCTAGTTAATCAGGTCCGTGCGCCAAGGAGGAATACGAGCATGAACTACTGGCTGTTCAAGTCCGAACCCTCGGTCTTTTCCTTCGAGGCGCTGAAGGCCAAGGGCAAGGCCGGCACGCAGTGGGACGGCGTGCGCAACTACGCCGCCCGCAACAACATGAAGGCGATGCGGATCGGCGATCTCGGCTTCTTCTATCATTCCAATGAGGGGCTCGACATCGTCGGCATCGCCGAGGTCTGCGCGCTGGCGCATCCCGATACGACGACCGACGATCCGCGCTGGGAATGCGTCGACATCCGCGCCTTCAAGGACGTGCCGAAGCCGGTGACGCTGGAACAGGTCAAGGCAAACCCGAAATTGGCCGAGATGGCGCTGGTGCGGCTCGGCCGGCTTTCCGTGCAGCCGGTGACGCCGGCCGAATGGAAAGAGGTCTGCCGCATGGCCGAGCTCAATCCGGCGCCGTGACCAAGCTCACGCCGAAAAGCGCCAAGAAGTTCATCCTCGACAACACGGCGCTGATGGCGCCGCCGCATGTGCCGGAAGTGCTTTTGCACCTCGCCGACGAGGCGCATGACCTTTGGCTGCGCACCGAGGAGGAGCTGGCCGAGATCGGCCTGCCGCCGCCCTTCTGGGCCTTCGCCTGGGCCGGAGGCCAAGGCCTCGCCCGCTATGTGCTCGACCACCCTGGAACCGTGCGGGGAAAACGCGTGCTCGACTTCGCCTCCGGCTCGGGCCTCGTCGCCATAGCCGCGATGAAAGCAGGTGCTGCGCAAGTGATCGCCGCCGACATCGACCCGTTCTGCGAGACGGCGATCGCGCTTAACCTCGAAGCCAACGGCGTCGAAGCGCAATTCCTCGGCACGGATTGTGTCGGCACCGACGATGGCTGGGACGTCGTGCTTGCCGGCGACGTCTTCTACGACAAGGCTTTCGCCGACAGGCTGCTGCCCTGGTTGACGAGCCTGCGGGCGCGCGGCGCCGAGATCCTCGTCGGCGATCCGGGCCGCGCCTACCTCCCCAGGACCGGGCTGCAATCGCTTGCCGTCTACCAGGTTCCGGTGACGCGCGTGCTGGAGGATGCCGAGGTCAAGCGCACGACCGTCTGGCGCCTCGCTTGACGCGATCGCCGAACGAGCGTTCCATCGCGTCTCGATCTGGAGGGGAAAGCATGGATTTTTCGGTCGTGAACTGGCTGGCGGTGGTTGTCGCCGCCGTCGTCGCATGGTTGTTCGGCGCAGCCTGGTATATGAGCCTGAGCAAGCCCTGGCTGAAGGCGGCCAAGCTCGACCCGGCCACCATGAAACGCTCGGCCGTTCCGTTCATCATCAGCTTCGTCGCCGAGCTGGTCATGGCGCTTGTCCTGACATTGGTGGTGGGGGCAATCACCGGCGGCGAGCCGAACCCGATCGCGGGCTTGCTGTTCGGCTTCGTGCTCTGGCTGGGCTTCATCGCCACCACGCTTGCCGTCAACCACCGCTATGAAGGTTTCGGCTGGGCCCTGACCCTGCTCGATGCCGGCCATTGGCTGGGCGTGATGCTGATCATCGGCGCCGTCATCGGCTGGTTCGGCGCGCCGGCCGCGCCGGCGGCCTGACGACAGTCTTATGTCGGCGTTTTCGCCACCTCGTCCAGCAGCCATTCGCGAAAGGCGATGACCCGCGCGTCGTCTTTCGCGGCCTCGGGGTAGACCAGGAAATAGGCGAATTCCGGCGCGACCTTGATCCCGAGCTCGAAGGGCCGCACCAGGCGCCCTTGCGAAAGATCGTTGGCCACCATGGCAAAGTCGGCCAGCGCCACCGCATTGCCGTCCAGCGCCGCCTGGGTGGCATCGGTTGACGATCCGAACACCAGCGTGCGGCTGTCGTCGAAATCGTCGACGCCGGCCGCCTGCATCCACATGCTCCAGTTCGGCCAGGTCACCCCCTGCCGCGACCATTCGATATGCGCGAGCGTGTGGTTGAAAAGGTCGCGCGGCTCCTTCAGCGGCGGACCCGACGCCAGCAGCGCCGGGCTGCACACCGGGATAATGATGTTCTCGAACAGCCGGTGCGCGACGAGCCCCGGATATTTACCGGTGCCGAAGCGGATGCCGATATCGACATCGTCGCGCTCGAAATCCCTGACGTCGTAGGTGATGTCGAAGCGCAGCTCGATGCCGGGCTTCTGCCGGCGGAAGTCGTCGACCCGGCGCATCAGCCATTTCGTCGCGAACTGCGCGTCGAGCGTCACCTTCAGCAATGCCGTGCCGCGGGTCATCTTGCGGGCGCGGCTGACCGCCCGGTTGAGCAGGTCGAGCGCGTCGATCGATGCGTCGTGCAGCAGGCTGCCCGCCTCGGTCAGCCGGATGCTGCGGCTGGTGCGCGTGAACAGCACCAGGTCGAGCTGATCCTCGATTTCCTTGATCTGGTGGCTGACCGCCGCCGGCGTCAGGCCGAGCTCATCGGCGGCGCGGGTGAAATTGAGGTGCCTGGCGGCCGCCTCGAACGTCCTCAGCGCGCGCGTTCCGGGCAGCAGCTTGGACATCCGATCTCCAAATAAAACTTGATAATCAGAAAAGAACTACTCGTTTCCCGTTTGTTTTTCAATCCGGCATCATGGCTCCATCGAAACACCATCAAACCGGATTTGACATCCGGAGAACAAGGGATGAAGCCATGTCCGAGATCGCCCTGAAGCCCTGCACCCCCCTGGAATCGCCCTCGAGCCTGACCCTTTGGCTGCGTTCGGCACGCGATTGGCTGCGCCAGGCCCGCGTCGCCGCCACCTTGCCTGGGGAATCCGTCGAAGACCTTTCCGACCGCGACCTGCGCGACGTCGGCGGCCGGCGCCGCGACATCACAAAGGCATTGGACCGCGAGTTCCGAGAGATCGGACTGCTGGGGACAGGTTGGCAGAAACCGGGACAGAGGCGGTAGGATTAGGCAGTAGGCGATGGGGAAGAAGATTCCCTACTGCCCACTGCCCTACCTCACCACCCTCACCACCGTCCTATCCGACAGCAACGGAAGCAGCCTCGCCATGGTCCGCGCCGTGACCGCCACGCAGCCCTGGGTCGGCGTGAAGCCCGGCCGGGCCAGATGGAAGAAGATCGCGCTGCCGCGCCCGCGCAAGCGCGGCGCGATGTTCCAGTCGAGCACCAGGCAGACATCGTAGAGCCGGTCGTCGCGCTTCATCCGCTCATGGCTCGCGCCATAGGGGATCTTCACCGGGCGGTTGTAGTTGCGGTCGTCCGGCACCTCGCACCAGCCGAGATCCGGACCGATCGGCGCCATCGGCAGCCTCGTCCTGCGCCCGCCCGCGAAATGATCGCCCCGGAAATAACCCGACAGGATGCGCATCGAGGCCAGCGGCGTCGCGCCGTCCCCTTCATGCTTGTTGGCGGTGATGCCGCTGCGGCCCAGGGCGCAGGGAAACACCGTTTTGCCGGCTTGCAGGAAGCCTTGCGCGGGGTTGCCGGGGCGCGCGCGCACCACCAAAACGCGCAAGCCTTTCGGCAAAAATGCGCCCGCCTCATTGCGCGCGCGTTTTTTCTTGTATGATCGTGTCACGGAACAAATCACTGTGATCGGCTGTTGCGCCGGTGAGCTTCCGCATAAATGGGGGGAGGTCAACTGAATATTCTTTTTAAAACAACGGATTGATATCCATGACATCACGCACCATCCTGATCGTCGATGACGACGACGACCTGCGCGCCACCCTGGTCGAGCAGCTGGCGCTCTACGAGGAATTCGACGTCCAGCAGGAATCGACCGCCGCAAAAGGCGTTGCCGCTGCGCGCGGCGGCGTCGTCGACCTTCTCATCATGGATGTCGGCCTGCCCGATATGGACGGGCGCGAGGCGGTGAAGATCCTGCGCAAGGGCGGCTACAAGGCGCCGATCATCATGTTGACCGGCCACGACACCGATTCCGACACGATTCTGGGTCTTGAGGCCGGCGCCAACGATTATGTGACCAAGCCCTTCCGCTTCGCCGTGCTGTTGGCCCGCATCCGCGCCCAGCTTCGCCAGCATGAGCAGAGCGAGGATGCCACCTTCTCGGTCGGACCCTACACGTTCAAGCCCAGCCAGAAGCTCTTGATCGATCCGCGCGGCGCCAAGGTGCGGCTGACCGAGAAGGAAGCCTCGATCATCAAATATCTCTACCGCGCCGACCAGAAGGTGGTGACGCGCGACGTGCTGCTGGAAGAGGTCTGGGGCTACAATTCCGGCGTGACCACCCACACGCTGGAGACCCATGTCTACCGGTTGCGCCAGAAGATCGAGCGCGATCCTTCCAATGCCGAAATTCTTGTGACAGAAAGCGGCGGCTACAAGCTGGTTCCTTAAACATTTCATGATCTAGGCAATTCTAGGAAAAGTACGAAACGGTTGAGCTTGGCGGCTTCGCCGTAGCCTTCCGTCCGGAATTGAGCCAAAAGAGATAGAGCGGTCGGGCGGGACCGCTTCGGGTGCGATCCTGGTGCTGGAGGGTGATGGATCAGCTCGTTGCAAGCATCGCACGATGCATGGTGGAGCGTTTCTCGCGCGCCCAGGAGGGCGCGCCGCTCCAAAGGAGGGACTGGACTGACCGCTCGGGGACACAGCTAGGATGGCGCTGGATGACGACATCCGCATCCTGTCCGGCGTGAAGCTTTTCCAGGGCTTCACCCAGGAACAGCTGCGCCTGCTCGCCTTCGGCGCCGAGACCACCATGCTGCAGGCCGACCACAAGCTCTACCGCGAGGATGACGTCGCCGACTCCGCCTACATCGTGGTCAGCGGCCTGATCACGCTCTATCGGGAGCTAGGGGGTGAACGCGTCCCGATCGGCACCGCGGGTCCGGGCACCATGCTGAGCGAGCTGGCGCTGATCGCCGACACCAACCGGCTGACCAGCGCCTCCGCCGCGGTCGACTCCGAGGTGATCCGATTGAGCCGCAAGATGTTCCACCGCATCCTGGAAGAATATCCGGAGATCGCGGTGCTGTTGCATGATCGCATCCTGGAGGAGTTCCAGCAGATGATCGCCCGCATCGAGGAACTGGCGCCGCGCTTTACGGGGTAGCGGTTAGGCGTCGGCCAGGGAGCGCCTTCGTCATTCCAGGGCAGAGCAAGGAGCGAAGCGACGCGCGCAGACCCTGGAATCCATGCCGTGACGTTGAAGCGTTGCCGTGTTGCAGAATGAGGGTTCTTACTACCGCCGACCCGCCCGAGCGTTGCGCTCTGTTCTGCATCATTGCATCTTTCGATACAGGTAACGGCATGGATCCTCGGGTCTACGCGCGTCGCTTCGCTCCTTGCTCCGCCCGTGGATGACGACCGAACGCCAGCGCCGCCCTTTCCTCCCGCAGCGCGTCAGTCCAAATCGAACTGCGCGATGACCGGCACATGGTCCGACGGCTTCTCCCAGCCGCGCGCCGCCCGCAGGATCTCGTAGCCTTTGAAAGCCGGCACCAGGTTGCCGGAGGACCAGACATGGTCGAGGCGGCGGCCGCGGTTCGACGCCTCCCAGTCTTTCGCACGATAGCTCCACCAAGTGTAGAGCTTCTGCTCGGCCGGCACGTTGAGCCGCATCAGGTCTACCCAGCCGCCGGCCATACGCATTGCCTCGAAATTTGTCGTCTCGACCGGCGTATGGCTGACGACGTTGAGCAATTGCTTGTGCGACCAGACGTCGTGCTCTTGCGGCGCGATGTTGAGGTCGCCGACCAGGATCGATGCCGACGATTCGTCACCGCTGGCCGGCACGGAGTTCATCTCAAAGACGAAATCGAGCTTGTGCCGGAATTTGCGGTTGATCTCCGGATCCGGCTCGTCGCCTCCGGCCGGCACATAGAAATTATGCACCAGCACCGATTTACCGCCCGCCTGGACCCTGACCGACAGATGCCGGCTGTCGTCGATCTCGCAGAAACGCCGCTTCTCGACCAGCTCGATCGGCCGGCGCGCCACGGTGGCGACGCCGTGATACCCCTTCTGGCCGTGAAACAGGATGTGCTCGTAGCCCGCCTTGCGGAATGCCTTCTCCGGGAAGAGCTCGTCCGGCACCTTGGTTTCCTGCAGGCACAGCACGTCCGGCGCATGCTCCTTGAGCAGCCGCTCGACGATCGGCATGCGCAGGCGCACGGAGTTGATGTTCCAGGTGGCGATGGTGAAAGGCATGCGGCGGGTCCGGGACGGCTAACGTCGCCGAACTACTGCCAGTGAGCGCGGGCGAAGACAAGCCGAACCATGTCGCAAGCCTTCGAGATTGGCCAAAGCCTTCTCAACTTCGTCATTCCAGGGCG
>CCNC01000161.1 GCA_000824845.1 Mesorhizobium sp. ORS 3359 | reverse complement strand
AGACCCTGGAATCCATGCCGTGACGTGCGAGCGCTGCAACCGTGCAGACCTCGGCACCGAACGCCGGCACAGGACGATGTTCTTCTGCACCCCATGCTTCGGCAGAGGTAACGGCATGGATCTAGGGTCTGCGCTCCGCTTCGCGTCGCTTCGCCCTAGGATGACGAAGGCTTTGGACCGGCGCGCTAGATTGGAAGTCAGCGCGTCTTCGTGTTCAGCTCGCGGTTCGCCGTATAGTCGATCGCGAACGTGTCGGCCGGGAAGCTGACGCCTTCCTTGGTGTTGAAGATCATCACCGTGGTGTCCTTGCCTTGCGCATCGGTGATCGTCCACTGGCGCAGGTCATAGGTCTTCGGGTCGAACATCATGGTGATCATCGCATTGCCGAACACCGACTTGTCGGAAAGCTTGATGGTCGTGAGGTCGTCCTCTTCCTTGACGGCCTTGACGCGCCCGCCGGAGAGATCGATCCGGTCGTCGAGCAGCAATTTCAGCGGCGTCTTCGACAGCGGGTAGAGGTCGGAAGTGTTGAGCTTCTTGTTGAGGATCACCACCGACTTGCCGTCGGAGATGACGCGGAAGTTCGAAGAGCCGTCATAGTTGAAGCGGATCTTGCCCGGACGCTCCAGGAAGAACTTGCCGCCCGTCTGCTCGCCCTTCGGGCCGAACTGGACGAACTCGCCGCTCATCGACTTCACCGAAGAGAAATGGTCGGCGATCTTCTGCGCCGCCGGCGGCACCGCCGCCTGCGCTGCCGCCACGAGTTGGTAGCCGGGCACAAGGTTGAGAGCGGCGGCTCCGCCAAGCATCAAGCCGAGGCCGAGGAGCTGGCGGCGGGTGATGGCGAATTCGGTCTGGGTGTTCATGCCGGTCACTTCCTGTGATTCGTGTCGTGGCAGTATCTGGACTCCCACTAGGGCCTAAGTTTGGCGGGTGCGCGACAACATCGCACAAACGCGCCAGACGATTTCCGGTTGCCTGCTGACCCTACGTCTAGTCGGGCCAAGGTTGCCAAGATTCAGGTCAGGCCGGCCTGACCTGAATGTCGGCAAATCCTAGAACTTGTCGTCCTCGGTCGGCACCAAAATCTCGCGTTTGCCGGCATGGTTGGCCGGGCCGACAATGCCTTCCTTCTCCATCTTCTCGATGATCGAGGCGGCGCGGTTGTAGCCGATGCCGAGCCGCCGCTGTATGTAGCTGGTCGAAGCCTTGCCGTCGCGCAGCACCACCGCCACCGCCTGATCGTAAGGATCGTCGGAATCCTCGAAATTGCCGCCGCCACCGCCGCCGGAACCACCCTTGCCGGACGGGCCGTCCTCGTCCTCTTCCTCGTCGTCCTCGGTGATGGCGTCGAGATATTCCGGCACGCCCTGCAACTTGAGATGCGCGACGATCCGCTCGACCTCGTCGTCCGAGACGAACGGACCGTGGACGCGCTGGATGCGCCCGCCGCCGGCCATATAGAGCATGTCGCCCATGCCGAGCAGCTGCTCGGCGCCCTGCTCGCCAAGGATGGTGCGGCTGTCGATCTTCGACGTCACCTGGAAGGATATGCGGGTCGGGAAATTCGCCTTGATCGTGCCGGTGATGACGTCGACCGAGGGACGTTGCGTTGCCATGATGACATGGATGCCGGCGGCGCGCGCCATCTGCGCCAGGCGCTGCACCGCGCCTTCGATATCCTTGCCGGCCACCATCATCAGGTCGGCCATCTCGTCGATGATGACCACGATATAGGGCATCGGCTCGAGATCGAGGTTCTCGGTCTCGTAGATCGCCTCGCCGGTCTGGCGGTCGAAGCCGGTCTGCACAGTGCGCGAGATTTTTTCGCCCTTCTTCTCCGCTTGCTGAACGCGTGCGTTAAAACCGTCGATGTTGCGCACGCCGACCTTGGACATCTTGCGGTAACGGTCCTCCATCTCGCGCACGGTCCATTTCAGCGCCACGACCGCCTTCTTCGGATCGGTGACGACCGGCGTCAAAAGATGCGGAATGCCGTCATAGACGGAGAGCTCGAGCATCTTCGGATCGATCATGATCAGCCGGCATTCCTGCGGCGTCAGCCGGTAGAGCAGCGACAGGATCATCGTGTTGATGGCGACCGACTTGCCGGAGCCGGTGGTGCCGGCGACCAGCACATGCGGCATCTTGGCGATGTCGACGATGACCGCCTCGCCGTTGATGGTCTTGCCGAGCGCCAGCGCCAGCTTCGCCTTGGTCGTCTCGAAGTCGCGGCTGGCCATGATCTCCCTGAGATAGACCGTCTCGCGCTTGGCGTTGGGCAGCTCGATGCCGATGGCGTTGCGGCCGGGCACCACCGCGACGCGGCAGGCGATCGCGCTCATTGAGCGCGCGATGTCGTCGGACAGGCCGATGACGCGCGAGGACTTGATGCCCGGCGCCGGCTCCAGCTCGTAGAGCGTGACGACCGGACCGGGGCGGACATGGATGATCTCGCCCTTTACGCCGAAATCCTCCAGCACGCCTTCGAGCAGCCGTGCGTTCTGCTCCAGCGCATCCTTCGACAGGCTTGGATCCTTGGCGACGTTCTTCGGCTCGGAGAGGAAATGCAGCGACGGCATCTCGAACGTGTCGGAGCCGATCAGCGAGGTCTGCGCCTCGCGCTGGACACGGGCGCCCGGCACCGGCCGGGCCGCCGGCGCCTCGACGCGGGTGGCGGCATCGGAGCGGAAGTTCCGCACCTTGGCCGCCGGCGCGCCGCGCCGCTGGGCAGGCGCCTCGTCGTCGAAGTCGTCGAGATCGACGTCTTCGTCCTGCTCGTCGTCGAAAATATCCTGATCGGCCGGATCGACCGAAACGCTGCGGTCATTGACCATGGCGGCGAAAAATTCCGGCTCGACACGGGCGCGACCGCCCGGGCTCACCCGGCTTTCGGCGAATTCGGCAGATTCGACGCGCTCGGCGGCGCGCCGCCAGGCGCTGGATTTGGGCTGCATCGGCGGCTCGAACTCGTCGCGCTCCCGCCTGCGCCGTTCAGCGCGGCGGTGCAGGAAGGCGCGGAACGACAGCCACCAATGGGTAACGGCGCCGAGCGCCAGGATGCCCTCATCGCCCTCGTCTTCATCTTCGTCGAACAGCATCTCGTCCTGCTCGCGAGGATCGGGCGCCGCAGCGCGCTCCATGACGGCGAAGCCGTTCTTGCGCGCGATCAGCGCCGAGCCATAGGCAAACAGCCACAACATCGGCGCGGCGAGGACGACCGCGATGATCGTCGCGAAAAGCCCTTTCGGATAGCCGCCGACCGCAATGCCGGGGATCTTCAGCACCATGTCGCCGAAGACGCCGCCGAGCCCGGTCGGCAGCGGCCAGGTGTTGGGAGGCGTCACGCAACCGGCGATGGCCGCGGCCAGAAGCGCGAAGCCGAACCAGGCGAAGCCGCGCTTCGGCAATTTGTCGACGCCGCGCGCGGTGAAAAGCAGAAAGCCCCAGACAACCGCCGGCACCAGCCCGGCGACGGCGGCAAGGCCGAAGAACTGCATGGCAAGGTCGGAGAACACCGCACCGGCATAACCCATGGCGTTGGTGACGACGTTGCTGGTGGCGTGCGAGAAGCTCGGGTCGGCAACGTTCCACGTGGCCAAAGCCGCGATGCCGAAGGCGGTGAACAGGAACAGCCCGGCGCCGACCAGCCGCCCGACCTGACGCCGCGCGAATGCCTGGATGCCGTGCCCCGTATCGGTCAGCGCGAGCGGTGCTGAGGCGCCTGAACGCATGCTCTTCCCCGTGATCGTTGCCTGGCCGGGCGCATGGCGCATTCCGGCAGATTCGAACGCCAGACTATCGGGGGGAAGGTTAAGGCCGCATTAACCATGGACCTTTACCGGCGATGGCGCGGAAACGACGGTGGCGAGCCGCGAAGCCCGCCACCTTTTTGCTTGAAAGGCCGAAACGATCAGGCCTTTTCGGACCTGACCTCGAGTGTCACTAGTTGGCGCCGCCATACGCCATCAGATTGGCGCAGAATTCGGCGTGAGGCTTGCTCATCGCCGCGTCCTGGCACTCCTTCATCATCTTGTCTTGCTTGTCCTTCGGCGTCGCCGCCCAGGCCGCCTTGAAGTCGGCTTCGGGCTCTGGACAAAAAAGGAGGCCCGGAAGGGTGTTCCGGGCCTCAAGGCGTGAGCCCCTTTCGAGACATCACGACGGGATCTTGGGAGGAATTCCGGGCCGGCGGGAGGAGGATCCGCCGGCCCTCGGGGGCAATTCCAGGAAAAGTGTGAAACCCTCCGGAATTGCGCCCATGTAAAGGGCAAAGGCAGCCTTACGGCACCACCTCGCCGTGCTGGGTGACGTCGAGACCTTCGACCTCTTCCTGGGTGGACGGACGCAGGCCGACCAGCGCCTTGACGATGTAGAGGATCACGAAGGTGGCGATCGCCGTCCACAGGATGGTGAAGACAATGCCGTAGAGCTGCTTGCCGACAGAGGCGTCCTTGCCAAGCGCATTGATCGTCGGATCGGCGAGCGCGCCGGTGAGCAGCGCGCCGACGATGCCGCCAACGCCGTGCACGCCGAAGGCATCGAGCGAGTCGTCATAGCCGAACGCATGCTTGAGCTTGACCGCCGAGATGTAGCAGACGACGCCGGCGATGATGCCGACGATGAAGGCGCCGGTCGGGTTGACGAAGCCGGAGGCCGGCGTCACCGCCACAAGGCCAGCGACCGCGCCCGAGATGATGCCGAGCACCGAAGGCTTCTTGGCGACGATCCATTCGGCGAACATCCAGGCGAGCGCCGCAGCGGCGGTGGCAACCTGCGTGTTCATCATCGCGGCGCCGGCAAGGCCATCGGCCGCCAGTTCTGAACCGGCGTTGAAGCCGAACCAGCCGACCCACAGCAGCGAGGCGCCGATCACCGAATAGACGAGATTATGCGGCGCCATGTTGGTGGTGCCGTAGCCCTCGCGCTTGCCCAGCACCAGCGCGCAGACCAGACCCGCGACACCGGCGTTGATGTGGACGACCGTGCCGCCGGCGAAGTCGAGCACACCGGCCGAGCCAAGGAAGCCGCCGCCCCACACCCAATGCGCGATCGGCGCGTAGACGAACACCAGCCACAGGCCCATGAAGATCAGCAGCGCCGAGAATTTCATGCGCTCGGCGAAGGCGCCGGCGATCAGCGCCGGCGTGATGATGGCGAAGGTCAACTGGAACATCGAGAAGACGAATTCGGGAATATTCGCCACGCCCGGCAGCCAGAGCGTCGAGACGGTGATCCCGTGGTGGAAGAACCGCGAGAAGCCGCCGACATAGCTGTTCAAGCTGGCGGATTCGTTGGTGGTGAAGGCGAGCGAATAGCCGAACATGAACCACAGCACCGTCACCAGGCAGGTGATGGCGAAGCTCTGCATGATGGTGGCGAGCACGTTCTTCTTGCGCACCATGCCGCCGTAGAACAGCGCCAGGCCCGGAATGGTCATCATCAGCACCAGCGCCGTCGAGGTCAGCATCCAGGCGGTATTGCCGGTGTCGAGAACCGGGGTCGGAGCGGCGGGTGCCGCAGGCGCCGCCGGAGCGGCCTCCTGCGCGAAGGCGGCGGCAGTGCTCAGCGCTACGAGAGCGAGCGAAGCGGCCGCACGTCCCGTCGTCTTCAAGGTGGAAGGAATATTCATTTAACTCTCCGTTGGAATGGATGGTCGCCGCTCAGAGCGCGTCGGTGTCTGTTTCGCCGGTACGGATGCGCACCGCCTGGTCGATGCCGAAGACGAAGATCTTGCCGTCGCCGATCTGGCCGGTCTTGGCGGCCGAAGTGATGGCTTCGACGGCCTTGTCGACCATGTCGGCGCCGACCGCGACCTCGATCTTGATCTTGGGCAGGAAGCTGACCGCGTACTCCGCGCCGCGATAGATTTCCGTGTGCCCCTTCTGACGCCCGTAGCCTTTGACTTCGGTGACGGTCAGGCCCTGGATGCCGACGGCGGTGAGCGCTTCGCGCACCTCGTCGAGCTTGAACGGCTTGATGATTGCCATCACGATTTTCATAAGGTTTCACCCTTTGCTGTTGCGGTCCCCCGCGTTTGCACACCTACACCGATCCCGAGGAGAGCCGGAGAGTGCCCGACAGGATTCAAGCTCCGTGCCAATTGCCGAAGCAGGGCGTTAACCTGTTGTAAACAAAGGGGCAGAGCGGCCTGCGCACATCATTTGTGCGCGACCGCATCGGGTGTCGTGATCAAAAAATAGGCAAAATTTCGAAAATGCCTGCTTGGCAGGCATCGACCAGAAGCCGGCTCAGCGCTTGAGTCGGATCAGGCCCTCCTGGGCGACCGAAGCGATGAGCGTTCCGTCCCGCGCGAACAGCGAACCGCGGGTGAAGCCGCGCGACCCTTGCGTCGACGGGCTGTCCTGGTTGTAGAGGATCCAGTCGTCCAGCGAGTGGCTGCGGTGGAACCACATGGCATGGTCGAGGCTGGCCGCCTGGATGTCGCGGTCGAAGATGGCGCGGCCATGCGCGAAGGTCGAGGTGTCGAGCAGCGTCATGTCGGAGAGGTAGGCGAGCACGGCCGCCTGTATCGCACGGTTTTCGGGCACCGGGCCGGTGGTGCGGATCCAGATGTTCTGCTGCGGCTCCAGCTTCTCGCGGCTCGTATAGTGCTTCAGCATCACCGGCTTCATCTCGATCGGCCGGTCGCGATCCCAGTAGCGCCTGATGCCTTCCGGCACCGCCTCGCCGAATTTGCCGAGCAGCTCGCGCTGGGACAGCAACGTGTCGGGCGCCGGCACGTCGCGCGGCATCGGCATCTGGTGCTCAAGGCCGATCTCGTCCTGCTGGAACGAGGCCTCCAGCGAGAAGATCGCCTGGCCATGCTGGATCGCCACGACCCGGCGCGTGGTGAAGGAGCCACCGTCGCGGATGCGGTCGACCTCGTAGACGATCGGCAGCTTGGTGTCGCCGGGCCGCATGAAATAGCCGTGCAGCGAATGCACATGGCGCTCCGGCTCCACGGTGCGCTGCGCCGCGACCAGCGCCTGGGCGATGGTCTGGCCGCCGAAGACGCGCTGCCAGTCGACCTTCGGGCTGCGACCACGATACAGATTGTGTTCGAGCTGCTCGAGGTCGAGAATGTCGAGAAGCTCGTCCATGGCCGCCGTCATGTCTCAAATCCTTCAAGGATGCGCCATGGCCGGTTTCGGACAGGATGTGCGGCCAGTCAAGGCCGCAAGCTGCGGCGCGACGAAGCCGCGAAAGGATGATGCCATGGTCGACCGCAAGCCGAATGGAGCAAAGGCCGATGCGAATCGCGAAGCGCCGCTCGACGTGCTCATCGCCGGCGCGGCCTATGTCGGCCTCACCGCGGCCGTGTCGCTGAAGCAGGCGCGGCCGGGCCTCGCCATCGCCGTCGTCGACGCCGCGCCTGCGGGCGTCTGGCAGCGGGACGGACGCGCCTCGGCCATCGCCGCCGCCGCCAGCCGGATGCTGGAGCAGCTCGGCGTCTGGGACGAGATCGCGCCGGAAGCGCAGGCGATCACCGAAATGATCATCACCGATTCGCGCGCCGCCGACCCGGTGCGCCCGGTGTTCCTGACCTTCGACGGCGAGGTGGCGCCGGGCGAGCCTTTCGCCCACATGGTCGCCAACAGTGACTTGAACGGCGCGCTGCGCCGCCGCGCCGCAAAACTCGGCATCGATATCATCGAAGGCGTCGCGGTCAGCGCCTTCGACGTCAACGGCGCCGGCATCACGGTGCATCTGGCCGACGGCGCGGCGATGAAGGCGCGGCTGCTGATTGCCGCCGACGGCGTCAACTCCAGGCTGCGCGACCTGGCCGGCATCAAGACCGTCAAATGGGAATACGGCCAGTCCGGCATCGTCTGCACGGTGGCGCATGAGCGCCCGCACAACGGCCGCGCCGAGGAGCATTTCCTGCCAGCCGGCCCCTTCGCGACACTGCCGCTGAAGCCGGACAAGGACGGCACCAACCGTTCGTCGATCGTCTGGGTGGAGCGCACGCAAGACGCCAAGGCTCTGGTCGAGGGCGACGAGTTCGTCTTCGAGCACGATCTGGAGCAGCGCTTCGGCCTGAAGCTCGGCGAAATAAGGGTCGTTGACAAGCCGCGCACCTGGCCGCTCGGCCTGACGCTGGCCCGCGCCTTCGTCGCGCCGCGCATCGCGCTCGCCGGCGACGCCGCGCATGGCATCCACCCGATCGCCGGCCAGGGCCTCAATCTCGGCTTCAAGGATGTCGCCGCGCTCGCTGAAGTCATTGTCGAGGCTGACCGTCTCGGCCAGGATATCGGCGCCCTCGACGTGCTCGAGCGCTACCAGCAGTGGCGCCGCTTCGACACGCTGCAGATGGGCGTCACCACGGATGTCTTGAACCGTTTGTTCTCCAACGACATCGGCCCGCTGCGCGCCGTCCGCGATCTCGGCCTCGGGCTGGTCGAACGCATGCCCCGGCTGAAGGATTTTTTCATCCGCCAGGCCTCGGGCCTGTCTGGGGATACGCCGAGGCTGCTCAAGGGCGAGGCGATCTGAACCCTGCGCAATCGGCCACAGCCTCCGCGCCGTCGTCATCCACGGGCGGAGCGACGCGAAGCGGAGCGCAGACCCGAGGATCCATTCCGTGAACTTGATCGTAGGGCGCAGCGGAGCAGAATTCTGCACCGCTGCAACGCTCCCAGGTCACGGAATGGATTCTATGG
>CCNC01000160.1 GCA_000824845.1 Mesorhizobium sp. ORS 3359 | reverse complement strand
CGATCTCCTGACCAACGCCTCACGGGAGGAAGAGCTGCGCCCGGCGGCGCCGGCGGAAGCGCCGCGCGCGACGCCTGCCCAGCGCTCGCCGCTGCATGTCATGGAGTCGCTCAACTCGCTCTCGGTCGACATCGCACGGGCCATCGACCACGACGCCTCGATCGAGCTCTGGAACCGCTACCGCCGCGGCGAACGCGACGTCTTTACCCGCCGCCTCTACACACTGAAGGGCCAGCAGACCTTCGACGAGATCCGCCGCAAGTACCAGGCCGAGGCGGAATTCCGCGCCGCGGTTGACCGCTACTGCGAGGATTTCGAGAAGCTGCTCAAGGACGTCTCGCGCAACGACCGCGACAACATCATGGCGCAGACCTATCTGACATCCGACACCGGCAAGGTCTACACCATGCTGGCCCACGCCAGCGGCCGGTTGCACTGAACGCCGGCAGGCAGAATCGGAAACCAAAAAGGCGGGTCCCGACCCGCCTTTTTCATGTCCACGATGTCGATTGTTGGCTCAGCCGGCGCTTACAGCGGGACGAATTGGACTGGAGCCATTCATCCCGCTCCGACTCTTTGTTTTGTCGCATGGTCTTAATCCAAAAGCTCTGCAACTCTTTGCCGTCGCCGACCTTCTTTTCGGGATCATGCTCTATGCCTCGCCGAGACGGACGTCGCTCGCGATCACCCGGTGGTGCTCGACAAATTCCAGACGGTCGAGCAGGAAGCGGTCGTCTTCCGGGTAGTAGACCGCACGCTCCGGCTGCGGCCCGGCGAAGGCGCGAATGGCATCCATGTCGCGCCACCAGCTCAGCGTGGTGACTTCGCTGACGCCGTCGCCCAGCGTGCGCATCAGCATCTGGCAGCCGAGGTTGCCGGGCGTCTCCGAGTAGTCCTTCAACCCTGTCTTCACGATGTAGGCGACATACGCCTCCTCATCGGCCGTCCTGATGCGGCCGCTCCATTTGCGGAGAATGACTTGGGATTCGCTCATCATTGTCTAGATCGTCTGGTCCGTCCAGCGGACGATGTCGGTTGCCGCCTGGCCAAAGGCACTGTCCAGCGCACGGACGTAAGCCGCGTTGCCGCTGCCGGAAACCGGCGCGCTCGCGGTGAAGTCCTTCGAGGCGCGCACCTCGCCGTTGCGGTCGTTCAGGATGCGCACGAACAGGTCGACGTCGGCATGCTCGCCGCCATTGACGCGCACCTCGAAGGAGCGCACCTCGACGATGATCTGATAATCGATCGCCAGCCCCTCGCCCGGCTTGCCGACGCCGGCAAAGCTGCCGGAGCGCTGGAAGGTCTCGGCCAGCCTCGCCTGCACGATCAGCGGCAGCCGGTCCGCCCATTGCGCGCCTTTCAGGAACTGGATCGAGCGGTCGGAAGGCCTGATGACGATGTTCTGGCTGTCCAGAGCCTTGAGCGCCGAGGGCTGGGCGATCAGGATCTGGCGGCGGCTGTGCGCATGCACGTCGACCGAAGGCGCGGACAGTTCGAACGTGTCGAGCGGCGCCGGCTTGCCCCCCAGGACCGCACAGCCGGCAAGCGCAAGCACCAGCAATGCCGCCGCGGATGATCTCAAACTACCCGCTACCACCCTGACCGACCTCACGCGCGATCCCCGTTGTCCCCGATCAATCCGCATTCGCGGTTCATTTTCTTGGCGGTCGCGGCGGCCGAAGTCAACGCCGTGCCCTTCCGTCGAACTGCCGGACCTCGCCTTCACCGCCGGACAGGATGCGCTGCGGATTGCGGCTGAGATCGGTCACCGCTTCCTCGATGCGGTTGATGGACCGGCGGCTGTCCTGCACCAGCGCTTCCACATTCTGCAGCCCCGAGCCTGAGAAGCGCGACAGGTTGTCGACGATGGTGCCGAGGCGCGAGTTCAGCGTATCGGCCACCTGCTTGAAGGATTTCAGCGTCGCCCTCGCATCGGCCATCACACCGTCGGCCTCGCCGGAGCCAAGGAGCTTGTCCACCTTGGCCAGGATGCCGTCGACGCGCACCGAGGCGTCGTTGAGGCGCTGCGCAAGCTGGCGGGCATTCTTGATCGTGTCATTGATGTCGTCGGAACGGTTGGCGATCTTGTCGGTGACCTTGGCGATGTCCGAGGCCGCCTTGTCGGCGCTGGCGCTGGCTTTCTGGATGTTGGCCAAGGCGGCTTTGACATCCGCCGGATCGATGCCGTCGAGCACGCCGTTGACCTTGGCCAGCGTGCCTTGCGTCTGCTTGGCGAAATCGTTGATCGAGCCGACAGCCGTGTTGACGTTGCCGATGACGGTGTCGAACTGCTTCGAAGTCTCCTTCAGGTTGGCCGTCACGGTATCGACGTTGGCCACAATGCTCTTGATCTGGTCCTTGTCGACGGAATTGAGCAGGCCTTCGGCGGCCTTCAGCGTGGAGTCGAGCCGGCCGGAGACATTCTTCAGCTGATCCGAAAGTGAGCTCACCGCCGACAGGAACTTGTCGATGCCGTCGGAATTCTTGGCCAGCGCGTCCGAGAAGGTCTCGACATTCTTGACTGTCTGCGTCAGCGGACCGCGAACGTCCTTGGTGAAGCCTTCGAGCTCGCTGAGCACCTTGTCGGCGCGGGTGAAGATGTTCTGCGCCGTCTGCAGAAGGTTGGTGACCGCGGACGGGTTGGCGACGATCTCGGCGACCCTGCCTTCCTTCTCCGCCTCGTCGAGCAGCCTGGCTTCCTTGGGGTCGGCGCCCTTGAGCTCGATATTGGCCTGGCCGCTGAGGCCGGTCAGTCCGATGTCGGCCTGCGTCGACTTGGTGATCGGCGTCCAGCGGGCGATTTCGGTGTCGGCAATGGCGACGGTCGGATCGTCGCCGTCGATATAGACGTTTTTCACATCGCCCACCCTAACGCCGTTGAACAGCACCAGGCTGCCGCGGCTGAGGCCGGAGGCCGAGCCCGGGATGCGCACGCGCAGCATCGCCGTTTCGCCCCTGTCTCCGATCGCAGCCGTCCAATAGACGAAGGCGAAGGCCGCCAGGATCGCGCCCAGCGTGAAGATGCCGACGATGACGTAGTTGGCTCTTGTTTCCATCGCCTCACTTATCGCTATGCGCGCGCCGCAAGATCAAGTTGCCGGGCGCGTTTTCCGCGGAAATAGGATTTCACCCACGGCTCGTCGCTCTTCAGCATGTCGTCGATCGTGCCTTCCACCAGCACCCTCTTCTTGCCGAGCACCGCCACGTGGTCGCAGGCGGTGAACAGCGTGTCGAGATCGTGCGTGACCATGTAGACGGTGAGATCCATCGTGTCCCGGAGCTTGACGACCAGTTCGTCGAATTCGGCCGCACTGATCGGGTCGAGCCCCGAGGTCGGTTCGTCCAGAAAGACGATGTCGGGGTCGAGCGCAAGCGCACGCGCCAGCGCCGCGCGCTTGATCATGCCGCCGGAAAGTTCGGACGGGAATTTCTGCGCCGCGTCGGGCGGCAGCCCGACCAGCTCGATCTTGAGCATGGCGAGTTCGTCCATCAGCGCCTTGGGCAGGTCGAGATATTCGCGCATCGGCACCTGCACGTTCTCCAGCACCGTCAGCGCCGAAAACAGCGCCCCATGCTGGAAGAGGACCCCAAGCCGCATATCGATGCGCAGGCGATCGGCGTCGCTTGCCTTGTCGACATCGACGCCGAACAGGCTGATCGTCCCCGACTGCTTCGGCATCAGTCCCAGTATGGTGCGCAGCAGCACCGATTTGCCGGCGCCGGACGCGCCGACAAAGCCGAGGATTTCCCCGCGCTTGATGTCGAGCGAAAGCTTGTCGAGGATCAGCTTGTCGCCGATGGCGACGGTGACGTCGCGAACCGAAAGCACGATCTCGCCATCGTTTGTGTGCTCCGCTGCCGTGGCGCCGTTGCCATTCGCCATCTCAGAAGCCGATCGCTGCGTAGAACATGGCGAAAAGCCCGTCGAGGATGATGACGATGAAGATCGACTTCACCACCGACGCGGTCACGTGCAGACCGAGCGATTCGGCGCTGCCGCCGACTTTCATGCCCTCGACAGACGCAATGATCCCGATGATCAGGGCCATGAACGGCGCCTTGATCAGGCCGGCGAAGATGGTGCTGAGATCGATGGCGACGCGCAGCCTGTCGATGAACGCGGCCGGCGGGATGTCGGAATAGAGCCAGGCGGCGACGATGCCGCCGGCAAGGGCGGCGAAATTGGCGATGATGGTGAGGCAGGGCAGCCCGATCACCAGCGCGACGAGCCGCGGAAAGACCAGCACGCCGATCGGATTGAGGCCGATCACCTTGAGCGCATCGACCTCCTCGCGCATTTTCATCGAGCCGATCTCGGCCGTGATGGCGCTGCCCGAACGTCCCGCCAGCATGATCGCCGTCATCAGCACGCCGAGCTCGCGCAGGATCAGCACGCCGACGAGGTCGACGACGAAGATATTGGCGCCGAAATAGCTGAGCTGATAGGCGCCCTGCTGGGCGACGATGGCACCGACGATGGCCGACATAAGCACCACCACCGGGATCGCGCCGACGCCCATGCGGTCGATCTGGTTGAAGATCGCGGCCGGATTGACCGCATGGCCGCGCCCGAGCTTCATCTGCGCGCCGCGGATCGTTGCGCCGAGGATGTTCATCGAGGCGAAGAAATCGTCGCGCATCTCGTAGACCCGCCGGCCAACCAGCTCCAGAGCGCGCAGGATGATATTGGGCGGCCCGAACTGGCCCGATTCGGGCTCGCGGCGGACCGCATCGCCGACGGCACCGAGCAGGATCGAGGCAACCTCGCTTTGCCCCTGCAAATGGACCTCGACGCCTTTCTTCTCGAAGGCGCTGGCCAGCCGGTCGATCAGCCAGGCCCCGGCCGTGTCCATCTTTTCGATGTGGGAAAGGTCGAGCATCAGCTGTTTCGCGCCGCTTCTCTGCTCGATCTTGCGCATGTCTGCATCGACCGCCGCCACGGTGCGCGTCGTCCACACGCCCGAGAAGGCGCAGCCCAGCACCCCGCCCTCTTCGCCCACGGCGACGCGCGGTCGATGCTCGCCGTTCTCGGCGGCCTCGCCGCTTGCGTCGCGTTTGCGGATGGTCAACATGGCGTCCTGTTTAGCGTGACGGGACTGGCGTGTCGATTTGCCGGCAGACTGGTGTCGCACAGCCGGAGAAGAAAATTATGGCGCGTGTCATTTCGGTCGAAATGGAGCGATTCCCGATCGCCGGCACCTTCACCATCTCACGCGGATCCAAAACCGAGGCCGAAGTCATCACCGTAACGATTGCTGACGGGGGACGTTCCGGGCGCGGCGAATGCGTGCCTTACAAGCGCTACGGCGAGACCATGGAGGGCGTATATGCCGCCATCGAGGCCATGCGCGACCAGATCGCTGGCGGCATCGACCGGACCGCACTGCTCGCTGCCATGCCCACGGGCGCCGCGCGAAACGCCATAGATTGCGCGCTGTGGGATCTGGAAGCCAAGCTGACCGGCATGCCCGTGGCGGCAGCGATCGGCGTCCTTCCGCGCAAGCCGCTGGAAACCGCCTACACGCTGTCGCTTGCCGAACCGGAAGCCATGGCGGCGCAGGCGCGCGCCAACGCCGCGCGACCTTTGCTCAAGGTCAAGATCGGCGGCGACAACGATATGGCGCGGATTCGCGCGGTGACGGAAGCCGCCCCCAACAGCCGTATCATCCTCGATGCCAATGAGGGCTGGACGGACCAAAATGTCGAGGCGAACCTGGCCTTCGCCGCTCAGCACGGCATCACGCTCATCGAGCAGCCGCTGCCGGCGGGCAAGGACGACATCCTGCGCCGGATCGCGCATCCGGCACCGATCTGCGCCGACGAAAGCGTGCATGCGGCACAGGACCTCGACGCGCTGGTCGGTCTCTACGACGCCGTCAACATCAAGCTCGACAAATCCGGCGGCCTGACCGAGGCGTTGAGATTGCGCGACCGTGCCCGCGATCTCGGCTTCGGCATCATGGTGGGCTGTATGGTCGGCACCTCGCTCGCCATGGCGCCGGCGGTATTGCTGGCGCAGGATGCCGACTTCGTCGACCTCGATGGCCCGCTGCTTCTCGCACGCGATCGCGAGCCCGGCCTCGTCTATCAGGGATCGCTGGTTTCACCCCCTGACAGGGAGCTTTGGGGCTGAGCGCGCGGCAAGACCGATCAGCGCCATGCCGATGATCGCGATCGGGATCATCGCCCAGAAACCGTCGACTCCCAAGCGGTCGTAAAGCGGGCCGGAAGCGAGCGTCACCGCCGCCATGAAGAAGCCGTTGAAGAAATAGGCGATGCCTTGCGCCGCGCCCGTGCGCTCCTCGGAAACCGTCTCGCCGATCATCTTCTGCAGGCCGATCAGCACCATCGCGACCGAAACCGAATGCAGCGACTGGATCAGGAAGAAGCCGGCGACGCCAAGCCCGAGCGGCCAGACGAGCGGAAAGGCGATCCAGCGCACGATCGAGCCGATGCCGGCGATCACCATCACCTTAACCACCGAGACCGACGAAAAAATGCGGTTGAAAAACAAGAACATGCCGACCTCGGAGACCACGCCCCAGGCCCATAGCAGCCCGACGACGGAATCGCCGATGCCGATCGACTTCCAGTAGATCGACACGAAGCCGTAGAGGAAGGCGTGGCTGGCGGTGATGACGCCGACACCGAGCGTGAAATAGAGGAAATAGGCGTTGAACAGGCTGGGCGCCTTATGTTGGATTTCAGCGGCCGACAGCGGCGAGGCCTTGCGCGGCCGCCCCATGCGCGGCGCCGCCAACGCCGCCACCAGGGCCGCGCCGAGCGCCACGAAGATGATCACCGGAACCGTTTGCGGGCCGGTGGCCGCCAGGATGAATCCGCCCGCGATATTGGCGCACAGATACGCGATCGAACCCCATTTGCGCATCGCCGTGTAATTCGAGCCGAAGCGGCGCACGCCCGACAGTGCCAGCGAATCGGCCATCGGCGAATGCGGCGTCCAGACGATGGTGAGCAGCAGCGACACAGCAAGCACGATCACGTAGGTCGCCGGCAGGAAATAGCCGGCCGAGACGATCATCGAGGCCGCGACCAGCGCGATATAGACATTGGCGCGGTCCTTCGCCCGGTCGGCAAGCGCCGTCAGCATCGGCGTCGTCACCACGCGCAGGAACATCGGCGCCGCCAGGATGACGGCGATTTGCTCGGCGTGGAACCCCTTCGCCTGCAGCCAGAGCGGAAAGTAAGGCAGATGCGTCCCCTGCGACACGAACAAGGTCGCGAAGATCAGGCTGATGCGCAGTTCGAAATGGCTGGGCTTGATGCGTTGTTCGGGCGAGAGCGGCGGCAGCGACATGAATCGATCCAATTACGCTGCGATGGACGGCCTGCAACGCGTTTCAATCCCTAACATGCGGCAAGGCAGGTCGGAACTGCCTGGACCAATCGATCAAGGGCAAAGCTGTTGAAGACCGCGTCCGGCACGGACATGCCGCGCTTCGGCTTCAATGAACAACGCGGAACAACGCGCGCGCCAGGACGCTCAATGGAGCCGATCCCAGACAGGCAGACGGCGTTTACGCCGCCTGCGCCGCCCTGCCCTTGAGGTCGATAATGTCGACCGGAACCAACACATCCTTCCCAGTTGAAGATTCCGGCAGCACATGCGCCCAGGTCAGGATCTCGAGGCGGCCGTCGAAATGCTCGACAACCGCCGTGCAGCTTTCCACCCAGTCGCCGGTGTTGATGTACTGCACGTCGCCATAGCTCTCGATGGCGGCATGGTGGATGTGGCCGCAGATCACGCCGTCGACATGCGAGCGCCGCGCCTCCTCGGAAAGCACGGTCTGGAACGAGCCGATGAAGTTCACCGCCTTCTTCACCTTGACCTTGGCCCAGGACGAGAACGACCAGTAAGGCAGGCCGAGCAGGTGGCGCAGCTTGGTCACGACGCGGTTGATCAGCATCGCCGTGTCATAGGCATAGTCGCCGAGATAAGCGAGCCAGCGCTGGTTGTGCACCACCGTGTCGAACTGGTCGCCATGGATGACCAGCAGGCGCCGGCCGTCGGCGGTTTCGTGGATGGCGCGGTCGGCAACGACGATGCCGCCGAAATGCACGCCCTGGAACTGGCGGGCGAACTCGTCGTGATTGCCGGCGATATAGGTGATCGAGGCGCCCTTGCGTGCCTTGCGCAGCAGCTTCTGCACGACGTCGTTGTGGCTCTGCGGCCAGTGCCAGCTGCGGCGCAGCCGCCAGCCATCGACGATATCGCCGACCAGGTAGATGATCTCGGCGTCGTGATGGCGCAGGAAGTCGATCAGGAAATCGGCCTTGGCCGCTTTCGAGCCGAGATGCACGTCGGAAATGAACAGGGCGCGGAAAGTGCGGGGCTCTGGGGCTAACATCGCGATTTTACCCTTTGCTTTCGCGTGCCTATGCCCCGATTCATGCAACAACCGTATGACGGTTGCGGTTGACCCAGCCCAGGCGCTAGCTTGGCGCCGTCAAAGCATCAGGAGAAAATCACCATGGATCTCGGCATTCGCGGCAAGAAGGCCATCGTCTGCGCCTCGAGCAAGGGGCTTGGAAAGGGTTGCGCCATGGCGTTGGCCGAAGCCGGCGTCGACCTCGTCGTCAACGGTCGCAACGCCGAGCTTCTGGCCAAGACCGCGCAAGAGATCCGCGAGAAATTCGGCGTCAAGGTAATCGAAGTTGCCGGCGATGTGTCGAAGCCCGAGGTGCAGAAGGCGATCCTTGCCGCCTGCCCCGATCCGGACATCCTTGTCAACAACAATGGCGGCCCGCCGCTGCGCGATTTCCGCGAGCTCGATCGCACGAAAATCCTCGAGGGCGTGACGCAGAACATGGTGACGCCGATCGAGCTCATCCAGGCGGTGATCGACGGCATGGCCAAGCGCGGCTTCGGCCGCATCGTCAACATCACCTCGCTGTCGGTCTATGTGCCGATCCCCGGCCTCGACCTGTCGTCCGGCGCGCGCGCCGGCCTGACCTCGTTCCTGGCCGGCGTGGCGCGCACGGTGATCGACCGCAACGTCACCATCAACAGCCTGCTGCCCGGGAAACTAGACACCGACCGGTTGCGCGGCCCGCATGAAGCAGGCGCTCAGGAAGACCCGGCCGCGGCAGCCGCGCGCAAGGCCCGCATCAGCGCCGACGTGCCGGCGAAACGCCTCGGCACGCCCGAGGAATTCGGCCAGATCTGCGCCTTCCTCTGTTCGGTCCATGCCGGCTACCTCACCGGCCAGAATATCCCGGTCGATGGCGGCCTCTACGTCAGCGCGTTCTGAGCATCGCCTGAAGCTCTCCAGCCAACCAGCTGGAATCGGTAGCTTATTTCCGCTCCGGCATTGTGAAGCCGGAGCCTGCGATTTGCGGTCGCGAAAAATCGCGGGCGCATGCTAAAAGGCTCCAAACCAGTATCGCAGGGAGGGGCCGCAATGGACGGCGAGAACAAGAAAACGGCCCGGTCGGACCTCGACGAGGCCGCCCTCTTTTTCCACAAGCACCCGAAGCCGGGAAAGCTCGAGATCCAGGCGACCAAGCCGCTCGGCAACCAGCGCGACCTGGCGCTTGCCTATTCGCCGGGCGTGGCCGCACCCTGCCTCGAGATCCGCGACGATCCCGCCACCGCGGCCGACTACACCGCGCGCGCCAATCTCGTCGGCGTCGTCTCCAACGGCTCCGCCGTGCTCGGGCTCGGCAATATCGGCCCGCTCGCCTCCAAACCGGTGATGGAAGGCAAGGCGGTGCTGTTCAAGAAATTCGCCGGCATCGACGTCTTCGACATCGAGATCGATGCGCCGGAAATCGAGCGCATGGTGGAGACCGTGGCCGCGCTCGAGCCGACTTTCGGCGGCATCAATCTCGAGGACATCAAGGCGCCGGAGTGCTTCGAGGTCGAGGAGCGGCTGAAGGCCCGCATGGGCATTCCGGTTTTCCACGACGACCAGCATGGCACGGCAATCATCGTCGCCGCGGCGGTGCTCAACGGGCTGGAACTGGCCGGCAAGGCGATTTCCGACATCAAGATCGTCACCTCCGGCGCGGGCGCCGCGGCACTTGCCTGCCTCAACCTTCTGGTCTCACTCGGCGCCCAGGTGGAAAACATCTGGGTCACCGACCGTTTCGGCGTCGCCTACAAGGGCCGCGTCGAGGAGATGGATCGCTGGAAGGACCCTTATGTGAAGGACACCGCGGCGCGCACGCTGGCCGATGTCATTTCCGGCGCCGACGTCTTTCTCGGCCTCTCCGCCGCCGGCGTGCTGAAGCCGGAGCTCCTGCAGCATATGGCGCCGAAACCGCTCATCCTTGCTTTGGCCAACCCCAATCCCGAGATCATGCCGGAGCTGGCGCGCGCCGCCCGGCCGGACGCCATGATCTGCACCGGGCGCTCGGATTTTCCCAATCAAGTCAACAATGTGCTGTGCTTTCCTTACATCTTCCGCGGCGCGCTCGATTGCGGCGCCAGCGCCATCAACGAGGAGATGAAAATGGCGGCGGTGCGGGCGATCGCCGCCCTTGCCCGCGAGGAGCCTTCGGACGTTGCTGCCCGCGCCTATTCCGGCGAGACGCCGATGTTCGGCCCCGATTTTCTCATCCCCTCGCCCTTCGATCCGCGCCTTATCCTGCGCATCGCGCCGGCGGTGGCGAAGGCCGCCTGCGACACCGGCGTCGCGACGCGGCCGATTGCCGACTTCGCCGCCTATATCGACAAGCTCAACCGCTTCGTCTTCCGCTCCGGCCTGGTGATGAAGCCGGTGTTTTCCTCCGCCAAGGCTTCAAGCGCCAAGCGCGTCATCTACGCCGACGGCGAGGACGAACGCGTACTCCGCGCCGCCCAGGTGGTGTTGGAGGAAGGCATTGCCGAACCGACTTTGATCGGTCGCCCGCATGTGGTGGAGGTCCGCCTGAAGCGTTACGGACTGCGCATCCGGCCTGGTGTCGATTTCGCCTTGATCAATCCGGAAGACGATCCGCGCTACCGCCATTATGTCGACCTTTTGATCGAGCTCGCCGGCCGGCGCGGCGTGACGACGGAAGCCGCCCGCACCATGGTGCGCACCAACAATACGGTTATCGCGGCGCTCGCACTGAAGCGTGGCGATGCGGATGCCATGATCTGCGGGCTCGAAGGTCGTTTCGAGCGGCACTTGCGCAATGTCTCGCTGATCATCGGGCCGCGCGCCGGCGTCAAGGACCGCGACCTGTCGGCGCTCTCGATGCTGATTTCCCAGCGAAGCATCGTTTTTCTCACCGACACCTACGTCTCCATCGATCCGACGGCCGAGGAGATCGCCGAGATGACCGTTCTGGCGGCCGAGGAGATCAGGCGCTTTGGCATGGAACCCAAGGCAGCCCTGCTCTCCTTCTCGGATTTCGGCTCGCGCGACGCGCCGAGCGCATTCAAGATGCGGCAAGCCGCGGCGATCCTAGCGCGCATCGCGCCCGACCTTGAATGCGACGGCGAGATGCACGCCGATACGGCGCTTTCGGAACATCTGCGCCAGCGTGTCTATCCGCATTCCAGGCTGAAGGGCGAGGCCAATCTGCTGGTCTTCCCGAACCTCGATTCGGCCAACATCACGCTGACGGCGCTGGGCGCGATGATGGATGCGCTGCATGTCGGGCCGATCCTGCTCGGCACCGACAAGCCCGCGCATATATTGACGCCGTCGGTGACCTCGCGCGGCGTCGTCAACATGACCGCGCTGGCCGTCGTCGAGGCGGCGCACAAGGCGCAGGCGCTGGTTGAGTTGGATCGAAGGACATAGCGGCTTCTCGCCGAATTGCCCTTAGGCGCGGTCGCGCCGACTCTGGCATAGTCGGTTAACCACCGCGGCGTAGCTTCGGGTCGGTCGATCGATTTGGGGTTCAGATGAAAGGCGCGAGGTTGAAGCTGACCCTCCTGGTGCCGCTGCTTGCAGCGCTTGCAGGCTCGGCCGTCGCCGTCACGGACTCCCAGGCAGCTTCCCGCACGTGCCGTCAGCTTGAAACCGAACTCGCCGCGATGCGCGGGGGCGGCGGCGGGCCGGGCCTCGTCCGCAAATATGACGACGCGATCGCGCGCCAGCGCGAGCAGCTTGCCAAGGCCCGCGGCCGGGCAAGCGATGCCGGTTGCGGCTTCACGCTGTTTTCGCGCAATGTCAGCCAATGCGCGGCGATCAACGCCTCGATAGAGCGCATGAACGACAATCTCGACACGTTGCAGGCCAAGCGCGAGCGGCTTGCCGCCGGTGGCACACGGCGCGACCGCAGTCGTATCCTGGCGGCGCTCGATGCCAACAACTGCCGCGACGACGAGATCGCGCCGCGACGCGCGCCGCTTCAGGAGGCTTCCCGCGACAGTGGCGGCAATCTGTTCGAGCAGCTTTTCGGCCGCCAAGACGAGCAGCTCGAGACGCCCGATGCCCCCGATATGCCGGGCACGGCGGATGTCCCGCTTGATGATCCGAGCGCGCGCAACATCCGCCGCGTCATCAACCAGCCGGACGGCATGGACCTGCCGCGCTTGGGCGGCGAGTTCCGCACCATGTGCGTGCGCACCTGCGACGGCTATTTCTACCCGATGTCCAACGCCGCCTCCGTCGGCGATTTCGAGCGCGACCAGAAGAATTGCGAATCGAGCTGCCCCGGCACCGAGATGCAGGTCTTCTATTCGCGTGGGATGGACGACGATTCGGGATCGATGACCTCCTCGGTCACTGGCCAACCCTATGCCTCGCTGCCGACCGCCTATCTCTACAAGCAGGCCAATTATTCGCGGCCGCCCACTTGCGGATGCAACGGGCAGGCCGGGAATTTCACGATCATCGGCGGCAATCCGCCCAACCCCGAACAATCGCAGCCGGATGGGATGGCGCCCTTCATTCCCGTGCCGGCGGTGAAGCCCGATCCCGGCGCCGATCCCGAAACGCTCGCCAATGCCGAAGGCGGGCTCGACCAGGACGCGATCAAGCGGCTGACCACCAAGGCGCCGGTGTCGCCGGTCTCGGCGCTGCCGCCCGACCAGCGCAAGGTCAGGGTCGTCGGGCCAACGTTCCTTCCCGACCCATCAGCAGCAATAGATCTGAAAGCTCCGGCCCCGAAGTCCGCCCGGTGAGTGCCAGCCGCAGCGGCATGAACAGCGGCTTGCCCTTACGCCCGGTTGCTTCCCTGATCTTGCCGGTCCAGTCCTTCCAGACCGTGCCGTTCCACGGCTCCTCCGGCAGCAGCTCGAATGCCTGGTGAAGGAAATCGCGGTCGTCGCCGGAAAACTCGGCCGGCTCCTGCGGACCTTCGCTCAGGATTCGCCACCAGGCGACCGCATCCGACAGGCGGTCTAGATTGCCGCGCACCGCTAGCCAGAACGCCTCGGCCTTGTCGCCGGAAATGCCCAGCACCATCAGCCGGTCGCGAGCGTCCTCGAACGACATGTGATGCATCAGCGCGCGGTTGAGCACGAGGAGCTCCTCCGGATCGAACTTGGAAGCGGATTTGGATGTCGCCGCCGGGTCGAAATGGCTGGCAAGCTCGTTGAGATCATGCGCGGCGGTGACGTTCTCCGACGTGCCGACAAGCACGGCCAGCGACGCGACCGCCATCGGCTCGATCCCGTCCTCGCGCAGGCTCTCGATCGACAGCGCGCCGGTACGCTTCGACAGCCCCTCGCCGGTGGTCGTGGTGAGCAGATTGTGGTGGCCGAAGACCGGCGGCTCGGCGCCGAGCGCCTTGAAGATCGCGATCTGCACGCCGGTGTTGGTGACATGGTCGTCGCCGCGGATGACATGGCTGACGCCCATCTCGATATCGTCGACCACCGAAGGCAGCGTGTAGAGATAGGTGCCGTCCTCGCGCACCAGGACGGGGTCCGACAGCGAGGCGAGATCGACCGTCTCCTCGCCGCGCACCAGATCGTTCCAATGCACGTCCGTGCGCTCCGGCTGCAGCGGATCGCTGGTGAAATTGGGCAAAAGGAAGCGCCAGTGCGGCTTGCGCCCGTCCGACTGGTATTCGGCCACCTGCTCCGGCGTCAGCGTCAGCGCCTCGCGGCCATAGACCGGCGGCAGGCCGCGCGTGCGTCGCACCTTGCGGCGCAGATCGAGCTCTTCCGGCGTCTCGTAGCAGGCATAGAGCACGCGCGCCGCCTTCAGCCGCTCGACCGCCTCGTCGTAGATATCGAAGCGGCGCGACTGGTACTCGGTGACATCCGGGAAGATGCCCAGCCAGTGCAGGTCGTAAAGGATGGAATCGGCATATTCCTGCTTCGAGCGGGCAATGTCGGTGTCGTCGAAGCGCTGGATGAAACGGCCCTTGTTGTTCATGGCGAAAAGCCAGTTGAACAGCGCGGTGCGCGCATTGCCGATATGGATGCGGCCGGTCGGCGATGGAGCGAAACGAACGGTGACTGTCATAAGCGGGGCGTAGCGGATGCTTTTGGTGTTGACAAGGCGCGCCTCCCCGCGCGAACGCAACAGATAGTGCAAGCCAGCTAAAATGAAAAGCCGAGGCCAGGCTGGCTTCGCGGCAGCCTGGTAAACCGCGTCAAGTGCCGGGGGATCTGGGCTTCGCATGTCCCCGTTATCCACATATGTGACACACAAGATGTTGGGGTCACAAAAGCTACAAAAACGAATCCTTGACGGGTCGGAACGAGTCGCTTTTTATAGGCCATGCGCTCCTGTTGCGGGCGTGACCGGAGAGTTTCGAGGCCGGTCTTTTTTTCCCGGATTTTGTGCGTTTTGCCCGGATTTCCGCCTGTTCACGAGGGCGGCGGAAGCGTTGGGATCTTTGGGGTTTGGGTGGGCGAAAGGGAGAATTGTCGGCCTGGAAAAAATGATCTGTTAACACTATATTTAGTGTTTGCAGGCAGGCTAGACGCTAGATAATGTGAACCTCCCTCCACGGAGGGAATCGACCAAAGTTTCAGTTTAGGGACCCGCAAGGGTCGGCCTGCAGCCTGGGCAAATGCCTGGGAAAGCGTTCTGCTGCATGCCGGCACCTGCGACGAGGAGAGTGCCGGCGTTGCTCGCAATGCCGGCAAACGGCGGACTGCGCTTTTCGCCATGTGGGGGAGAAATCCCCGGGGAAAGGCGCTATATATAGACACAAAGGGACCGGACCAATGCGCATCGAGCGTCGCTTCACCAAGCCAGACCAGTCAGCTTATGCGGAGATCGAGTTCCGCAAGGCTTTGTCCGAGATCAAGAATCCCGACGGCTCGGTGGTGTTCCGCCTCGACAACATCGATGTGCCGGCGCAGTTCAGCCAGGTCGCGGCCGACATCCTGGCCCAGAAATATTTCCGCAAGGCCGGCGTGCCGGCGCGGCTGAAGAAGGTCGAGGAGAACGACGTTCCCTCCTTCCTGTGGCGCTCGATCGCCGACGAGGCCGAGCTCGCCAAGCTGCCCGAGGCCGAGCGCTACGGTTCGGAAACCGACGCCCGCCAGGTCTTCGATCGCCTCGCCGGCACCTGGACCTATTGGGGCTGGAAGGGCGGCTACTTCAAGTCGGAGGAGGACGCGCGCGCCTTCCGCGACGAGCTTGCCTACATGCTCGCCACCCAGCGTGTCGCGCCGAACTCGCCGCAGTGGTTCAACACCGGCCTGCACTGGGCCTATGGCATCGACGGCCCGAGCCAGGGACACTTCTATGTCGACCCCTTCACCGGCAAGCTGACCAAGTCGAAGTCGGCCTATGAGCATCCGCAGCCGCATGCCTGCTTCATCCAGAGCGTGCAGGACGACCTCGTCAACGAGGGCGGCATCATGGATCTGTGGGTGCGCGAGGCGCGCCTGTTCAAATACGGTTCCGGCACCGGCTCGAACTTCTCCATGCTGCGCGGCGAAGGCGAGAAGCTGTCCGGCGGCGGCCGCTCGTCGGGCCTGATGAGCTTCCTCAAGATCGGCGACCGCGCGGCCGGCGCCATCAAGTCGGGCGGCACGACGCGCCGCGCCGCCAAGATGGTCATCGTCGACGCCGACCACCCCGACATCGAGCAGTTCATCGATTGGAAGGTCAATGAAGAGCAGAAGGTCGCCTCGCTGGTGACCGGCTCGAAGATCGTCAAGAAGCACCTCGAAGCCATCATGAAGGCTTGCGTCAATTGCGAAGGCAATGGCGACGACTGCTTCGACCCGGCGCTGAACACCGCGCTGAAGCGCGAGATCAAGGCGGCCAAGAAGGACGCCGTGCCGGAGAACTACATCTACCGCGTCATTCAGTTCGCCAAGCAAGGCTACACCTCGATGGCGTTCAACACCTACGACACCGACTGGGATTCGGATGCCTATCTCACCGTGTCGGGCCAGAACTCCAACAATTCGGTGTCGCTGAAGGACAATTTCCTGCGCGCCGTCGAGGCCGATGGCGACTGGCAGCTCACCGCCCGCAAGGACGGCAAGGTGCTGAAGACGCTGAAGGCGCGCGACCTGTGGGAAAAGATCGGCTACGCCGCCTGGGCGTCGGCCGATCCGGGCCTGCACTTCAACACGACGATGAACGACTGGCACACCTGCGCCTCCGCCGGTGCGATCCGGGCCTCCAACCCGTGCTCGGAATACATGTTCCTCGACGACACGGCCTGCAATCTCGCCTCGATCAACCTCCTGCCCTACCGCAGGGAAGACGGCACGATCGACATCGCCGCTTACGAGCACACCGTTCGCCTTTGGACCGTCGTGCTCGAAATCTCGGTGATGATGGCGCAGTTCCCGTCCAAGGAGATCGCCAAGCTCTCCTACGACTACCGCACGCTCGGCCTCGGCTACGCCAATATCGGCGGCCTGCTGATGACCTCGGGCATTCCCTACGACTCCGACGAGGGCCGCGCGATCTGCGCCGCGCTGACCGCCATCATGACCGGCGTCGCCTACTCGACCTCGGCCGAAATGGCTTCCGAGCTCGGCGCCTTCCCGGACTATGACCGCAACGCCCAGAACATGCTGCGCGTCATGCGCAACCATCGCCGCGCCGCCTATGGCGACAAGGACGGCTACGAGAAGCTCGCCGTCAACCCGGTGCCTCTCGTCGCCTCCGACCTGAAGCAGCCGGCTTTGGCCGAGCATGCACGCGCCGCCTGGGACCGCGCCATCGAGCTCGGCGAGGAGCACGGCTACCGCAACGCGCAGGCGACCGTGATCGCGCCGACCGGCACGATCGGCCTCGTCATGGATTGCGACACCACCGGCATCGAGCCCGACTTCGCCCTGGTGAAGTTCAAGAAGCTCGCCGGCGGCGGCTACTTCAAGATCATCAACCGCGCCGTGCCGGAAGCGCTGCGCACGCTCGGCTATTCCGAAAGCCAGATCGCCGAGATCGAGGCCTATGCCGTCGGCCACGGCAACCTCAACCAGGCGCCCGGCATCAACCCGTCGACACTGAAGGCCAAGGGCTTCACCGACGAAAAGATCGCCGCGCTGAATGCGGCGCTGAAGTCGGCCTTCGACATCAAGTTCGTGTTCAACCAGTGGACGCTCGGCGCCGACTGGGTGAAGGAGACGCTCGGCTTCACCGACGAGCAGCTCGGCGACTTCTCCTTCGAGATGCTGCCGGCTCTCGGCTTCTCCAAGAAAGACATCGACGCCGCCAACATCCATGTCTGCGGTGCGATGACCCTTGAGGGAGCACCATTTCTAAAAGACCAGCACTTGCCGGTGTTCGACTGCGCCAGCCCCTGCGGCAAGATCGGCAAGCGCTCGCTGTCGATCCAGAGCCACATCCTGATGATGGCGGCCGCGCAGCCCTTCATCTCGGGCGCCATCTCCAAGACCATCAACATGCCGAACGAGGCGACGGTAGAGGACGCCAAGAACGCCTACATGCTGTCCTGGAAGCTGGCGCTGAAGGCCAATGCGCTCTATCGCGACGGCTCGAAGCTGTCGCAGCCGCTCAACGCCTCGCTGCTCGCCGATGGCGAGGAGGACGAGGACGAGGCGGTCGAACAGCTGGTCGCGGCACCGGCGGCGCAGCGCGCCGTGCAGGTGACGGAAAAGATCGTCGAGCGCGTCATCGAGCGCCTCTATCGCGACCGCGAAAAACTGCCGAACCGCCGCAAGGGTTATACGCAGAAGGCGGTCGTCGGCGGCCATAAGGTGTATCTCAGGACGGGCGAGTTCGACGACGGACGTCTCGGCGAGATCTTCATCGACATGCACAAGGAAGGCGCTGCCTTCCGCGCGATGATGAACAACTTCGCCATCGCCATCTCGCTCGGCCTGCAATATGGCGTGCCGCTCGACGAATATGTCGAGGCCTTCACCTTCACCAAGTTCGAGCCGGCCGGCATGGTGCAGGGCAACGACGCGATCAAGAACGCGACGTCGATCCTCGACTACGTGTTCCGCGAGCTTGCCGTCTCCTATCTCGGCCGCCACGACCTCGCCCATGTCGACCAGTCGGACTTCGACAAGACGGCGCTCGGCCGCGGCATCACCGAAGGCAAGGCGACGCCCTTCTCCAAGGGCCTCTATCGCGGCGCCTCGCCGAGGCTGGTCTCCAGCTCCGGCACCGAGCCTAAGGGCTTTGGCGGAGGTTCGGGCTCCTCCGGGACCACCACCCCTGCTCGCGCGGCGCCGACCGCCTTCGCCGGCTCCAACGTGCTGGCGCTGAAGCCGGCCAGCGACGAGGCGCTCGCCTACAAGCGCGACTATGAGGAGCGCGCCCGGGAGCTGGCCGAGGACATGGTGGAAGAAGAAGCCGAAGCGGCCGGCGGCGCCGAGGCGCTGTTCACCGACGCCGCGGCTAACGAAGCCGCCGAGGCGAAGAAGCTCGCCGCGACGAGGCGCCAGCAGTCGCTGCTGCAAGGCTACACCGGCAACGAATGCTCGGAGTGCCACAACTTCACCATGGTGCGGAACGGCACCTGCGAGAAGTGCGACACGTGTGGTTCGACGAGCGGGTGCAGCTGAGAATCTGAGCCGCTAAAACGCAACATCATCGGCCCCGGTCGTAAGATCGGGCCGGTTTGCGTTAGACGTCAAAAAAGCGATTGTTGGATTTCGTTTTCGATCCCATGGTCGAGGCGGATAACGCCGTTAATCAACCACTGGGGGTAGGCTTTATGAGTTCCCATGGCGAGAACAAAGCCCTTCTTCGGATATTCCGCGCCAAATCGATCCGACATTTTCTGCAAAGTCTCTTTCTCTCCGTAGCGACGTTGCCACTTAAGAAAGGTGGCTTCAATTTCCCAATCTTGGCATGTTCCTTCGCGAACGCCATCATCGGTCTCGTATCTATACTTGAAGTAAAAAGGCGCCGGCTCGTAGGGGACCAGGCTCTTTCCTAAGAAGCCAAACAAGCTGTTAGCCTCCTGTTCATGCCACATTAGAAATCTAGCTTTTTCACTCTCAAATGTGTCACGATCCTTCCGCTCAATCAGAAATTCTGCGCTTCTTGGTCGAACGAGCGCCAAACTACGGCCTTGCTCCAGCTCGGCGGCGAGACTCGAAACAACGTGCCGAGCCAAAAACTGAGGTCGTGCCTTTTTAGACAGACTGCCTGTGATCACCAAAGATTTGTGTTCGAGCCGCCGGCTCTCACTTCGCTGGTCACCTTTTGGAAGGCTCCAACCATATTCAATAGTATCCCATCTGCCGAACTTCTGGGCGTCCTCTAGCGTACGAAACGCGACGGGATACAAACGAATCCAGCTGCCGCTTAAGTTAATTCCCGCGCAGCAAACCAATTCCCCGTGGGTCTCCCCTACGCGTGGCGCCGCCTTTACTAGGATCACTGCTGAATCACGTTGCGTGTCAGACGCCAATCAAGCCGCCTTTAGACAAAAACCCTTCGGTACTCCAAGATGCTTAACCGCAGTATTTCTATTTTTCAATATCTCTTCGCAAACAATGGAACGGTGGCAGTCTTTATGGTCTCTCTCGAAACACATTAGGCAGATATTTTTTGTTTCAGACTGAGCAGATATCTCGCCAATTGTTTTTTTGGCAGACTCGTTCGCAATATGGCTCCTGAAAATTCGTTCGAACCGGCGCCGATCACCCGCTCGAGCGGCCAAGCGACCCTCTTTTGGATCGCCCAGGATCTTCGCATGCTGATATTCGATTGCCGAATTTTCGAGGTGCTTCCTGAGCGAATTTTTTGAAAAGCCCGCCTTCCTAGATAGCGGCAAATCTCGCACATCAATAAGAATATCAATCTTTGCCGCTTTGAGAACGGACACGAAATCGCCGATTTCGGAACCTTCGTAGCCAATCGTCAATAGCGCCATAGAATATCTCACTGCTCCGCTTCAATGGTCATAAGCGACCAAACTTGTCCGAAGCGTGACGCTCGACCTTGGAAGGTCTTAATGATCGACCACATCACCATCGAAGTAAGCGACCTCGCCAAGAGCAAGCTCTTCTACGAACAGGCTTTCGCCCCCTTGGGCTACAGCCTCGCCTTCGGCAAGGAAGGCGTGTTCTGGGCCTTCGATGTCGGCAATGGCTGCCTGTTCGAGATCCAGAGCACGGGCGAGACGCCGCCGCTCACGCATCTGCATGTCGCCTTGCGGGTGAAGAGCAAGGCTGAGGTGGATGCGTTCCATCGCGCGGCGCTCGAAGCGGGCGCCGCCGACAATGGCGCACCGGGACCGCGTCCGGATTATGCGGAAAATTACTACGCCTGCTTCGTGCTCGACCCCGACGGTTATAATATCGAGGCGATGATCAACGAGGCGGCGAAGGCCTGAGCTTCTACTGGATCAGGCAAGGATATGGCTCATGCCTTACGCTGTGATCATCGAAAAAGCCGGAGACAACTTTTCTGCATATGTGCCGGACCTGCCAGGCTGCATAGCAACCGGCGCGACAGCGGCCGATGTGAAGATCGAAATCTGTGATGCAATGCGCTTTCACATCGAAGGCTTGCAAGCTGATGGGTTAGCGGTACCAGAGCCGGTCGCCATGGCGAAATATATTGAGGCGTACGGGTGACACGCGCCCTCTCCTTCTCCACTTGTGGGAGAAGGTGGAT
>CCNC01000159.1 GCA_000824845.1 Mesorhizobium sp. ORS 3359 | reverse complement strand
CTCCTTGCTCCGCCATAGAATGACGAGGCGAGCGGCGTTCGGCCATTCGCGAATGCTGCCGATTCGGTCGTCGCCGCTTCGGCTCAGTTCACCTCGAACCCCAGCTTCTGCCGCACCCTCAGCATCCGCTGGTCGGGTATCTTGAGGCTCTGCTCGCCGCTTTGCGCGACACGGTTCAGCATGCTGAGCAGGTCGTCACGCTCATGCGGGTCGAGGCGGCCGCGCAGGAACGGCGCCAGCTTGTCGATGACGATCGTCGTGTCGTCGACCTGCGCTGCAGCCCATTTTGCGTAGACGACCGCCTCGTCCGCCTTCTTCGGGCCTTCCGCGATCTGCGCGATGACGTCCCGGATAACAGCCTCGCGCTTCGGCAGCACCGGCCCTTGCTCGGCAACGATCGCGGTGATCAGCGTCGCGGCCGCCACCACCGGATCGTCGATCGCCGTCAGCGGCGAGAGCGCGGCCTGGTTGCGCAGCTTCTTGCGGCGCAGGTTGCCCTGGACGCGCCCGACGACGTCGGCGACCTCACGCGCGGCGTCGCTCATATATTTCAGCCGGTACCACCAGATGGCGGCCGCTCCGAGCAGGCCAAGTATCGCGATAAGAATAGGCATGCCGAATTCCCCCGAAATCGCGGCGACGATAAGAGAGATGCGGCGTTGCTTCAACACGCAACGGTTGCGTCCGTGAAGAAACCCTGAAGATGTTTCCTGCGTGAGACGGCCGCAATGCGCCGTGCCCGGCCTGACCGGCGCCTATGACCCCGGTATGTCGTAGATCGCCCTGACCTCGACCGTGCCGAGCTCGGCCAGTGGAATGCGCTCCGCGATCTTCAGCGCCTCGGCAAGGTCGGCCGACTCGATCATGACGAAGCCGAGCAACTGCTCCTTGGTCTCGGCGAACGGCCCGTCGGTCACCAGCACCTTACCCTTGCGCCGCCTCAGCGATTTCGAGGTCTTCACCGACTGCAGGGCCTGCGCGATAACCAGCCTGCCTTGCCTGTCGAGTTCCCTGTCATAGGCAAGCGAGTCGGCATCGAGCCTGGCCGCCCGTTCCGGGGTGAGCGCGTAAAGGTCCTTCTCCTCGCCATAGACCAGCAGGACGTATTTCATTTCGAGCTCCCTTCGATGGCCACGTTGTAAGCGGCAAAGGCGGCGGTGTCAGTTTTGCTTGCCGTGGCCACGTGGTCGAGCAGGCACGCCGCCACGCCGACAATAGCGATGGCCGCAAGCAGCCGACCGAAACCGGGCGCCGGCGGATCCAGCCAGAACTCCTCCGCCCGCCCGGCTTTTCGCTCCGGCTTTCCCCAGATCGCAACAAACAGATTGTCCATCTCAAATCTCCATCGGCCGCGAGTGGCCGCCCGCAGGACGGTCGGGCCGGAGGGATGCCGACATTTTTGCGCGCACTTTTTTGGAGATTGGCCTACCCACCAACGCCGGCGGCGAAGGCATGCTGAGATTCGGGTCAGGCCGAGCCGGAGTCGAAGACGGGCGCGAAGCGACCAAACTGGGCGGTCTCCGAGAACCGGAGCGGAG
>CCNC01000158.1 GCA_000824845.1 Mesorhizobium sp. ORS 3359 | reverse complement strand
GCACCGGAAGCGCAGGAGACTGCCATTTGCAGGCCGGCCTCACCCGAATCTCAGCATGCCGTGGATGGCCTTCCGCCGCGCCCGCGCTATAGTTCAGAAGAACGCCGGCGGCCGCCGGCGCAACCCCGACAGACCAGGAGGACTCCATGGACCGCACCGCAAACGCCGTCTGGAAAGGCAATCTGACGGAAGGCCAGGGCACGCTCGACACGCAGAGCGGGACCTTGAAGGGCACGCCCTATTCCTTCAAGGCGCGCTTCCAGGACGAGAGCGGCAAATCCGGCACCAACCCGGAAGAGCTGATCGCGGCGGCGCATGCAGGCTGCTACGCCATGCAGCTGTCGCATTTCCTGGCCGAGAACGGCACGCCGGCCGCCGAGCTCGATGCCAAGGCGGTGGTGACGCTGGTTCCCGGCACCGGCATAACCGGCAGCGCCATCACCCTGGTCGGCAAGGTGCCCGGCATCGATGCGGCCAAGTTCAAGGAACTGGCCGAGAAGGCCAAGGCGGAGTGCCCGGTGTCGAAAGCACTGGGGGCGATCAAGGTGTCGCTGGATGCAAGGTTGGGGTGACTGCGTTTTAATCTGAACGGCAGGCATTCCTTCGCCCCCCTCGCGCCAACGCCTCTGAAGCTACCCGCCCAGCGCCTCGATCTTCGCGCGCAGCGCCGCGACCTCTTCCTCCAGCGCCTTGACCCGCGCCTCGAGGTCGGAGTCTGCCGACGCCGCCGGCTGCCACGGCGCCGCGAGGGCCCACGCCTCCACCGGTCCGCTGAGCAAATGAACATAGCGCTCCTCGCGCTGGCCGGGCGCGCGTTCGAGCAGCTGGATCAGCGGCGGGCGGCGGCCGATCATCAAGTCGAGATTGTCGCGCAGTTCCTCGATCGAAGCAAAGCGCGCCATCCGCTCGGAGCGGGCAAGCAATTCATGCGCCGTCTGCGCCCCGCGCAACAGCAAGAGCCCGATCACCGCGATCTGCGGCGTGGTCAGCGAAAAGCGCTGCGCCATCAGGTGCTCGTAGCGCTCGACCCGCGATGCGAAGGCCTGCCGCACCAGCCCCTTCTGCTCGAGCGTGCCCAGCGCCCGCCGGATCTCGGTCAGCTCCAGCGCCATGACAGGCTCGCGCGCCGTCTTCTGGTTGGCGGCGGCGTGCGCGCCGTTGAGCGTCAGCGGATAGACGTCCGGCGTCAGCTCCTTCTTCTCTATCAGCGAGCCCAGCACGCGCGCCTCGACGGCGGAAAGGACGGGGAGATCGGTCATTGGCTTTCTGCCTCCCTGCGATAGAAATCGTTCGCGAGCGCGCGGTTGCGCACCTGCCGCGCCACGTCCCGGACCGGGCCGGACAGGTTCATCTCGTGATGACCATAGCGCGCTTCGAGATAGCGCGCGATCGCGGCCGGGATCGGTCCGGTGCCCAGTTCTCGCGTCTCTCGCTTCTTTTCGATCAGCTTGCGAATCTCGCCCGCGGCCTGTGCCGGAATCTCGGTCTCGGCCAGGCAATCGACCATGTTCATTGGCGGCAGGGTGGCGAAGTCACGCTGCTCCATCCAGTCCAGGGCCACGATCGGGCGGATCAAGTAGAAGAGCTTCTTGAGCTTCACCTCACCGGCAAAGCGGCCGATTTTAGAGACATGTGATCGTGCAAGGCCCAGATAGTGGCGCGAGACTTTCACTGGATCGACGATCTCGGCAAGCAGGTCGAGAAGGCGGTCGCGGAAGCCTGCCGTTTCCTCATAGACAATCGGCGACTTCGCCCATTCGACGACCACCGCGTTACCGCCAAGCGCCAGAAGCAGGGCCTTGCGCAGGTCCCAGCCGCCGGCATCGATCTCGCCTTCGAGCGGAAACTCGATCACGTCGCGCGCCTGTTCCAGCACGAGGTGGTCGGCCACGGGACGGACATAGACGAAACGGCAATCATAGTCGCTGTCCGGCGAGGGAAAGCCCCAGGCGCGGCTGCCGCTTTCGATGGCGAACAGGATTTTCGCGCCTTGCGCGCGGGCCATGTCGAGCCGTGCGCGGATCGCGGCTACCGCTTCCGGCGCAAAATCGGCAGGCAGAGGCATTGCGGGACTAGACGCGGCGCTCCACCATCATCTTCTTGATCTCGGCGATCGCCTTGGCCGGATTCAAGCCCTTCGGGCAGGTCTGCGCGCAGTTCATGATGGTGTGGCAGCGATAGAGCCGGAACGGGTCTTCGAGATTGTCGAGCCGCTCGCCCGTCGCCTCGTCGCGGCTGTCGATCAGCCAGCGATAGGCTTGCAGCAGCGTCGCCGGACCGAGATAGCGGTCGCCGTTCCACCAATAGCTCGGGCAGGAGGTCGAGCAGCAGGCGCACAGGATGCACTCGTAGAGCCCGTCGAGCTTCTCGCGATCCTCATGGCTCTGCAGCCATTCCTTGGCCGGCGTCGGCGAGACCGTCTTCAGCCACGGCTCGATCGAGGCGTGCTGGGCGTAGAAATTGGTGAGGTCGGGCACGAGGTCCTTGATCACCGGCATATGCGGCAGCGGGTAGATCTTCACCGCGCCCGAAATGTCCTCGGCGCCCTTGGTGCAGGCCAGCGTGTTGGAGCCGTCGATATTCATGGCGCAGGAGCCGCAAATGCCTTCGCGGCAGGAACGGCGCAGCGTCAGCGTCGGGTCGATCTTGTTCTTGATCCACAAAAGCGCGTCCAGCACCATCGGCCCGCAATCGTCCATGTCGACGAAATAGGTGTCCATGCGCGGGTTTCCGCCATCGTCCGGCGACCAGCGGTAGATGCGGTATTCGCGCAGATTGGTGGCGCCCTCCGGCTTCGGCCAGGTCTTGCCCTGCTGGACCTTGGAATTCTTGGGAAGCGTGAGTTCGACCATTACCTGCGGTCCTTTCGGATGACGAGCTTCAGCCCGGACCAGATTTCGTTGACGGCGGCGACCTTGACGTCGACCAGATTGTTCACAGAGATTAACGCGATCGTCATCCGAAAAGCCCTAGGTAACGCTTCTTCTTGACGACGCTTGGCCTGCCTGCATCCAACACATCGGAAACACCTGCCGTGTCGAGTGCAACAATCAGAGCCTCCACACCCTTGTTCAGCTTCAGGGTCATCTCATCCGCGTGTAACGGAACGACGGCGAAGAAGTTAACCTTAGTGCCGTCGGCTGCATGGAGGATATCTTTCTTGTCGGGCCAACTCGGTGGACGGAGAAGAATTACGCCGGACATTTTCGTGTTCTGAGCGTAAGGCTCCGGCGGACCGCCTTGTGACGCAACAGTATGCGAACTCCAGATCCAACTTCCATAATCGTGAGGCATCCGGGCGAGCGACTTCATCAAGCGGATGGGCCAATATTTATTCGGATCAGCGAGTTGGCTTTCGGGGATCATTCCGTTTTCCCCGGCAGCAAACCATGACGCCGGCAGCGTAAAAACCAGTTCGGCCCGTTCAAAATCCTGGCGAGGGTGGAGATTGTGCGGAACATTCATGGGGAGATCGCTCATCCCACTCGTCACAAGAGTCCAGGTGTTCCTCACCTCGTTTGGTGGGAACACTAGTATATCAAGATGCACTTTGTCCGAGATGATTTCGTGAAAAACACCCGCTTGTACGCCTAGGAACTCTTCAAGATATCCTTCGATTTCCACCAGGTAGATAGCGACGTCTGTCGGACCTCGAAACTCCGTCCTCACACCAGTGTAGTCGTACACTGAAGTTCCGTCGGGTAATTTCGACCGCTTTATCATTGCCGCGTCAGTACACCCTGGCCTTCGGCGCGATCTTGGCCGGGTTGATGCCGCCGTCCTTTTCCGCCAGCAGCGTCTCGGTATGCACCGGCCGGTAGGTGAGCGTCACCGTGCCGTCCTCGCCGACATGGGCCAGCGTGTGCTTGCGCCAGTTGGCGTCGTCGCGGGCCGAGAAGTCCTCCCGCGCATGCGCGCCGCGGCTCTCCTTGCGCGCCGCGGCGCCATAGACCGTGGTGATGGCGTTGGCCATCAGGTTCTCCAGCTCCAGCGTCTCGACGAGGTCGGAATTCCAGATCATCGAGCGGTCGGTGACCTTGATGTCCTTGATCTCGCCCCAGATCTCGGAAATGCGCCTGCAGCCATTGTCGAGCGATTCCTGCGTGCGGAAAACCGCCGCGTCTTCCTGCATCGCCCGCTGCATTTTCTCCCTCAGCACCGCCGTCGGCCTCGAGCCGCTGGCGTGGCGCAGCCTATCGAAGCGGTCCATGATCTTCTCGACCGAGGCTGGGTTGGGCGCAGGGATGGGCGAATTGCGGTCGATCACCTCGCCGGCGCGGATGGCCGCGGCGCGGCCGAAGACGACAAGATCGATCAGCGAGTTGGAGCCCAGCCGGTTGGCGCCGTGCACGGACGCGCACGCGGCTTCGCCCACCGCCATCAGACCGGGCAGCACGCGATCCGGGCTCTCGGCCGTCGGGTCGAGCACCTCGCCCCAATAATTGGTCGGCACGCCGCCCATATTGTAGTGCACCGTCGGCAGCACCGGGATCGGCTCCTTGGTCAGGTCGACGCCGGCGAAGATCTTTGCCGATTCCGAAATGCCCGGCAGCCGCTCATGCAGCACCGCCGGGTCGAGATGGTCGAGATGCAGGAAGATGTGATCCTTCTTCGGTCCGACGCCGCGGCCTTCGCGGATCTCCATCGTCATGCAGCGCGAGACCACGTCGCGCGAGGCGAGGTCCTTGGCCGACGGCGCATAGCGCTCCATAAAGCGCTCACCCTCTGAATTGACGAGATAGCCGCCCTCGCCGCGCGCGCCTTCGGTGATCAGGCAGCCGGCGCCATAGATGCCAGTCGGGTGGAACTGCACGAACTCCATGTCCTGCAGCGCGAGTCCCGCGCGCGCGGCCATGCCACCGCCATCGCCGGTGCAGGTATGCGCCGAGGTGGCGGAGAAATAGGCGCGGCCGTAGCCGCCGGTCGCCAGCACCACCATCTTGGCCGAGAAGCGGTGGATGGTGCCGTCATCGAGGTTCCAGGCCACCACGCCGGTGCAGGTGCCGTCCGGCTCGGTGATCAGGTCGAGCGCGAAATATTCGATGAAGAACTGCGCATTGTTCTTCAGCGACTGGCCGTAGAGCGTGTGCAGCATGGCATGGCCGGTGCGGTCGGCGGCCGCGCAGGTGCGCTGCACCGGCGGGCCATCGCCGAAATTCATCATCATGCCGCCGAAGGGCCGCTGGTAGATCTTGCCCTCTTCGGTGCGCGAGAACGGCACGCCGTAATGCTCGAGCTCGTAGACCGCCGCGGGCGCCTCGCGCACCATATATTCCTGCGCGTCGATATCGCCCAGCCAGTCCGAGCCCTTGACGGTGTCGAAGAGGTGCCACTGCCAGTTGTCGGGGCCCATATTCGCGAGCGAGGCGGCGATGCCGCCTTGCGCGGCGACCGTGTGCGAGCGGGTCGGGAACACCTTGGTGATGCAGGCGGTGCGCAGCCCCTGCTCGGCCATGCCGAGCGTGGCGCGCAGGCCCGCGCCGCCGGCGCCGACGATCACCACATCGAATTTGTGATCGACAAAAGTGTAGGCGGAAGCCGTGCCGGCTGTATTTGCGTTGGCCAAGACGTCAGCCTCCGAATGCAAGTTTGAGCAGGGCAAAAAGCGAAGCGACGCCGACTGCCACGCAGAAGAAGGTGTTTAGCGCGATCAGCGCCAGCTTCATGCCTTCGCCATGCACATAATCCTCGATGATGACCTGCATGCCGATGCGCATATGATAGAGCGGCGAGATCAGCACCAATCCGAACATGACCACCACAAACGGGTTCGCGAGCGCGGCCCGCACTTCCGCGTAGCCGTGGCCGTTGATCGCGATCAAGAAGCCGACGAAGAACAGGATCAAAGGAATGTTGGCGATCGCGGTAAGCCGCTGCCGCCAGAAATGCCCGGTGCCTTCGCGGGCCGAGCCGAGGCCGCGGACCCTCGCCAGCGGCGTGCGCATGTCCGAATTGTGCGCGTTCATCAGAAAGCCCCCCTTGCCGCATAGCCCGCTATCCAGATCAGGAGCGTCAGCACGATCGAGCCGGCGAGCGTCGCCCATGCGATCTTCGAGGCGGTGTGTTTTTCGAGCCCCGCGCCGGTGTCCCAGATGAGGTGGCGCAGCCCGCCCAGCATGTGGTGCATCAGCGCCCAGGTGTAACCGAACAGAACCAGCCGGCCGAGCCAGGAGCCGAAGGCCCAGTCGACCCAGTCGAAGGCGGCCTGCGAGCTCGCGGCGGCGATCAGCCACGCCGCCACCAGCAGCGTTCCGAAATAAAGCGCGCCGCCGGTGATGCGATGGACGATCGACATCGTCATCGTGATCGGCGGCCGGTAGATCGTCAGATGCGGCGAGAGCGGCCGTTCAAGTCTGGCAACTGCGCGGGTGGCTGGTGATTTGCTCATGGCTGCCCCAGTTCGGCGTCCTGGATGCCGCTACCGAGGAGCAGCGTTTTCCGCCCTCATATATGGCTCCGGACAGGCGGTTTCTAATGCTCTTTTTGCACCGCGTCAAAGCCGGAAAATCGTTTTGGAAACATCATTTAGTCTGACAAACCGGTGGTCGCGCGCTTCAATCGATTAGCGGCTGTTTTGAAGCCGGCGCACGGTCTCGTTGCAGTGCAGCAAAGAGCACTATCTCCGACAGGTTTGCGGCGTGGATCCCCTCTTCATCACCAGCGCCTCGCGCCCGTCGATCACGATTGCGTCATGCGTGGCCGCTTCCTGGAAGCGGCTGCTCTGGTTGGCGGGCGAGGCCGCGAATTCCTCGGTCGAGCCATCCGGCCGAACCACACGCAGCGACGAGCCGAGATTCTGGATGGTGATCATGCCGCCATTGCCGCATCTGTAGGTGGCTGTGCCTATGCCCGATCGCGGCACGGTAAGGTCGGTGATGATCTTGGTTGCCGGGGGTGCGGGTGTTTTGGGCGCAGTGGCTCCCTGCGGCATTTGAGATGCCGGCTGCGTTGGAGGCGTTGCCGGTGCGGCGGACTGCTGTGCCAGCACAGGCGCGGGCACCGGCGCCGCCGCATTGGCCGCTTTTGGCGCGCCGTCCTGTGGCACGCAGGCCGCGGCTGCGAGAAGCAGCGGGATGGTGATCGACACCCGAACCGTGTGGCCAAAGCTCATGCGCTGCCCTTTCGTGCGCGGCACGCTACAGCAATTCCAGGAAAA
>CCNC01000157.1 GCA_000824845.1 Mesorhizobium sp. ORS 3359 | reverse complement strand
AAAACAAAGAGATAGAGTGGTTTGTCGTTTCCGTTAAACGGCGAACCGCTCTAGCCACGCGACGCATCAAGATCAAGTTCACCCGGAGTCAGCCGGCTGCATGCCCGTCTTGCGGCGGGCGGGAACCGAGCCTTCGAAATTAACCATGTTCCTTAAGAACCGGCGCCGAAAGCCCCCTGCCTCTTAACAAAGGTTAAGAAAGGGTTAATTTCCGATTGGGATCGGGAATCCAGGCGCGATCCGTCGCGCCGATCAAGGGAGAGCGACATGCGTTCGAATTCAGTGCGGGCAAGCCTTGCCGCAGCAGTGCTGGCGGGGCTTGTCTTGGCGACCGCCGCGCCGGCCGAAGCCGGCTTGCGCCATCACGACCGCGTCTATGCCGATTCCTTCGGCAATCTCGTCATCGACAGCGCCGCCGGCTACAAGCGCATCATCGTCGGCGAGGGCAGGCACGCCAAGGAGCTCTCGAACTTTACCAGCGCCGGTCAGCCCGATGTCGTCTATGACGACGCGGACGAGCCCGGCGCGCCCGGCTGCTACCAGCCGCCGGTGCTGGTGAAGGGTCGCTCCTATATGTACGGGCTTTCCGATGGCGAGATGCCCAATCTCAGCCCTTGCCGTTGAAGATCGTCGGCGTTTGGCGCCGCCTGAGCGCGCCTGACACGCGCACGCAGTCGCGGCCGGCATTCTTGGCTTCGTAGAGCGCGGCGTCGGCGCGCCGCAGAAGATCGGCAAACCCTTCGTCGGCGGCCAGCTCCGCGACGCCGAAGCTTGCGCTGCAGCGATGATCGGCCGGCAGGCCCTCGATCGGCAAAGCTCCGAATGCGTTGCGCGCGCCTTCGGCAAACAGCCGCGCCGCTGCAAGATTGGTGCCCGGCAGGATGATGGCGAATTCCTCCCCGCCGATACGGCCGGCCACATAGTGCTCGGCCGCGGCCTCGCGCAGAAAGCCGGCGAATGTCTCGATGACGCGGTCGCCGCAGGCATGGCCATAATTGTCGTTGATGCTCTTGAAATAGTCGAGATCGGCGATCACCAGCGCCACTGGCACACCGCGGCGGACGGCGTCCCGTATCGCAAAGTTCGCGTGACGTTCGAAGCCGCCGCGGTTGAACAGCCGCGACAAAGCGTCAGTTTCCGATTTCGAGGTCGCCTCGCTGAGCGCGTCGCGCACCAGGACGGCGAGCGCAAGCAGCGCCAGCGCCAGCCCGAACACGGTGCCGACCGATTGCGACACAAGCGCGTAAGCCGTCGTGACATAGGCTTGCGGGTCAGAGCCCCAGCCACCCAACGCACCCGCAATGAACGGCTTGGAGGCGAATTGCACGGCGCTGGCGCCAAGCACCAGCGCAAGCACATGGTCCAGCCATGCAAGCCTCTGCCGGGAGGACAGCACGATGCCGAGCGCCGCGAACTGCATGGCGGCATAAGGAAGCTGGTAGGCCATCATCCGCGCCAGCGACTGGCGCGGCAGGTCCTGCACCAGATAGACGGCGACTGAGGCGACGACCAGGAAGCACAGCATCGGCGCCCAGGGCGGCCGCACGCCGTATTTATGGGCCAACCCGCCATTGAAGGCGATAGTCGCGCCGAGGAACACGGCAAAGGCGGCAACGACCGGCAACCGGGCGTTCGAGAAAGCGGGGATGCTGAATTCGATGGCGAAATAAGCCATGCCAAGCAGGTAGCTGAAGGCAAGCCAGCGCGCCGACACGCGCCCGGTGCCGTACGCGGCAATCGCCATGAACGCCACCGCCAGCAGCCCGGCGACGACGAGGTTGATCATCAATATGAAGTCGGCGCTGCCCATGTCTGCTCCCTTGCCGAGAACAAATCATCGACCGGCGAAAATCACGTTAACGCGAGGCGGGAGGCAGCTATCACCCGACCGCAAGCGGCTCGGCGACGAATGTCGTTTCTGGCCTCTCGTAAGAGAGCCGCACGCTGTCGCGGCCGTTCTTCTTGGCCTTGTAGAGCGCCTCGTCGGCGCGTCGCATCAAGGGCATCAGCCCTTCCCTGCCGGAGCGGGCGGCGACGCCGAAGCTGGCGGTCACCCTGGTGCCGGGTGGCAGGCCGTCGATCGAGCCGGCTGAATAGAAGCTACGAATCGCCTCGGCGAACAGCCTTGCCGCCCCCAAGTCGCTGAGCGGCAGAAGCACGGCGAATTCTTCGCCGCCGATGCGGCCGGCGGCTCCGCGCGCGCCGGTGGCGGAACGCAACTTCGCGGCAAAGTCGGCGATCACCCGGTCGCCGGCCTCATGCCCGTATTGATCGTTAAGGGCCTTGAAGTGATCGAGGTCGGCCAGCACCAGGGCGACAGGAAAGCCTGCCCTGGCGCACTGATCGAGCAGCACGGTCGACCGCTCCTCGAAGCCGCGGCGATTGAGGATGCCTGAGAGCGGATCGGTGTGGGTCTCGGCCTTCAGCGCCCGCACCACGTCGAGCGCCGCCGCGGTGAACAGGCAGAGCGCGATCAGCAGCGACAGCAGCGCGTGCAGCAGCAGCGCCGTCGTCCAGTAGGACGAGGCATAGAGCTCGTCGTAGCTCTTGAACGGTCCATTCGCGATGATGATGGCCAGCGTCCGCACGAAGAAGTTCAGCCCGGAAAGCAACGCCAGCACGAACAGCATTTTTTCCGTCGGACCATTGCCGCGCACCACGCGCAGTTCGGCGGCGGCCAGAAGGCTGACGCCGCCAAGCGCGAAATTGACGACGAGGATGCGCCACGTCAGGTCCGGCTGAACGAACAGGAACCAGCTGAACGCAGCCATGCCGCTTCCTGCCAGCACGCCGATCCCGGCATAAGGGACGGGCCGACCATGACGCGCGACGATGGCGCCGACAAGACAGGACCCGGCAAGGCAGAAACACAGATTGGAGAGGAACTTGGACGGCGCCAGGCCGACCGGGAGGGTGAAGTGCTGGAACAGGAACCCGCCAGCGGCGAGAGCATAGCTTGCCGCCAGGACGGCCAGGTAGGGATGATGGCGCTGATAGCACCACAGCACGAGGAACGCAGCTCCGAGCGCCAGCGCTATCGTCGGATTGAGCAGCGCTATGAGCAGACCGGTGTCCAAAGGACTGCGACTTTCCCCAACTTACCCAAGGGGAGATGTTAGGACTTAAGCCCAAACAAGCGGTTAAGCGCTCTCGATAAATACGCCGCGAAACCATGGGGAACCGGGCTTGCCGGAGCGGCGTTGTCCGGCCAGACTGGAGACGCCAGACAGGAGGCGATTGCGATGGCCGACACGATCACTTTGACCGATCACGATGAAATCCGCTCCTGGGCGGCGGCGCGGGCCGGCTTTCCGGCCATTGTCGACGTATCGCCGGAGCCTGGCACGCAAGCCATGCTGCGCCTGGTTTTTGACCAGCAGGCCTATGAGGACGAGGACCGGCCGGAACGCCCGCCCAATGCCGGCGGCTACGAGTTGGTCGAATGGGACGAATGGTTCAAGATCTTCGACGACCGCCAGCTGGCATTGGTCGTCGCCGCCGACGAGCCCGGCCGGCGCGAGGAGTTTCACGAGATCATCCGCAGGTAGGATTGTTGAAAGCAAAAGGCCCGGACAAAGCGCCCGGACCTTTTGTTTGCTTCTGAAGCCGGTGGTTACTTCCAGTCGCGGATGTCGACGAAATGGCCGGCGATCGCGGCGGCGGCCGCCATGGCCGGCGACACCAGATGGGTGCGGCCCTTGAAGCCCTGGCGGCCCTCGAAGTTGCGGTTCGAGGTCGAGGCGCAGCGTTCATGCGGCTTCAGCCGGTCGTCATTCATGGCCAGGCACATCGAGCAGCCCGGCTCGCGCCAGTCGAAGCCGGCGGCAACGAAGATCTTGTCGAGGCCTTCGGCCTCGGCCTGTTCCTTCACCAGGCCGGAGCCCGGCACGATCATGGCGTTGACGCGCGGATTGACCTTCTTGCCCTCGACCACCTTGGCGGCGGCGCGCAGGTCCTCGATGCGGCCATTGGTGCAGGAGCCGATGAAGACGCGGTCGAGTGCGATATCGGTGATCTTGGTTCCAGGCGTCAGGCCCATATATTCCAGTGCCCGATGCTTGGAGGAACGCTTGTTCTCGTCCGTGATGTCTTCGGGGTTCGGCACGATGCCCTGCACCGAGACGACGTCCTCCGGCGAGGAGCCCCAGGAGACGATCGGCGGCAGCTTCGCAGCGTCGAGCACGATCACCTTGTCGAAATGCGCGCCTTCGTCCGACTTGAGCGTCTTCCAGTAGGCAAGCGCCGCATCCCACGCCGCGCCCTTGGGCGCGCGCGGTTTGTCCTTGACATAGACGAAGGTCGTCTCGTCCGGCGCGATCAGGCCGGCGCGCGCGCCCGCCTCGATCGACATGTTGCAGATCGTCATGCGCCCTTCCATCGACAGCGAGCGGATCGCTTCGCCCGCATATTCGATGACATAGCCCGTGCCGCCGGCCGTGCCGATCTCGCCGATGATGGCGAGGATGATGTCCTTGGCGGTGACGCCTTCAGGCAGCTGGCCGTCGACGCGCACCAGCATATTCTTGGCCTTGCGCTGGATCAGCGTCTGGGTGGCGAGCACATGCTCGACCTCGGACGTGCCGATGCCATGCGCGAGCGCGCCGAATGCGCCATGCGTCGAAGTGTGGCTGTCGCCGCAGACGATGGTCATGCCGGGCAGGGTGAAGCCCTGCTCGGGCCCGATGATGTGGACGATGCCCTGGCGGACGTCGTTCTCGGAATAATATTCGATGCCGAAATCCTTGGCGTTCTTGGCCAGCGCCTCGACCTGGATGCGGCTTTCCTCGTTCTTGATGCCGAACTTGCGCTCCGGCGAGGTCGACACGTTGTGGTCGACCACGGCCAGCGTCTTTTCCGGATGCCGGACCTTGCGGTTCGACATGCGCAGGCCTTCGAAGGCCTGCGGGCTGGTGACCTCATGCACGAGGTGGCGGTCGATATAGAGCAGGCAGGTGCCGTCGTCCTGGCGGTCGACGACATGGTCGTCGAAGATCTTGTCATAGAGGGTGCGCGGTGCGCTCATGTGCGTAAATCCGTCGATATGAGAATGGGAAAAGCACGCCGGCAATCCGGCGCGACGACTGCGATCGGTCGGGTCAGTTAAGTCGGCTGGTCAGCGCACCGCAAACGCGCGCGGAGAAACGCGACGGCAGGCGCTTCCTGTCCTGCAGCACGAAACCCTTGTAGGCCGGATCGCTGAAAAGCTTTTCCATGGCGGCGTAGATAGCAATGTTTTGGCTTTTCGGCAATTGGCGGACAAGGACCTGGTTCCTCGCCCCACGAAGTGGGGAGAGGTGGCCCGGCGAAGCCGGGACGGAGAGGGGGCTT
>CCNC01000156.1 GCA_000824845.1 Mesorhizobium sp. ORS 3359 | reverse complement strand
CGCCGGGCCACCTCTCCCCCGCCTTCGCGGGGGCGAGGAACTGGCGCCAGCCTATTCACACCACCTCGAACACGAACGTCTTCACCAGCGCCTCCGGATCGCCGATCGCGTAGCAGCGGAACCACGGGCTCTGCTCCACAGGGCGCCATTTCCCCGTCTGCGTCAGCTCATCGAACACCGCCTGGAACGCGCCGCTCTCGAACACCTGGTCGCGCACGGTGAAGATGGCGTGACCGCCGCTCTTCGTGATGCGCACCAGCTCGTGCAGGCCGGAGGCCGGCGCATGGCCGATGGTGAAGACGCCGGTCGAGAAGAAGGCCCGAAAATGCCGATCCGGCCAAGGCAGTGGGCCGCCGAGCATCGCCTTCTTCAGCTCGCCATAGGCCGGCTTGCCACCGGCCTGGCGGCTGCCGGCGATCTTCAGCATGTCGTCGGAGAGATCGAGGCCGGCGATGTCGCCATAGCCCAGCGCCCTCAGCGACGGACCCGACAGTCCCGTGCCGCAGCCGGCGTCGAGCAGCGGGCCCTCGCCGGCCGGCACATGCCGGGCCACCCAGGCGGTGATCAGGAACGGCAGGAGGTAGCCCAGCGAGGCGGTCTCGCTGTCATAGGTCGCAGCCCAGTCGGCATAGGCCTTGGCGAGCCCTTCCGGCGAGTCGGCCGAATAGACGGAGTCCAGTGCCGCATTGGCCTTGTCGAGATTCATGGGCACCTCCTCCGCGATGATCGGCGGAGGGATCGTAGCGCGGACTTTTGCTGCCGGCTATTCCCCGTGTTGCCGACGCAGCCGCTGCTCCAATGCCCGCAGCGCCAATGACAGGCCGACGGTCAGGATGAGGTAGATATAGGCGACGATCGAATAGGTCTCGAAGAAACGGAAAGAGCCGGCGGCATAGACCTTGCCGATCTGGGTGATGTCGGCCACGCCGAGCACTGAGACCAGCGAGGAATCCTTGACCATGGCGACGAAATCGTTGCCGAGCGGCGGCAGGATCATGCGGATCGCCTGCGGGAACACGATCAGCCTGAAGCGCTGCGCGCGGGTAAGACCAAGCGCCTTGGCGGCTTCGATCTGGCCCTTCTCGACCGACTGGATGCCGGCGCGGAACACTTCCGAGATGAAGGCCGAATACCCGATGGTCAGCGCCATGATGGCGCGCCAGAGCAGCGAGACATCGCGCACAAGCAGTTCGCCTATCAGCCCGGCGCTCTGCAGCGGCGCGGTCAGCGCATTCCAGGCGGCGACGAAGGCCGGCGCGCCGGCAAAAGCGATCCAGAACAACAGCACCAGGATCGGCACGCCGCGGATGATCTCGACATAGAACCGCGCGATCTGCCGCAGCCATTGCGATCCCGACAGCGCCATCAGCGCAATGCCAAGCCCAAGGGCGGAGGCTAAAGCGAAAGCGACCGCGGTGACGAAGATGGTGATGCCGATGCCCTTGGCGACGGTGGCGAAGACCTCGGCATAGAGGTCGCTGGCCGCAATGGCGAGGGCGGCGGCCAGTGCGAGCACGGCCGCGGCGGCCAGCCACCAGGGGAATTCGGGTTTGGTGGAGGAGGCTGCGGGCATTAAGTGGCGGCGCCCGCAAGACGGTTGCAAAGGTCGCGTTCCGGCACACCCCCCTCTGCCCTACCGGGCATCTCCCCCGCAAGGGGGGAGATTGGCAGCTTCACTGCCGCCGCTTTTCCTTCAACGTTGGAGATTGGCGAAAGCCAACGCGACATTCGATCTCCCCCCTTGCGGGGGAGATGTCCGGCAGGACAGAGGGGGGTGTGAAGGAACGAGGCTTTTGCGGACTTAGCCCCGCCACTGTCGCGCCTCATTGGCAACAACAGCGCCTACTGCCCCATCTTGTAGTCGAGGAACCACTTCTTGTTGAGCTTGTCGAACGTGCCGTCGGCCTTGAGCGCGGCGATGGCGGCGTTGACCGGCTTCACCAGGTCCGAGCCCTTTGGAAAGATGAACCCAAAGTCCTCGGTGCCGAGCGGGCCGCCGATCAGCTTCAGCTTGCCTTCGGAAGCATCGACATAGCCCTTGCCGGCGGTGCCATCGGTCAAGACGACATCGACGTCGCCCGCCTTCAGCGCCTGCACGGTGGCGCCAAAAGTCTCGAACAGCTTGATGCGTGGGTTCTGCTCGTTGCCGTCGAGCACGCTGTAGACGGCGGTGTAGAAGGGCGTGGTGCCGGGCTGGGCGCCGATCAGCCCGTCCTTGAAGGCGCCGAAGCTCTTGGCGTCGGTGAAGCGGCTTTCGTCGCCGCGCACCAGCATGAACTGCTCCGAGCGCATATAGGGATCGGAGAAGTCGACCTTCTCCTTGCGGTCGTCTTTGATGGTGATGCCGGTCATGCCGATGTTGTACTGGTTGTCGGAAACCGCCTGGATCATCGCGTCCCAGGAGGTGTTCTGGTACTCGACCTTGAAATTCAGCCGCTTGGCGATCTCGTCCATCGCGTCATATTCCCAGCCGATCTGCTTGCCGGTCTTCTTGTCGATGAACTGCAGCGGCGGATAGGCGTTTTCCGTCACCACCACCACCTTCTTGCCGCCGAGGTCGGGCAGATTGTCGGCGAGCGCGGCGACAGGCGTGAGGAGGCAGGCCACCATGGCGGCCAGCAGCAATTTCGACTTGGTCATGACAAATCTCCGAAGGTGCGACCGCGCTGCAATTTCGCGGCCTTAGAAAATCCGGTGCCGACTTTAGAGCAATTCCAGGAAAA
>CCNC01000155.1 GCA_000824845.1 Mesorhizobium sp. ORS 3359 | reverse complement strand
AATTGCGTGAAAACAAAGAGATAGAGCGTCTCGCCGTGAAACGGTGAGACGCTCTATCTTGCCGCATGCGCCTTGCAAGCCGGTCCGCGCTGCCGCAGGCCGGTAAGCACGCAATACAATGCTCTTCGAGGATGGCCGTTGCCGGATCAGTCCTGGTTGGCCGTTGTCTCGCGCAATCCGGCGACCAGCCGCGTCAGCGTGCCATGCAGGGCTTTGAGCTCGGCCCGCTCGAGCGGCATGCCGCAGCTTAGGCCTTCCTGCACGTCCTTCATCTTGGCCCGCAGCGCCTCGCCCTTCGCGGTCGGCTCGACCAGCACCCGGCGTTCGTCGGCGGCGTCGCGCCGGCGCGTGACGAGGCCGCCCGCTTCCATGCGCTTGATCAACGGTGTCAGCGTCGCCGAATCCAGACCAAGTGCCGCGCCAAGCTCGCCGATCGTGCTCGGCGAATGCTGCCACAGCGCCAGCATGGCCAGATATTGCGGATAGGTGAGGCCGAGCGGATCAAGCAGCGGCCGGTAGAGCTTGGTCATCAGCCCGCTGGCTGAATAAAGCGCGAAGCAGAGCTGCTGGTCGAGGCGCGGCGCCTCGATCACCCCGGCGTCCTGCGCCGGGGCTGGCTTGGTGATGGTTTCGGTTTTCGTCGTCATGCGGCCTTTGCCGAGAGCGCTACGTCGATATTGCCCCGGATGGCGTTGGAATAGGGGCAGACCTTATGCGCTTCCGATACAAGCGCCTCTGCGCCCGCCTGATCAAGCCCCTTGATCTCGGCCGCCAGCGCGACGCCGAGGCGGAAGCCGCCCTGGTCGTTCGGATAAAGGCTGACCGTGGATGTAATCGAAGCGTCCTCGAGCGCCAGCTTCTGCTGGCGGGCGATGAAGCGCACCGCGCTCTCGAAGCAAGCCGCATAGCCGATGGCGAAAAGCTGCTCCGGATTGGTGGCGCCGCCCTTTCCGCCGAGCTCCTTCGGCATCGCGAGGTCGACCTTGAGCAGGCCGTCGCTGGTTTCGCCGTGACCGTTGCGGCCGCCGCTGACGTGAGCCTGGGCGGTGTAGAGTGCAGACATCATTTATCTCCAATTGATTTGTACACGATTATTTAGTGTACAAGATAATGGTCAGTCAACCCTGCCGGATCGGTTTTCCCGAGGCTCGCGATCACAGCTCGGTGAAACGAAAAAGGCGGCCGAAGCCGCCTTTCCGGAACCTGTTTCGCAGAAGCCTTATTCGGCCGAAGCAGCCTCGGCTGCGGCCTTCTTCTCGGCGGCTTCCTTGGCGGCCGTCTCGGCGGCTAGCGCCTGGGCGGCGGCGACTTTCTCGGCCTCGATGCGGGCGCGCTCGGCGTTCAGCGCATCACGCTCTTCGTCGTTCAGCTTGCGGGCGCGCACGCCGGTATTTTCCGAAATGCGGGCCGACTTGCCGCGACGGTCGCGCAGGTAATAGAGCTTGGCGCGGCGAACCTTGCCGCGGCGCACGATCTCGACGCCCTCGACCATCGGCGAGTAGACCGGGAACACGCGCTCGACGCCTTCGCCGTAGGAAATCTTGCGGACGGTGAAATTCTCCTGGAAGCCGGAGCCGGAGCGGGCGATGACGACGCCCTCATAGGCCTGGACGCGGGTGCGGCTGCCTTCGGTGACGCGCACCTGGACGCGCACGGTGTCGCCCGGCTGGAATTCGGGAAGCTTGCGCTTGGCTTCGATCTTGGCGGCCTGTTCGGCCTCGAGCTGACGGATGAGATCCATCTCAAATATCCACTTCTTGTTCTTCCGACAGTCAGAGCGTCCTCACTAGCCTTGCAGTTCCAACGACCGCTCGGCTATGCCCTTTGTCGAAACATCGGGCAGGGACGGCTACACCGCCATTTGTTGACGGGTCCAGAAGATCGTTCTTCCGGTTCGGGCGGCGACATACAGCTATTTCGGCGCTTTGTCACGTCCAAATGCATGTCGCCCAGAAGTGCGCGCGGTTCTGGGGCGACGACATGCATCGAAAAAGAACTTCAAGGCATATTTTTTGAGCCCCTGGTACCATCTTATTGCCTCGTGCCGGGTTGCGCGAGCCCGCCAAGCTTTCTAAGCCGGGAAAAGTGTATTCCCGAGCTTCCCTCCATGACATTCTCTGATGCCGTCCTGCTTTTCCTCGCGGGCTTTGCCTCCGGCGCCGCCAATGCGGTCGCAGGCGGCGGCACTTTCCTCACCTTCGGCGCCATGACGCTGGTGGGCCTGCCGCCGATCGTCGCCAACGCCACCTCCTCGGTGACGCAACTGCCGGGCTACATCACCTCGACTCTCGCCTATTGGACCGATATCCGCCACTTCTGGCGCGGGGCCCTGCTGCTTTGCCTGATCTCGGCCCTCGGCGCGCTGGCCGGCTCGCTGATCCTGCTCGCGCTCTCCAACCCGTCCTTCCGCGCCCTTGTGCCCTGGCTGCTCATCGCCGCGACCGTCCTGTTCGCCGCCGGGCCGTGGCTGAAGCCAGCGGCCGGCCCGGAGCATCAGGCCTCGGTCGGCTCGCTCGCCGGTTCGATCGCGCAATTCGCAACCGCGGTCTATGGCGGCTTCTTTGGCGCCGGTATGGGGGTGATGATGCTCGCCACCCTCGGCCTGACGCAAGCCGGCGATTACCACCGGCTCAACGCGCTGAAGAACATGCTGTCCATCGTGATCGCGGTCGTCGCCATCCTGGTCTTCGTTTCCGGGGGCGTCGTCGCCTGGCCGCAGGCGATCGTCATGATCCCGGGCGTGGCGCTCGGCGGCTATGCCGGCGTGTGGATCGCCAAGCGCGTGCCGCAGGCTGTCGTGCGCGGCTTCGTCGTGGCGGTCGGCCTGCTTCTGGCTTTCTACTATTTCACCAGGGGCTGAGGCGGAGCGCCAAGCAGGTCGGGCCGCCGTTCCCGCGTCAGCTTCTCCGCCTCCGCGCGCCGCCATTCGGCAATCTTCTTGTGGTTGCCCGAAATCAGCACGTCAGGGATCGGCCGACCCTCGAACTCCTGCGGCCGCGTGTAATGCGGATGCTCGAGCAGGCCGTTCTCGAAACTCTCTTCCTCGCCGGACACCGCATTGCCCATAACGCCCGGCAGCAGCCGCACCACGGCGTCGAGCAGCACCAGCGCGGCCGGCTCGCCGCCCGACAGGATGAAATCGCCGATCGAGACCTCCTCGAGCGCCCGCGCGTCGATCAGGCGCTGGTCGACGCCTTCGAAGCGTCCGCACAGGATGACGACGCCCGGACCGGCGGCCAGCTCGCGCACGCGGGCCTGCGTCAGCGGTTTTCCGCGCGGGCTCATCAGCAGCCTTGGACGCTCATCGCCCGGCGGCGAGGCGTGGTCGATGGCTCTCGCCAGCACATCGGCGCGCATCACCATGCCGGCGCCGCCGCCGGCCGGCGTGTCGTCGACGGTGCGGTGCCTGTCGGTGGCGAAATCACGGATCTGGATCGCCTCCAGCGACCATGTGCCGGCCTCCAGCGCGCGGCCGGCGAGCGACAGGCCAAGCGCGCCCGGAAACATCTCCGGATAGAGCGTCAGCACGGAGGCGGCAAAGCTCAACGGTTGCCCCCGGCATCCTTCGGTCCGCGCGGCCGGCCCTTCGGGTCGAAGCCGGACCGGCCAGGCGCTTCAACGTCGTCCTCATCTTCGACAAGGCCGGCCGCCAGCGGATCGACCTCGACGAAACCGTCGGCAATCGAGACATGCGGCACCGCTGCCTGCGTGAACGGGATCAGCACGCCCTTGCGGCCGGCAAGGGTGACATCGAGTATGTCGCCGCCGCCGAAATTATGCACGGCGACGACCTTGCCGATGACGCCCGTACCATCCCTGACGTCGAGGCCGATGAGGTCGGCATGATAGAACTCGTCCTCCTCGCCGTCGTCAGGCAGCACCGAACGGTCGACGAAAAGCTCGGTGCCGGCCAAAGCCTCGGCGGCATTGCGGTCGTTGATGCCCTTGAAACGCACCACCACCACGGTCCCGGCAGGCCTGATATCGGTGATATGGAAGGCACGGCCGTCCTTGGCATAGAGCGGTCCGTAGTCGGCCAGCGCCAGCGGGTCGCCGGTGAAGGTTTTCACCCTGAGCTCGCCCTTGATGCCGTGCGCGGCACCGATGACGGCCATCTGTACGGGGTTTTCGAGCTTCGACATTGGCGGCGCTTCCTTTGCCTTGCTCTAACGCCGTCCCGTGGTCATTTCAATGATGGCCTCTTCACCGCTTCCTAACCTCGACGACTGACAATGCCGCCATGCAGGAATTCCTCATCCCGGCAAAACCCGATCTCCAGGCGGCGCGCGAGACGTGGCTGAAGACACTGGCGCATGAGCGTCGGCTGTCGCCGGAGACGGTCGAGGCCTATGAGCGTGACACGCGCCAGTTCCTGCATTTCCTGACCGGACATCGCGGCGGACCGCCCGGCATTTCCGACGTCGCCGACCTGCGTCCCGCCGATCTGCGCGGCTTCCTCGCCAAGCGCCGCAACGAAGGCGCCGGCGCTCGCACGCTGGGGCGCGGTCTTGCCGGCATCCGCTCGCTGCTGCGCTTTCTCGAGAAACGCGGCATGGTCAATGCCGCGGGTGCCATCGCTCTGCGCGCGCCGCGCCAGCCGAAGTCGCTGCCCAAGCCGCTGACGACAAGCGACGCCAGAAAGGTCGTGGCGATGGAGGGCCAACTCGCCGAGGAACCCTGGATCGCCGCGCGCAATGCCGCCGTGCTGACGCTGCTCTACGGCTCCGGTCTGCGCATCTCCGAAGCGCTCGGCCTGACGGGCGCCGACCTCGCAACGGAAGCCGACACCGTGCTGCGCGTCACCGGCAAGGGCGGCAAGACGCGGCTGGTGCCGGTGCTGCCGGTAGCCCGCAGGGCGGTCGCCGAATACCGCCGGCTCTGCCCTTTCCATATCGGTCCCGACGGCCTGTTGTTCCGCGGCGCTCGCGGCGGCCCGCTCAACCCGGCCATCGTCCAGCGCGAGATGGCGAAGCTGCGCTCGGCGCTGAACCTGCCCGACACGGCAACGCCGCATGCCCTGCGCCACTCCTTCGCCACCCACCTGCTCGGCCGCGGCGGCGACCTGCGCACCATCCAGGAGCTGCTCGGCCACGCCAGCCTGTCGACGACCCAGATCTACACCGGCGTCGACACCGCGAGGCTGCTCGACATCTACGAGAAGGCGCATCCCCGCGCCTGAGCCTGCAGCAACGAAAACTTCACCCCAGTGATTAACCGTTTTGCCGCTTTTCAGCGCTAAGACGCTTCCCATGAAACGCGTCATCGCCATTGCCGACCGCGCGGCCCTTGTCTCGTTGAAGCTGCTTGCGGCGCTCAACCTTCTGTTTTTCCTGTCCTTCCTGGTCGTTCTGCTGCTCGCAAGCCGCGCGCATGCCGAGGCGCCGAATTGCGCCGGCACCGATCTGTTGACCGCGCTGGAGAAGAACGATCCAACCGCCTTCAAGAAGGTCGAGGCCGAAGCGGCGGCGGTTCCCAACGGCAAGGGCCTGCTGTGGAAGCTGGAGAAGCCGGGCGAAAAACCGTCCTATCTGTTCGGCACCATGCACATGACCGACACGCGCGTCACCAGGCTGCCGGCCGCCGCGCAGAAAGCCTATGACGGCGCCGAAACAATCGTCATTGAAACAACGGATGCCATGGACAAGGCCAAGATGATGGCCGCGATGGCCAGCGAACCCGGCCTGATGATGTTCACCGACAACACCACGCTGTCGTCGCTGCTGTCGCCGGACGATGCGGCGGCGCTGAACAAGGGGCTCGACGCCCGCGGCATCCCGCCGGCGACGGTCGCCAAGATGAAGCCGTGGATCCTGTCGGCGATGATGGCGCTGCCGGCCTGCGAAGTGGCGCGCCAGTCCGCCGGCGAACCTGTGCTGGACGTCAAGCTCGCTTCGGACGCCAAGGCTTCGGGCAAGGACGTCGAAGGGCTCGAGACAGCCGTTGGCCAGCTGCGCGCGATGGCTTCGCTGCCGCTCGAATTCCACATGAAGAGCCTGGTCGAGACCATGAAGCTCGGCGACAAGGTCAACGACGTCAACGAAACGATGATCGTGCTCTACCAGCGCGGCGAGGTCGGCATGTTCTGGCCCCTGTTCAAGGCGGTGCTGCCCGAGACCGCCGATGACCAGGCCGGCTATGCCGCCTTCGAGCAGACCATGATCACCAGCCGCAACAAGGTGATGGCCGCGAATGCGATGCCGATTCTGGCCAAGGGCAACGTCTTCATGGCCGTCGGCGCCATGCATCTGCCGGGCCCGGAAGGACTGGTCGAGGATTTTCGCAAGGCAGGGTATACTGTTACCGCCGCCAACTGAGTCGTCTGGCGGCTGGCGGACCTGAAAACGCCGGTTTTTCAGCGCTTTCCGTCCGTTTGCGTGAAACCCGATGCGGGATCAGCGCGTTGATGGCTGTTATTTTGATGACTTTCATCCAAGGAGGACACGTTTCATGGCGAACCCTAACGACCCCTTCACCCCTTCGAGCCCGCCTCCCAGGTCGGGTGGCGGCGGCAGCGGGTGGCTGATCGCCCTTGTTGTCATTATCCTGGCCATTGTTGCGTATTATGTCTTTGGCAGAAGCGGCGGCGAGCATGCGCCCGCCCCGGCTGAGCCGCCGGCCGCCAGCACGCCGGCCCCGGCGCCTGCGACGCCTGCACCGGCTCCAGAGCCGGCACCCGCGCCAGCCCCGGCTCCTGCACCCGCTCCGGCCCCTGCGCCAGCCCCGGCTCCGGCACCTGCGCCAGCTCAGTAATCGGGCTGCAGCCTGAAAACGAACGGCCCGCCGAAGGCGGGCCGTTTTATTTTGTGTCGCTTATCCCAGTTGCGGAAAACCGCTCACACTTTTCCGGAATTGCCCTAGCCATTCGGTACCGGACTGGCCGGCCAGGGCAGCCGATGGCGCAGCTCTTCGACCAGGACCCGCTCATTCTCCGAATAGTCGATCGGAACGACGACGAGATTGACGCCACCCGCGGCAAAGGCCTGCTCGAGGGCCGGTCTCAGCTCGGCGATGGCGCCTACCCTGGTGCCCTTGGCGCCGTAGGCTTCGGCATAACGAACGAAATCAGGATTCCCGAAGGTCATGCCGAAATCGGGAAAATCGTCGACCGTCTGCTTCCAGCGGATCATGCCGTAGGCATGGTCCTCAATGATCAGGACCACGAGGTTGAGCTTCAGCCTGACGGCGGTTTCCAGCTCCTGGCTGTTCATCATGAAGCCGCCATCGCCGCAAACCGCCATGACGCGGCGCTCTGGAAAAAGCATCGCCGCCATCATCGCCGACGGCAGGCCGGCGCCCATCGTGGCCAGCGCATTGTCGAGCAGCAGCGTGTTGGCGACGCGTGTGCGGTAGTTGCGCGCGAACCAGATCTTGTACATGCCGTTGTCGAGCGCCAGGATGCCGTCGGCCGGCATCACCGCGCGCACGTCGTGCACCAGGCGCTGCGGCGTGAAGCGATCCTCGCTGTCGCGCGCCGCGATGCGGCCCAATATCCCCTCGCGCAGCGGCAGCAGTGCCTGTGCGTTGGGAATGCTGCCTTCCAGGCGGTCGGCCAACAGCCTGAGCGATGCGCCGATATCGCCGATCACCTCGGTTTGCGGGAAATAGACCTGTTCTACAGTGGCCGGCTGGTAGCCGACATGAATGACCTTCGGCCCGTCGGCGCCCATGATGAAGGGTGGCTTCTCGACCGTGTCGTGGCCGATCGTGATGATGAGATCCGCCCGCTCGATCGCCTCATGCACATAGTCGCGCTCGGACAGGGCGGCTGTGCCCATATAGAGCTCCGTCCCACCCGGCACCGTGCCCTTGCCCATCTGGGTGGTGAAATAGGGAATGCCGGTCCGCAGAACGAACTGGGCGAGATCCGAGGTCGAGCGCGGCCGCGAGGCAGCGGCGCCCATCATCGCCAGCGGCCGCTCGGCCTCGATGATCATCTGCGCGGCGCGGTCGAGCGCAAGCGGGCTCGCCAGCGGCAGCTCGACGGGGTGCGGCGGAATCGGCGCAACCGCGTCGCATTCCTCGGCTGCGATATCCTCTGGCAGCTCCAGATGCACCGGTCCCGGCCGCTCCTCGCCGGCCACACGAAAAGCCTCGCGCACCACGCCAGGGATCATCCTGGGCGAAACGATCTGACGCGAAAGCTTGGTCAGGGGTTTCATCGCCGCGACGACGTCGACGATCTGGAACCGGGCCTGCCTGGACGACCTGACGCCCTTTTGTCCGGTGATCATGACCATGGGCATGGCCCCGAGCAGCGCGTAGGCCGCGCCTGTGGTCAGGTTCAAGGCGCCCGGGCCAAGTGTGGTGATGCAGACGCCGGGCCTGCCGGTGAGCCGGCCGTGGGTGGCGGCCATGAACGCGGCCGCTTGCTCATGGCGGGTCAGGATAAGCTCGATCGAGGATTTGCGAATGGATTCGACGACGTCGAGGTTCTCTTCGCCCGGTATGCCGAAGATGCGGTCCACGCCTTCATTCTCGAGGGCGGCAACAAGCAGATCGGAGCCTTTGGACACGAGGTATCTCCTGGAGCGTTTCACCGTGTCATAGAAACGGCGAACCGTTCTATCTCTTTGTTTTTACGCAATTCCGGACGGAATACCGTCACACTTTTCCTGGAATTGCTCCAGCGAACCTTGCGAGACGAGCCATGCCGAACGCCGACGCGTGTCTGCCTTCGGTTCGGGATCTAGATATGGATAGGCTTGAAGAAGGTTGCCAGCGCCGCTTCCTTCACCGCTTCCGACATCGTCGGATGGGCGTGGCAGGTGCGGGCAAGGTCTTCCGAGGAACCGCCGAACTCCATCAGCACCGCCGCCTCGTGGATCATCTCGCCGGCGCCGAAGCCGACGATGTGGACGCCGAGCACGCGGTCGCTCACCTTGTCGGCCAGGATCTTCACGAAGCCGTCGGTGTGCAGCATGGCGCGCGCGCGGCCATTGGCGCTGAACGGGAATTTCCCGGCCTTGTAATCGATACCGGCCTTCTTCAGCTCCTCCTCGGTCTTGCCGACGGAGGCGATCTCCGGACTGGTGTAGACGACGCTCGGGATGACATCGTAGTTCACGTGCCCGGCCTGGCCGGCGATGATCTCGGCCACCGCGACGCCCTCATCCTCGGCCTTGTGCGCCAGCATCGGCCCGGCGATGACGTCGCCGATGGCATAGATGCCGGGCACATTGGTCCTGAGATGCCCGTCGGTCTTGACCCTGCCGCGCTCGTCGAGCTCGACGCCAGCTTCCTTCAGCCCCAGGCTCTCGGCATAGGGCCGGCGTCCGGTGGCGACCAGCACCACATCCGCCTCGATCGTCTCAGCGGCACCGCCCTTGACCGGCTCGAAGGTCACGGTCACGCCCTTCTTGGCCTTGGCCACACCCGTGACCTTGGCCCCTAACTTGAACTCGAAGCCCTGCTTGGTGAGCAGCCGCTGGAACTGCTTCGATACCTCACCGTCCATGCCGCCCAGGATGTTGTCCAGGAACTCGACCACCGTGACCTTGGCGCCGAGCCTCGCCCACACCGAGCCGAGCTCCAGCCCGATGACACCGCCGCCGACCACCACGAGACGCTCCGGCACCTTTGCCAGCGACAGCGCGCCGGTGGAGGACACGATCACCTTCTCGTCGAAATCGACCTTGACGCCCGGAATGCCGGCGACATCCGAGCCCGTGGCGATGACGATGTTCTTCGTCTCTATCTCCTCGACCTTGCCATCCTCGCCGGTCACCGAAACCTTGCCGGCGGAGATCACCTTGCCGGTGCCGCGGAAAGAATTGATTTTGTTCTTCTTGAACAGGAAGGCGACGCCGTTGACGTTGGAGGCGACCGTCGTGTCCTTATGCGCCATCATCTTCTTCAGATTGAGCTTCGGCGCCGGTATCTCGACGCCCAGCGTATCGAAGGCATGGCCAGCCTCGGCGAACATCTCGGAGGCGTAGAGCAGCGCCTTCGACGGGATGCAGCCGATGTTGAGGCAGGTGCCGCCGAAGGTGGCGTTCTTCTCGACCACCGCCGTCTTCAGCCCGAGCTGCGCCGCCTTGATGGCGCAGACATAGCCGCCCGGTCCCGATCCGATGATTACGACGTCATAAGCCATGATGGAATCCTTCTTATCCGGCCTTAGCGGCCGCCGCTCACATTCAGGATCGCGCCCGTTATATAGGAGGCCGCGTCCGACAGAAGATAGAGAACCGCGCTGGCGACTTCGTCCGCCGTGCCGGCGCGTTTCATCGGCAGCATGTCCTGCATCCGCGCCACGCGATCCGGCTGCCCGCCGGAGGCATGGATTTCGGTCTCGGTGATGCCGGGGCTGACCGCATTGACGCGGATACCTTCCAGCGCCACCTCGCGCGCCAGCCCCATGGTCATGGTATCGATCGCGCCCTTGGAGGCGGCGTAGTCGACATATTCGCCGGGCGAGCCCAGCCTGGCGGCGGCGGAAGAGATGTTGACGATGGCGCCACCCTTGCCGCCATGCCGGGTCGACATGCGCTTCACCGCCTCACGGGCGCACAGGAACGAGCCAACCACATTGATGCGCATCATGCGCTCCAGCCGCTCGACACTCATCTCGTCGACGCGCACCTTGAGGTCGACGATTCCGGCATTGTTGACGAAAGCGTCGAGCTGGCCGAGGGCCCGGTCCACGGCTTCGAACATCGCGATGACATCAGCTTCGTTGCCGACATCGCCTTTCACTGCGAAGGCATCTCCACCCGCGGCCTTGAGCTCGGCGACCAGCGCATCGGCGGCCCGTTGATTGGAGACGTAGTTGACCGCCACGCGATAACCGGTCCCGATCGCCTGGCGGCATATGGCGGCGCCAATACCGCGACTGCCGCCGGTGACCAGCAGTGTTTTCTTCCCGTCGCTCATTCCTGGCAGCCTTTCAGCACGAAGATGTCCCACGGCACTTTGGAAAAGCCTATGGGACCGTAAGCCGCCGACATCTCCAGCGACGGCCCGAGATCGGGGAAGATCAGGCTCTTCGGCGCGTCGACGCCCTCGGCCGGCAGCAGGCCGACGCCGCCCTTCTCGTCGGCGCTGTAGATGACGCCTTCCCACACCGTGCAGGCGGCAAGCTCCTCGCCGGTGACATCGCCGGTCGGGCATTTGTACATCAGCGAACCATGCGGCCGCGCCGCCGAACCCTCGGTCCACATCGCGATGCCGTCGAGCACGACATTGTTGTCGAGGATCATTCGGAAGGCATTGGTGATCGTCGCCGACGTGCCGGCCGGCGTGAAGTCGATCTCGGCGCCACTCCGGGCCTCGCCATAGACCGCAAGCTGGATCGGGCAGGCGGCCTGGGCGGCGGAAGTCACGAGAGTCACGCCGGCTGCAAGGGCGACCGGTTTCGCGGCACCGAGCAGACGGGCTTTCATTCGCCGCTCCGGCCGCGAGCCGTCATGAGCCACCTTTAGAGATCGAGCACCAGCCGCTCGGGATCCTCCAGGCTTTCCTTGACGCGCACCAGGAAGGTCACCGCCTCCTTGCCGTCGACGATGCGGTGGTCGTAGCTGAGCGCCAGATACATCATCGGGCGGATGACGATCTGGCCGCCGACCACCATCGGCCGGTCCTGGATCTTGTGCATGCCGAGAATGCCCGATTGCGGCGCGTTCAGGATCGGCGTCGACATCAGCGAGCCATAGACGCCGCCATTGGAGATGGTGAAGGTGCCGCCCTGCATGTCCGCCACCGAAAGCTTGCCGTCGCGCGCGGCGAGGCCCAGCCGGCCGATCTCCTTTTCGATCTCGGCGATCGACATCTGGTCGGCGTCGCGCACCACCGGCACCACAAGGCCCTTGTCGGTGCCGACTGCGACGCCGACATGGGCGAAGTTCTTGTAGATGATGTCGGTGCCGTCGATCTCGGCATTGACCGCCGGGATCTCCTTCAGCGCATGCGTCACCGCCTTGGTGAAGAAGCCCATGAAGCCGAGCTTCACACCATGCTTCTTCTCGAACACGTCCTTGTACTTGGCCCGCAGCGCCATCACCGCGCTCATATCCACCTCGTTGAAGGTGGTGAGCATGGCGGCGGTCGACTGCGCCTCCTTCAAGCGGCGCGCGATGGTCTGGCGCAGCTTGGTCATGCGCACGCGCTCCTCGCGCGGCGCATCCTCGGCCGAGGACGGCGCGCGGGCGACGAGAGGCGCAGGTGCCGCCTTTGGCGTCTCGGCCGGCTGCGAGGGCGCGCCCTTGGCGATGGCGTCGAGCACGTCGCCCTTCAGCACCTGGCCGCGCTTGCCCGAGCCGGACAGCTGGTCGACCGAGAGATTGTGCTCCGCGATCAGCTTGGCCGCAGCCGGCGCCGGCGGCATGGTGCGCGGCTCGATCGGACCGTTGTCGCCAGCGATCTTGGCGGTCTCGGCCGCAGCCTGCTTGACCGAAGACGCGGCATCCGGGCTGGAAGCCTGCGCCACTGCCTGCGGCTTCGTGGCCGGAGCAGCGGCAGCGCCGCCCGCCGAAATCGAGCCGAGCAGCGCGCCGACATTGACCGTCTCGCCTTCCTTGACGGTGATCTCGGCCAGCGTTCCGGCGCCCGCGGCAGGCACTTCCACCGTCACCTTGTCGGTTTCGAGCTCGACCAGGGGCTCATCGGCGGCGATCACGTCGCCGACCTTCTTGAACCACTTGCCGACGGTCGCCTCGGTGACGGATTCACCCAGAGTGGGGACGCGGATTTCGGTAGCCATTGTGCCTGTCCGTTCTCTTGTCTTTTTGAGGTCTGTTTCGTCCGGTTATTCGCCGAGAGCGTCGTCGAGCAGCGCGGCGAGCTGGCTGAGATGCTTCGACATCAACCCCGTCGCCGGCGAGGCCGAGGCCGGCCGTCCGGTGTAGCGCACCCGCTGATGCTTGGCGTCGATATGCGCCAGCACCCATTCGAGATAGGGGTCGATGAACGACCAGGCGCCCATATTCTTGGGCTCCTCCTGGCACCACACCATCTCGGCATTGCGGAAACGCGACAGCTCGGTGATCAGCGCCTTGGCCGGGAACGGATAGAGCTGTTCGACGCGCAAAAGGTAGATGTCGTTGATGCCGCGCTTCTCGCGCTCCTCATAGAGGTCGTAATAGACCTTGCCCGAGCACAGCACGACGCGGCGGATCTTGGAGTCCTTGACCAGCTTGATCGGCTGGTCGGCCAAGAGCTGCGCATCGTCCCACAGCAGCCGGTGGAACGAGCTCTCGCCCGAAATCTCCGACAGCGTCGACACCGCCCGCTTGTGGCGCAGCAGCGACTTGGGCGTCATCAGGATCAGCGGCTTGCGGAAGTCGCGCTTCAACTGCCGGCGCAGGATGTGGAAATAGTTGGCCGGCGTGGTGACGTTGGCGACCTGCATGTTGTCTTCCGCGCAGAGCTGCAGGAAGCGCTCCAGCCGCGCCGACGAGTGCTCCGGCCCCTGGCCCTCATAGCCATGCGGCAGCAGGCAGACGAGGCCTGACATGCGCAGCCACTTGCGCTCTCCGCTAGAGATGAACTGGTCGAACACCACCTGGGCGCCGTTGGCGAAATCGCCGAACTGCGCTTCCCAGAGCGTCAGCGCCTTCGGCTCGGCAAGGCTGTAGCCATATTCGAAGCCTAGCACCGCCTCTTCCGAAAGCATCGAGTTGATGACCTCGTAGCCGGCCTGCGCCGCCGACAGGTTGTTGAGCGGGATGTAACGGGTCTCGTCGCGCTGGTCGTAAAGCACCGAATGGCGCTGCGAGAAGGTGCCGCGCTCGGAATCCTGGCCGGAGAGCCGGATCGGGTTGCCGTCGAGCAGGATGGCGCCGAAGGCCAGCGCCTCGGCAGTCGACCAGTCGATGCCTTCGCCGGATTCGATCGCCTGGCGGCGGTTCTCGAGGAAGCGCAGGATCGTCTTGTGCGCCTCGAAATCCTTCGGCACCTCGGTCAGCTTCTTACCGATCTCCTTCAGCGTGCGCACCGGCACGGCTGTCTTGCCGCGCCGTTGTTCATCCTGGTTGTCGGCGGTGCGCAGGCCGGACCACGCGCCGTCCAGCCAGTCGGCCTTGTTCGGCTTGTAGCTCTGGCCGACTTCCCACTCGGCTTCCAGATGCGCGCGCCAGTCGGCCCGCATCTTGTCGACCTCGGCCTGGGTGACGTGGCCCTCCGCGATCAGCCGGTCGGCATAGATCTGCACCACCGTCTTATGGGTGCGGATGTTGCGGTACATGATCGGCTGGGTGAAGGCCGGCTCGTCGCCCTCATTGTGGCCGAAGCGGCGATAGCAGAACATGTCCACGACCACCGGCTTGTGGAACTTCATGCGGAACTCGGTCGCGACCTTCGCGGCGTGCACCACGGCCTCCGGGTCGTCGCCATTGACGTGGAAGATCGGCGCCTCGATCATCTTGGCCACATCCGACGGATAGGGCGAGGAGCGCGAGAAGCGCGGATTGGTGGTGAAGCCGATCTGGTTGTTGATGATGACGTGCAGCGTGCCGGCGACGCGATGGCCGCGCAGACCCGACAGGCCGAGGATTTCGGCGATCACGCCCTGGCCGGCGAAGGCGGCGTCGCCATGCAAAAGCAGCGGCATCACCTTGGCGCGCTCCGACAGCGGCACCACCTCGCCGCGCTCGCGGCCGGAAAGCTGGTCCTGCTTGGCGCGCGCCTTGCCCATCACCACCGGATCGACGATTTCCAGATGCGAGGGATTGGCGGTCAGCGACAGATGCACCTTGTTGCCGTCGAACTCGCGGTCCGACGAGGCGCCAAGATGGTACTTCACGTCGCCCGAGCCTTCGACCTCGTCAGGCGCGGCCGAGCCGCCCTTGAATTCGTGGAAGATGGCGCGGTGGGGCTTGGCCATCACCTGGGAAAGCACGTTGAGGCGTCCGCGATGCGCCATGCCGAGCACGATTTCCTTGAGACCGAGTTGGCCGCCGCGCTTGACGATCTGCTCCAGCGCCGGGATCAGCGACTCGCCGCCGTCTAGCCCGAAGCGCTTGGTGCCCTTGTACTTGACGTCGATATACTGCTCGAAGCCCTCGGCTTCGATCAGCTTGGACAGGATCGCCTTCTTGCCGGTGGCGGTGAAGGTGATCTCCTTGTCGGCGCCTTCGATGCGCGCCTGGATCCAGGCCTTCTCTTCCGGGTCGGAGATATGCATGAACTCGACGCCAAGGGTCGAGCAATAGGTGCGAGTCAGGATGTCCAGCATCTGCCGGATGGTGCCGAATTCCAGGCCCAGCACATTGTCGAGGAAGATCGGCCGATCGTAATCGGCTTCGGTAAAACCGTAATTCTCCGGCGACAGCTCGTTGTAGTCCTCGAGCGGCTTGGCGATGCCGAGCGGATCAAGATTGGCGTGCAGATGGCCGCGCATGCGGTAGGCGCGGATCATCATGATGGCGCGCACCGAATCGCGCGTCGCCTGATGCACGTCGGCGTCGGAAAGCACGGCGCCGTTGACGACCGCCTTGTCCTTGACCTTCTTTTCGATCGCCTTCTCGACCAGGCCCCAATTGCCGTCCAGCGCCGAGACCAGCTCGCCATTGGCCGTCAGCGGCCAGGAGGGCTTCGCCCAGGAGGCGCCCTTGGCGTTCTTGCGGACGTCGCCCGCGTCATCCTTCAGCGCCGCGAAGAAATCCTGCCACTCCGGATCGACCGAAGCCGGATTGTCCTCATAGGCCGCGTAGAGCGCGTCGATATAGTCGGCATTGCCGCCATAGAGGAATGAGGTGAGCGAGAATTGGTCGTTGGCCTGATCTTGTCTTGCCATTTTCGTCTGCGGAGCCTGGCTCCGTCTCCTTTTCAGAGCGAATAGGGAGTAGCGAATAGCGAGTAGGGTGACCCAGTCGCTGCGTTACTTTGTTTCCCTATTCGCTATTCACTATTCGCTACTCACTTAACCCTTGATCGCCTCGACCAGCGTCGTGCCGAGCCGCGCTGGCGACGGCGAGACCTTGATGCCGGCCGATTCCATCGCCGCGATCTTGTCTTCCGCGCCGCCCTTGCCGCCCGAGATCACCGCGCCCGCATGGCCCATGGTGCGGCCGGCCGGCGCCGTGCGCCCGGCGATGAAGCCCGCCATCGGTTTCTTGCGGCCGCGCTTGGCTTCGTCCTTGAGGAACTGCGCGGCGTCTTCCTCGGCCGAGCCGCCGATCTCGCCGATCATGATGATCGACTTGGTCTCGTCGTCGGCGAGGAACATCTCCAGCACATCGATGAACTCGGTGCCCTTGACCGGGTCGCCGCCGATGCCAACCGCCGTTGTCTGGCCGAGGCCGACATTGGTGGTCTGGAAGACTGCCTCATAGGTAAGTGTTCCCGAGCGCGAAACAACGCCCACCGAGCCCTTGCGGAAGATGTTGCCGGGCATGATGCCGATCTTGCACTCGTCGGGCGTCAGCACGCCAGGGCAGTTCGGGCCGATCAGCCGCGAAGTGGAGCGGTCGAGCCGCGCCTTGACCTTGACCATGTCCATCACCGGGATGCCTTCGGTGATGCAGACGATGAGCGGGATCTCTGCCTCGATCGCCTCGATGATGGCCTCGCCGGCGCCCGCCGGCGGCACATAGATGACCGAGGCGTTGGCGCCGGTCCTTGCCTTGCCCTCGGCCACCGTGGCGAAGATCGGCAGGGTCTCGCCCTTCGAGCCCGTCCAGGTCTCGCCGCCCTTCTTCGGGTGGATGCCGCCCACCATCTTGGTGCCGTGATAGGCCAGCGCCTGTTCGGTATGGAACGTACCGGTCTTGCCGGTCAAACCCTGCACCAGCACCTTGGTATTCTTGTCGACGAGAATGGACATCGCGGCCCTTTTCTAAAAACCGTTGATCGTGGAAGGCGAAACGCGCCGGTAGCGGCCGCTCACCATGTCATGCCAGGCATCGCTGCCTGCGGGTCTGAACTGAAGTTTCATGCGGTAAGTGTCGGCACCGTCGAAACCATAGGTCACGTGAGCCGAGCCGCGCGGCGACGACCGTTCCAGCGCCAGTTCGCCGCCGTTCCACCTGCCCGTGGCCGGTGACATCGGCACGAACCCCATCGAGTCGAACTGGTGCATGGTGACGAGGCTGTTCTGCTGGTCGAAGCCGAACACATTGTGCGAACCGAACGAGATCGTGCCATCGCGGCGCTGGCGATAGCGCTGCACCACGAACAGGCCGCCGAACTGAGCCTCGGCCAACACTTCCGAAGTCGCCGTGCCGGCATCGGTCCATTGCGTCGCCGCGACCTCTTCCTCGCCGCGCCATGCGCCGACCAGCGCCTGCAGGCGTTGGTGACCATCCGAGAGGGAGGAGAAGGGCGCCGCGTTCATGGCTCAGAGCCGCTTCAGGTCGGTGACGGTGAGGTCACTCTGGGCGTTGCCGGTGTTCAGCGTCGTCGCCGGCTCGAACATCAGCACGACGGGCTCCTTGGTCAGCGAGCGTGGCCGGTGCTCGACCCCGCGCGGCACGACGATGAAGTCGCCCTCGCCGAGCTCGACCGGCCCGTCTCGGAAATCGATCGCGATCCTGCCGCGCAGCACGAGAAAAGCCTCGTCTTCGTTGTCATGCGCATGCCAGTCGAAGACTTCGCCGAACTTGGCGACCTTCGCCTGGCTGTCATTGACGTCGCCGGCGATGTGCGGATCGAAGACCTTGGCGATCTTTTGGTCCGCAGCCTCGATCAGATTTATCTTGCGCGGAGGCATCCGCTTTAGCCCTTCACCGCCTTGACGATCTTCTTGGCCGCGTCGTCCAGATCGTCGGCCGAGACGACGTTCAGGCCACTGTCGTTGATGATCTTCTTGCCGAGTTCGGCGTTGGTGCCTTCCAGGCGCACGACCAGCGGCACCTTCAGACCCACTTCCTTAACCGCGGCGATCACGCCCTCGGCGATGACGTCGCACTTCATGATGCCGCCGAAGATGTTGATCAGGATGCCTTCGACAGCCGGATCCTTGGTGATGATCTTGAACGCCGCCGTGACCTTTTCCTTGGACGCGCCGCCGCCGACGTCGAGGAAGTTAGCCGGCTCAGCACCGTAGAGCTTGATGATGTCCATCGTCGCCATGGCAAGGCCGGCGCCGTTGACCATGCAGCCGATATTGCCGTCCAGCGCGACATAGGCGAGGTCGTATTTCGACGCCTCGATCTCCTTCTCGTCCTCTTCGGTGGTGTCGCGCAGTTCCATCACGTCCGGGTGGCGGAATAGCGCGTTGTTGTCGAACGACACTTTCGCGTCGAGCACGCGCAGATGCCCGTCCTTCATGACGATCAGCGGGTTGACCTCGAGCAGGCTCATGTCCTTCTCGACGAACGCCTTGTAGAGGATCGGGAACAGCGAGGCGCCGTCCTTCGCGGCATCGCCGTCAAGCTTCAGCGCGGCGTTGAGCGTCTTCACGTCGTCGGCGCTCACGCCCTTTTCCGGGTCGATGGCGACGGTGACGATCTTTTCCGGCGTGTCATGCGCGACCGTCTCGATATCCATGCCGCCTTCGGTCGAGACGACGAAGGCGATGCGGCCGACCGAACGGTCGACCAGGATCGACAGATAGAGCTCGCGGGCGATATCGGCGCCGTCCTCGATATAGAGGCGGTTGACCTGCTTGCCGGCCGGCCCCGTCTGCTTGGTGACCAGCGTGTGGCCGAGCATCTCGCTGGCGTTGGCGACCACTTCGGCCGCCGACTTCGCCAGCCGCACGCCGCCCTTGGCGTCGGGGCCGAGCTCCTTGAACTTGCCCTTGCCGCGGCCGCCGGCATGGATCTGGCTCTTCACGACATAGAGCGGGCCGGGCAGCGCCTTTGCGGCGGCTTCCGCCTCGCCTGCCTTGAACACCGAAACGCCGCTTGCGACCGGCGCGCCGAACGTCTTCAGCAGCGCCTTGGCCTGATACTCATGGATGTTCATGCGCTTGATCTCCGGGGAGGATGATTGCTTTGCCGGCGAGATTACTTGCCGGCGAGATGCGGGGCGATCTTGGTGCAGGCCTCGGTCAGGCCCTGGACGGCCGCCACCGAATTGTCGAACATCTTCTGCTCGGGCTTCGACAGGTCGATCTCGATGACGCGCTCGACGCCGCCGGCGCCGATCACTACGGGAACGCCGACATAGGTTCCCTTGACGCCATACTGGCCGGAAAGGTGCGCGGCGCAGGGCAGCACGCGCTTCTTGTCCTTGAGATAGGACTCGGCCATGGCGATCGCCGAGGCCGCCGGCGCGTAATAGGCCGAGCCGGTCTTCAACAGGCCGACGATCTCGGCGCCGCCGTCGCGGGTGCGCTGCACGATCTGGTCGAGCTTCTCCTTCGAGGTCCAGCCCATCTTGACGAGGTCGGGCAGCGGGATGCCGGCGACTGTCGAATAGCGGATCATCGGCACCATCGAGTCGCCATGGCCGCCGAGCACGAAAGCGGTGACGTCCTCGACCGAGACCTTGAACTCCTCGGCCAGGAAATAGCGGAAGCGGGCGCTGTCGAGCACGCCTGCCATGCCGACGACATGGCTGGTCGGCAGGCCGGAGAACTTCTGCAGCGCCCAGACCATCGCGTCGAGCGGGTTGGTGATGCAGATGACGAACGCCTTCGGCGCGTATTTCTTGAGACCCGCGCCGACCTGTTCCATCACCTTGAGGTTGATGCCAAGAAGGTCATCGCGGCTCATGCCCGGCTTGCGCGGCACGCCGGCGGTGACGATGCAGACATCCGCGCCCTCGATGCCGGCATAGTCGTTGACGCCGGTCAGCCGGGAGTCGAAACCGTCGACGGGGGAAGACTGCGCGATGTCGAGGCCCTTGCCCTGCGGAATGCCCTCGGCGATATCGAACAGCACCACGTCGCCGAGATCCTTGAGGCCGATCATATGGGCGAGCGTGCCGCCGATCATGCCCGAGCCGATGAGCGCTATCTTGTTGCGTGCCATGTGAGGATGTTTTCCCTTTGTCTGTGACGGTGCCGTGACGGGGCCGGGGAGGCCGAAAGGATGCGGGAAGCCGCGAGATTTCGCCGCACCCATTAGCGCCGACCAAAGAAAAATTCAAACGATTATTTTGATCCCAGTGTTTTCAATCGGTTAGATGCATTGGGAATTACGTAAACGTCAAAATTTCTGAGCCGACTGACGAGAATTTACACAATGAACGTGGAAATCAGAAGGCTTCATCCCGGTGATGACGCCCTTGTGAATTAACGGCTTGGTTCCTGACGCTGGCGAGACAGCGCTGCGATGGCCGGCTGTAGCTATACCTGCGCCTGCCTTGCCTTCGCCACCGGCGCCGCCTCCCGCCGTTCCGCCCAGCCTTCCAGCCAGTCGCGGCTCTGCATTTCGACCAGGCGCGAGGCGGTGCGCTCGAATTCGAACACTTCCGTGCCGCGTTTGGCCGTGTAGAGCCCTTCCGGCGGCGCAGCGGCGCTCATCACCAGCCGCATATGGTGGTCGTAGAGCGTGTCGATCAAAAGGATGAAGCGCTTGGCCTCGTTGCGCTTGCCTTCGCCCAGCACCGGCACATGGTCGATGAAGACGGTCGAGAAACGGCTGGCGATCGCCAGATAATCCCGCGCGCCGAGCGGCTTTTCGCAAAGGTCCGCGAAGGAAAAGCGCGCTGCATCCCCGGCGGCGCGCGGCACGACGAGGTGGCGGCCTTTCAGCGTCAACGTCACCTCGCCGGTCGGCTGGCCATGCGTCATCGCCTGCCAGGACTCGTCCAGCGCGCGCTCGGCCGCGGCGTCGTCCGGCGTGACATAGACCGGCTGGCGGTTGAGCTTTTCCTGGCGGTAGTCCTTGTCGGCATCGAGGGTCATCACATGCGCATTGCGCTCCAGCAGCGAGATGAACGGCAGGAAGAGCTGGCGGTTCAGCCCGTCGCGGTAAAGGTTCTCCGGCGCCACGTTGGAGGTGGCGACCAGCACCACGCCATTGGCAAACAGGGCCGAGAACAGGCGCGACAGGATCATCGCGTCGGCGATGTCGGTGACCGAGAACTCGTCGAAGCACAGCACCCAGGCCTGATCGGCGAGCGCCCGGGCCACCGGTGGGATCGGATCGTCCTCCTTGACCGTGCCTTCCTTGCGCGCCTGCCGGTGTTTCTGGATCCGGTCCTGCACATCGGCCATGAAGTCGTTGAAATGCACGCGGCGCTTGCGGCGGACCGGCAGCAGCTCGAAGAACATGTCCATCAGCATGGTCTTGCCGCGACCGACGCTGCCATGGATGTAGAGGCCTTTGACGGGGTCGCGCGGCTGCCGCTTGGCCGCGAACAGCCAGCCCAGCGCGCTCGATTTCTGCGCCAGCCTTTTGGCCGAGATCTCGTCGATCAGCCGGTCGAGCGCGGCGACGATATGCTCTTGCGCCGGATCGCGCTCGACAGCGCCGCCCTGGACGAGATGGTCGTAGCGCTGCCTGACGGTCGCGTGGGTCTGGGGGCCGTCACGCAGGTGCATGGTTCACATCATTTACTTTGAGCAGACGCCGCCAAGCTATGTTGAGATTCAGGTGAGGCCGAGCCGAGAAGGGTGGGTTCCGAGAACCGGAGCGTACTTTAAGTACGTGAGCACCGGAAGCGTATGAAGCCGCCATTCGCAGGCCGGCCTCACCTGAATATCAGCATAGCCTACCTTGTAAGCGAGATAGGCTGCCCATTGGAAGTCTGGCCGTCGAACTTTTCGCCGCCGGAGGAATAGAGCCTGGCCAGCGTGCCGCCATTTTCATCGTAGAGCGTCAGCTGCTTGCCGGCGACGTTCCACGACTTGATGCCGTCGATCGGCGCCGGGCAGTGCAGCGGACCGGCGCGGTAACCAGCGCCGAACTTGGTCTGCGGCGTCGCCACCTTGCAGCTCTGCCCGGAGACATTGACGTTCCACACGCCGGCGACGCTGGCCGCGGTGAGATCGGTGGCGCCGGCGGGCGCCGTGCCGTCCGGCGGCAGCGAAGCGACCTGGGTGTTCTTCGGCGCGGTCGGGAATTGCGACGGATCGGTAGTGCCGGGGGCGGCCGGCGGAGGCAGCTGATTCTGCGTCACCGTGCCGGACGGCGCCGGCGTCAGCGGCGCCGGCTGCTGGTCGTCCATCGAGGAGAAGCGCGAGGTCGAGCAGCCGCTCGCAACCAGTGCGGCCAGCGAGATGGCCACGAGGCCGCTCCGCGAAAAGGGGCGGGTCATCGAAAAATTCATCAAAACCTCCGTCGGATCCAGCCGGGGGGAGCCGTCCGCGTAATCTTCGCTCCACCAAGATGGCGAAGGTGGCAGAATTTCAACCCGATATGGTTAAAATAGGGTTTTCGAGTCGGATGTTGCAAATTTATCGCAGCAAGCGGACGGCGCCGGAGCGGCGTTTGAATTGGTCAATCAAGCCATTGAAATTCCCGCGTTAAATCCGGGCGCTCGGCACGAACACATAGCCGTCCGGGCCGACGATGTAGCATTCGCGCAGGCCATGCGGCTTATCGATGGAGCCGGCCAGCACGATATGGCCGAGCGCCGCCGCCTTTTTCTCGATCCCATCCGGATCGGCGCCGTAAAGGCGCAATTCGATGCCGGCGCCGCGCGTCTCGGCGCCCGAAGTGACCCCGGTCATCGGATTGTCGAGGTATGAATGGTCGGCATGCAGCATGAAGACCGAGCCCAGAAGCTCGATCGCCGCGAAATCCTCATCGGCATAGATGATCCTGGCCCCGAGCACGTCGCGGCAAAAGGCCTCCATCGCCGCCATGTCGGTGACCAGCAGGTTGACGCCGATCCCAAGCGGCAGCGAGCGGCCGAAATCCTCGGCCTTCATCCACGGTGTCCCGGTTCGCTTCATGACCATGATGACCGCCCCCTCGCTCCCGATCCTAGATGAACCGGGCTCCGCCCATTGGCATTCGCCAGCAAAATGCTTGCGCCAGGCAGGCGCTTCCTTATCTCAGGAAGGGACCGAGCCGGCGGAGTGAGAATGGCCGCGCGAAAAAGAACCGCCAACCGCTATTACAGCGGCCCGCATAGCGATCATTTCGACGGCGCCTTGTTCTTCAACCCCGGCGGCAAGCCCCCAGGGCGCTTCGGCGACCTCCTCAGATGGCAATTCAGTGGCAAGCGGGCGAGATGGCCGGCCGCCGTTCCGAGTCCTCACCCGCCGGCGAAGCCGGTGCGTCGCGTGGATGGCGGCGCGCTCAGGCTCACGATGGTCGGCCACGCCTCATTGCTTATCCAGACCGCCGGCCTGAATATCCTGACCGATCCGGTTTGGTCGGAGCGCGCCTCGCCCTTCGCCTTCGCCGGCCCCAAAAGGGTCAATGCGCCGGGCATCGCCTTTGCCGACCTGCCGCCGATCGACCTGGTCCTGATCAGCCACAACCACTACGACCATCTCGATCTCGCCACGCTGAGGCGGCTGAAGGAGGCCCACGACCCGCGCATCATCACGCCGCTCGGCAACGACGCCATCATCCACCGCGCCGTGCCCGGCATGCGGCTCAGCGTGCATGATTGGGGCGACAGGATCGACGCCGGTGGCGCCGCCATCCATGTCGAGCCGGCGCATCACTGGTCGGCTCGCGGCGGGCGCGACCGCCGCATGGCGCTTTGGGCCGGCTTCGTCGTCGAAACGGCGGGCGGCAACATCTATTTCGCCGGCGACACCGGCTTCCATGACGGCATCAATTACCGGCTGATGGCACAGAAGCATGGCCGCTTTCGCCTCGCCATCCTGCCGATCGGCGCCTATGAGCCGCGCTGGTTCATGGCGGCGCAGCACCAGAATCCGGAGGAGGCCGTTCTCGGCATGAAGCTCTGCAACGCGGCTCACGCCGCCGGCTGCCACTGGGGCACGTTCCACCTCACCGACGAGCCGGTCGAGGAGCCGGCGCAAAAACTGGCCGAGGCGATCGAGGCGCACGGCCTGCCGCAGGAGCGTTTCCGCGCCATGCGGCCGGGCGAAGTGTGGGATGTACCGCCCATCTGACAAAGGAACCCAAACCGGCTAAACGCGTTGATCCGCCGACGCAATTTCGCCGGAGCTTCCCATGATCAAGTGGATCATCATCCTTCTCATCATTGCCGCCGCTGCCAGCCTGCTCGGCATGCCGGCGCTGGCCGGAGCCGCCGCCACGGGCGCGCGCGTCCTCATTGGCATCGTGCTGGTCATCTTCCTGCTGATCGTGCTCGGCGTCTTCGCGGTCACATAAGACCCGGCCGGACTGGTAATTCCCGCCCGTTTCCGCCATATAGCGGCCAAACGGATTGGAATTACCGGTTAGATGGCAGGCACCGCTCCTTTCGCCAAGATGAACGGCATCGGCAACGAGATCATCGTTGCCGATATGCGCGGCCGCGCCGACAGGGTCACGCCAGCCGCGGCGATCGCGCTCAATGCCGACGCCGCGACCAAGTTCGACCAGATCATGGCGATCCATGACGCGCGCACGCCGGGCACTGCTTATTATATCGACATCCTGAATTCCGACGGCACCAGCGCGCAGGCCTGCGGCAACGGCACGCGCTGTGTCGTGCAGGCCTTGGCCGCCGAGACCGGCCAGAAGAGCTTCACCTTCGAGACCCGCGCCGGCATCCTGAATGCTCAAGAGCATGCCGACGGCACGATCTCGGTCGATATGGGCAAGCCGCGCTTCGGCTGGCAGGAGATCCCCCTGGCGGAAGAGTTCCGCGACACCCGCATGATCGAATTGCAGATCGGGCCGATCGACGCGCCGGTGCTGCATTCGCCCTCGGCGGTCTCTATGGGCAATCCGCATGCGATCTTCTGGGTCGACAACGACGTCTGGTCCTACGAGCTCGACCGCTTCGGCCCGCTGCTTGAAAACCATCCGATCTTCCCCGAGCGCGCCAACATCACCATTGCCCAGGTGACGTCCCCAGAAACGATGATCATCCGCACCTGGGAGCGTGGCGCCGGCCTCACCAAGGCCTGCGGCTCGGCGGCCTGCGCCGCCGTGGTGGCCGCCGCCCGCACCAAGCGCACCGGCCGCAGCGTCTCGCTGCTGACGCCCGGCGGCGGCGAATTGCATGTCGAATGGCGTGACGACGACCACGTTATCCTGACCGGTGCGGCCGAATGGGAATTTTCCGGCAGCTTCGATCCCTCGACCGGCGCCTGGGCCCGCGACACCGAAAGCGCCGCCTGATGTCCGCCCTTGAGAAAGGCGCGGTCACCAACGGTATCGACGTCGTCACCTTCGGCTGCCGCCTCAACACTTATGAATCGGAAGTGATGCGCCGCGAGGCCGAGAGCGCCGGGCTGGGCACGCTCGCCGGCGGCGCGGTGATCTTCAACACCTGCGCCGTCACGGCGGAGGCGGTGCGCCAGGCCAAGCAGGCGATCCGCAAGGCGCGCCGCGAGAACCCTTCAGCCCGCATTATTGTCACTGGCTGCGCGGCGCAGACCGAGCCGCAGAACTTCGCCGCCATGGACGAGGTCGACCTCGTGCTTGGCAATGAGGAGAAGCTCAAGGCCAATTCCTACCGCGCGCTGCCCGATTTCGGCGTCAACGACACCGAGAAGGCGCGCGTCAACGACATCTTTTCGGTGCGCGAGACGGCAAGCCACATGGTCGACGCCATCGAAGGCCGCGCGCGCGCCTTCGTGCAGGTTCAGAATGGCTGCGACCACCGCTGCACCTTCTGCATCATCCCCTACGGCCGCGGCAATTCGCGCTCCGTGCCGATGGGCGCCGTGGTCGAGCAGGTGAAGCGCCTTGCCGGCAACGGCTATGCCGAGATCGTGCTTTCCGGCGTCGACATGACCAGCTTCGGCGCCGACCTGCCGGGCAGCCCGAAGCTCGGCAAACTGGTGAAGACGATCCTGCGCCAGGTGCCGGATGTGAAGCGGCTCAGGCTGTCCTCCATCGATTCCATCGAGGCCGACGACGACCTGCTCGACGCAATCGCCACCGAGCCCAGGCTGATGCCGCATCTGCATCTGTCGCTGCAGTCTGGCGACGACATGATCCTGAAACGCATGAAGCGGCGTCATCTGCGCGACCAGTCGATCCGCTTCTGCGAGGACGTGCGCAAGCTGCGCCCTGAAATCGTCTTCGGCGCCGACATCATCGCCGGCTTCCCGACCGAGACCGAGGCGATGTTCGAGAATTCGGAGAAGATCGTCGAGGAATGCGGCTTGACGCATCTCCACGTCTTCCCGTTCAGCCCGCGCGAAGGCACCCCCGCTGCGCGCATGCCGCAGGTCCGCCGCGAGGTGGTGAAGGCGCGCGCCGCAAGGCTGCGCGCCGCCGGCGAGGCCGCCTATCGCCGTCATCTGACCTCGCTCCCCGGCACGCGGCAGTCGATCCTGATCGAACGCGACGGGCTTGGCCGCACCGAAGGTTTCACGCTGGCCGCGATCGACGCCGGCGCGCCCGGAGAGATTGTCGAAGCCATCATTACCGGCCATGACGGCGCCCGACTGATTGCGGCCCCGCTTGCCGCGCAAGCCGCCTGAGACTGCGAGACGCATGGCTGGTTTTTTCAAGAAGATATTTTCGTTCGGCAAGAAAGAGGTCGTCGAGGAGCGCGTCGACGAGACCCAGCCCCTGCCGCCGATCAAATGGGATCAGCTGGACGCGCTGAAGCCGGAGCCCAATCAGGCTGAGCCGGCGGAAACGCTAGCGCGCGAGCAGGAGCCAGCACCTCACCCTCCCCTCGAGGGGGAGGGTCGCCACGAACTGGCGGAGCGGGGTGACAGCGCCGACGCTGGCGAAAGTCACCCCCACCCCCGAGCTGCGCTCGGGACCTCCCCCATCGAGGGGGAGGTAGGGGCCGCGCCACAGCCGCCCCCTGAAGAGCCAAAGCCCGAGCCATCGCCGGCTATCCCACAGCCGTCGGAACCAACCACCCCCGCCGAGCCGGAACCGCTGCCGCAGCCTGAGCCCGAACAGGAGCCGCAACCGGCGCCCGAGAAGCCCGAGCAGCCCGCGCCCGAGGAAGTGCCGCCGGCACAACCCGAGCCCTCACCCGCGCCGCAGGAAGTGCCCGCTCCCGCGCCGGCTCAGCCGGAGATCGAGCCTCCGCGTCCGCAACCGCTGCCTGAGCCTGCGCCTGTCGAGGTGCCGGCGTCGCCGAGCGAGGTTCCGGCCGAGACGCCGGCACCGATTGAGGTGCCGCCAGCCGAGGTGCCTTCCATCGAGCCAAGCTCAGCAGAGGCCGGCGCCGCGCCTCTAGAGCCATCCGCCGAGGCCGACGCCGAAATCGCGCCTCCAATTCGGCAGCCCGCGCCCGTCGAGCCGCAGCCGATCCTTGCCGAGATCGCACCGGAGCCGGAGGCTGTGCCGTCGCCGCCATCCCCCGCTGCCGGCAAGGTGACGGTCTCAAAAAAAGTCGAGCAGAGGGCCGAGCCGGTAAAGGCGCCGGAGCCGGCGCCGCGGCGTTCCTGGTTCCAGCGCATGCGCGAAGGGCTCGCCCGCTCCTCGCGCGAGTTGACCGGCAACATTGCCGGCGTCTTCACCAAGCGAAAGCTGGACGAGGACACGCTGCAGGACCTGGAGGACGTGCTGATCCGCGCCGATCTCGGCGTGGAGACGGCGCTGCGCGTCACGGACTCGCTCGCCTCCAGCCGCTATGGCCGCGACGTTTCCGATTCCGAGGTCCGCGCCGTGATGGCGGCGGAGGTGGAGAAGGTGCTGACGCCGGTGGCAAAACCGCTCGAGCTCGATCTCAGCCACAAGCCGCATGTCATCCTGGTCGTCGGCGTCAACGGCACCGGCAAGACCACCACGATCGGCAAATTGGCCGCCAAGCTCACCGATGGCGGCCTCAAGGTGATGCTGGCCGCCGGCGACACGTTCCGCGCCGCCGCGATCGAGCAGCTGAAGATCTGGGGCGAACGCACGAAATCGCCCGTCATCGCCACCAAGCTCGGCGCCGACGCCGCGGGCCTCGCCTATGACGCCTTCGAGAAGGCCAAGGAGGCCGGCTCCGACGTTCTGATCATCGACACGGCCGGCCGGCTGCAGAACAAGACCGAGCTGATGGCCGAGTTGGAGAAGATCGTGCGCGTGCTCGGAAAACTCGATCCGGAGGCGCCGCACACGGTGCTGCAGACGGTCGACGCCACCACCGGCCAGAATGCGCTGAACCAGGTCGAGATCTTCCGCAACGTCGCGGGCGTCAACGGGCTGGTGATGACCAAGCTGGACGGCACGGCGCGCGGCGGTATTCTGGTGGCGATCGCCGCCAAGCACCGGCTGCCGGTCTATTTCATCGGTGTCGGCGAGCAGGTCGACGACCTCGAACCGTTTTCGGCCAGCGAATTTGCCAGGGCGATCGCCGGCGTCGCCTGAACAAAGGCGTGATCTTGGAAGGCCGCCCGTTTTTCGGCCAGATCATGCGCAAGAAGGAACTTTATGAACATCCTCGAACGCGACCCGTCCGATCCACGCCGCAAGCCGATGAACCCCGGCCTGAAATTCCTGCTCGAGCTTGGGCCGGGCCTGGTGTTCTTCTTCACCACCATCCGCGGCGAGTGGCTGGCCGAGAAATTCCCGGTGCTTGCCCATCTCGGCGAGCCGATCCTGATCGCCACGGCCTTCTTCATGGTCGCGACCGCGCTTTCGCTCGGCGTCTCCTGGCTGCTGACGCGCAGCCTGCCCCTGATGCCGCTGGTCTCGGCGATCGTCGTCTTCGTCTTCGGCGCGCTGGCGCTTTATCTGCAGGACAAGACCTTCGCTTTCATGAAGCCGACGATCATCAACTCGCTGTTCGGCGTAACCCTGCTCGGCGGGCTGCTGTTCGGCCGCTCGCTGCTCGGCTACGTCTTCGATTCCGCCTTTCAGCTCGATGCCGAGGGCTGGCGCAAGCTGACTTTCCGCTGGGGCCTTTTCTTCCTCTTTCTGGCCGTGCTCAACGAGGTGATGTGGCGCAACTTCTCCGAGGCGACCTGGCTATATTTCAAGGTCTGGGGCACGATCCCGATCACCTTGCTGTTCACCTTCAGCCAGATGCCGCTGATCATGCGCCACTCGCTTGAGGAAAAAGCCAAGGAAGAGAATGCCGGGAACTAAAGCAATTCCAGGAAAAGTGTGACGCGGTTTTCCGTCCGGAATTGCGCCAGAATAAGGGGGGCGACATGGAATTCCTCACCACGCATGACGAGCTGAGGACGATCTACAAAACGCCCCGGCCGACCGACGGCTCGATCCGAAAGGAACTGAAAAGCCTCGACGGCCATTGCCGCTCCTTCATCGGCAAGAGCCCCTTCGTGCTGATCGGATCCTCCGACGGCGCCGGCAATGCGGATGTGACGCCCAAGGGCGACAAGCCCGGCTTCACCGCCATCCTCGACAACAACACCATCGCCATCCCCGACCGTCCCGGCAACAACCGGCTGGACACGCTGGAAAACATCATCCGCAACCCGTCGGTCGGGCTGCTCTTCCTGATCCCCGGCATGAACGAGACGCTGCGCGTCAATGGCGACGCCCGCATCACCGTCGATCCCGGCCTGCGAGAGCGGCTGGCGGTCGACGACAAGGAGCCGCAGAGCGTGATCGTGGTGACGGTCAAGGCCGCCTACATGCACTGCGCCAAGGCCTTCATGCGCTCAGATCTTTGAAAGCCGGAAACCTGGTACGACCGGGCGACGCTGCCCACGCTCGGTCAGATCATCCGCGATCAGCTGGCGCTCAGCGAAAGCGCCGGCGAGATCGACCGCGAGCTGGACGACGATTACCGTCAGACCATGTGGTAGGCTTGCCGGACACGATTCGTCCGAACCGGCCTTCCTCACCGTTGCTGAACATCATAGCCATATCCGGCAGCCTGCGCGCCGCATCGACCAATTCGGCCATGGTTGCCGCATTGGCCGCCAACGCGCCCGCGGATTGCCGCGTCCAGGTTTATGACGGTCTTGGCCGCCTGCCGATCTTCAATCCCGACGATGAAGGCGAGCGCACGCCGCCCGAAGCGGCGCGCCTGATCGAGATAATCACCCGCGCCGACGGCGTCATCGTCTCGTGCCCGGAATACGCGCATGGCGTGCCCGGCGGCATGAAGAACGCGCTCGACTGGCTGGTCTCACGCGACGCTGCGGTAGGCAAGCCGGCGATGCTGGTCCATGCCTCGCCCCGCTCGCTCTACGCGCGCGCGGCGCTTGCCGAGGTCATGCGGACGATGTCGTTTGCGCTGTATGAGGAGACGGCGCTGGAAATCACGCTGCTGGGCAAGAAGCCAGCGGAGATGGAGGCGATCCTGGCGGAGGGCGCGAATCGCCAGGCGATGCGTGAGGCGGTGCAGGGTTTCGTGGGGTTTATTCGATCACATTAAGCGCTGACCTGCTTAGCTTGCGATCCTTCGCGCCCCCCTCTGTCCTGCCGGACATCTCCCCACGAGGGGGGAGATTGGCAGTTTCGGCGCCGGCGCGCTTCGTGCAACGTCGACGGTTGGCGAAAGCCGAGGCGACATCTGATCTCCCCC
>CCNC01000154.1 GCA_000824845.1 Mesorhizobium sp. ORS 3359 | reverse complement strand
GGGGGGCGCTGTCCCGCCGACCCTCGCAACTTTCTAGGCCCTGGAAGAGCCCCTACCCCTTCCGCAGCGTCTCGACATCGGTCTTGCCGACATACCAGTCGCGGGCGTTGACCTCCTCGAACACCACCCAGACATCGTTGTTGCCAAGCCCGGTGGCCTCCATGATGGCCGACGTCACCTTCTTGGCGATGTCAGCCTTCTTGCCGGCCGGATCGGCGGCGATCACTTCCTTGACGATGCGGATGTTGACGAATGGCATTTTTGCTCCCTCCCCTTCAGTTGCTTGCACGGCCGAGACTGTTTCGAAATTCGCTCCGGCGAGTCATATGGTGGTGGTTTCGAGAACCGGAGCGGAGCGGACATTTGGTCCGTGAGCACCGGAAGCGCAGAAAACGCCAGCAGATGGCCGTCGGAGTAGAATTTCCAAACAGTCGCGCTTCAAAAGGTCTTCGCCCCGTTCACCATCAGCCGCACCACATAGAGCGAGGTGGTGCCGGCGATGTAGAGGCAGTTCAGCTTGTTGCCGCCGAACACGCAGTTGGCGGTCACTTCCGGCACCTTGACCTTGCCGATCAGCGTGCCGTCCGGGTCGTAGCAATGGATTCCGTCCGCAGCGCTTGTCCAAATGCGACCGTCGGAATCGAGCCGGAACCCGTCGAACAGGCCGGCGGTGCAGTCGGCGAAGACCTTGCCGCCCGAAACCTTCTTGCCATGCTTGCCCACGTTGAAGACACGTATATGCGCCGGGTTCTTCTCGCCATGCGTGCGGCCGGTGTCGGCGACATAGAGCAGGCTTTCGTCCAGCGAGAAGGCGAGCCCGTTCGGCCGCACCATGTCGGTGATGACGGCCTCGACATCGCCCGTCTCCGGGTCGACGCGATAGACATTGCAGGCGCCGATCTCGCTTTCCGCCTTGTCGCCTTCATAGTCGGTGTCGATGCCGTAGCTCGGATCGGTGAACCAGATCGAGCCGTCGGAGCGCACCACAACGTCGTTGGGCGAGTTCAGCCGCTTGCCCTTCCACTTGTCGGCGATGGTGGTGATCGAGCCGTCGAATTCCGTGCGGCTGACGCGGCGGCCGGAATGCTCGCAGGTCACCAGCCGGCCCTGCCGGTCGACTGTGTTGCCGTTGGAATTGCCGGAGGGCTGGCGGAACACGCTGACGCTGCCATCGGTCTCGTCATAGCGCAGCATGCGGTTGTTCGGGATGTCGGACCAGACGACATAGCGGCCGGCCGCGAACCAGGCCGGCCCTTCCGCCCAGCGGCATCCGGTGAACAGCTTTTCCACCTGCGCGCTGCCGTTGAACAGGCGCGCGAAGCGCGGATCGAGAATTTCGTGATAGTCAGCGGCCGCCATGCGTTTCCTCCCGGCATCAGGTGACGGGCGGATCAAGCCAGCCCGCAGCCATTCTGGCAAGACGGCAGGTTGTAATTTGTATGACAAAACGGATGAGAACTGCGTGATGCGCGCGCCACGGACGGCCTTGCCGGATGCAGGGACCCGTTAGCCCGCGGTTAACCGGCTATGCGCTGGTTGCAATGGTGCATTGCAACATCTTTCTTTTGCAACGCACCATTCCTATGTCATGCTCGCAATTGTCAGGGAGGAACAACCGGCCGCACCAGTGCGGCATGAAAGGAACCCTGTCATGTTCGACAATCTTGTCTCCCGCGCTCGCGCCAGCATCGCGAAGCGCCGCCAGTACAACCGCCTCGTTGCCGAAATCGAGAATCTGTCCGGCCGCGATCTCGCCGATCTGCGCGCCGACCGCTCGGAAATGCTCTACCAGATCCACAAGCAGATCTACGGCTAAACGGCAGGCCCTTACCCGGATCGCCAACCGAATTGCGAAGGGCAATTCGGGGCAATCCGACCTCTCCCCGAGGGGAGAGGAGCAAGTAAGCGCCGGCGCCAACCTCTTCTCCCCTCGGGGAGAAGGTGGCCGCGAAGCGGCCGGATGAGGGGGCGTCAACCCGACGCCGCCAACGCTTTCTCGATCTGCGGCAGCAATAACGTCCTCACGGAGTCGGGCGTCAGCGGCCCGACATGCTTGTAGGCGATCTTGCCGTCCTTGCCGATGACGAAGGTTTCCGGCACGCCATAGACACCCCAGTCGATCGCCGCGCGTCCGGCCGGGTCGACGCCGATCGCCTGATAGGGATTGCCGAGATCGCCAAGGAAGCGGCGGGCGTTTTCCGGCTGGTCCTTGTAGTTCAGCGCCGCAAGCGTGAAGCGCTTGTCCTGCGACAGGCCGAGCAGCACCGGATGCTCCTCGCGGCACGGCGCGCACCAGGACGCGAACACGTTGACGAGCGTCACCCTACCGGCAAAACTTTTGGAATTGAGCCCCGGCAGGTTCACCCCTTCCAGCGGCGGCAGGCTGGTCTGCGGCGCCGGCAGGCCGATCAGCGCCGAGGGGATCTCGGCGACATCGCGGCCTGACAGAAGCTGCGACAGGAACAGCCCCGCCAGTCCCAGGAACACCAGCAGCGGCAAAAGCACGAACAGGCGGCGGCGCTGCGCTGGAGCTTCGGTCCCGGTGCTCATGGCTTGACGGCCTTGTCCGAACGCCGACGCACACCGGCCGCTTCCAACGCCGCGAGCTCGCGCTTCCGCGCCCGCTGGTCGAGCAGGATCCAGCCGATCAGCGCGGCGAGCACGACGGCCGTGATCGCATAGGCGGCAGTGACGAACAGGGCGTGCGTGCTCATGTCAGCCGCTCCCCATTCTCCGCCATGCCAATCGTTCCGATCATAGCTTCCCATAACCTCGCGCCGGCCGGTCCGCAATTTGCCGAGGTGCCGCAGTGAGGAGACGTCTTTGTCGCCCCGGGTCTGTTGAGATTCAGGTCAGGCCGAGCCGAAAATGGTGGATTCCGAGAACCGGAGCGGAGCGTACCTAAAGTACGTGAGCACCGGAAGCGCAGGAAGCCGCCATTTGCAGGCCGGCATCACCTGAATCTCAATAGACCCTAATCCGTCCCATGCCGCAACGCCAGCGCCGCCGCCAGGGGCCCGACCACCGCAAGAAACAATGTCAGCGCGGCAAGAATGAGGAAGGGCTGCAGGAACGGGGCCGGATCGGCGACGGCGCCATAGCTTGCCGAAACGCCGAAGATCAGCACCGGAATGGTGAGCGGCAGCACCAGCACCGAAATCAGCAGCCCGCCGCGCGGCAGCGCCACCGCTACCGCCGCACCTGCCGCGCCGATGAAGGTGATGGCCGGCGTGCCGATGAGCAGCGTCAGCGCCGTGGCGCCGATGCCCAGCGGCTCCATGTTCATGAACAGGCCGAGCAAGGGAGCGGCGACTACCAGCGGCAACACGCTGCCCGCCCAATGCGCCAGGCATTTCGTCAGCACCGTCAGCGCCAGCGTGTGCCGGTCGCCGTTGAGGACAAGAAGATCGAGAGAGCCGTCCTCGCGGTCGGCCTGGAACAGCCGGTCGAGCCCGAGCAGGCAGGCCAGCAGCGCCGCGATCCAAAGAATCGCCGGGCCGATGCGCGACAGAAGGTTGAGGTCGGGACCGACGCCGAACGGTATGGTGACGATCACGGCGAGGAAGAAGATGACGCCGACCAGCGCCCCGCCGCCGGCGCGGATGGAAAGGCGGATGTCGCGGAGCAAGAGGGCCCACATTACGTCGTGATCCCTTTGCAGGGTTTGCGTTCCTTCGCGCCCCCCTCTGCCCTGCCGGGCATCTCCCCCACAAGGGGGGAGATTGGCTGTTTCAGCGCCCCGTTCATTCTTCCAACGTTCGACGTTGGCGAAATCGTCGGCGACGTCTGATCTCCCCCCAAGTGGGGGAGATGGCCGGCAGGCCAGAGGGGGGCGCCGTAGAGCACCGACATCAAAGAACCTGCCCCATCCTCAATTCCTTCGCCCCTTCCAGCCCCAGCGGCAAATGCGTCGCCGCCACCACAATCCCTCCACCCTCCAGATGGCCTCGCATCAGCCCCGCAAACCGCTCCTCCGAAGCCTTGTCCAGCCCCGCCGTCGGCTCATCCAGCAGCCATAACGGTCTATGGCTGACCAGAAGCTTGGCGATCGACACCCGTCGCCTTTGCCCGGTCGACAGATAGCCGAATGGCAGATGCCCGAGTCCGCCGAGCGCCACTGTCTCCAGCGCCTCTTCGACGCTCAACGCCGGTTCGCCCTGGAAGGCGCGCCAGAAGCCGAGATTCTCCTCGACGCTGAGCGCCGTCTTCATCGCGTTGAGATGGCCGAGATAATGCGAGGCGGAGGCGACCGTCGGGAAAGCCTCGCCGCCGCCTTCGACCAGCACCTTGCCCGCGGTAACCGGCAGCAGCCCGGCGACTACCCTCAACAGGGTCGATTTGCCCGAGCCGTTCGGCCCGGTGACGATGAGCGCTTCGCCCTTGTCGAGCGCAAAGCCGATGCCGGAAAAAACCGCCTCGCCGCCGCGCTCGCCGCCCAGATTTTCGGCGATCAGCCGCATCATTGCCCGTTCCGAAAGCACCGTTTCGCGGCCGTCGCCGCATCGCACAAATTTGCCTTTTGTCTGTCTAGAACTATTCCAGGAAATTCTCTATATGCGGTTCATTCGTGCCAGCGGTCGGCGCGGGAACAGAATTAGCGCCGAACCAGCGCACGCGCCGCCTTGAACGGCTCGGGTTGCTTGGGAGCGGACAGCGGAAATGGCCGTACCCGCACCTTTGCGCGTGATTGCATGCCATCGGCGTCCGTTCCCTTTCAGGGCTGAACAGACAAGGACGGATCGCACGTGTCAAAATCCCTCGACAGTTTCAATTGCCGCCGCACCCTGACCGCGGGTGGTGCGGACTATGTCTATTTCGACCTCGTTGAGGCCGAGAAGAATGGCCTCACCGGCATCGCCCAGCTGCCCTATTCTATGAAGGTGCTGCTGGAGAACCTGCTCCGCAACGAAGACGGCCGCTCCGTCACCAAGGAATCGATCCAGGCGGTTGCCGCCTGGCTGACCGACAAGGGCACCGCCGGCGTCGAGATCGCCTATCGCCCGGCCCGCGTGCTGATGCAGGATTTCACCGGCGTTCCGGCGGTGGTCGACCTCGCCGCCATGCGCGACGGCATCAAGGCGCTCGGCGGCGATCCGGAAAAGATCAACCCGCTGGTGCCGGTCGACCTCGTCATCGACCATTCCGTCATCGTCGACGAGTTCGGCACGCCGATGGCCTTCGCCCGCAATGTCGAGCTCGAATATGAGCGCAACGAGGAGCGCTATAAGTTCCTGAAATGGGGCCAGCAGGCCTTCCGCAACTTCCGCGTCGTGCCGCCCGGCACCGGCATCTGCCACCAGGTCAATCTCGAATATCTGGGACAGGTGGTGTGGACCAACAGCGAGGATGGCGAGACGGTCGCCTATCCCGACACCTGCGTCGGCACCGATTCGCACACCACCATGATCAACGGCCTCGGCGTGCTCGGCTGGGGCGTCGGCGGCATCGAGGCCGAGGCCGCGATGCTCGGCCAGCCCGTCTCCATGCTTTTGCCCGAGGTCATCGGCTTCCGCCTCACCGGCAGGCTCAAGGAAGGCGTCACCGCCACCGACCTCGTGCTCACCGTCACCCAGATGCTGCGCAAGAAAGGCGTCGTCGGCAAGTTCGTCGAGTTCTTCGGCCCCGGCCTCTCCAACATGACGCTGGCCGACCGCGCCACCATCGGCAACATGGCGCCGGAATATGGCGCGACCTGCGGCTTCTTCCCGGTCGATTCGGAAACCATCCGCTACCTCACCATGTCCGGTCGCGAGGAAAGCCGCATCGCGCTTGTCGAGGCCTATTCGAAGGCGCAAGGCATGTGGCGTGACGCCGGCTCCGCCGATCCGGTCTTCACCGACCTGCTCGAACTCGACCTCGGCGACGTCGTGCCGTCGATGGCCGGGCCGAAGCGCCCCGAGGGCCGCGTCGCCCTGCAGGACGTTCCGGCCGGCTTCGCCAAGGCGATGGAGACCGAATACAAGAAGGCCGCCGAGATCTCGAAGCGCTATGCCGTCGAAGGCACCGGCCACGATCTTGGCCATGGCGACGTCGTCATCGCCGCCATCACATCCTGCACCAACACCTCGAACCCGAGCGTGCTGATCGGCGCCGGCCTCTTGGCCCGAAACGCCAACCGGCGCGGCCTGAAGCAGAAGCCGTGGGTGAAAACCTCGCTCGCCCCCGGCAGCCAGGTGGTCGCCGAATATCTGGAAAAATCCGGCCTGCAGAAGGAGCTCGACCAGATCGGCTTCAACCTGGTCGGCTTCGGCTGCACCACCTGCATCGGCAATTCCGGCCCGCTGCCGGCGCCGATTTCCAAGACCATCAACGACAAGGGCTTGATCGCCGCCGCGGTCTTGTCCGGCAACCGCAACTTCGAAGGCCGCGTCTCGCCGGATGTGCAGGCGAACTACCTTGCCTCGCCGCCGCTGGTGGTGGCGCATGCGCTGGCCGGCACGGTGACCAAGGACTTGACCACCGAGCCGCTCGGCGAGGGCAGCGACGGCAAGCCGGTCTATCTCAAGGACATCTGGCCGACCTCGGCCGAGATCCAGGAGTTCATCGAGAAGAACGTCACCCGCGAGCTGTTCGCTCGCAAATATGCCGACGTCTTCAAGGGCGACGCCTACTGGCAGAAGGTCAAGGCGCCGGAAGGCCAGACCTATGCCTGGGACGATCACTCGACCTATGTGCAGAACCCGCCCTATTTCGCCGGCATGGGCCGCGCCTTCGGCAAGGTCGGCGACATCAAGGGCGCGCGCGTGCTCGGCCTCTTCGGCGACAAGATCACCACCGACCACATCTCGCCGGCGGGTTCGATCAAGGCCGCCTCGCCGGCCGGCAAGTATCTCACCGAGCATGGCGTCGGCGTCGCCGATTTCAACCAGTACGGCACGCGGCGCGGCAACCACGAGGTGATGATGCGCGGCACCTTCGCCAACATCCGCATCCGCAACCACATGCTTGGCGAGAACGGCCGCGAGGGCGGCTACACGATCCACTATCCTTCCAAGGAGGAGATGTCGATCTACGACGCCGCCATGGAGTACAAGAAGGACGGCGTGCCGCTGGTGATCTTCGCCGGCGTCGAATACGGCAACGGCTCCTCGCGCGACTGGGCGGCCAAGGGAACGAACCTCCTCGGTGTCCGCGCGGTCATCGCCCAGTCCTTCGAGCGCATCCACCGCTCGAACCTGGTCGGCATGGGCGTCATCCCCTTCGTCTTCGAGGAAGGCACCTCATGGGCTTCGCTCAATCTGAAGGGCGACGAGCTGGTCGAGATCGACGGCCTGGACGCGATCAAGCCGCGCCAGAAGATGGTCGCCAAGGTGACCTATGGCGACGGCACGGTGAAGAACGTGCCGATCATCTGCCGCATCGATACGCTGGATGAGCTCGACTACTTCAAGAACGGCGGCATCTTGCAGTACGTGCTGCGGGATTTGGCTGCTTAGCAGCAGCCAGGGAGAAGGGGAGTAAGGGAATGGGGCAGTAGGGAAAGTACCCGCTACCCGATCCTCTTCCCCCTACTGCCCTACTGCCCTACTGCCCTACTCCCCTCATCTTCCCGAACCTCGCCGTCGCCGAGCCGATGCCGATCGCGACCACCCACCAGGCCAGCACCTCGGCGAAGCTGCCGGTCCTGTATCGCCGCACTTGCCGGACGCCCGACAGTCCCGCCGCAATGAAAGCCAGGTTGGTCAAAGCATTAGCTGGCTCCGCCCAAAGTCCTGATCCCGTCCGTTCGCAATAAAGATCGACAGGGGTCAGGAGAGTTTGCCACATGGTGAGGATGCTGCTCGCGAATCGAACCGCGCCTTGAAATGCAAGCGCTCTCCTATTGCGCCCTTACCTGCGGCTGAAACAGCAAAAATTTCACCGCAACGTGACTTCCCGTTGACCGCCGCTTCTGCCACATATTTTAGCAATCAGAACAAAGCCGGCGTCACCGGCGGGAATTGGAAAAGTCATGGCATTTCGAGGACGATTGCGGCTTGCGGCAGCAGCGCTGGCCCTTACGGCGTTGGGCGGCGTGGCCCTGGCAGCCGAGCCTGAGAAGGCCGCGACCGACAAGTCCCAGACCGACAAGCCCCAAATCGCCAGGCCCTTGGGCGTGGTCGAATTGTTCACCAGCCAGGGCTGCAGTTCCTGTCCGCCGGCGGACGAGTTCTTCGCCGAGCTCGCCGGCAAGGACAACATCATCGCGCTCGCCTACCACGTCAATTACTGGGACTATCTCGGCTGGCAGGACACGCTGAGCACCAAGGAGAACACCGAGCGGCAATATGACTATATGCGCGCCTTCGGCAGCCGCTCGGTCTACACGCCACAGGCCGTCATCAATGGCCGCAGCCACGTCAACGGCGCCAGCCGCAAGGATGTCGACGGCGCCTTGGCCCGGATGGACAGGACCGGCGAAGGCATGCGGGTCGCCATCAAGGTGAGCCGCACCAGCGACCGCGTCATGATCGACGCGGGCGATGCCGGCAACGGCCCGGCGGATGCCCATGTGGTGATCGTCTATTTCGATCCGCCGCAGATGGTGAAGATTGGCCAGGGCGAGAACAGCGGCCGCAGCCTGACCTACTGGAACGCCGTTTCCGACATCCAGACCGCCGGCATGTGGCACGGCAAGGCCCAGCGTTACGAATTGCCGATGACCGAGATCGCCAAGAAGGGCGGCTGCGCGGTGCTGCTGCAGTCGGTCGGCAAGGACGGCATGCCCGGCCCGATCCTCGGCGCTGCCTTCATCCACAAGCCGTGAATACCCCTTCTCCCCTTGTGGAGTGAGCAGCCGGTTCGCGAAGGGAATTCATCGTGCCGGCGGCACGATGAAAGGCCGGCGAACGCCGGGACGCTGCGGAGCAGCGGGGACCCGGCCGGGGGTGGATCGGCGCGCAGCGCCGAGACGGATGAGGGGTGCTCCAGCTTGGCGACGACGTTCGCGACCAGCGTCTTGTCGTGCCAAATCGCCCGAGCCTCACTCCTTCCAGCACACCTCATCCGGCCGCTTGGCGGCCACCTTCTTCCACGAGGGGAGAAAGGAAAGCCGCGCCGGAAAAATAAAAAACCGGCGTCAGCTTGCTTCTGACGCCGGTCATTCAGGTTTTGGGATCGTCGCACCTGATTTTTCCAAGGAAAAACCGAGGTTGGTTCGATCCGACGCTGACCCGTGGGCGGGGGGCTTGGGGTTTACGAGCCGGTGCCGGACCGAACCGTCTCAGGCAACGCCGGTAAACTCGTCGGAGATTGGGGCATGAGCGCGGATTATTTGTGGCAAGAATGTGGCAGAGTATCACCAATTCCAACATGTGTTTCGCAAACGTGACTGGACGTTTGGGAAAGCGCACGACCCTGCGCATGCCTGCCCGGCCCTTGCAATTTGAACCTGAAAGCGCGAACCTTGGCCGGCGCATGATTCAATCGAAGGATCGAGGCATGACCGATCACAGCGGCGGGACGGAGGATGGGGAAGCATCCGGAATATTGATCCCGTTGCACGAGGCGCGTAGCGCACGCCTCGACCAGCCGGTGCGATTCGACCGGCGCGAGCTTGATCAGATCCTGAGGCTCTATGGGCGCATGGTGGCGGCCAATGAGTGGCGCGACTATGCCATCGACCATCTCGCTGATCGCGCTGTCTTTTCCGTCTTCCGCCGGGCCAGCGAAGTGCCGCTGTTCCAGATCGTCAAGGACCCGAAACTGGCGCGCCGGCAGGGCGCATTCGCCGTCATCGCGGCCGGCGGCCGCATCCTCAAACGCGGCCAGGAACTTGGCCGCGTGCTTGGGGTCTTCGATGCCAAGCTGAAGGTCGTCGAGGCTTAAGGGAAAAGAGGAATTGAGGAACTGAAGAATTGAAGAACTGAGGAAAAGGGTGCTTGGCGCACCGGTGCGGCAGTCGTCGTCCTCTAGTTCTAATTCCTCAGTTCTTCAGTCCCCCTTGAGCCCGGAACCTCCGCTCCGGCAGCGAATCAGGATCCGGTGGCAGCTCTGCGCCGCCATTCAGCGACAGCTGCATGAACACCGTGTCCAGCCAGCGCCCGTGCTTGTAGCCTGATCCTTCCAACCGCCCCGAATGGCGGAAACCGAGCTTGTCGTGCAGCCGCACCGAAGCGCTGTCGGCATGGCCGTCGCCGATGACCGCGATGATCTGGCGGAAGCCCGCCGCGCGCGCCGTTTCGATCAGCGCCCGCATCAGCAGCGAGCCCACGCCCTGCCCCTTGGCCTCGGGCGCGACATAGACCGAATCCTCGATGACGAATCGGTAGGCGGGGCGCGGCCGGAACGGTCCGGCATAGGCGTAGCCGAGCACGGCGCCGCCCTTTTCCGCCACCAGATAGGGGAAGCCGCCAGCCGCCAGAGTGTCGAATCGGTTGCCCATTTCAGCGCGGCTGGGCGGCTCCAGCTCGTAGCTCGCCGTGCCGTGGACGACCGCATCGGCATAGATTTCAGTGATCCGGTCAAGGTCGGCCGCAGTCGCGGCCCTGATCGCAATATTGCTCATAATCTATGCAGTTTGTTTTCCTGCCTCGATAACAGCAAAGGCATGCAAAAAAGGAAAGGGCGGCCGTTGGGCCGCCCTTTCGCAACTCAATGGTCCAGTGAGACCGGGTTACGTCTTAGCGGCGGTCGCCCATGAACTGCAGCAGGAACATGAACAGGTTGATGAAGTCGAGATAGAGCTGCAGCGCGCCCATGATCGCCTTGCGGCCGGCGACGTCGGCGACATCACCCTCGAAATACATCTCCTTGATCCGCTGCGTGTCGTAGGCGGTAAGGCCGGCGAAGACCAGCACGCCGATCGCCGAGATGGCGAAAGCGAGCGCCGACGACTGCAGGAAGATGTTGATCAGCATCGCGATCAGCAGGCCGATCACGCCCATGATCAGGAACGAGCCGAACGCCGACAGGTCGCGCCTGGTCGTGTAGCCGTAGAGCGACAGGCCGCCGAAGGCCGCGGCCGTGGCGAAGAAGGTCTGGGTGATGCTGGTGCCGGTGTAGACGAGGAAGATCGTCGACAGCGACAGACCGACAAGGCCGGCATAGACCCAGAACGTGGTCTGCGCCGCCGCCACGCTCATCGACTGGATGCGGAACGACAGGAACATCACCGCGGCGAGCGGCGCCAGGATGACAACCCAGCGGAACGCGCTGGCGTAAATGAGCTGGCCGAAACCAGTGAGCTGGCCGTCGCCGGTGACGGCCAGTTGGAATGCGCCCCAGGCGGCAAGGCCGGTAATGAGCAGGCCAAGCCCCATGAGGTTGTAGACCTTGATCATATAGGCGCGCAGGCCCTGATCGATATCGACGCGCGCGCCGGAGGCAGCGCCCGTCTGGTAGTTGCGAATGGGATCAGCCATTGGAAATCCTCTGTTGCTTCTGCCCCGTCCGGTGACAGGTCCGCTTGGATCGATCCCTGGACCAGGCGCCGCTGGCGGGGCTCCAGCATGCCTGTTGCGAAATATGATGGTTCTTGACGTCAAGAACAAGACGGTAACGGGTCGTAACGCTTTGTGAGAGTGCGAAAGGCCGGTTTTTGGGCCTTCCGCCGGGCATTCTTACAAAGATTTAATCGGGCCGGACTTGGAGACCCCGCTCGGTCAGAGGTTGCGCAGCACAGGCGCCGCCTTGTGGCCGAGCACTCGCCAGGTGCCGGCAAGGCCGATGCCGACGGTGACCGTCAGCGAGACCAGGATCGTCGCCACCGCCACCTCCGGCATGAAATGCGACGGCAGCGTCATGATATGCGCGACCACGAACCAGGCGGCGACGCCGCCGGCGGCCAGCGCGAACAGCGCCGTCGCAAGGCCGATCAGCACATATTCGAGCGAGAAGGCGGCAATCAGCGTCCGCCGCGTCGCGCCAAGCGTCTTCAGCACCACGGCGTCATGGATTCGCGCCCGGTTGCCGGCGGCCAAGGCGCCCGAGAGCACCAGCACCGAGGCGATCAGCGCCACGCCGGCGGCGGCGCGGATCGCCGTCCCCAGTTGCGCGACCAGCCGGTTGACGATGTCGAGCGCGTCCTTGACGCGCACCGTCGTCACCGCCGGGAAGGCGCGGGTGACGGCGTTGAGCAGCCTTGCGTCGTCGGCCGTGGAGGCTTGTTTGTCGGTCAGCGTCGCCAGCCAGCCATGCGGCGCCCCGGCAAAGGCGTTTGGCGAGAACACCATGACGAAGTTGATGCCCATCGTCTCCCACTGCACCTGCCGGAAATTGGCGATCTTCGCCGTGACGTTGCGCCCCAGCACATTGACGGTGACGCTGTCACCGAGCTTCAGCCCGATCGCCTTGCCCTCCTCGGCCGAGAACGACACCAGCGGCTCGCCGGAATAATCCTGCGGCCACCAGGTACCTTCGGTCAGCGTCGCGTTCTCCGGCTGCCTGGCGTCGTAAGTCAGGCCGCGGTCGCCGCGCAGCACCCAGGCGCCGTCGGCCGGGATCTTCACCTTGTCGACGTCGACGCCGTTGAGCGCCATGATGCGGCCGCGCAGCATCGGCACCTTGACCAGCGTTCCACGCGGCGACTCCTTGCCGACGAGGTTGGCGAAGGCGTCGACATCGCTGCTCTGGATGTCGACGAAGAAGAAGTTCGGCGCCCGCTCCGGCAGGCTGCCGGAGATCTGCCGCCTGAGATTCCCGTCGATCAGCGCCAGCGTCACCAGCAGCGTCAGCCCGAGCCCGAGCGACAGCACCACCGAGGGCGTCAGCGCGCCGGGCCGGTGGATGTTGCCCAGCGCCAGCCTCAATGAGACCGAGCGTACGCGCGGGCTTTTCCTGGCCGCCCATTGCACCAGCATCGCCACCAGCCGCAGCACCAGGAAGGCAAAGACCGTGGCGCCGACGAAGATCGAGGCGATGCGATAGTCATTGGCCGAGAGGATCGCCAGCGCCGCCAGCGCGACCACGATCGCCAGCGCCGCACCGGCATAGGGCAGGCGCGGCAGGCCGCGGCTCTCGAACCCCATCTCGCGGAACAGCGCCGTCGCCGGCACGTCGCGGGCGCGGCCGAGCGGCAGGAGCGCGAAGGCCAGTGTCACCAGCAGGCCGAACAGCGCAGCCATGGCAAGCGCGCCAGGATAGAAGCCGCCTTGTGCCGGTACCGGAATGACCGATTGCAGGAGCGCACTCGCCACGAACGGCATCGCGGCGCCGAGGATCAGCCCGAGCACAATGCCGAGGCCGGCGATCAAAAGGATCTGCACGAGATAGACGGTGAAGACGAAGCCGCCCGAGGCGCCCAGGCTCTTGAAGGTTGCGATGACGCCGCGCTTGCCGTCGAGATAGGCGCGCACGGCATTCGCCACGCCGACGCCGCCGACCACCAGCGCTGTCAGCCCGACCAGCGTCAGGAATTGCGAGAAGCGCTCGATATTGGCCGACAGCGCCGGCGCCGCCTTGCTGCGCGTGCGGATCGACCAGCCGGCCTGCGGGAAATCCTTCGCGGCTTTAGCCTGGATTTCCTTGATCCGCGCCTCGGAAGTCCCTTCCGGCAGCCTTACCTTATAGGCATTCTCGACCAGGCTGCCGGGCTGCACCAGGCCGGATGCGGCGAGGCCCTCGCGCGACATCATCAGCCGCGGCGCGAAGCCGAAACCGTCCGACACAGCGTCCGGCTCGCTGACCAGCCTAGCGCGCAGCTCGAAAACGGCGCTGCCGAGCTTCAGCCGGTCGCCGACATGCACGTTGAGCCGCTCGAACAACAGGTCGGGCGCGGCGGCGCCGAACACACCGGACCTTTCGCCGAACAATTGCTCCCTCGGCAGCGCGGGATCGGTCTTCAGCGCGCCGTAGAGCGGATAGGCGTCGTCGACGGCCTTGGCCTCGACGAGCGCTTGGTCTGAACCATCCTCCAACCGCGCCATCGAGCGCATGCCGGAGGTCTGCGAAACCACGCCGAGGCTCCTGATGAAGCCAAGCTCGGCATCCGAAGCGCTGCGCTGGTTCACCTGAAAGCGCAGATCGCCGCCGAGCAGCGTCTGGCCCTGGTTGGCGACGCCGGCACTGATCGCCTGCGCCACCGAATTGACGCCGCCGATCGCCGCGACGCCCAGCGCGATGCAGGCAAGGAAGATCGTGAAGCCGGACAGGCCGCCGCGCATCTCGCGCAGCGAGAAGCGAATGGCGAGCTTCAATGTCTGGAGCCAGGCCCCCTCATCCGGCCGCTTCGCGGCCACCTTCTCCCCGGCGGGGAGAAGAGGGAGGTGCCGGCCCCGGCGATCTCTTCTCCCCTCGGGGAGAAGGTGGCCCGAAGGGCCGGATGAGGGGGTCTCCGCCATGCGATTATGCCGTCACTTTAAGCTGAGCAGCGTCCTCGATCCGCCCCGAGCGCATCGACACCTGGCGCGCGCAGCGCGCGGCGAGCGCCGGATCATGCGTGACCAGCACCAAAGTCATGCCGCGTTCCGCCGCCTTGGCGAAGAGGAGATCGGCGATCTGCTTTCCCGTTGCCTGGTCGAGATTGCCGGTCGGCTCGTCGGCGATGAGGAGGCGCGGCGAGGGCGCCAGCGCCCGGGCGATCGCCACGCGCTGCTGCTCGCCGCCGGAAAGCTCGCCCGGATAATGCGTCACACGGTCGCTCAAGCCGACCGCCGCGAGCTCACGCGCGGCCACCCCGAACGGATCGGCATGGCCGGCAAGCTCGAGCGGCACCGCCACATTCTCCAGCGCCGTCATGTTGGGGATGAGATGGAAGGACTGGAACACGATGCCGATGTTTCGCCCCCGAAACGATGCGATCTGGTCCTCGCTTTTGCCGTTGATCAGCTCGCCGGCGATCCGAACCGTGCCCGAATCGACCCGTTCCAGGCCGGCAAGAACCATCAGCAGCGTCGACTTGCCCGAGCCCGATGCGCCGACAATGCCGGTGGCTTGCCCGGCCGCCACGTCGAGGCTCACGCCCTTCAGCACATGGACGGAGGACGCGCCCTCGCCGAGCGTCAGCGATACGTCCCTCAACGCGATGACGGCTTCTGTCACAATAAAGGCGCCCTATATGTGGAAAAAGGAGACGGCCCGTGTCTCCTTACTTGGGTTGTTTCGGTCATATGGGGCTCGCCGCATGGCATTCAAACATCGTTTTGCCGCAGCCCCCGTCGTTTTCGCAGCCCTCATCTTTTTCTTTGGCCTTTGCGGCGCCATTTCGTCGGCGCGCGCCGCCACCTTCGCCATCGTCGGCTTCGGCGACAGTCTGATGGCGGGCTACAGTCTCGCCCCTGGCCAGGGTTTCACCGACAGGCTGCAGGCAGCCTTGAAGGCGAAGGGTCTCGACGTCACCGTGGCCAATGCCGGTGTCTCCGGCGACACCTCGAGCGGCGGGCTGGCGCGGCTCGACTGGTCGGTGCCGGACGGCACAAGGCTGGTGATCCTCGAGCTCGGCGCCAACGACATGCTGCGCGGTCTTTCGCCCGACATCGCCGAGAAGAACCTCGACGCCATGCTGGGCAAGCTGAAAGCGCGCAAGATCCCGGTGCTTCTGGCCGGCATGCGCGCCGCGCCCAATCTCGGCACCGACTACCAGAAGGCGTTCGATGCCATCTATCCGCGGCTTGCGGAGAAATACGGCGTTCCGCTCTATCCGTTCTTCCTCGACGGCGTCGCCGGCCACGCCGACATGCAGCTGGAAGACGGTCTTCATCCCAATCCCAAGGGGGTCGACATCATGGTCGAGCGCATCCTCCCCGTGGTGGAGAAGGCCATTGCCGCGAATGGCGGTGCGTCATGAGACCGAAAAGTCACGCTTTCCGCTGGGGAAACATTGTGGACAACAAACCGCTTGCCCCGCGCTGATATCGATGATTCGCTAGGGCTGAGAGTTTCGATTCGAGGACAGGAGGCTTCACATGCCACGTCTTTTCACCGCCCTCGAAATTCCGCGTGACGCCGCTCTCTCCTTGTCCCTGCTCCGCGGCGGGCTGCCCGGGGCGCGCTGGATCGATGTCGAAAACTACCATCTGACGCTGCGCTTCATCGGCGATGTCGAAGGTCATGTCGCCGACGAGATCGCCAACGCCCTCGACAGGGTTCACCGCCCCTCATTCCAGATGACGCTCTCGGGCGTCGGCGCCTTCGGCGGCAAGAAGCCGCATGCGGTATGGGCCGGCGTGTCCGCCTCGCCGGATCTGACGGCGCTGCAGGGCGAGATCGACCGCATCTGCCAGCGGCTCGGCGTGCCGGCCGACCCGCGCAAATTCTCGCCGCATGTGACGCTGGCGCGCCTGCGCAACGCAAGCCCGCTCGATGTCGCGCAATATCTTTCGGCGCGCGGCAATTTCGCCGCGTTGCCCTTCCGTGTCGGCCGCTTCGTGCTGATGTCGTCGCGCGATTCGGTCGGCGGCGGCCCTTATATCGTCGAGGAAGCCTGGCCGCTGGTCGGCGAAACGCTCGCCTTGAGCCGCTTCGCCAGCGCCTCCGACGCCTCACGGATCATGCGGTAGACCGAGGCGAAGGCCTCGGCACCGTCATAATAGGGATCCGGCACGTCCGCGGCCCTTCCCATGGCAAAGTCCAGATAGAGATGGACGCGGTCTCGCGCGGCCTGCGGCGCCAGCGCCTTGAGGTCGCGCGCATTGGCCCGGTCCATGCCGAGGATCAGGTCGAAGCGCGAAAAATCCTCCGGCAGCACCTTGCGCGCCCTTTGCCCTGAAATGTCGACGCCATGCTTCGCGGCCACCGCGATCGAGCGCCGGTCCGGCTCCTGGCCGGCATGCCAGCCGCCGGTCCCGGCCGAATCGAGCAGCATATCGCGGCCCCGGCCACGCTCGGCCCAGACGGCGCGAAACACGCCCTCGGCCAGCGGCGAACGGCAGATGTTGCCAAGGCAGACGAACAGAACGGAATTTATCGGCTTTATGCTCATGCGATATGCGCCATTTGTGCATTTGGAACCCCAAAACCGCAAGGCAGCTTTGGGCGACTTGCACTATGGTGAGGGCAAAGATCGAGATAGCACGGGAAATCATCATGACGAGAGAAAAACTAAACAAGGACGCGATCGCCGCCGCTTTGGCCGAGCTCGACGGCTGGTCGCTCGCCGCCGACGGCGCCTCGATCAAGCGCAGCTTCGTCTTCAAGAATTTCTCCGAGGCCTTCGCCTTCATGACCCGCGTGGCGCTGGCGGCCGAGAAGATGGACCATCACCCGGATTGGTCCAATGTCTACAAGACCGTCGACGTGACGCTGAACACCCATGACGCCGGCGGCGTTACGGCGCTCGATATCGAGCTGGCGAAGCGGATGAACCGGTATTTCGGCTGAACTCTTGCAGCAGCCCCCCGTTTTCACCACATCTTTCGCGGCGGGTCAGCACGCATGGGTCGCGCGCGGCCGCCAAGGAGCGATTGATGACGCAAGGGTCCGGTTTCGATTTCTTCGGCTTCGGCGACAAACTCGCCGGCGAAGGCGAGATCCGTGAAAAATTCTGGCGCACCGCCAAGAAGGCGGCGCGGCAGATTCCGTTCATGGACGAAGTGGTCGCCGCCTATTACTGCGCCCTGGACAAGAACACGCCACTGCGCGCCAAGGCCACGCTGCTTGGTGCGCTTGGCTATTTCGTCCTGCCGTTCGATTTCATCCCCGATTTCGTCGTCGGTCTCGGCTATACTGACGACCTTGCGGTGCTGACCGCGGCGATCGCCGCCGTCAGCGCCCACATAACGCCTGCCCACAGGCAGGCCGCCAGGGACGCGCTGGCCGACAAGGGCTGACGGCGGCTTGCTCAGCCCGCAAATCAGCGCGTTCGAAAAGACAAACTCTTGCCGTTTTCGTGGCATCCAACTCCGCCCGGGACGTCGCGCCAGCCTCAATCCACGGTGGCGGCGCGGATGGTGGCGGTTTCCTTGGGTGAGTTCCTTTTCTCGAGGAGAATTCACCGTTTGGTAACCCTGATTAAATCAAAATGAAGCGACGGCAGGACGCCACGCGGCCCCGCCTCCGCACCACTTGGAATACGGGAAGAACGATGCGCGGATTGATTGCTATAGTTTCCAGCCTGGTCCTGGCGGCCGCTTTCGCGGCCCCGGCGCTGGCGCAGCAGGCGACCAAGATCGGCCAGCACAATGCCTGGGGCACCTACAGCTATCAGTCGCAGGCCGGCAAGGTCTGCTATGTGCTGACCGTGCCGACCGACAAGCAGCCCCCGTCGCTCGACCATGGCGACATGTTCTTCTTCGTCAGCCAGCGTCCCGGACAGCAGGTCTCCTACGAGCCGCAGTTCATCGCCGGCTACAACTTCCAGGAAGGCTCGAAGGCCACCGTCACCATCGACAAGAAGAGCTTCTCGATGTTCACCCGCGGCAAGTCAGCCTGGGTGGAGAACGCCGCCGAGGAGCCGGTGCTGATCGCCGCCATGAAGACCGGCACCGACATGAAGGTGTCGGCCAAGTCGGGCCGCGGCAACCCCACCTCCTATGTCTTCTCGCTGAAGGGCATATCGGCCGCGCTGGCCTCGATCGCCAAGTGCAAGTAGGCAGGGACCGAGTCCGAATCCGATGGCCGGGCCGCAAGCCCGGCCTTTTGCTTTTGAGGGCAATTCCAGAAAGGATGTGAAAAAGTTTCTACGCAATTTGCGCGTCAAACCAATGAGAAGAGCGGATCGGCGTCCATGAAACGAGCATCGGCCCCTACGGCGATCTTGCATACGAATAACGCAACAGGTGTCGCGGCAAGCAAGGCTTTGTTCCTGTGGTGCGGTATGTATGACTCAGATCAGCGAGATGAGAACAAGCCTAGGCCGAGCCATGTTCCCCCCAGGCGGACTGGAAGGAACCCGTTTTTGAGCGCCCGACACCAGTGCCTCGCAATCGCCTTGATACTGGCTGTTTGGCCTCAGGATTCGTGCGCCGACCCAAGAGCCGCCGTTCCGACCGCGGATTTTCTGAACAGCATCGGCGTCGTCAGCACATTTCCGGACCGGGGCCAGCCTTTGGCCAAGACCGTCGAAATGGTCCGCTATTGCGGCTTCCGGTGGGTGAGGGCGGGAATAGAGGGGTTAACTGACAACGGCCCCACGACCATGCAGACCTTTCTGGAACTGCATCGGCAAACCGCTGCCCGCCTGAGTTGGGGACTGGTGAGCGGTGGGTCTGACCTGAAGAGGTTGATAGAAACCGGCAAGGTATTGGCGAAGGCCGACGCGCTGCTGGCTTTTGAGGGCAACAACGAGCCAAACAACTGGCCTGTTGAGTATCAAGGCGAGAAAGGCGGCGGGCGCGGGTACTCGTGGAGGGCGGTCGCGAAATTGCAGCGAGACCTTTACCACGCGGTCAAGACGGATCCGGCGCTGGCGAAGTACCCCGTGTGGTCGATTTCGGAACCGGGAGCGCAAAATGACAATGTTGGCCTTCAGTTTCTTGCAATTCCTCAGGGCGCTGGAACCTTGATGCCGGACGGCACCAGCTATGCGGACTACGCGAATGTACACAACTACCTCTATCACCCGCATTCGCCCTCTCCGGCCGACAACAAGGTGTGGGATGCTGCCGACCCAACCTATGCTTCGCGGGTCGACGGACTATTCGGAAACTTCGGTCTGACATGGTCGAAATGGTTCCGGGGTTACCCCCCGGAACAACTTGAAACACTGCCGCGCGTCACGACCGAGACGGGAACCAATATCCAAGGACCGGTCACCGAAGAGTTGCAAGGTTTGAATTTGTTGAATTTGTATTTCGCACAGTTCAAGCGTGGTTATGCCTACACTTCGGTCTATCTGCTGAGGGACCGCACCGATGAGGCCGGCAACCAGTCGTTCGGTTTCTTCAGGCCCGACTATTCACCCCGCAAGGCCGCGACCTACCTTCACAACGTAACGACTATTCTGGCTGACGAGGGTACGGTCACTGCCTCCGGCACGTTGGATTACACAATCGCGGACCAGCCTCCAACGGTTCATGATCTTCTCCTGCGGCGCAGTGACGGGATGTTCCAACTGGTCGTCTGGGACGAACGGTTGAACGATCAGGACCAAGTGACGGTGCGCCTTGGCGCCACAGCGACTTCCATAAGCATCTATGATCCGACTGTCGGCACCGATCCTGTCCGGACGGTGACGAACACGACCTCGCTCGACCTTTTGCTCAGCGATCATCCGATTGTAATCGAGATCTCGTCTGCCAGATAGCTGGCGCGTTTAGACAAGCAGGCCGGAGCTCAAATCCGGTCTTCGCTTTCACAGCGGCTGTTCTGTCCCGGCAACCCTGCGCCGCCGGATCGCCTCGGCGATGAAGACGCGGGACAGCGCGTGATAGAGCGGCTCGTTGGAGATGAGCCGGGCCGTGCCGTAGCCCAGCATCGCCGCGCACATCAGCGCGATGACATTGTCGTGGTTGCCGGTCATTTCGAGGATGATGACGAAGGCCGTCATCGGCGCCTGGACGACGCCGGCGAAATAGCCGGCCATGCCGAGCAACGCCGCGGTGCCAGTGGCCGTGCCGAAGACCGGGCCGAGCGTGCTGCCCAGTCCCGCGCCCACCGCCAGCGACGGCGCAAAGAGGCCGCCCGGAATGCCCGACACCATCGACAGCAGGCCGGCCGCGAATTTCTCCACGAAGAAGAAGGCCGGCAGCGGCGTGCCTTCGATCGCGCCGCGCGCCTGCGCATAGCCGGTGCCGAAGGTCAGCCCGCCGGACGCAATGCCAATCACCGCCACGGCGAACCCGCAGACAGCCGCCACGACCAGCGCGCGCGGCAGCGGCTGCAGCGCGTTCCAGCGCCGGATGCGGCGCATGACTTGCAACGCCGAGAGCGAGAACAGCGCGCCGACCCCGCCGCCGATGATGCCGCAGGCCAGCACCAGCAGCCAGTCGGAGGCGAAGGCGACCGTGTCCCTGGCGACGCCGAAATAGGTGTAGTTGCCGAGCAGCCCGAGCGAGGCGAGGCCGGCCAGGATCACCGCCGTCAGCACCAGTCCGTTGGTGCGCGCCTCATAGGTCCGGCCCATTTCCTCGATGGCGAAGACGATGCCGGCAAGCGGCGTGTTGAAGGCGGCGGCTATGCCGGCGGCCGATCCCGCCAGGATCAGCCCGCGCGCCTGCGCCATGCCGCCCCAGCGTGCCGCCTGCAGCATCAGCGAGGCGCCGACCTGCACCGTCGGGCCTTCACGGCCGATCGAGGCGCCGCAGGCGAGGCCGACGATGGTCAGCGCGATCTTGCCCACCACCAGCTTGAGCGACAGGATGCGGCTGCGATCGTCCTCGTCGCGCAGATGCCGCGCCGCGATCGCCTGCGGAATGCCGCTGCCTTGCGATCCAGGAAAGAAGGAATGCGCCAGCCAGGCGCAGAGCACGAACCCAAGCGGCGTCACGACCAGGGGCAGATAGAAGCGCCAGCCGCCGTCATTGCCGGTCATGACATGGAACAGGGCCTGCGCGCGGTCGGCGAGCAGGGCGAAGAGGACGCTGATCAGGCCGATCGAGATGGCGCCGGCCCAGAAGACGAGCCGCGGCTGCCAGACGCGGCGCGACACCCACATGGCGTGGGAACGCCGCAGCATCGGGTACTTTCGGGATATGCCGGCCATACCTGTCCTCTCAAACGGACTCCGCCTATTGCGCGATCAGCATCGGGAAGTTGGTCGAGAGCCGAATGCGAAGCCCTGGGCCGACAGCGGATCAAACGCTCGCGCCGATAGTTCTGCTCCTTTAGCGAGGAGAAGAGGCATGAGCTACATCCGATTTGTCGCAATGACCGTGGTATCGACCATCGTGATGTATGGGCTCATGTATCTGAACACATATGCGCTGGATCATGTCTTCTTCAGCCAGACCCGCGTCTGGATGGCCATTTTGATGGGCGGCACGATGGCGCTCATCATGATCGGCTTCATGTGGGAGATGTACAAAAGCATCACTGCAAACCTCGCCATTGTCGTAGCCGCCATTGCCGTTTTTGCCGGCGCGCTATGGCTGGTCAGGAGCCAGGAAACCGTCACCGACGTTTCTTACATGAAGGCGATGATCCCACATCACTCGATCGCAATCATGACCAGCGAACGCGCCCACATTCGCGATCCCGAAGTTCGCAAGCTGGCTGACGGCATCATCGACGCACAGGTTCGTGAGATCGCTCAGATGAAGCGCCTGATTGCTCGGCTCGAGGCAAACCCCGCTTCGACAGGCGCTCCCGACCTGCCTTCGTATCGGGCCCGTGGCGCCGCGCCGCCACCGCCCGAAACGGACCAGAGCACCGGGATCAATACCCTTGAGATTGACAGGTGATCGGCCGGCCTAGCGGCAAGCCGGGCGCCGTCTCACCGGCCAGGCGAGCCGGTGAGACGGAAGCTGGCCTCACATCGCCATTTTTTCACACTCGGCCTGGGCCTTCTTGCTCGAAGTATCGATCATGTAGGCTTTGCCCTTGGCGTCGGTGATCATCATCATGCAATGCTTGATCGGCTTGGCCATCTTCATCATGTCGGCGCTCATCTTGGCGTCCGGCATCATGGTGCCCATGTGACCGTCCGGCATGATCGCTGTCACCTGGCCGCCCTTCATCATCGTCATGGCGCCCATCGTGTCTTCAGCGAAGGCCTGCGAGGCGGAGAGGCCGACAAGGCCGGCGATAAGAGCGAACTTTATCGAGTGCATCTGAACAACTCCCATTGTTGAGGGGCATGGTCGCCCTTTTCCGGTTCGCTGACGCAGCGCGAATGGTTACGCCAACACGAATATGTGATCGAGGTTCATGGCGGCAGCCGGTCGCGTCTCGCCACCGCCGCCAGCGGAGGGGGGGTCAAGATTTGTTGACCTCTGTGCCAGTCGAAATCGCTATCGCTTCGCATCGGTCGGGACATAAATCAGTCGGGTGCGGTGGGGGTCCGGACCGGCTGGGCCGCACGACATCGACGCCGGCTTGATCGCGGATGGCCCGCAGCGGGCCATCGCTTCCTGCACGACGGAACTGGCGGACAATTGGAACAGCATCTCTTTGCGACCGAGCGCGACCCGCGTCTCAAGCTGATCATCCCGGCCATCGTCGCCATCGCCTTCCTGATGGAACAGCTCGATTCCACCATCCTCACCACCGCCATTCCGGCCATCGCGCAAAGCCTCGACACAACGCCGGTCCGGCTCAATCTGGCCATCACCACCTACATCCTGACTTTGGCTGTGTTCATCCCGGTCAGCGGCTGGTTCGCCGACCGGTTCGGCGCGCGGAAAATCTTCGCCCTGGCTCTCTTCATCTTCACCCTCGGCTCGGTCCTATGCGGTGTGGCCGACAGCGTCGGCATGCTGCTCGCTATGCGCGCGCTGCAGGGACTGGGCGGCGCGATGATGACCCCGGTCGGTCGGCTGATCCTGTTGCGCTCCTTTCCGCGCAGTGGGCTGATCACCGCCATGACCTACATGACTTTGCCGGCGATCGTCGGTCCCGTCATCGGACCGCTGCTCGGCGGCCTCTTGACCACCTATGCCTCCTGGCGCTGGATCTTCTATGTCAACGTGCCGTTCGGCCTCATCGGCATTCTCGCCGCCTTGCGCTTCGTCGACGATTTCCACGGCGAGGAAGCGCAGCCTTTCGATTTCGCCGGCTTTCTCATGGTGGGGGCCGGCGCGGCACTCCTGCAATTCGGCCTGGAGAATATCGGCAGGCCGATCATTTCGCCGCTCGCGACCGTGCTGGTGCTGGCGGCCTCGGTCCTGCTGCTCTTCGCCTTCGGCCGCTATGCGCGCCGCGTCGCGGCGCCCGCGGTCGATCTCACGCTGTTCCGCTTCCGCTCCTTCTGGGTCGGCACGCTGGCCGGCGGGCTCTGCCGCATCGGCCTCAACGGCGCGCCCTTCTTGTTGCCGCTGATGCTGCAGGTCGGCTTCGGCATGAGCCCGGTCACGTCGGGCTCGCTGACCTTCGTCGGCAGTTTCGGCGCGTTGCTGATGCGGCCGCTCTTGTCGTTCTTCCTGCGGCGCTTCGGCTTCAAGGCCGTGCTGAGCGGCAGCGCCGTGGTCGGCTCGGCTGCCGTGGCGGGCTTTGCCCTGCTCGACGCCGATACCCCGCATTGGGCGATCGGCCTCTATGTCTTTTTCTTCGGCATCGTCCGCTCGGCGCAGTTCATGTCGTCCAACACGCTGTCCTATGCGGACTTGCCGGGCGAGAAGCTAAGCCGCGCCACCAGCCTGGGCGGCGTGCTGCAGCAGCTCAGCGTTTCCCTCGGCGTCTCGATCGCCGCCATGGTGCTCGGCCTCGTCTCCGGTGAGGTGCACGCGCCGACGGCGGACCAGTTCCATTGGGCTTTCCTGCTGACGGCGGTGATCCCGCTGCTCTCCATCCCGGGGTTCTTCTTCCTTCATCCGGAAGACGGCCAGCAGGTCAGCGGCCATCGCCGCAAGGCGGAAGTTCAAGAGTAGGGCGCCGCCGTCTCTCCCTTCTCCCCTTGTGGAGAAGGTGTCGCCGAAGGCGACGGATAAGGGGTGCTCCAGCGGAGTGAGACGTTGGCTTTCCCTGGAACACCCCTCATCCGTCTCGGCGCTAGCGCGCCGATCCACCTTCCCCCACAAGGGGGAAGGGGGAGTCGCGCGCATGACTCCGCCGTCAACCTGTGCTATGCGCCGCGCTTCCTGTCCGGCCGGTGCTGAAATCGGCCGCAAATCGCTTATATTGGCGCCCATGACCGTTTCGCTTGACCTTACCGCCGAAGGCGCCCGTGACGCCTTGCGCCGCGCAACACCCACCGAGAAGCCGTCGCTGATCGGCCTGACCCGCGCCGAGCTCGGTGAGGCGCTCATCAGTGCCGGCATCGTGCCCGAGCGCCAGGCCAAGATGCGTGCCCAGCAGCTCTGGCACTGGATGTATGTGCGCGGCGTCTCCGACTTCGCCCATATGTTCAACATCTCCAAGGAATTGCGCGCCGCGCTCGACCAGCATTTCACCGTCGCGCGGCCCGAGATCGTCGAGGAGCAGATTTCTTCCGACGGCACGCGCAAATGGCTGTTCCGCTTTCCGCCGCGCGGCGCCGGCCGCCCGGTCGAAATCGAGACGGTCTATATCCCTGAGGAAGGCCGCGGCACACTCTGCATCTCTTCGCAGGTCGGCTGCACGCTGACCTGCTCCTTCTGCCACACCGGCACGCAGAAGCTGGTGCGCAACCTGACGACGGAGGAGATTCTGGCGCAGCTGCTCACCGCGCGCGACCGGCTCGGCGACTTCCCCGACCGCGACACGCCGGACGGCGCCATCGTGCCGGCCGAGGGCCGCAAGGTGTCCAACATCGTCATGATGGGCATGGGCGAGCCGCTCTACAATTTCGAGGCGGTGAAGAAGGCGCTGCTGATCGCCTCCGACGGCGACGGCCTTTCCCTGTCGAAGCGCCGCATCACGCTGTCGACCTCCGGCGTCGTGCCGGAGATCGCCCGCACCGGCGAGGAGATCGGCGTGATGCTGGCGATTTCGCTGCATGCCACCAATGACGACCTGCGCGACCTTCTGGTGCCGATCAACAAGAAATTCCCGCTGAAGGAGCTGATCGCCGCCTGCAAGGCCTATCCCGGCCTCTCCAATGCCAGGCGCATCACCTTCGAATATGTGATGCTGAAGGACGTCAACGATTCCCTCGATGACGCCAAGGCGCTGGTGAAGCTCTTGAAGGGCATTCCGGCCAAGATCAATCTGATCCCTTTCAACCCTTGGCCCGGCACCAACTACCAGTGCTCCGACTGGGAGACGATCGAAAAGTTTGCGGACTACATAAACAATGCCGGCTACGCCTCGCCGATCCGCACGCCGCGCGGCCGCGACATCCTCGCCGCCTGCGGCCAGCTGAAGTCGGAATCCGAGCGCATGCGCAAAGTGGACCGCCTGGCGCTGGAGGCCATGATGATCGCGGGGCACGGCGACGCGTGAGCGATCTCCCCTGGGGTCGCATCGCTCTCGCCTGTATGGGCTATCTCGCCGCCGTTTTGATCGCGGCCGCCATCACTGTGTTTGCCATGCTGGCACCCAGCGCCCTGCCTGATTATGGTGCATGGGGATCGATCTATGCCAACAGTCGCCAGCTGGTCGACATTTACTCGGTAGGGTTGGCGATCACATTACCGACCGCGCTACCCGGTTTTCTTTTGACGCTGTTCGTCGCGCGCCGAACTGGCTGGGTTGGCTGGCTGCCATACGCATGCGCCGGCGTCCTCGACGCCATCCTTGCCCTGGCGATCTTCGATCTCGGACTTCAGATGCTCGACCCCCTCCCGCCGCGGATACCCCTGTTGGGAATGCCCTTAAAAATATTGTTGCCCTGTGGCCCAGGTGGTTTCGCTGGTGGCTTTGCTTACTGGGCATTGGTCAGACGATCTCTGCCGAGCAACAGACAGTGGTTTTGGGCATGAGGCGCATCATCGCCTATCTCGTCCGCTTCGCCGTCATCCTGATTGGCTATATTGTCGGCTCGCTGGCGGCGAGTGCCTTTCTCAACGCGCTTTTCCTCGGCTATTTCGGCTATGGGCTGGAGCCAGGGCACCCGACGATCGCGCCGGCGCTCTATTTTTCGGTGCCGTTCGTGGCACTGTTCGTCGCCTATTTCGCCTTCATGCCGGCGGCCGTCGTGATCCTGGCGGCCGAGGTGCTTGGCCGGCGCGACTGGCTGTTCTACGCGCTGGGCGGCGCGGTCGTCGCCATCGTCTTCCTCGGCTTCGTGCATAATCTGGGCGATGCCAATTTCGATGTCACCGCGACCAATGTCCGCTTGGCCGTGATCGGCAGCGGCATGGTCGGCGGCATCTTCTATTGGCTCTCCGCCGGCCGCTGGGCCGGAAGCTGGCGCCGCGAGCCGTTGCTCGATCCTGAATCTTGAGCGCGATGCCGAAAAGTTGCGAAGTTTTCAGCAGCGGATCGTGGCAAAACCCAGCCACCTGAACAGGCTGGCCGGATCGGCTTCGGCCCAAAACCATACCGACAGGAGCAGGGCCATGGCGGAAGGCGAAATGAATGGAGGCTCGGCCGCTGCCGTGGCCGAACAGCTCGATCAACCGGCCGAGCGCACTGCTTCCGGCCTCGGTGCCGGCCTGCTGTTCATCCTCTCCATTGCCTGCGGCGTAAGCGTTGCCACCATTTACTTCCCGCAGGCGATAACGCTGCTGATTGCGTCCGATCTCGGCGTTTCCGCCGACACGGCGGCTCTGGTCGTCACCACCGCCCAACTTGGCTACGCGCTTGGCCTTCTGCTGCTGGTGCCTCTGGGCGACCGGCTGCCGCATCGTCCGCTTGTCGCGACCTTGTTGACGCTGACGGCCGCAGCACTTCTGATCGCCAGCCAGGCGCCGACGCTGCCGGTGCTGGCCGTCGCAAGCATGGCGACGGGCATCACCACCGTGGTGCCGCAGATCCTGCTGCCGATGGCGGCCGGACTGATGCCGCCGGAGCGGCGCGGTGCGGTCACCGGCACGCTGCTCAGCGGATTGCTGGCCGGCATTCTTTTGGCCCGCACCTTCGGCGGCTTTCTCGGCGAGCATCTCGGCTGGCGCGGACCGTACCTGGTCGCCGCGGCGGCGCTGTTCGCCTTCGCCGTCCTGCTTGGCCTGGTGCTGCCCAGGACGGCGCCGACATCTTCGCAGCGCTATCCTTCGCTGGTCGCGGCAGCCTTCATCCTCTTTCGCGACGAGCAGGAGCTCCGCCGCTCCTGCCTTTACCAGGCGCTGATGTTCGGCGGCTTTACCGCCGCCTGGACAAGCCTGGCCTTGCTGCTTGGCGGACCACTGTACCATCTCGGCGGCCAGGCGGTCGGGCTGATCGCGCTGGTCGGCGCCGCCAGCGTGTTCTGCACGCCGATCGTCGGCCGGCTGATCGACCGCAAGGGTCCAGACGTCGTCAGCCCGCTCGCCTTTGTCACCGGCATCGCGGCGGCGGTCGTCCTGCTCGGCGGCGGGCTTGGCGGAGCAACAGGCCTGCTGGCGCTCACGGCGGGTATGCTGCTTCTCGATATCGCCGTGCAGAGTGGTCAAACCGCCAACCAGGCGCGTGTCTTCGCGATCCGGCCCGACGCCCGCAGCAGGCTCAACACGGCCTATATGACCTCAGTTTTCCTCGGCGGCAGCGCCGGCTCGTGGATCGGCGTCAAGATCTACGGCCCTTGGGGATGGCCGGGCGTCTGCGCGCTCATCGCCGCCGCGGCCACGATCGCTCTCGCAAGGCATGCGGTGAAGCTATATCGCTGAACCCTTGCCGATTGCCGCAAGCGCCGAGCGACAGCTACTTCGCCTGCGCGGTCAGGATCTTGAGCGCGAAGGCCGAGAACACGCAGCCGAACAGATAGTCGACCACCCGCGTGACGCGCGGGCTGGCCTTCATCGCCGCCGAGAACTTTTCCGCCGCCAGCACCATCGGCGCCGTCACCGGGATCGACAGCGCGATGAACATCACGCCGAGGAAGAACAGTTTTCCGGACGCGTTCGGCTCATGCGCGGAGACGAATTGCGGCAGGAAGGTCATGAAGAACAGGATGATCTTCGGGTTGAGCAGGTTGACGCCGAGCCCGGCCGCCCAGCTGCGGAACAGCGAAACCTGCGGTCCCGTCCGCTTCTCCGGTGAGAAGGCCGAGCCCTTCGTCACCGCCTGCCAGGCCAGGAACACTAGGTAGCCGGCACCGAAGATCTTGAGCACGAAGAAGGCCATCGGCGAAGCCACGATCAGCGCCGAGATGCCGACCACCACCAGCGTTGTGTGGATCAGCGTGCCGGTGAGCGCGCCAGCCATCGAGGCGAAGCCGGTGGCACGGCCCTGGCTCAGCGTGCGCGAGACGAACAGCGTCATGTCCGGCCCCGGCGTGATCGCCAGGATGATGGTGGCAATGGCGAACTGGATGAGCGTCGAAGTGTCGGGAATGAAGGACATTGGTCGCCTCGGGGGGTCGCCTCGGGTGGATAGCGCAGCCCTATAACGCGGCGCTTTCTGCCGCGCCAGCGTCTGTCCTGGCAAACATCTGGCCCAGCCTGTGCCACAGCCCGGCGCCTTCATCTCTTGCGCCGCCTGGAAACCCCGTGATACCTCGCCTCCGAACCTTTTTCCCGCGGAACCGCCAAAATGTCCAAGTTCAAAAACGTCAAGAAAGTCGTGCTCGCCTATTCCGGTGGCCTCGACACCTCCATCATCCTGAAGTGGCTGCAGACCGAGCTCGGCGCCGAAGTCGTCACCTTCACCGCCGATCTCGGCCAGGGCGGCGAGCTGGAGCCGGCGCGCCGCAAGGCCGAGATGATGGGCATCAAGGACATCCGCATCGTCGACGTGCGCGAGGAGTTCGTCGCCGACTTCGTCTTCCCGATGTTCCGCGCCAACGCCGTCTATGAGGGCACCTATCTGCTCGGCACCTCGATCGCCCGGCCGCTGATCACCAAGCATCTGGTCGAGATCGCCCAGGAGACCGGCGCCGACGCGATTGCCCATGGCGCCACCGGCAAGGGCAACGATCAGGTCCGCTTCGAATTGTCGGCTTTTGCGCTGAACCCGGACATCAAGGTCATCGCGCCCTGGCGCGAATGGTCGTTCAAGTCGCGCACCGACCTTCTGAACTTCGCCGAACAGCATCAGATCCCGGTGCCGAAGGACAAGCGCGGCGAAGCCCCCTTCTCGGTCGACGCCAACCTTTTGCACTCCTCCTCCGAGGGCAAGGTGCTGGAGGACCCGTGGAGCGAGCCGCCGGAATTCGTCCACCAGCGCACCGTCTCGCCGATGGACGCGCCCGATGCCGTCACCGAGATCGAGATCGAATTCCTCAAGGGCGATCCGGTCGCGCTCAACGGCAAGAAGCTGTCGCCGGCCACCATGCTGGCGGCGCTGAACGACCTCGGCCGCGACAACGGCATCGGCCGCCTCGACCTCGTCGAGAACCGTTTCGTCGGCATGAAGTCGCGCGGCGTCTATGAGACGCCCGGCGGCACCATCCTGATCGCCGCCCACCGGGCGATCGAATCGATCACGCTCGACCGGGGCGCTGCCCACCTCAAGGACGAGTTCATGCCGCGCTATGCCGAGCTCATCTACAATGGCTTCTGGTTCTCGCCCGAGCGCGTCATGCTGCAGGCGATGATCGACAAGAGCCAGGAAGACGTCGAAGGCACGGTGCGGCTGAAGCTCTACAAGGGCAATGTCATCGTCACCGGCCGCAAGTCGCAGAAGACGCTTTATTCCGATGCGCTGGTCACCTTCGAAGACGATCGCGGCGCCTATGACCAGAAGGACGCCGAGGGCTTTATCCGGTTGAACGGGTTGCGGCTACGGACGCTGGCTGCAAGAAACCGCAAGCACTGATATATTTTGCCGATACGGCAGCGATCAAGCGACCCGGCGGAAACGCCGGGTTTTTATTTCACCTATCTAATGTAACAAAAGTTCGGACCGCTTCAGCGAAATTATCGTTTGACCTTTCCGCCGCTCTAACTAAGTTCGCCTACGGGATGCGGGGAGTTTTGACAGTGAAAAGTAGTATTTCTCTCCTGGCTCGGCGGCGTTGACCTTGATGGCGTGCGGGCCCTCGCAAGCAGGCATGAAGCAGGCGTCTGAGGCTAATTTGGACGGGTGCATCTCCGCTGTCCATTTATGGAGCATCACGTTCAAGCACGAAATCGCCTCTTTCATGGGCGTCTCGCAAGAGCGGATGCCGACTCTATTCTGCCAGCGCCTTGCCGAAGGGATACGCAGCGGCCGGATCGGCTACTCCGACATAAACAGGGTGCAGCTTGATCAACCGACCGAAATCTGGTTGGTCATCAAGGGCAAGTCAAAGGCGGCGGCTGCGGCCACGCCGGCGCCGCGGAACTCTAGATTCCGTACCTGCTCAAATGTTATCACCGGCTCCTTCGAGGTTTCCGCTTCCGAGAAATGCCCCTTAGGCGGCAGCTACTCGCAAGCTGCCGGAGTCCCGACAGTGATCGAGGGTAAATCAAAGGTGGCTGCTCCAGCGCCGCGGAACTCCAAATTCCGTACCTGCAACGGCACTACCGGTACCTTCCAGATTCCCGTTTCCCGGAAGTGTCCATTGAGCGGCTACGCGAACGATTGAGAGTTAGGTGACGAGATCGGACCTGGTCGTTCGGTGGTTGGGTTGCGACCCTTGCTTCGTAACGAAAAGCCCGGCGCAGGCCGGGCTTTTCGTCGGAATGGAGATATTCCATCAGTCCGCGTCGATCGCCTCGGCGATGCGGGCGATGGCCTGCTGATAGACGCTTGCCGAGTTCCAGCCGGCGATCGCGCCCATATTGGCCTCGTAGCTCGCGCCGGCGCGCCAGCCATGGCCCTTGAGGAAGTTGGCGGTCGACGCCAGCGCCGTGTTGCGGTCGCGCAAATTGCCGCTGCCCACGCCGTATTTCAGCACGTTTCCGGGCAGGAACTGGGTGTGGCCGATCTCGCCATGCATGGCGCCGACGGAGGAGGCGCTGAGCGCGCCGCGATCGACAAGCTTCAGCGCGGCGATGGCATGCGGCCTGAAATAATCCGGGCGGCGGCAGTCATAGGCGAGCGTCACGATCGCCGAAACCGTGTTCTGGTTGCCCATCGAGGCGCCGAAACCGGTTTCCATGCCCCAGATGGCGAGCAGCACGCCCGGCGGCACGCCATAGGTACGCTCGATATTGGCGAACATCGCGGCGTTTGCTTTCTTCAGCGCGCGGCCTCGGGAGATGATCGCGGATGCGCCGCGCCGCTGCATGAAGCTTTCCACCGAGCCGCTGAACGCCTTATGGATCGCTCGGTCGGCAGCGATCGTCCTGGTGGCGTAGGTGGCGCCCGCCAGCGCGGACAGGCCCCTCTGGCCGACACCCTCGGCTCTGGCCTCGCCGGCAAAATCCTGTTTCCAGGCGTCAAAGCCGGCGCCGTTCTTGCCACAGCTCGGAGCCGCCTCGGCGCCCGCCGCCAGCGCCAGCGTCGCCACCACGGCCGCCGCAAAAATCCTTCCCTTGGCAAAAAATGCCATCTCGTTCTCCTGAATTGCCTGAATCACGTCCCGGTTGCGAATTTGCCAGCGAAACGCCGGGTTGTCACCGCCTTCGCGGAGCACGTGACACCCGACACTGGCGAAAGAAGGGCAATCCGCTGCGATCGGCCGTCAGGTGTGGCGGGCTTGCCTCATGAAAGAGGTTCACAGCATGATGATTGGCGCCGGTTCGGGAGCTTGTCGCGGCGAAGAGCGGGCGAAATAGCGGTGGAACGCAGGAAGTCTGCCGGCGTTAGAACCCGAGTCCACCTCCACGTTCCGACCCTGCAGGCTGATCACGCATGAAGCTCTTCGACTGTCCAAGCTGCGGGCACCGCCTTTATTTCGAGAACGCCCAGTGTCTGAACTGTTCCAGCCTGGTGCTCTACGACCCGGAGCAGGCGAAATTCGTGCTCAGCGGCGAGGGCGTCCTTCCATGTGGCAACGCCGATGAATGCGCGTGCAACTGGCGCGCCGAGAACGGGCGGACCTTCTGCCGCGCCTGCGCTCTCAATAAGGTCATTCCCGACCTCTCCATCGACGGCAACCGCAGGCGCTGGATACGGGTCGAAGCGGCGAAGAAGCGTGCCGTCTATTCTCTGCTCGCCTTTGGCCTGCCGGTCGTGCCCAAGGCGGATGCGAATGACGAAACCGGCCTGGCCTTCGACTTTCTCGCCGACCCGATTGGCGCCGGTCCAGGCGGCGAGCGCATCCTGACCGGTCATGACAACGGATTGATCACGCTCAACGTCGCAGAGGCCGATTCCGCCGAGCGCGAAAGGCGACGCGTCGAGATGGGCGAGAACTATCGCACTTTGCTTGGCCATTTCCGCCATGAGCTCGGCCACTATTATTGGGACCGGCTGATCCGCGACGATCTGGCTCGCCTATCAGCCTTCCGCGCGCTCTTCGGCGACGAGCAGGCCGATTACGAGCAGGCCTTGCAGGCTTATTACGCCAAAGGCGCGCCGCCGGATTGGCAGCAGCGCCACATCTCCGCCTACGCCGCATCCCATCCCTGGGAAGACTGGGCCGAGACCTGGGCGCATCATCTTCATATCACTGACACGCTGGAGATGGTGCATGCGCTGAACTTTCCGCTGGGCCGGCTCGAGACCGTGGATGCCGATGCCATCCCGCGCGGCGACACCGGCGGCCGCCTGCAGCCGGCGCCGGCCGATCCCGAGCGGGTTCCGGAGCCATTTGAAAGGATCCTGGCCCGATGGCTGGTGTTGTCGGAGGCCTCCAACTCGATCAACCGGTGCATGGGTCTGCCGGATCTTTATCCCTTCGTGATTTCCGATGTGGCGGCGCGCAAGCTCGCATTCGTGCACGATCTTTTGATAGGCACGCCGAAAAAGGCCTGGAACAATTCGTGAGCACGCGAAAAGCATTTTAGCCGGAACGCATAGGCCCCTGTTTCGTTTTCGAGCCCGAGGGCATGATCCCGAAAAGTGGGAACCGGTTTTCGGAAAGATCATGCTCCAACAAAGAGCTGGATCAGGATGACGTCTCTTTGAAACGTCATCCTGATCCGGGGAGCGTTGAAAACGGAGAGAAAACCATGAAACGCCTGTTGCTTCCGGCGCTGGCCGGTGCGTTGCTCACGATCTCGGGCGCCGCTTTCGCCGATACCGCTGTCTCGGCCGTGACGGACTTGAACGTCCGCGCCGGACCGGGTCCGCAATATCCAGTCGTCGGCGTCCTGGCGACCGGCCAGTCGGCCACGCTTACCGGCTGCATCGAAGGCAGTAAATGGTGCACGATCGCGGAAGCCGGCGGCAAGGGTTGGGTCTATTCCGACTATGTGACGGCCGACTTCGGCGGCAGCCGCGTTGTCGTGACCCGTCGCCCGGCCAATGCCGATATCGCCGTCGTGGCGCCGCCGACCGATGACGTCTATAGCGCGGACACCTATACCGGCGCCATCGTCTCTAACGACGACGCTATCGAATCGATCGGCAGACCGCCAGCCGAGGTCGGCACCTATGTCACCGAGCACCGCGTCGATCCGGTCTATCTCGACGGCGAAGTGGTGACAGGCGCGACGCTGCCCGACACGGTCGAGTTGCGCGAGATCCCGGATTACCGGTATCGCTACGTCTATGTGAACAACCAGCCGGCGCTGGTCGATCCGGGCACGAGGCGTATCGTCTATGTGATGCGCTGATCGGGCTTGATCGCCATGAGAGGAGCGGCCGCCAGCGATGGCGGCCGCTTGTTTATGTGCCGGCGGCTCAGGCGGCCTGCATCTGTTCGATAGAGTCGATCTCGGCTTTCTTTGCCTCGCCTTCCACCGCAAGGTCGTAGCTCGCCTGCATGTTCATCCAAAACCGCGGCGTCGTGCCAAAGAACTTGGCTAGGCGAAGTGCCGTGTCCGGCGTTACCGGCGTGGCTTCGCTCACCAGTCGCTCAATGCGCGTGCGGGGAACATGCAGCTTCTTGGCCAACGTGTATGGTTTCAGTCCAAGCGGGACCAGATATTCCTCACGAAGGATTTCGCCGGGATGGATTGGCGGGAAGATGTTGGCAGCCATCTTCATTTCCTTTCTGGTTGCGGGCACATGCCCTAATGATAATCGGTGATCTCCACGTCCTCAGCGCCGCCGTCTACCCACCGGAAGCAAATGCGGAACTGATCATTGATGCGAATAGAGTGTTGGCCGGCACGGTCGCGTTTCAGTGCTTCCAACCGGTTGCCGGGCGGCGTTCTTAGGTCATCAAGCTCGTCAGTATTATCCAGCATGAACAGCTTTCGTTGAGTCACGCGAACCAAGTCCGACGGAAATCCCTTCGGATACTTTCCGCCCGAAACCGCCTCCGTCGTTTTGTTTTTGAATGAACGTATCAACGGCGTCTCCGCTTGGAGCGTATCATAGAGCGATACGTGCCAGATGTCGATAGAGACGTATCGTTCCGTGATACGATTTCCAGTTCTAAACCCCGAGGAACCTTGTTGAAGTAATCGCGCGGTAACCGGCGATCTTCTAGATTGCACGCCCAAAGCCTTCGGCAGGGGAGCCGCGTGACGATCGAGAATGCCGCCTTCGAGAGCTATCGCCGCTCGCCGAGCGAAAAGACCAATTTGCTGCGCCTGTTTTTCGGGTCGGCGATCGTCATCGCTTTCTGGATGGCGATGACGGCTCTGGTGCTGTTTGCCGGCACCTATATCTACATCGTCTGGCGCTTGCCCGGCCCATCGACCGGGCGGTACATGCAGGATTTCCTGGCCTCGCCCGTCGGGATCCTGAGCGCTCTGACCTCTTTTGCCGGCATCTGGATCGGCCTGTGGGTGGCGATGCGCTTCGTTCACGGCGAGCCGCTTTCGGCGCTTTTCGGCGCCAGCCGCCGCATCGCCGGCGGCGATTTCCTCAAGGGGCTGGCCGCGGTGCTGATCACCTCGCTCTTCTCCGAAGTGCTGCTCTACTGGATGCAGCCGGAAATCGCGCGCGGACCGATCGCCTTTTCGTCCTGGCTGCTCCTCCTCATCCCGATCGTGCTGCTGGCCTTCCTGCAGACCTCGGCGGAGGAAATGCTGTTTCGCGGCTACCTGCTGCGCGGCCTCGCCTATCGCTTCCGGAGTCCGCTGATCTGGGCGGTGCTGCCCGGCCTGCTGTTCACGTCTCTGCACTGGAACTCGGCCTCGACTTTTGCCATAAATGCCAGTGTCATCATCTCGATCGGCATCTTCGCCCTGCTGCTCACCCTGCTGGTCTATGTCACCGGCAATCTCGGTGCCGGTTTCGGCGCCCATCTCGGCAACAACCTGACCGGCTTCCTGCTGATCTCGCACCAGGAGGGCTATAATGGCTTCGCCCTGCTCAACGCCAAGCCGCTCGAGGGCCCCGGCTGGACGAACTGGGACGCCGTGCTCATCGCCGCCATCGGCATTGTCAGCACGCTTTTGACGATGCTTTTGCTTTTGCACCGGCGCTCGCCGCTGCGGGTCGGGACTAACAGGCAAAGCCTCGGTTGAGCGATCCCAAACCGCAGCGTTTTGGCCTAGGTCTGGGCCCAACACTTGACTCTGCGGCCAATTTCCTGTCTAGAGCCGCTGAATTTCCGCGACGAGTATCCTTCGCGAAAGCCGACCAGGACGCCGAAGCCTCTTTGAGGCAAGAGCTGTAAAGAGATCCTGGAGGCCAACACCCGGCAGCGCGATGCGCCCCCGGGTGCTTTTTGGCTTTGCGCTTTTGCTTGGCGACCGGGCGCGAACGCACTACCTCTCGGGTCGACTCCCGAACCGAGATCAAGGACCGCAGATGTTTGAATCCCTCCAGGAGCGTCTTGGCTCCATCCTGAACGGCCTGACTGGCCGCGGCGCATTGTCCGAGGCGGATGTCTCGGCGGCGTTGCGCGAGGTGCGCCGTGCGCTGCTCGAGGCCGACGTGGCGCTGGAAGTGGTTCGCTCCTTCACCGACAAGGTGCGCGAGAAGGCGGTCGGCACCGCGGTGCTGAAGTCGATCAAGCCCGGACAGATGGTCGTCAAGATCGTCCATGACGAGCTGGTCGAGATGCTCGGCGCAGAAGGCGTCGCCATCGACCTCAACGCGCCGGCGCCCGTCGTCGTCATGATGGTCGGCCTGCAGGGCTCCGGCAAGACGACCACCTCAGCCAAGATCGCCAAGCGGCTGACTGAGCGGCAGAACAAGAAGGTCCTGATGGCCTCGCTCGACACGCGGCGGCCCGCAGCACAGGAGCAGCTGCGCCAGCTCGGCGAGCAGACCAGGGTCGCGACGCTGCCGATCGTCGCCGGCCAGAGCCCAGTCGACATCGCCAAGCGCGCCGTGCAGGCGGCGAAGCTCGGCGGCCATGACGTGGTCATCCTCGACACCGCCGGCCGCACCCATATCGACGAGCCGCTGATGGTCGAGATGGCCGACATCAAGAAGGTGTCGAACCCACACGAGATCCTGCTGGTCGCCGACTCGCTCACCGGCCAGGACGCGGTGAACCTCGCGAAAAGCTTCGACGAGCGCGTCGGCATCACCGGCCTGGTGCTGACCCGCATGGACGGCGACGGCCGCGGCGGCGCCGCGCTCTCGATGCGCGCCGTCACCGGCAAGCCGATCAAGCTGATCGGCACCGGCGAGAAGATGGACGGGCTGGAGGAATTCCACCCCAAGCGCATCGCCGACCGCATCCTCGGCATGGGCGACATCGTCTCGCTCGTCGAGAAGGCTGCCGAGACCATCGACGCCGAGCAGGCGGCGGCGATGGCCAAGAAGATGCAGTCGGGCAAGTTCGACCTGAACGACCTCGCCCAGCAGCTTCAGCAGATGTCGAAGATGGGCGGCATGGGCGGCATCATGGGCATGATGCCCGGCATGGGCAAGATGAAGGACCAGCTCGCCGCCGCTGGCCTCGACGACAAGATGTTCGGCCGCCAGCTCGCCATCATCTCCTCGATGACCAAGGCCGAGCGCGCCAACCCCGATATCCTGAAGCACTCGCGCAAGAAGCGCATCGCCGCCGGCTCCGGCACCGACGCGGCCGAGATCAACAAGCTCTTGAAGATGCATCGCGGCATGGCCGACATGATGAAGGCGATGGGCGGCAAGGGCAAAGGCGGCGGCCTGATGCGCGGCATGATGGGCGGCCTTGCCTCGAAGATGGGCCTTGGCGGCATGATGCCGGGGGGTATGGGAGGTATGGGGGGCATTCCCGACCTCTCCAAGATGGACCCGAAGCAGCTGGAGGCTTTGCAGAAGCAGGCGCAGGCCGCCGGCCTCGGCAAGGGCCTGCCGGGCGGCTTGCCCGGTGGACTTCCCGGTGGTGGCGGACTGCCGGGCCTGCCCGGCGGCATGAAGCTTCCGGGTCTCCCCGGCCTGGGCGGCGGCGGCCTGCCTGGTTTGGGCAAGAAGAAGTGAGGGGGCGATGAACGAGGAGAAAGACATGGCCGACGCACGCGCCATCCTGGCCGGCTACCGCGCCTCGATCGACAACATCGACGCCGCCCTCATCCATATGCTGGCCGAACGCTTCCGCTGCACCAAGGCGGTCGGCGTTCTGAAGGCCGAGCATGGGCTTCCGCCCGCCGACCCGGCGCGCGAGCAGCAGCAGATCGCCCGCCTTCGCCAGCTGGCGAAGGATGCGAATCTGGACCCGGATTTCGCGGAGAAGTTCCTGAACTTCGTCGTCCGTGAAGTCATCCGCCACCACGAACAGATCGCCGCTTCCAGCGGCGCTGCAAAAGCCGGCTAACAGTATCGGCCGCAAACCACATCAAACGAAATCAGAGCTTTTAGGAGAAAAGAATGGCACTGAAGATCAGACTGGCCCGCGCTGGGTCGAAGAAGCGTCCTTACTACCACGTCGTCGTTGCCGACGCCCGTTCGCCGCGCGACGGCCGTTTCATCGAGTCGCTGGGCTCGTGGAACCCGCTGCTGCCGAAGGACGGCGAGCGCGTCAAGGTCGACGCCGACCGCGTCAAGCACTGGCTGTCGCACGGCGCCCAGCCGACCGACCGCGTGCTGCGCTTCCTCGACGAGGCCGGTATCGCCAAGCGCGAAGCCCGCTCGAACCCGAACAAGGCCCTGCCCGGCAAGAAGGCGCAGGAACGCGCCGCGCTGCTGAAGAAGGCCCAGGAAGACGCGGCCGCTGCCGCCGCCGCGGCAACCGCGGCGCCGGCCGAGGCTGAAGCCGCCACCGCCGAGTAATCACGGCGCCGTTGAAACGGCAAACGCTCTAAGAAAACGGCGGGCATGTGCCCGCCGTTTTCTTTTGGTCCGCCTGACGCCTCAGTAGCCGGACGGGCAGCGCGCCACATAGACGCGCCCGTAGCGGTCGCGGTAGCGGCACTGGCCGGCCTCGCTGGCGTGGCCGATCAATGCGCCGGCGACGGCACCGACGGCACCGCCGACAACCGCGCCCTGCACCGGATCGCCGGCCACCGCGGCACCGACCGCCGCGCCGCCCAGGCCGCCGATCGCCGCGCCCTTTTCCGTCTGCGAGCAGGCGCCCAAGGCCATCGTCAGAATCAGAATGGTAATTGCTTTCTTCATTGCTGTTCCTCTCTCAAGCGCCGTCCTCGCCGCCATGCCCTAAACTCACGAACAGCTAAATTGATCCCGGCGATGGTGAAGATTGGCCGGCTACGTGCCGGCCGCATCTACGGGACCAAGCGCCAACCTGTTGAAATCTCGTGGCTTTCACAGCTCGGAAAGGCGTCTCGGATTGTCGAGCCCGGCCGCGAAATCCTTGCCGATGAGGTCATGAGAATGAGCATCGCTTTATCGCCCCTTATCAGCGGAACGGGATCAGCGCCCGCACTTTTGCGTCGCGCAGATAGAGGCCGCCCCACAGAATGACGCCGAGATAGACGCCGAACAGCGTGTGCGAGAAGAGCGGGTTGCCGATCCGCACATGCGTCGAAATCGCGCCGCCCATATAGGCGGTGAGCAGGATGGCGCCGAGCACCGAGGTGCGCGGCAGCGCATAGAGCGCGGTCGAGATCAGCCCGATGACCCCGATCAGCCGTGCGACGTTCGGATCGGTCGGCCAGCCGAGCCCGTTCATCGTCTGCGTGACGATATCGAGCGGCGGCAGCTTGATGACGCCGTCGAAGATCATGAACAGGACGACCACGGCGCTGAGCGCGCGACCCGTCCACAAGGTGCCATTCGAGACAGGCGCCGCTTCTGAAATGCTCATGGATGTTCCCTCCGAGGTTTTGAATGCCGGCCATTTGCCGGGTTCGACCCAAGGACGGGGGACCATGCCGCGATCCTACACGCCCAACCTCGTCATTCCAGGGCGGAGCAAGGAGCGGAGCGACGCGCGCAGACTCTGGAATCCATGCCGTGACGCTAAAGCGTTGCTGCGGATACTCGGGTCAAGCCCAGGGTCAAGCCCGAGTATGACGACGTCGTGAGGGTCTCGGCTAATCTCCGAAGTCGGTGCCAGAAGCGCTCACCCACCCCGCGCCCGCCACCCTCGCGATTTGGCCGTGGCTTACATCCCGGCGACGCGCGCAGATGACGAAGCGCCTATTGCTACGAGAAGTAAAATTTGTCGGCCGCGATCATCTTCGGCGGCGTCTCGTCCAGCGCCTCGAACACGGAAATCTCACAAACGCGGCAGAGGCCGTCGAGCGCCAGGTCGTTCGCCTCGATGCCGAACGGGTCCTCGAGCTCTTCCGACAGCGCGTCGAGGCCGAAGAAGGTGTAGGCGATCAGCGCCGTGAACAGCGGCGTCGCCCAGCCCGTGGTCGAGACCAGCCCGAACGGCAGAAGCAGGCAGACGACATAGGCCGTGCGGTGCAGCAGAAGCGTGTATGCAAAGGGCAGGGGCGTGCCGGCGATGCGCTCGCAGCCGGCCTGGATGGCGGCGATCGCGGCCAGCCTTTCATCGAGGATGCGGAAGCCGATCGGGTCGAGTGGGCCGGCCTCGCGCCGCGCATTGGCGCGCCGGCCCATGCGGCGGACCATGTCTTCGGCAGGGTTGGCGCGGGCGGCGGCCTTGTCGACCTCGTCGCCGATGAAGGCGCGCGCGTCCTTTATGCTATCGATCCGCCGCAATTGCCCGCGCAGCAGATGGCAGAAGGCAAGCGCCTCCATCAGCAGCGCGCGCTGCTCGGCGCGGTCGCCGATCAGGCTGGTGGTGGCTCGCGCCAGGTTGCGGATCTCGAAGACCAGCGCGCCCCAGAGCTTGCGCGCCTCCCACCAGCGGTCATAGGCGGCGTTGTTGCGGAACGACAGATAGATCGACAGCGTCACGCCGACGAGCCCGAAAGGCGCAATGCTGAAGGCGCTGAGATCGAGCTGAAAGTGCCGCGCCACGAGCAGGATGACCGCCGAATAGATGGCGAAGCCGAAAATCTGCGGCAGGATGCGCGGCACCACCGAGCCGCGCATGATGAAGAACAATTGCAGGAATGTCGGGCGCGGGCGGACGATCACCGGGTGAACCTTTGCAAGCCGTTATGTCTCTACGGCAATAACGAACCTGCCGCTCAGCCGCCAGCGACATCGCCATGTCGTCCCGGCGCCGGACCGTTGACGTTTCGAGCAGGACTGGCGAGAAAGTCGCGGAGCGCCAGACGAAGGAAGGAAAGATGGGCGGCGAGACGGACCTGCAGAAGCTGCTGGCGTCGATGACGCCGCGGCTTTACCCGGATGTCTATGTATTCGCCACCTTGCCGTCCGGCGCAGTGTTGCCGGAAGGCGTGGAGCCGGTGATGCGCTTCATCGAGCGCGAAGGCACGACGCTGATCCTGGCCGAAAGCCAGGCAAAGGCAGCCGGCCTCGCGGGAACGTTCCGCTGCCGGATGATCACGCTCGATATCCACTCGTCGCTGGAAGCCGTCGGCTTCCTCGCCGCCATCACGACGCGGCTCGCGGCTGCCGGCATGGGCGTCAACCCGGTCTCGGCCTTCTATCACGACCATCTGTTCGTGCCGGCGGACCGGCCGGAGGAAGCGTTGGCCATCCTGCGGCAGCTCGCGGCGGAAAGCGGTTCCTGAGCTCAGAGCCTCAGCACATAAAGAATATCCGGCAGACCTTCCTCATTGGCCGATCCCTCGCTGAAGGCTTCGGCGCGAAAATCGTGGCGTTCATAGAATCGTCGCGCACCGGTATTGGCCTGGAAGCAGTGGAGCTTGACCAGCGACATGCCGGCGGTGGCCTGGGCAAGCAGCCGGCTGCCGATGCGCCGACCGGTCCAGGCGGGATCGAGATAGAGCTGCTCGACCCAATCGCCGTTGACGGCGATAAAGCCGATGATGTGTTCGCCGGTGATAGCGACGGTTACTTGCTGATTGGGCAGGACGATGTCGCGGACGAAGAACAGGTCTTCCTCCGGCGTATGCAGCACCGGCAGCCAGTCGAAGGCATTGAGCGAGACGCGCAGCAGTCTGGCGATGGCGGCGGCGTCGGAAGCGATGGCCGGACGCAGGAGGATATCTGAGGGTTCTGGACTGGTCATGGCGCGGTTCTCCCTTCTCCCCCTGTGGGAGAAGGTGTCGCCGAAGGCGACGGATGAGGGGTGCTCCAGGGAAAGCCAGCGTCTCACTCCGCTGGAACACCCCTCATCCGTCTCGGCGCTGCGCGCCGATCCCCCTTCTCCCACAAGGGGAGAAGGAAGAAGCGCCCCGGCCGAAGGCCGAGCCCGCGACTGCGGGCCGCCGATCATTCGGCGCCCTCGCGGAGGGCCCGCCGCGGCAGCGGCGGAACAGCCCGTGAGCGCTAATTAAACAGCCGTCAGGCCGCCTTCTTCTTCGGCTGGATCAGGCCGCGCTCGACCAGCAATTCGGCGATCTGTACGGCGTTCAGCGCCGCGCCCTTGCGCAGATTGTCGGAGACGACCCACATCGACAGGCCGTTGTCGATGGTCGAATCCTCGCGGATGCGCGAGATGAAGGTGGCGTCCTCGCCGGCCGATTCCAGCGGCGTGATGTAGCCGCCGTTCTCGCGCTTATCGAGCACCTGGCATCCCGGCGCCTCGCGCAGGATCTCGCGCGCCTCGTCCGCCGTGATCGGCTTCTCGAACTCGATGTTGACCGCTTCCGAATGGCCGATGAACACCGGCACGCGCACGCAGGTCGCCGTCAGCTTGATCTTGGGGTCGAGCATCTTCTTGGTCTCGGCGACCATCTTCCACTCTTCCTTGGTGGAACCGTCGTCGAGGAAGACGTCGATATGCGGAATGACGTTGAAGGCGATGCGCTTGGTGAACTTCTTGACGTCGACCTGGTCGGCGACGAACACGGCGCGGGTCTGCGTGAACAGCTCGTCCATGCCTTCCTTGCCGGCGCCCGACACCGACTGGTAGGTGGCAACGACGACGCGGTTGATGGTGGCGACGTCGTGCAGCGGCTTCAGCGCCACGACCAGCTGCGCCGTCGAGCAGTTCGGATTGGCGATGATGTTCTTGCGCGAGAACAGCGAGACCGCGTCCGGGTTCACCTCCGGCACGATCAGCGGCACGTCCGGGTCATAGCGGAAGGCCGACGAATTATCGATGACGACGCAGCCCTGCTTGCCGATCTTGGGCGACCATTCCTTGGAGACGTTGCCGCCGGCCGACATGACGCAGAGGTCGGTGTCGGAAAAGTCGTAGGTGTCGAGCGCCTTGACCTTCAGCGTGCGGTCGCCGAAGGACACTTCGGTGCCCTGGCTGCGCCGCGACGCCAGCGCCACCACTTCGCTCACCGGGAAGCCGCGCTCGTCCAGAATGTTGAGCATTTCGCGGCCCACATTGCCCGTGGCGCCGACTACCGCAACCTTGAAACTCATCTGATATCTCCTGTCCCTCTCCGCTTGGTTATTTTGGAGAAAACCCGCTGGCCTCATGCGGGTTTCGTCCCCCGGGCCGGACCCGGGAGAGGGTGGTTAGGCCAAGGGAATCACACCGTTTTGGTGGTGGTTTTCTTGGCCGTAGTTTTGCTGGAACGGACGGACGCGTCCAAGCGCCCAGCCCAATGCGTTACATTGTGGCTAGGGGCATCGAATGCAAGAAGAGCCATCAAAAGGCCGCGCATCGAAAAACGATCCCGTTCGACGCGGGCTTTTACGCGGTTTGGTGGAAGAGTCAATCGGCGGCTCGGCTTCCCCTTCCCGCCTTGTGGGGGAAGGTGGCCGAGCGAAGCTCGGTCGGATGAGGGGTGTTGAAACGATCGCCGCGTTGAAGAATCGAGCGCCAGCTCCCAGCGTCTCACTCCGCTGGAGCACCCCTCATCCGTCTCGGCGCTGCGCGCCGATCCACCTTCTCCCACAAGGGGAGAAGGAAGAGGCGGTGCTCTGTACAATGCCGTCGCCAAGAAGTAGGAACCCACCAACCGTCCGGCCTTGCGGCGCCTCAGCGCCTGCCAGCATCAGCCCATCGATGGGCTTATAGAAGCTTCGAATTCCGAAAGAAGAAAATGTCCCGTTTCGAAATGGTCGTTCCTGCGCTGGCAGAGGCGCTGGAAAAGCGCGGTTATTCGGCGCTGACGCCGGTGCAGAAGGCGGTGCTGGAACCTGAGCTTGGCGAGGCCGACGCGCTGGTGTCGGCGCAGACCGGGTCCGGCAAGACTGTCGCCTTCGGCCTTGCCGTGGCGCCGGCCCTGCTTGGCGCCGCTCAGCGTTTCACGGCTGCCGGCGCGCCGCTGGGCCTGGTGGTGGCGCCTACGCGCGAGCTGGCGCTGCAGGTGCGGCGCGAGCTGGAATGGCTCTACGAGCTGACCGGCGCGCAGATCGCCTCCTGCGTCGGCGGCATGGACATGCGCACCGAGCGGCGCGGGCTGGAGCGCGGCGCCCACATCGTCGTCGGCACGCCGGGCCGGCTGCGCGACCACATCACGCGCGGCGCGCTCGACATGTCGGCGGTGAAGGCCGTGGTGCTGGACGAGGCCGACGAGATGCTCGACCTCGGTTTCCGCGAGGACCTCGAATTCATCCTCGACTCAGCGCCAGCCGAGCGCCGCACGCTGATGTTTTCCGCCACTGTGCCGCGCTCCATCGCCACGCTTGCACAGGGCTATCAGCGCGACGCCGTGCGCATCTCGGCCGGCGGCGAGGAAAAGCAGCATCTCGACATCGAATACCGGGCGCTTTCTGTCGCGCCGGCCGATCGCGAGAACGCCATCATCAATGTGCTGCGCTATTACGAGGCGGCCAATGCGATGGTGTTCTGCAATACCCGCGCGGCGGTGAACCACCTCACCGCGCGCTTCAACAACCGCAATTTCGCCGTCGTGGCGCTGTCCGGCGAGCTCAGCCAGAACGAGCGCAGCCATGCCCTGCAGGCGATGCGCGACGGTCGCGCCAAGGTCTGCATCGCAACGGATGTCGCTGCGCGCGGCATCGACCTGCCCAATCTCGATCTCGTCATCCATGCCGACCTGCCGAGCAATCCGGAGACGCTGCTGCATCGCAGCGGCCGCACCGGGCGCGCCGGGCGCAAAGGGGTGAGCGCGCTGATCGTGCCGGGCAATGCGCGCCGGCGCACCGAGCGGCTGCTCGCCAATGCCGGCCTGACCGCGACCTGGGCAAGCCCGCCCTCGGCCGACGAGGTGCTGCGGCGCGACGACGAGCGCATCCTGGCCGACCCGTCCTTTGGCGAGCCGGTGAAGGACGAGGAGCGCGACTTCGCCACAGCACTTCTGGAGCGGCACGGCGCCGAACTGGTCGCCGCCGCCTTCGTGCGGCTTTGCCGCGGCAGCCGTTCGGCTCCCGAGGACCTGATCGACGTCGGCCCGTTCGCCCCGTCGAAAGAAAAATTCGCGCGCCGGGAAGAAACACCAGCCCGCCGCGACGATTTCGGCGACAGCGTCTGGTTCTCGCTCTCGGTCGGCCGCCGGCAGAACGCCGAGCCGCGCTGGCTGATCCCGATGCTGTGCCGCACCGCCGGCATGTCCAAGCGCGAGATCGGCGCCATCAAGATGCAGCCGGAGGAGACCTTCGTGCAGATCGCCGCCGACTGGGCCGACCGCTTCCTCGCCGCGATCGGCCCCGACCGCAAGCTGCAGGGCAGCATCGCGGTGAGGCGCATCGACGGCACGCCCGACCTGTCGCGCGCCGGCTACCAGCCGCCGAAGCCGGACAAGAAGCCGCATCGCGGCAAGCGGCCTTTCGACCAGGGAACGCCCGGATTCGAGAAGCGAGCGCCGGACGGGCGGCCCGGTGGCGAGGCGAAACCGTGGGCGACGAAGCCGGCAAAGGCGAAGTTCGGCAAACCAAAGTTCGACCAACCGGCAAAGCGCAAGAAGCAGAAGAAGCGGCCAGTGTGACTATAAGCAAATCCATCACTCGCGCGGGCAATTCTTGCGCGGCTGTCGCCGACATCGGCAGTGAGAACAAGCGGAGACTTATCCTGGCCGGTGTCGCGCTCTAGCGCGTCGCGTGCATTGCGTTTTTCTGCAACCATCGATAGCATCTTGAAGGCGATGCAGGGGGGAGCCAATGCGTGGAACTGTGTTTCACTACGACGAGGATCACGACTACGGCTACATTAACGGCGTCGACGGCAAGCGCTACATCTTCAGCCGCAAGGACCTGACAGAGGACATACCCTTCGCCAAAGGTCTGCTGGTCCAGTTCACGCCAGACGACGGGGCTGCACACGACATCGTGGCCGCGAGCCGACCTTCGCTCCCGGCAAACGGCAATCCGAAACAGCGCGGCCGCATCGCCCAACGCCATTCCAACGGCTCCATGGGACTGTGGGCCTATTTTCTACGTGCGCTCGGCGACGACTACCGCAATTTCACCGGCCGAGCGCGCCGTAAGGAGTTTTGGGCGTTCTATCTGTGGTTCTACGTCGTGCTCGTCACGCTGTTCGGTTTCGGCATCCTGCTCAACCTGGCGATAAGCGGCTTCGATGACGGCCCAAGGACGTCGATCGGGTACATTCCTGCCCTGCTTTTCGTGCTGGCAGCAATCCTGCCGTCGATCGCAGTCGTCGTGCGGCGTCTGCACGACATCGGGCTGACCGGCTGGCTTGCCTTGCTTTGCTACATCCCGGCTTTCGGAGCCGTGGCCTTTCTGATCTTCGGGCTTCTACCTTCACAGTTCGGGGAGAACCGATGGGGGTCGATACAGGCCGGCGTCAGGTTCTAGCGATCCTGTTCAGCGCGTCGCCCGACAGCCTGAGGAAAACCTTCTGGCCGTGGCGCTCGGCGCCAAGCCGGTCGTAGAAACGCAGCGCGCCCTCGTTCCAGTCCTCAGCGGTCAGGTCGATGCGGCCGATGCCTTTGCTGACGCAATAGTCGGCGAGAAAGCCAACCAGCCCGCGGCCGACGCTCTTGTCGCGGGCGCCGTCGCGCACGAACAGATCCTTCAGGAACATCAGCCTTTCGAGATCGATGCCTGGATGCGCGATGGCCACCGAGGCGAGGCCGGCGACCTCGCCGCCCGCGAAGGCCAAGGCGAAATGCGGATAGGCCGGGCTCTCGTCGGTGAGCCATTGCCGCGCCGCGGCCGCCGCCCGGCTTTGATCCAGCGGCGCCTGCCGGTAGTGCGCCGCCATCGCGCAGAGCAGGGTGGCGAGCGCTTCGGCATCGTCGACCTTCGCCCAGCGAATGTCGACGGTGCCGGGATCAGCCAAGGAACTTGGCGATGATGGCATCGCCCATCTCGGTGGTGCCGACTTCCTTCATGCCTTCAGACATGATGTCTTTCGTGCGCAGGCCGTCGTCGAGCACGGCGGCGATGGCCGCTTCGAGCTTGTCGGCTTCGGCCACCATGCCGAACGAATAGCGCAGGCACATGGCGAAGGAGGCGATCATGGCGATCGGGTTGGCGATGCCCTTGCCGGCGATGTCGGGCGCCGAGCCGTGCACCGGCTCGTAAAGCGCCTTGCGCTTCTTGGTCTTGGCATCCGGCGCGCCGAGCGAGGCCGACGGCAGCATGCCGATAGAGCCGGTGAGCATGGCGGCGATGTCGGAGAGCATGTCGCCGAACAGATTGTCGGTGACGATGACGTCGAACTGTTTTGGCCAGCGCACCAGCTGCATGCCGCCGGCGTCCGCCAGCATGTGGTCGAGCTTGACGTCGGAGTAACGTGCCTTGTGCGTCTGGCTGACCACCTCGTTCCACAACACGCCCGACTTCATGACGTTGCGCTTTTCCATCGATGTCACATGGTTGCGACGGGTCCGCGCGAGCTCGAAGGCGACGCCGGAAATGCGCTCGATCTCGAACGTGTCGTAGACCTGGGTGTCGATGCCGCGCTTCTGGCCGTTGCCGAGATCGATGATCTGCTTCGGCTCGCCGAAATAGACGCCGCCGGTGAGCTCGCGCACGATCAAGATGTCGAGGCCCTCGACCACCTCCTGCTTGAGCGAGGAGGACGCGGCGAGCGCCGGGTAGCAGATCGCGGGACGCAGATTGGCGAACAGCTCCATGTCCTTGCGCAGGCGCAAGAGCCCTGCCTCGGGGCGCACCTCGTAAGGCACCGCATCCCATTTCGGTCCCCCGACGGCGCCGAACAGCACGGCGTCCGCCGCCATCGCCTTGGCCATGTCGGCATCCGAGATCGCCGCGCCATGCGCGTCATAGGCGCAGCCGCCGACCAGGCCCTCGTCGGTGGCAAAGCCGCTGCCGAGCTTGTCGTTCATGGCCTTGATCAGCTTCTTCACCTCGGCCATCGCCTCGGGGCCGATGCCGTCGCCGGCGAGCAGGAAGAGATTTTTCGAAGCCATGGAGAACCGTCCCGGGAGAGAAATTGAACCGGCGCCTTGCTAAACGCCAAGTGGGCTGGGCGCAAGGGGACCTCTCGAAGCTTGGTTTCCTCGCCCCCGCAAAGCGG
>CCNC01000153.1 GCA_000824845.1 Mesorhizobium sp. ORS 3359 | reverse complement strand
GTGGGGGCGAGGAACTCAAGCTGGAGCAGCGCCTACCGATGCGCCAAAATATTCACCAAACGCCCGAACGGATCGCGCACATAGAAGCGCCGCACGCCCCAGGGCTCGTCGGCCGGACCGTATTCGATGGCGAAGCCGGCCTTCTTCATGCCCGCAAACGCTGCGTCGACATCATCGACCTCGATCGACAGATCCGGCACCGGCGTGCCCGACCCACCCTCGGCCATGAAGCTCACCTGCACCGTCATGGTCTCGGCCGAACCGCAAGTGAGGATCCAGCCCTGGTCCATCAGGACATCAAGGCCGAGCACGTCCTGGTAGAAGCGCTTGGCCGCCGCAATGTCGGGGCTTTCGATATTGGCGACGATGCGCCTGACCTTCACCATGAGCCGCTCCTTTGCTTTGTCTGTCCGGGAGCCCTCCGCATTGCAGCGCAGGCCTCTATGCCGTGCGCCTGAGCGCCGTCACTTCGATCTCGATCTTCATTTCCGGCTTGTTGAGTTGGCACACGATCATCGTCGCCGCCGGACGGATGTCGCCGAACGCCTCGCCGAGGATCGGGAAGACGACGTCAACATAGGCCTGGTCGGTGATGTAGTAATGCGCCCGCACCACATCGGCCATGTCGAAGCCGCCGTCGGCCAGCGCCTTGGCGATGGTGGCGAGGCAGTTGCGCGTCTGCGCCTCGACCGTGTCGGGCATCGTCATTGTGGCGTAGTCGTAGCCGGTCGTGCCGGAGACGAAGCACCAGTCGCCCTGCACCACCGCGCGCGAATAGCCGGCGGTTTTCTCGAAGGGCGATCCGGTGGAGATGAGTTTTCGCATGGAGGCCTCGCGAGGGTTGCACCAACACATTATCTTGGCACGTCGAGAAGCCTTAATCTTTGGACAGCTTCGTCGATCGCAGCAAGAAAAACGTCTAGATCAATGGAGATTTCAGGAATTTTCTCAGTGTCGAGGAATTTATTCTCACCGTTCGAGATGAAAGAAAATACAGATATATCAATCTTCTCGAATGACCTCTCTTGACTTAGTATCAACCCGAGGTTCTTTGACGTGAATTTCACTTCGGCTACGAGATTCTCGTAAGAAGTATCCGATATAATCGCAACCTCAAACGGCTTTCTCTTTTCCATTTTCGCCCACTGCCGCGATGCCGAATTCTGGTGCGCCGCGTTCTTCGAACAGGGTCACAGCATGGACCCTCGGGTCAAGCCCCAGGATGACGAAGGCGCGCTGTTCATCAACGAAGCCGTGCCGGCACCGCGCCAAGGCCTAGTTCCCCGACCCCTGCGCGTCGTCGAACGCCTTCTTGATATCCGCCGGCCAATCCTTCACCGGCGGCCAGGACTGCGGCTCGCCATTGTCGCCGCGGCGGGCGAAATAGAGCTTCTTGTTGGCCGGGTCGACAGCCATGAAGCCGTCATTGCCGCCGCAGTCATGCGGCACGCAGCCGGTCGCGTAGAAGGCGCCCGATGCCGTCTTTTCGGTTCCGCCGCCAACCAGCAGGCTGGTCGCCATGTCGGGCATGTCGTTGCCCAGCAGCGCCTGGCCGGCCTTGTAGACCGCCTCATTGTGGAAGGCGTCGATGATGTTGTCGTATTTCGACGGGTCGACATCCTTCCAGTCGGTGCCTGGCTCCGGCGTGTAGGTCAGGTTGCCGGAGGTCGTCAGGCCTTCCGTGGGCGACCATTGCAGCGCCGGCTTGGAATCGCCTGGCAAAAGGTAGGGCACGAAATAGATGGCGCTGTCGGAGACGGCGGCCGGCGGCGCGCCGCATTCGTCCTGCTCGACCGTGGTGGTCTCAATCTCGCCGTCCTTCTTCCAGACGATGACCTTGGCCGGGCCGCATTGATTGCCGCCGTCACCGACATCGACGAGCGCCACGTTGACATCGCCGATCTTGACGATCTTGTCGAAGAAGACGTCGTAATTGCTGGCCAGCTGCTTGCCGTCATAGGACAGCACCTTCTCGCCGTCCTGCTCCGGCTGCGTGATGGTGAGCTGCCCGCCCTCGAAGGGGATCGGCGCCTGCTTGTCGTCCTCCGACGCCGCCTGGTCACTGGCCTGGTCGGCCGTGCCTTGATCGGCAGCCGGCTGGTCGGACGTGGCAGGCGCGGTGGTCTGCGCACTGACGCTGATTGTGGCGAGAAGGATTGCCACCGAAGCGGCCAGAAGCGAGCGTGTCATGACTGTCCCCTCCATTCAGTCGCTACGAACCCGGCCGGCAGGGGGCGGGCTCTCGATTTGAAGCTGCGCCGCTCAGAGACTGTTTCGAAATTCGCTCCGGCGAGTCATATGGTGGCGGTTTCGAGAACCGGAGCGCAGCGGACATTTAGGTCCGTGAGCACCGGAAGCGCAGAAACCGCCATCAGATGGCCGCCTGAGTAGAATTTCCAAACAGTCTCTCAAGCCCAGGGGCGCTGCTCGGCGTTGCGCTTCTCGAAGGATGCGATGGCGCCGGCCTTCTCCATGGTAAGGCCGATATCGTCCAGGCCGTTGAGCAGGCAGTGGCGCTTGAAATCGTCGAGGTCGAATTTGACCACGCCGCCATCCGGGCCGCGGATTTCCTTGGCTTCCAGGTCGATCGACAGCGTCGCGTTCGAGCCGCGCGAGGCGTCGTCCATCAGCTTGTCGAGATCTTCCGGGCTGACCGTGATCGGCAGGATGCCGTTCTTGAAGCAGTTGTTGTAGAAAATGTCGGCAAAAGAAGTCGAGATCACGCAGCGGATGCCGAAATCGAGCAGCGCCCAGGGCGCATGCTCGCGGCTCGAGCCACAGCCGAAATTGTCGCCAGCTACCAGGATCTGCGCCTTGCGGTAGGCCGGCTTGTTGAGCACGAAATCCGGATTCTCCGAACCGTCCTCATTGTAGCGCATTTCGGCGAACAGGCCGGTGCCAAGCCCGGTGCGCTTGATCGTCTTGAGATAATCCTTCGGGATGATCATGTCGGTGTCGACATTGACGATCGGCATGGGCGCGGCGACGCCGGTGAGCTTGGTGAATTTATCCATGGGTACCTGCCCGTCTTCTTGGCTTGCGGGGAATTTTGCGGGACGGTTTACACAAAGCCGGCGGCAAATGAAAGGCAACTGTTCGTGCACTGCCCTTGGGCCAATGGGGGGCATGGCTTGCAGCCAGATAGGACATCTCAAAAACAGCTTCGAAATCCTCTGCGGCTGGTGCAGTCTGCGGCCATGGCCGATCTTTCCAAAGTCCTTTATGCCAGCGAGCCCACGCTCGACGTCGCCGAGTTCCGCCGCGTGCTGGTCGAATCCGGCCTCGGCGAAACGCGCCCGATCGATGACGAGGCCCGCCTGAAGACGATGCTCGACAACGCCAATCTGGTGCTGACCGCGCGTCTCGATAGAGAAGGCAAGCCGCTTGTCGGCGTCGCGCGCGGCGTCACCGACTTCTCCTGGGTCTGCTATATTTCCGAGCTCGCTGTGTCCGCCTCGGCGCAAGGGCTCGGCATCGGCAAAGGCCTGATGGACGAGGCCCAGCGCCAGCTCGGCCCTTCGGTCGCCATCAGCCTGATCTCGATGCCCGATGCCGTCGGCTTCTACGAGCGCATCGGCATGATGCGCATGCCCGACGCCTTCTGGTTGTCCCGCAAGCGCTGACGCTCCCGCAAGCTGATGGCGCCGGTCCGCGCAGCCCGGCACCCGATCTTTTTGCGCCTCACCGCTTGACATGCAACCAAATGGTTGCATATTAAGGCCATGAGCATGGATGCCGTCTTTCGCGCTTTGGCCGACCCGACCCGCCGGCAATTGCTGGACAGCCTCCATGCAAGGAACGGGCAGACGCTCAACGCGCTCTGCGAGCACATGGATATGACGCGCCAGGCGGTGACCAAGCACCTGGCGATCCTGGAGGAGGCGAACCTCGTCACCACTATGCGCCGCGGCCGCGAGAAGGAGCACTACCTCAACCCCGTTCCGATCAACGAGATCGCCGAGCGCTGGATCGGCAAGTTCGAGCGCCATCGGCTCAACGCATTGAGCGACCTGAAGCAACGCCTTGAAAGGGAAGAGCCGTGAGCGAGAACAGCTTCGTCTATGTCACCTATATCCGCACCACGCCTGAAAAGCTGTGGGAAGCGCTCACCGATCCGGAATTCAACCGGCGGTTCTTTCTCTCCTCCCACCAGGAGAGCGACTGGAAGGTCGGCTCGAGCTGGAAACTGATCTTCCCGGACGGGCGCGTCGCCGACTCGGGCGAGATCCTGGAGATCGAGCCGCCGAAGCGCCTTGTCATCAAATGGCGCAACGAATGGATGCCCGAGGTCAAGGAGGACGGCTACACGCGCTGCACCTTCACCATCGAACCGGACGGCGAATTGATGAAGCTCGCCGTCGTGCACGAGGCCGACGGCCCGCACAGACTGATCCCCAACGTCTCCAAGGGCTGGCCGCTGGTGCTGGCGAGCCTCAAGAGTCTGCTCGAAACCGGCAAGGGTTTCGAGCGCCCGCCCTCGAAGGGCTGAACTTCGTTTCGGATACGAGACAATTTTGCTGGGGGTGCATGCGATGCTGCAACTGTCCTTCCCGCAAGCCATGGCGAATGCCGACACGGTGATGGCCTCGGTCGACCTTCCCGTCGCGCCGGACGAGGTCATCGCCGCACTGGTCACCCGGGAGGTCGAGCGCTGGTGGGGTTCGCCCGAAACCTATCGTATGATCGGATGGAACGCCGATCTTCGCGTCGGCGGAAGTTGGAGCGTTCTCGTTGAGACGGCCGACGGTCGACGGCTACCCGCCAGCGGCGAGTTTCTCGAAATCGAGATGCCGCGCCGCATCGTGCAGACGCGGCGCTACGACTGGGACCATCCGGCGCTCGGGCGTAAGGAAACGACCGTGGCTTATCTGCTTGAGCCCATCACTGGCGGCACGCGGCTCACCATCTGCCACGGCGGATTCGCGGGTTTTCCGGACGCCGCGGCCGAACATGCTGAAGGCTGGGCACGGGTACTTGGGCGGCTGCAGACCTATTTCGACGCGCGGCCGAGTGGCTGAAGCTCTCCCTTGACCCGCAATCACGGCTGTCCAGATTTTGGACATGGAGAACAGCCGCTGTGTCGTTGGAACCGCCGGGTGGAGCATACCGGCAGCATATAAAACTTCCTTTCCCTCAGCCGGCTCGCAGCTTGAACGCTACGCCATGCGGCTTTCGATCGTGGAGATCAATTCGTCCTTTCATAAGCCGCATCGGCGGGGAACCTATGAGCGCTGGGCGCGATCGGTTCCGGACCATTTTCGCTTTTCCGCAAAACTCCCCAGGGCCGTGACGCATGAGCGCCGCCTCGAAGCTTGCGATGATCTTCTGGACATTTTTCTTGGTCAGATCGGAGGGCTCGGCGCCAAGCTTTCCGTGCTTTTGATACAACTGCCACCCAGCCTGCAATTCGAGGCCCAAAGCGCCGAGAACTTTTTCGCCTCGCTGCGTGCGAAGACTGACCGGCGCCTGGTCTGCGAACCGCGTCACCCCAGCTGGTTCGAACCCGAAGCCGAGGCCTTGCTGAGCCGCTTTCAGGTTGGGCGCGTTGCGGCCGACCCAGCTCCCGTGCCCGCCGCCGCTATGCCCGGCGGCTGGCGCGAGCTCGCCTACTTCCGTTTCCATGGCGCGCCGCGCATCTACTATTCGGACTATGAGGCCGGTCAGCTTCGGGAAATCGGCAGGCGGCTTGCCGAAGCCAGCGCGTCGGCCGCCGAAGTCTGGTGCATCTTCGACAACACGGCACGGGGCCATGCGCTCGGCAACGCCCTTTCGGTGGATGCGGCCGTCCGTCAGATGACGTTCAGCTCCCGGAACGCCCTTCCTTCCGCCACCCGCGCGTAGCCGAACGCCGAGCAGTCGATCGTCCGGTAGCCGCCATGCACGACAAGCTCGGCGATCGACTTGCCGACCGCCGGCGCCTGCTGCAGGCCGTGGCCGGAAAAACCGTTGGCGAACAGGAAGTTTGCGACCTCCGGATGCGGCCCGATCACCCCGTTCTGGTCGAGCGTGTTGTAGTCGTAGTGCCCGACCCAGGCGCGCGTCGGCTTGATCGCCTCGAAAGCCGGGATGCGGGTGGCCAGAACCGGCCAGATCACCTCCTCGAACAACGGCCAGTTGACGTCGAAATCCTTGGGGTCGGGCGCGACGTCGCCTTCCTCCGGCTCGGCGCCGCCGGTGAGGTAGACCGAGCCTTCCGGCCGCACATAGATCCCTGACGGATCGACCAGCAGCGGCATGTCGGCATATTTCTCGCGCGCCTCGAAGACGAAGACGTTGCGCTTGCGCGGCTCGACCGGCAGCTCGAGCCCGGCGAATGTCGCGACCTTGCCGGCGTTCGGCCCGGCGGCGTTGACGACGGTGCCGGCTTCGAGCGCCTCGCCATTGTCGAGCGACACAGCGGTGACGCGGTTGCCCTCGCGCTTGATGCCGGTGGCGGAAGCCGTGATGAAATCGATCTTCCTGTCGCGCAGCGCCTTGCGGAACAGCGTCAACAGCGCATGCGCGTCGAACCAGCCCTCGCCGCTGCGACCATAGGCGCCGGCGGAAATGCCTTCGACCGACAGCCACGGGAAGCGGCGCGCCAGCTGCCCGGCATCCTCGAGCAGGATATCGGCGCCCTCGGCGACCTGCGTCTCGTGATTGGCCTTGAGGATCGGCAGCCCGGCCTCGCCGGCAAGGATGAGGTAGCCGCCTTCGCGGAAGCCGATATCGGCTTCGGCGCCGAACGTCTCCTTCAGCCGCCGGAACAGCTTCAGCGTGAACTGCGACAGGCGGATGTTTTCAGGGATGGAGAATTGCTGGCGGATCGAGGCGCAGGACAAGGTCGTCGCCGCGTGGGAGAATTGCGGATCGCGCTCGATCAGAGCGATGGAGCCCGTAAAGCCTTCCTCCCGCAAATGATAGGCGACCGAGGACCCGACGATGGCTCCGCCGATGATGACGATGTCGTAGCGCACTTTTTTCTCCGATCAGAGCAATTCCAGGAAAAGTGTGTAGCGGTTTTCCGTACGGAATTGCGTAGCAAGCCACCCCGGTTCTCAGACGACCGGCAGATTGATCTCGAAGCGCGTGCCGCGCTCGGAGTCAACCAGCCTGATCGTGCCATCATGCGCTTTTAGGAGGGCCAGCACGATGCCGAGCCCCACGCCGGTGCCGCCGGTCTCGCGCCGCGTGGTGAAGAACGGCTCGAAGATTTTGGCCCGGTTGGCGGCCGAGATCCCGTCGCCGTCGTCGCCGACCCGGACCAGGGCGCGCTCGCCATCGGCCGAGGCATGGATGGCCACCTGCCGGGCACCGTGCCTCGCCGAATTGTCGATGAGGTTGGCGAGCACGATGCCGAGATTCTCAGCCGAGATGCCGAGCCTGATATCGCCGCCGCCTTCGAGCCGCGTCTCCAGCCTGGTGTCGACCGGCAAGGATGCCAGCGCCGCATGGAGCGTCGTGCTCTCGCCGCTCGGCTCCAGGTTTTCGGCGCGCGCCAGGTCGAGCAGCCGGCGCACCAGTAGATTGAGCCGCCCGGCATCGGTGACGATGTTGTTGGAGAAGCGCTTGCGCTCGGCCTCGTCCATCGCGCCGCCGGAATCCCTCAGCAGCTCGGCCGCGCCCTGGATTGCCGTCAGCGGCGATTTCAGCTCATGCGAGACATGGGTGGCGAAGGTCTGGATGGAGTCGGAACGCGCCTGCAGCTTGGTCGCCATGTCGAGGAAGGCCGTCGACAGCGCCGCCATCTCGCGCGTGCCGTGATGGGCGAGCGGCCTGATCGCCTCGCGATCGCCGGCGGCGATGCGTTTCGTCCGCTCGATCAGCGCATAGATCGGCCGGCTGACGGTGCGGATGAACACCAGCGCGATCAGCAGCGTGCCGCCGAGGATCGCGATGGCCGCCAACGTCACCTTGCCGCGCTCGCCATAGAGATGCTTGACGATGTTGTTCGGCGTCCGCGACAGGTAGACGACGCCCGCGACCCGGCCGTCGAGCTCGACCGGCATGGCAACGAAGACGCGCACCCTGGTGCCGCGGCTCACCGAATAAAGCGGTGGCGGCGGCTGGTCGGGGATGCGCAGCCTGAGCTCGCTGGCATAGGCGCCGGAAAGCGCGGTCCGCACCTCCTCGACCCCGCTGAGCGACCGGCCGATCTCGTCGCCGCCGGCAATCACCACGCCGCGCGGGTCGAGCAGACGGAAGCCGGCAAGCGTCGTCTTCTGCGTTTCGTCGAGAATGCCGGAGAGCTTTGCGCCGATCGCCGCGAAGGCGGGATCGGAGGCGGCCGGAGCCGCCGCCGGCCGCATCGGCATCACGTCGTCCGAGGCGAGATCGAGGCGTGGCTCGATCGGTTCATACGGATAGTTGTTGTCCCGCGCCGGATCGGCCGAGATCGGCGAACCCAGCCTGTCCTGGGAAATGCCGGCGGCGCGCACCTCCTTTGCATAGACGGCGGCGACGACCGCCCCTTGCGCGATCAGCTCGCCCTCGGTCTGGCGGATCAGCTGGTTCTCATAGAGCCGGAAGAAGAACAGCCCGACCAGCGGCAGCGCCATGACCACGATCAGGATGGCGATGACGACTGTGGCGAGCCGCGGCCGCCACCTCTCCTTGCTCAACCACCGCATCGGCCAAGCCGGAAGCCGACGCCATGCACCGTCGCGATCGCATCGGCGCAGCCGACCGCCGCCAGCTTGGCCCGCACATTGCGGATGTGGCTGTCGACCGTGCGTTCCGAGACATGGATGTTCGAGGCATAGGCATTGGCCATCACCGCGTCGCGGCCAAGCACGTGAAGCGGGCGGGCGAGAAAGCCCTTCAGGATGGCGAACTCGATCGCCGTCAAGGTGAGCGGCTTGCCGTCGAAGCTCGCCGCATGGCTTGCCGGGACAAGCATCAGCTTGCCATGCGCGAATTCCCGCTCGTCCGCTGCTTCCTCGACCGGCACTGGGCGCGCGCGCCGCAGGATGACGTTGACCCGGGCGACCAGCTCGCGCGGGCTGAACGGCTTGGTCACATAATCGTCGCCGCCCATTTCCAGCCCGAGGATGCGGTCGATTTCCTCATCCCGCGCGGACAGGAACAGCACCGGCACGTCGGATTTTTGCCTCAACCGCCGGCAGACCTCCAGCCCGTCCATCTCCGGCATGCCGATATCGAGCACGATGAGATCTGGCGCCCCCCGCTCGACTGCCTGGAGCGCCGCGGCGCCGTCGGCGACGGCGGCCGTCTTCATGCCGGCCTTTTCCAGCGCGAAGCAGATGATCTCGCGGATATGCGGATCGTCGTCGGCGACGAGTATATTGTGCGGCATCGGTCAGTGACCCGGCGGATAAGGTTGGGTAACGGCAGGATTGGCAAGCGAGCCGCGTTTGTCGAGATAGCGCAAAAGCCGCCAGTCGCGAAAGCTCCAGGCCCGCCAGTGGTTCAGGACAGCGCGATATGCGCCTTCGTCGACAGGGCGTATCCCCAAGAACTGGCGAAAGGCTGGATTTTCGGCAGTTGTCGGGCCTTGATGATCGATGAAACGGTCGAGGGCAGGAAATGCGCCCGCGCCAAGCGAACGCACATACCAGATGTCGAGGGCAACGCCTTTCCCGGTCATCTCAAGCGAATGGTCGACATTGTAGTTGGCGATCGTTGCTGCGAAATTGACGAAACAGCAGGCATAAAGCGTCGCCGAAAGCGTCAGAAGATTGGCGGAGAGCAGCCATTCGCCCGATTTTTGGAGCACGATGCGGGCGATGATGAGTGCCAGCCCCGCCGCCACCAGTCCCATCCAGATGAAAGCGACGACGCGCAGATAGGTGAGCGCGTAGACGCCGATATAGAGGTCGAGCCGCAGCATCGAGGAGATGACCAGCACGATGTTCTGCGCCACCCAGAGATAGACCAGCCGGCGGATCAGCGGATCCCTTGACGTCTCGCTGCCGGAGCGCAGCGCCACCAGCACGAAGCCGGCGGCAAGCAGCGCGGTGACGACCAGCGGATAGGCGCCGCGATGCGCGTAGGCGGCATACGTCAGCCCGTCGGGCAAAGCGACGCCGCCCCACAGATAGGTGCCGTCGAGGATAGTCTGCACGGCAAACAGCGCGTTGAAGACGATCAGTGCGCGCAGGATGGCGGCCTTGCCGAAGAGGACGTCCTCGGCGGAAGTCCTCGTCCGCCTTGCCGCGGGCGCTGCAGGCAGGATGCGCCTGAGGCGAGAGACGAAGCGCGGTAGGCGGGGCCGCAGAAAGGCCCAGACGCCGGCCAGCACGATGAGCCAGAAAATCAGTCGCGCGACCTCGATCTTCTCGAGCAGCGAGTAGAGGTCGATCAGCGACAGCCAGTGCTCGATGATCGGATTGGCGGCGCCGAACAGCGCCAGGAAGACGACGCCGAGCGTCAGCGGCATGACCCAGACGGCGATTGCCGCCAGCCGGATGCGCCGCTGACTGAGCTGGCGCGCCGCCTTGCGCCAGCGGAAGAAGTCGCGCGCGAGGCGGAAAGGGGCGGCGAGCAGGAACAGGCCAAGCTGCCGCGCGATGCGGGCGGGGCGGGCGCGCAGCCGTCCGGCCAGCGACAGCGCAAAGATTGCAAGCGCTGCAACCGCGACCAGCAGCGAAAGCGGGCTGACATTTTCGACGAGCGGCAAAAGTGCCGCGAACAGCGCCGCCGGCTTGAGCCACACCCGGGCATCGTTCAGCGCTGTCGGATGCATGGCGACGACCGTGGCGGCAAGTACGGTCGCGAAGATGAAGAGGGTGATCCCGACCGGCTGGCCATAGAAAAGAAAATCGGCCAGCGCCACCAGCAGCGCGGCGGCGCCGACGCGTCGGCAGTAACTCGGGACAGGCGACGTCCTCATTGCCGGCGCCGTCATGGTTATCGTCGTCATCGCCGCGCCTTCGTGGCTGTTGTTCTGCCGCCGCATGCCGGCCGTGGTCTGAAGGGGAGCACCGTCGCGGCGGCGCGCCGCCTGTGCGGCTCGACGAGCCACCAGCCTTCGTCGCGGAGCCGGCGCGGCAGCGACCAGCGGGATGTGTGAGGCTTTTGCATGACGGCCTTGTCGCAGACGGACGCGGTAAGCGCGCGGCGGAATGGAGGAGGTTTTCCGCAAGGGTTTGCAGTTTTCGTGCAGGGAGCGACATCTTCTCCCCCCCTCGAGGGGGAGATGGCCGCGAAGCGGTCAGAGGGGGTCCTTGCGCGTAAAGGGCCGACCTCATTTCTTACCGCGCAGACCGCCGGCGCTCCATGCGCGGCCACCCCCTCTGTCGCCTGCGGCGACATCTCCCCCTCAAGGGGGGAGATTAAACCTCTGCCTTGCCTCCCTCGCCATCACCCGGCATAGATCGCTCATGACCGTCGACACCTACCGCCCGCGCCGCTCGGTGCTCTACATTCCCGCCTCGAACGACAAGGCGCTCGCCAAGATCGGCACCTTGGCCTGCGACGCCGTCATCATCGATCTCGAGGACGCCGTCCTGCCCGCCGACAAGAAGGCCGCGCGCGACAAGGTCGCCGGCATCCTGGCCGACCGTGAAAGACGTTGCGAGATGGTGGTGCGCATCAACGCTTTGGCCAGCGAATGGGGCGCCGACGATCTTCTGGCTGTCGCCAAGGCCGAGCCCGACGGCATTCTCCTGCCCAAGATCGGCACGCCGCGCGACATCCTCGAGGCCGGCGACCTGCTCGACGACAATTTCGCGCCGGACAGTGTGAAACTATGGGCGATGGTCGAGACCCCGAAAGCGCTGCTCAACATCGGCGCGATCGCCGAGCTTGGCCGCGACCCGGCCTCGCGCCTTAATTGTTTCGCCGCCGGAACGAATGACCTGGTGAAGGCGACCGGCATCCTGGCGACGCCCGACCGCCGCTATTTGACGCCTTGGCTGATGCAGCTGGTGCTCGCGGCGCGCGCCGGCGGCCTCGACGTCATCGATGGCGTCGCCAACGATTTCCGCGACCTCGACGCTTTCGCCCGCGAATGCGCCGAGGGGGCGGCCATGGGTTTTGACGGCAAGTCGCTGATCCACCCCGCCCAGATCGAGCCGGCGAACCGCGCCTTCTCGCCGCCGGCAGAAGCGCTTGCCGAGGCACGCGCGATCCGGGACGCGTTCGCGCGGCCCGAAAATGCCGGCAGGGGGATAATCGCGCTGGACGGCCGCATGGTCGAGCGGCTGCATCTGGCGCAAGCCGAGAAACTTCTGGCGAAGGCCGCGATCATCGGCGCATGATGCGCCGATACACATGATGGGTTCGAAAAATGAAACTCTACCGCTTTCTGTCCGGTCCGGACGACGCAACCTTTTGCCACAAGGTCACCGCCGCGTTGAACAAGGGCTGGCACCTGTTCGGCTCGCCGACCTACGCCTATGACAAGAAGACCAAGTCGATGCGTTGCGGCCAGGCCGTGGTGAAGGATGTCGAAGGCCAGGAATACACAGCCGACACCAAGCTCAGCGACTGGTAGGTAAAGCGCTGAGAGAGTGTTTCGAAATTCGCTCTGGCGAGTCATATGGTGGTGATTTCGAGAACCGGAGCGGAGCGGACATTTGGTCCGTGAGCCTTCGCATGACCCCGAAAATCGAAATCGATTTTCGGAAAGGATCATGCGTCAAGTGAAATTGCTGCAGCGTCCTTTGCGCGTCCAAGAGGACGCGCGGCGCTGCAGGAGCGCAGAAAGCGCCGCCAGATGGCCGCCGGAGTAGAATTTCCAAACAGTCTCTCAGCCCGCTGCCGCCTGCTCGGCCGCTTCCTCGATCCGCTCCATGTCGTCGTCCGACAGGCCGAAATGGTGGCCGATCTCGTGGATCAGCACATGGGTGACGATGTCGCCCAGCGTCTCCTCGTTCTCGGCCCAATAGTCGAGGATGGCGCGGCGGTAGAGCGTGACGCGGTTCGGACCCTCGCCGGTCTGCGGGTTCCAGCGCTCGGCGATGCCGCGCCCCTCGAACAGGCCGAGCAGGTCGAAGGGCGTCTCCAGCGACAGGTCGTCCATGATCTCGTCGGTCGGGAATTCGGCGATCTGGATGACGATCTCGCCGGTGAGCTGGCGGAATTCGTCCGGCAGATGGGCATAGGCCTCCAGCGCCATAAGCTCCAGCTCGTCCATCGACGGCGAGAGCTGATCGTGCCAGGTACGGGTCTTGTAGATGCGGGCCATGAAACGTCCTTTGATCCCGGCATATAGGCTTTCGCGCCGATAGAGGCAAATGAGCCGGCTGGCCATGCGCTTTCAGAGTAAAAGGAGAAGGAATAAATTCCTTCTGACTCTGCTTGACTCTTCCGGGCGCCTCTGGAATCTATAAGAACATAACAGGAACAATTGCTGCCGGAAGTGAACGTCATGGCGATGAACGCCGTGGCGCGGGACACTATTTTTGCCCTGCGCCGCCAGATCGCGAAGATCGAGGGAACGCTGCCCGAGCGCCTGCAGGCGCCGGTGCCTGGCGCGCCTGCCGGCATATCGAACATCACCTCCGAGACCACCATTATCCGGCGCGGCCTCGCGGTGGCCTCGCCGGATGCCTTCCTGCACACCGGCATCGAACGCCTCGACACCGCCCTTGGCGGCGGCCTGCCCGGGGCGGCGCTCAGCGAGATCCATGGGCTGGAGACCCGCGATGCCGGCGCGGTCGCCGGCTTCGCGCTCTCGCTCGTAAGCCTGATCCTCAAGGAGAAGCAGGGTCTGCCGATCCTCTGGGTCGGCACGGCGGAAATCTTCCACGAGGCCGGCCTGCCCTATGCCAGGGGCCTTCATGCCCTGTTCGGCATCGAGCCGGAACAGTTGCTGTTTTCCGAGGCGCCGAAACTGCTGGACGCGCTGTGGATCGCCGAGGAGGCCGCCCGCATGACGGCCTTCGCCGCGGTCATCCTCGAAATCCGTGGCAGCCCGCGGCTTCTCGACCTTACCGCTACGCGCCGGCTGCACGCCCGCGCCCAGAACGCCGGCCGTCCGCTGCTGTTGCTGCGCCAAGCGGGCGAGGCCGATCCCACCGCCGCCCCGGTGCGCCTCATCGTCTCGGCGGCGCCGGCGGCAAACCGCGAGACGGTCGCCGGGCCGCTCGCCGGCTCGATCGGCCGGCCCGCCTTCAAGGTCGATATCGGCAAGAGCCGCACGGCCCTGCCCGGACAATTCACACTGGAGTGGAACCCAAATGAGCACGCTTTTGCGGAAAGAGCAGAGAATCCTGTCGCTGTGGTTCCCGCATCTCAGCGCGGAGCGGATCCTGCGCCAGCGTCTGGGGCGGTCCTGGCGTTCCCGGCCCTCGGATCACCTGCCCCCATCTCACCCACCATTGGTGATCAGCCATCGCGACAACAACACCCAGCGCATCGCAGCCCTCGACGAGCGGGCTGAGGCGCTCCGGTTGAAGCGCGGCATGGGCATTGCCGATGCCCGTGCCATGCACCCCTCGATCGACGTGGTCGAGGCCGACCCGGAAGCCGACCGCCGCCTGCTCGAGGGCCTTGCCGACTGGTGCGACCGCTACACGCCGCTGGTGGCGATCGACGGCGAGGACGGGCTGTTCCTCGACGTCACCGGCTGCACGCATCTGTTCGGCGGCGAGCGCGCCATGCAGGACGAGATCCTCACCCGCTTCTTCCAGCAGGGTTTCGATGTCCGCGCCGGCTTGGCCTCGACGCCGGGCGCCGCCTGGGCGGCGGCGCGCTTCCACGGCAACCGCATCGTGGCCGGCGGCGAGGAAGAGGCGCTGCTGGCGCCGCTGCCGCTGTCGGCGCTGCGCATCGCGCCGGAGACCCGCGCCCTCCTTGAGAGTGTAGGCCTGCGCACCGCCGGCGCGGTGATGGCCGCACCCCGCGCGCCGCTCGCCCGCCGCTTCGGCGCCACTCTGCTTCTGCGCCTCGACCAGGCGCTCGGCCGCCTCGACGAGGCCGTGTCGCCGCGCCTTCCCGTCGCGCCGCTCTCGGTCGAGCGCCATCTTGCCGAGCCGGTCATGCTCACCGACGACATCGAGCGGCTCATAAGCCGGCTTGCCGTCGCCCTGAAGACCGACCTCGAACGGCGCGGCGAAGGCGCAAGGACGCTGGCGCTGTTTCTCTTTCGCGTCGACGGCGCTGTCAGCCGCATCGCCGTCGGCACCTCGCGCCCGATGCGCGAGCCACGGCTGATCCAAAGACTGTTCCATGAGCGGCTCACCGCGCTGGAGCAGAATATCGACGCCGGCTTCGGCTTCGACCTCGTGCGGCTCTCCGTGCTGTCGGCCGCCACCTTCGACTTGGTTCAGGGCGACCTCACCGGCGAGGCGGACGATGATGACGCGGACATCGCGCTGTTCGCCGACCGCGTCCGCGCCCGCCTCGGCGAGGCCGCCGTGCTGAAGCCGGTGGTTGTCGAGAGCCATCTGCCGGAGCGCGCCGTCAAGAGCGTGCCCTTCGCCGAAGCACCGCAAAGGCGCGCGCCGGCGGCCGGACGGACGGTGCCCCGGACAGCCCCGCCGATGACCATCTATCCGCCGGAGCGGCCGGTGCGCCTGTTCCGCTCGCCCGAGCCGATCGAGGTGCCGGCGACCGAGATCCCGGAGGGTCCGCCGATGAATTTCCGCTGGCGGCGCGCGCTTTACCGCGTCGCCCGGGCCGAAGGGCCGGAGCGCATCGCCGCCGAATGGTGGCGGCAACTGCCCGGCGAGGAAGAAGCGCCGACCCGCGACTATTACCGCATCGAGGACAGCGAGGGACGCCGCTACTGGCTCTACCGTCAGGGTCTCTACAGCAGCGCGCCCCAGGCCGCCCCGCCGCGCTGGTACATGCACGGGGTGTTCGCATGAACGCGCTGACCGCCATCCCCTATGCCGAGTTCGGCATAAGCTCGAATTTCTCCTTCCTGCGCGGCGCCTCCAAGCCCGAGGAGCTGGTTGTCACGGCGAAATTCTACGGTTTTGCCTCGATCGGGCTCGCCGACAGGAACACGGTCGCCGGCGTCGTGCGTGCCTGGCAGCAGGCCAAGGTGGAGAAGATGGCTTATCATCCTGGCTGCCGCTTGGTGTTCGGCGACGGCACGCCGGACATTCTCGCCTATCCCCGCGACCGCCAAGGCTGGGGGCATCTGTGCCGTATGCTGACCCAAGCCAATCTGCGCGACGAGACCGAGAAGGGCGCGACATTGCTCGAGCTCGACGACCTGCTCGAATGGGGCGATCGGATGTCGCTGGCTATCCTGCCCAATCTATCCGGCGACGCGGAAGACAATCTGGAATTTGTTAGCCGGCTCAAAGATCGCTTCGGCGCAGCGATCAGACTGGCCGTGGCGCCGGATTATGGCGGCAATGACCGCTTCCGCATCGAGCAGGCGGCGGCGATGGCCGACCAGGCGCGCGTCCCGCTGATGGCGACCAACGACGTGCTCTATCATGCCGCCGAGCGCCGCCCCTTGCAGGATGTGCTGACCGCGATCCGCCTCAACACGCCGGTTTGCGAGGTCGGGCTGGAGCTGACCGCCAACGCCGAGCGCCACCTGAAGCCGCCGCTGGAGATGGCGCGGCTGTTCCGCCGTCACCCTGAAGCGCTGGCCGAGACGCTGCGCTTCGCCGACGAATTGACCTTCTCGCTCAGCGATCTCGAATACAACTACCCGGACGAGCCGACCGAATCCGGCCTCGGGCCGCAGGCCGAGCTCGAGCGCCTGGCCCGCGAAGGGGCGGTCAGACGCTATCCGGCCGGCGTTCCCGGATATGTGCTGGAACGCATCGACAGCGAGCTCGCTCTGATCGAGCGCCTGAACTATGCGCGCTATTTCCTGACCGTCCACGACATCGTCAAATTCGCCCGCAGCAAGGACATCCTCTGCCAGGGCCGCGGCTCGGCCGCCAATTCGATTATCTGCTTCTGCATCGGCATCACCGAGGTCGGCCCCGAGCGCATCGACACACTCTTCGAGCGCTTCATCTCGGAGGAGCGCAATGAGCCGCCCGACATCGACGTCGACTTCGAGCATGAAAGGCGCGACGAGGTCATCGCTTACATTTACGATAAATACAGCGCCAAGCGCACCGCCTTGGCCGCCGCCGTCATCAGCTATCGCGGCCGCTCCGCCCTGCGCGAGGTGGCCAAGGCCATGGGCCTGTCGGAGGATGTGCGCAGCGCGCTGTCGAGCACCATCTGGGGCTGGTCGACCTCGGAGCTCGGCGAAAGGGAAGCCAATGCCGGCGGCCTCGACCGCACCGACCCGCTGTCGCGCCAGGTGCTGGAGCGCGCCAACGAGATCATGGGCTTTCCCCGCCACCTCTCCCAGCATGTCGGCGGCTTCGTCATCACCCGCGACCGGCTCGACGAGGTCGTGCCCATCGTCAAGACGGCGATGGAGGAGCGCAAGATGGTCGAGTGGGACAAGGACGATCTCGACGCCGTGAAGATCCTCAAGGTCGACGTGCTGGCGCTCGGCATGCTGACCTGTCTGAAGCGCGCCTTCACCTTGCTCACCGACCATTATCCGCGGGCGCGGGATCCGTTCGGACGGCCTTACGTGCTCGCCACCCTTCCCGAGGAGCACGAGGACGTCTACGCCATGATCCAGAGAGCCGACACGCTCGGCGTCTTCCAGATCGAGTCGCGCGCGCAGATGTCGATGCTGCCGCGTCTCAAGCCGGAAAATTTCTACGATCTCGTCATCGAGGTGGCGATCGTGCGCCCCGGCCCGATCCAGGGCGATATGGTGCATCCCTATCTGCGCCGGCGGCAGGGCAAGGAGGCGGTCCATTATCCCAGCCTGGAGCTCAAGAAGATCCTCGGCAAGACGCTGGGCGTGCCGCTTTTCCAGGAACAGGCGATGAAGATCGCCATCGTCGCCGGCGGCTTCAGGCCGGGCGAGGCCGACGAGCTGCGCCGCGCCATGGCGACCTTCAAGCGCACCGGCACGATCGGCAATTACCGCCAGCGCATGATCGACGGCATGGTCGGCAATGGCTACGACAAGGAGTTCGCCGAGCGCTGCTTCAAGCAGATCGAAGGCTTTGGCGAGTACGGCTTTCCCGAAAGCCACGCCGCTTCCTTCGCGCTCCTGGTCTATGCTTCCTGCTGGTTCAAGACCTTCTACCCGGATGTCTTCTGCGCCGCGATCCTGAATGCGCAGCCGATGGGTTTCTATCAGCCGGCGCAGCTGGTGCGCGACGCGCGCGACCATGGCGTCGAGGTACGCGAGGTCGACATCAATCATTCCGTCTGGGACTGCACCCTGGAGGCCACCGCCTTCGATCCGTCCCGCATCCTCGAGCGCCACGCCTCGATGCGCGGCGTCATCGAGACGGCGCATGCGGTGCGGCTCGGCTTCCGCCAGATCAAGGGCCTGTCCGAGGAACGCATGAAAGCCGTCGTCGCGCAACGCGGCGACGGCTATCGATCGGTCAGGGATGTCTGGCTGCGTTCCGGCCTCGATGTCGGCAAGATCGAAAGGCTGGCTGAGGCCGACGCCTTCCGCTCGATCGGCCTCGACCGCCGTGCCGCGCTCTGGGAGGTGCGCGCTCTCGACGGCAGGAGCGCCGCCGAGAAACTGCCGCTGTTCGACCAGCCGTCACTCGGCTTACGCGAGCTGGAACCGGAAACGAAACTGCCGAAAATGCCGCTCGGCGAGCATGTCGTGCATGACTACCGCTCGCTCGGCCTGTCGCTGAAAGAGCATCCCGTCGCCTTCTTGCGTGAAAGGCTTACCCACGCCGGCATCACCCCCAATGCCCAGCTGCCATCGGTGCGCGACGGCCGCCGCGTCTCCGTCGCCGGCCTCGTGCTGGTCCGCCAGCGGCCGGGCAAGGGCAACGCCATCTTCCTTACGCTGGAGGACGAAAAATCGATCGCCAACGTCATCATCTGGCCGCGCGTCTTCGACCGCTTCCGCCCGGTGGTGATGGGCGCCCGCTTCATCCGCGTCACCGGCAAGCTGCAGCATGAATCAAATGTCATCCACATCGTCGCCGATAGGATCGAGGATTTGACCTCCTGGCTGAGCGTGCTGCTGGAGTCCGCCAATCGCCCCATCATCGAGCCCGCCGAACGGCCGGTTGGATCAAAGGCCGACGCAAGCCGTGGCCTGCCGGTCCATCAGAATCTTGAAGCCCTGTCGGGTGCCGCGCAACAGGTCATGCCGAAAGGGCGGAATTTTCAGTAGGATGATGTCGGACTGCGCGTGCCGTCACGCACAACTTTGATGTCGGCGGACAGCGCCCCCCCTCTGTCCTGCCGGACATCTCCCCCACGAGGGGGGAGATTGGACGTCACGCCGGCTTTCGCCAATCTCCAAGGTTGAAGGAGTGAGCCGGCGCCGCAGCTGCCATCTCCCCCCTTGTGGGGGAGATGGCCGGCAGGCCAGAGGGGGGCGCGAAGGATCGCCAACCTACGTCGCGCTGCGCCTATGAGCCCGCTCACGAAGGCCCGCCGAGCCGCGGCGGCGGTGGCGCCAGCATGTCCTCGGCCGAGATCGTGCGCGCCTCCGAAGGCAGCATGATGGGAATGCCGTCGCGCACCGGATAGGCGAGCTTCGCCACGCGCGAGACCAGCTCGCTGCGCTCGGGATCCCAGGTCAGCGGTCCCTTGGTCAGCGGGCAGGCCAGCAGTTCCAGCAGCTTCGGGTCGACCTCGGCTTTTCGTCCGTCACGTCCGTCCGCCATCGCACTTGTCCCTTATCCATTGCATGGCTTAAGTGTGTTGAGATTCAGGTCAGGCCGAGTCGAGAACGGCGGTTTCCGAGAACCGGAGCGGAGCGTACTTGAACGACGTGAGCACCGGAAGCGTAGGAAGCCGCCGTTCGCAGGCCGGGCTCACCTGAATATCAATACACTTATTGTAGGCTGGACCCGAACTCGTCATCCTCGCGCGCCAGCGTCATCTCGGTGATGGCGATCAGCGTTTCGGCGCGCGTCTTCAGGTCCGGCGCTTCCAAGAGCGCCTGTTTCTCGGCCGGCCCGTAGGGCGCCATCATCGACAGCGCGTTGACCAGCATGCCGTTTTCGGCACGGCTGACGCTTTCCCAATCGGCCTCGAGGTCGTTGGCCTGCAGATAGGCGCGAAACGCCTTGAGCAGCGCCGGCCGGTCGATCTCGGCGGCGGCCGGGTCCTCCTCGAGGTCAGCCAGGAACGGCATGATCTTGCACTGGCGGAACGGCGCCTTTGCCCCGAGCTCCTGCACGATGCGGAACCGGCACACGCCCTGCAGCGAGATCAGGTACCGGCCGTCGCCCGTCTCGGCGAGAGAGATGATGCGCCCGGCGCAGCCGACGCTGCACAGCTCCGGCTCGCCGTCGTCGCGCAATGCGCCGTCGAGGCTCGGCTGGATCATGCCGATCAGCCGCGAGCCGGCCATCGCCTGGTCGATCATCTGCAGGTAGCGCGGTTCGAAGATGTTGAGCGGCATGCGGCCGCCGGGCAGCAGCAGCGCGCCGGCGAGCGGAAACACTGGGATTGCCGGCGGCAGATCTTTGGCCAGCCGGTAGAGTGCGTTACCAACGCGCACCGCGACCCTCCCGAAGCAACGCCGGCAAGCGCATCACCCTGCAATCTCCTCTCGCCACGCTCTTGATCGGCACAGCCCATATCTGGCGCTGGCACTCCTCCGCTCAAGCATGCCGGCCGCGACAGCCGGCAAAAAATTCAAAGCATGTCTCACGAAAGCGGGGACCGGTTTATAAAGACATGCATAAAATCAAAACCTAAAGCGCATGGAGCGAATCTGAAAGATCGCGACGCGCTTTGAGCGCAATTCCGGGACAAGTGCTTGAGCGGCCTTCGTCCGGAATTGCGTCAGAACAAATACCTAGAGCGTTTCGCGTTTCTGTAAAACGCCGAAATGCTCTACGAGAACAGCAGCGACGACAACTTGCGCCGCGCCGCCAGCGTCGCCTCGTCGGTCATTCCCCAGGCCTCGAACAACTTCAGCAGCTGCGCCCTGGCGCCGTCGTCGTTCCAGCTGCGGTCAGCCTTGACGATCGAAAGCAGATTGTCGGCGGCCGCATTGCGATCGCCGCGCGCGTTCTGGATCATCGCCAGATCGAAGCGCGCCTGATGGTCGGCTGGGTTGGCGGCGAGCCGGCGCTCGAGCTCGGCCGGGTTGCCGAGTTCGGCCGCTTCGGCCGCCAGCGTCATCTTGGCGCGCAGCGCCGCCAGCGCCGGCGCGTCCTTCTTGTCCTCGGGCGCCCGGGCCAGAACCGCCTTGGCGCCTTCCGCGTCGCCCGCGTCGAACAGGATTTCGCCCAGGCCGGCGATCGCCTCCAGCGTCTCCGGCGCCTGCTCGAGGATCGCGTCATAGATGTCGGCCGCGGTCTGCACGTCGCCGGCCGTGCGCGCCTCGGCGGCAGCGGCCAGCGCGTCGGCGATCTGCGGCGCGCCGCCGCCCTTGCCGCCGACCTTCTGGATGAACTGGTTGATCTGGCTTTCGGGAATGGCGCCCATGAAGCCGTCGACCGGCTGGCCATCCTTGAAGGCGATGACCGCGGGGATGGACTGGATGCCGAGCTGGCCGGCGATCGAGGGATGGTCGTCGATGTTCATCTTGACCAGCTTGACCTTGCCGCCGGCGGCCTGCACCGCCTTTTCCAGCTGCGGCGTCAGCTGCTTGCACGGCCCGCACCATGGCGCCCAGAAGTCGACCAGCACCGGCTGGCGCCGCGACTCCTGGATGACGTCGGCGGCGAAAGTCGCGGTGGTCGTGTCCTTGATCAGGTCGGCCGCCGCCGGCGCCTCGCCCAGCGAGACCTTGGGGCGGTCGCCGCCGCCATATTGCACCGTCTGGGCGTACTGGCCGCCATTGCCGCCGAACGCGCCGCTATACGGATTGTTGTCGCTCATCGTGTGCCCTTTCGGTCGCGCTTTCAGGCGCGTCATTGTCGGATTTTGGAACCGCCTTCCATGTGGCGATCAAGCCCTGACTTTCAAGATTGTGAGACTTTCAGGATAACAGGATCGTGGCCGGTTGCCTCGACGAATCTGATCAGATCGGCGGCGGCGATCGAGGTCGTCGCCTCATTGGTCAGCGGATGGCCGTTGATGACGTCGTGGCTCATCAATTCCTGGTCGAGCACCACCTTGACCTTCCCTTCCCTGTCGTTGATCAGGCCGAAGACGGTGACCGCGCCGGGGATGACGCCGAGCAGCTCCATCAGCATCTCGGGCTTGCCGAACGACACCCGGCTGGCGGCGCCGATCAGGTGATGGATCTGCTTCAGGTCGACGACGGCTTCCTCGCCGACGGTGACGAGGAAATAATTGTCCTTCTTGTCCTTGAGGAACAGGTTCTTGGTGTGGCCGCCGGGAATCTCGCCGCGCAAGGACTGTGAATCGGCGACGGTGAACAGCGGCGGGTGCCTGACCGTCGAGACGGAAATGCCGAGATCGGCAAGAAACTGGTTGAGCTCGGCTTCGGTCTTCGGCATCGGTCCTCCCGCGGTCGAATAGGGCTCACGCCGTTTACGGCCAACAATGCCATCGGGGCAAGGCCGCAGGGGCAATTCCGGGAAAGGCGCGGAAGCTTTGAGCGCGGATTGGCGATCGCCCCGGTTCCGCGCCGCTTCGATGCTTTCGAAGCGGATCTCGCCGCACGAGAAAATTCACTCCAAAAAGACCGTCATTTCCCTGTTGCAATCGCCGCGCTCTTCGGCCATATAGGCGCGGCTTGCGGCCCGAGGCCGCGCGAGCGGGTGTAGCTCAGGGGTAGAGCACAACCTTGCCAAGGTTGGGGTCGGGCGTTCGAATCGCCTCACCCGCTCCAGTTTCCTCCACCGAGGATCAAGCAAACGAAAAAAGCCGCGGACCGCCGCGGCTTTTTCGCGTCTGGACCATTTGATCTTCTTGATCTTCGGAGCTTCTCGGATTGGCGGGGAAGTGACGACATCTGCCACCGGCAGTTGGCGCGGGTCATCCGGGAAGTGCCGCGAGCATCAGACTTGGGTCGCATGCCAAAGGGACTGTTGAGCCTCTTCTGCCGGGCGCCCGACAACTATATGTTGAGTGAAAGTGCCGGAACCAAATCTGGCCGACAAGTTTTGCGGGCGCAGTTCCCGCGAGTCGTTGCGTTGGGGCATGCTAGATCAAAGAGCGTCGGCCATGAGGTTCACAGCCTTACGGGATCCGTGCGGCCAATGGATGGTATATGACCTGCTTTCGGGTTATCCGGCGCAGGTTGGGGACATATTGTTGCTGGGCCTGAGCCGCGAGGAGGCGGAGCGGCTTGCCGGACAGGCGGATCGCTCGGCGCCGCAGCCACTTCGCCGGCATTGCAGCCATTTATCGGTATTCTGCCGTTCCGATCCGAAAGGATCGGACTCGTCGGAGATTTAGATGCGCCGACCGAGGGAGCGCCGATGAGGTTCGCAGCGATGCAGGATCCGTGTGACGACTGGCTTGTCCATGATCTGGCTCTCGACCTCCCGGCGGAGATGGACGGCCGGGTGCTGATCGGACTGACGCGTGGCGAAGCCGAGGATCTGGCCCACCAGGCCAATGCGGGAATTGGCGGGCAGGTTGTCGATTCGCCGGTTCCCTTCGCCAGCGTCGCCTGAGGACGCGGTCCGCGGCACCGCGATTCAACCCCAGATCACATCGGATAACGTTTGCGTGCCACGCCATTTCAACCTTGCGCCGGCTTCCATATCTCCTTCCGGGGGCCGAGAACCGCCGGCGGTGAGTGGCCTGCACCGCGACACGACGCGACTGGACGGCCCGTTTTGGAAAGCGGGTTTACCGCTTCCTCCATCCCGAGGAGATGTCATCATGCGTTCTTTCATCCCAAAGATCATCGCGGCCGCCGCGATCTTCGCGGCTATACCGCTTTCGAGCGCCTATGCCGTGCACCGCCACCATAGAGCGGCGGTCGACACCACAACCACGGCATCGGTGCCGGCGGACCCGGAAGCGAGAGTTGCGACGCAGCAGCTGCTTGGCGTGAAACAGGGTATCCGTGAGGCCCGGGAGATGGGCAAGATCTCGCAGGACCAGGCCCGCGACCTGATGCGGCAGGCGGACGCCATCCAGCCCACCCGAGGCCGTTCGGCGATCGGGCAGATCAACGAGTTGGATCAGCGGCTTCAGAATGCTTCCGGCCAAGGGACCTATATCGGCAGCGGCGGCGATGGCGGCTACTATCCGAACGGCTGACGACCCGAGCGCTCCCCCCGCAATGCGGCCGCCGGTGTGATCGAGCCCTGCCGGGCCTCACACCGGGGCCGTCGCGTTCCCACGATGCCAAGGCGGAGACAGCGCCCGCAGACCGCGAGACTCACGGACCTGTTATGCCAGCCGCGCCCTTGTCGTCCGCGGCGTCGCCAGCAGCAGGCTGGTCTCGCTGCCCGTGATCCCGGGGATCAGCCTTATCCGGCGCAGCACGGCGTCGAAATCGGTGAGCGAGGCGGTGCCGAGCTCCACCACGAGATCCCAGCGGCCATTGGTGGTATGGATGGTGGAAACTTCCGGAAGGCCGCCGAGCGCCCGGATGACGCGGTCGGCGGCATGGCCCTCGATTTCGATCATCATCACGCCGCGTATCCTCTGGTCGACCGCGTCTGCGCGCAGCACCACCGTGTAGCCGATGATCTCGCCGGACTTTTCCAGCCGCTCCATGCGCGCCCGGACCGTGGCGCGCGAGACGCCGAGGTCGATGGCGAGATCGGACACGCTGCGCCGCGCATCGTGCCGCAGCAGCGTGACCAGTCTTTCGTCGAGCGCGTCCATGATTGCCCATCTTGGTCAAGTTGGATGTGCAGAATGATAGATCATTCTTCTCGAAATGCCAATTTCGCCTGTTCAAACCGCCACCGCCTGATGATCCAATCAGCCAATCAATCGTAAGGGCTGAAAAAATCATGCGCTGCAGGATCGTCGGCGCGCCGGTGCAGGACGGCGCGGGCAGGATGGGATGCGAGATGGGGCCGAGCGCGCTGCGCACGGCGGGTCTCGTCTCGGTGCTGGCCGAGCTTGGCCATGAGGTCGAGGACTGGGGCACGGTCGAGAAGGCCGCGGCGCGACCGGCGGTGGTGCACGGCAACCTCGCGCTGAAGGCGCTGCCGGAGATTTCCGCCTGGACCGCGGCGATCGCCGAGACCGCCTACGCCGCTTCCAGGGACGCCGTGCCGATCTTCCTCGGCGGCGACCATTCGATCTCCGCCGGCACGGTGTCCGGCGTGGCGCGCCGCGCCGCCAAACGCGGCCGGCCGCTCTTCGTCCTGTGGCTCGACGCGCATCCGGATTTCCACACGCTCGACACCACCACCAGCGGCAATCTGCACGGCGTGCCGCTCGCCTATGCCAGCGGCCAGGCCGGCTTCAAGGGTTATTTCCCGGATCTGCCGCAGGCGGTCGACCCGGCCCGCATCTGCGCCATCGGGCTGCGCAGTGTCGATCCCGCCGAGCGCCGCGCGCTCGCTGAAGCCGGCGTCACCGTGCATGACATGCGCGCCATCGACGAGCACGGCATCGCGCCGCTGCTGCGAGCTTTCCTCGCCCGCGTCGAGCAGGAGAACGGGCTCTTGCATGTCAGCCTCGACGTCGACTTTCTCGACCCGTCTATCGCGCCGGCCGTCGGCACCACCGTTCCCGGCGGCGCCACTTTTCGCGAGGCGCATCTGGTGATGGAGATGCTCTCCGACAGCTGCCTCGTCTCCAGCCTCGACCTGGTCGAGCTCAACCCGTTCCTCGACGAGCGCGGCCGCACCGCGACGCTGATGGTCGACCTCACCGCCAGCCTGATGGGCCGCCGCATCATGGACCGCCCGACCCGCAGCCATTCCGGGAGCCTCTGATCATGACCCAGCCTTCGCGCCTCGCCATCGTTCCCTTCGTCAGCGTCGACCGCATGATGAAGCTGGTGCTCGCCATCGGCGTCGAGCGCTTCCTGACCGAGCTCGCCGCCTATATCGAGGAGGATTTCCGCCGCTGGGAGCTGTTCGACAAGACGCCGCGCATCGCCTCGCACAGCCATGACGGCGTCATCGAACTGATGCCGACCAGCGACGGCAAGATGTACGGCTTCAAATATGTCAACGGCCATCCGAAGAACATGCGCGAGGGCCGCCAGACCGTCACCGCCTTCGGCGTGCTCGCCGATGTCGGCTCCGGCTATCCGATGCTCTTGACCGAAATGACCATCCTGACGGCGCTGCGCACCGCCGCCACTTCCGCCGTAGCGGCAAAATACCTGGCGCCCAAGGGTTCACGCGCCATGGCCATCATCGGCAACGGCGCCCAGTCCGAGTTCCAGGCCATCGCCTTCAAGGCGCTGCTCGGCGTCGACCGGCTGCGGCTCTACGACATCGATCGTTCGGCGTCCGAAAAATGCGCCCGCAACCTTGCCGCCAAGGGTCTTGACATCACCATCTGCGCGACCGGGCAGGACGCGGTGGAAGGTGTCGACATCATCACCACGGTGACCGCCGACAAGCAGAACGCCACCATCCTCACCGACAACATGGTGGGCTCCGGCGTCCACATCAACGCCGTCGGCGGCGACTGCCCAGGCAAGACGGAACTCCACCGCGACATCCTTTTGCGCTCCGACATCTTCGTCGAGTTCCCGCCGCAGACGCGCATCGAGGGCGAGATACAGCAGCTCGACGCCGATCATCCGGTGACCGAGCTGTGGCAGGTAATGACCGGGAAGGCAAAGGGCCGCGAGGCGCCCGAGCAGATCACGCTGTTCGATTCCGTCGGCTTCGCCACCGAGGATTTTTCGGCGCTGCGCTACGTCCGCGACCAGCTCCAGGCCACCGGCCTCTATGAGGAGCTCGACCTGCTCGCCGACCCCGACGAGCCGCGCGACCTTTTCGGCATGCTGGAGAGGGCCGCCATGCAGCCGGCGGCGTGAAGTCTTTCGCCGAGGCCGTTTCGAGGGGCCGGCCAATCGCATAGGGCGCTCCCCCTCTCCGTCTCGGCTTCGCCGAGCCACCTCTCCCCCGCCTTTGGCGGGGGCGAGGAACCCAGGCCTGCGAAGGTCGGCCCTCGGCGATTGGCGTTTCCTCGCCCCCATGAAATGGGGGAGAGGTGGATCGGCGCGCAGCGCCGAGACGGAGAGGGGGCAGCTCCAGCGTCGACGATTACCGACACTACCCCCGCGCCGCGCAGCTTTCCCTCTCCACCAGCACCGGTGCCAGCACCTCGCGCCTTGACGGCGCTTCCGGTTCGCCCAGCCTCTCGAGCAGCAGGCTCACCGCGCGCGTGCCGATCTTTTCGACCGGCTGCGCGATGGTCGTCAGCGGCGGCCAGGTGGTGACGGCATAGGGAATATCGTCGAACCCGATCATCGAGATGTCGTCAGGAACCCGCAATCCGCGCGAGCGCAGCGCCGTGACCGCGCCCATCGCCATCAGGTCGTTGCAGGCGAACACCGCCGTGATGTCCGGCGCCTGCGCGATCAGCTGTTCCATCGCCAGGCGCCCGCCGGCGAAATGATAGTCGGAATCGACGATCGACGAGGCCGGCAGCTCGAGGCCAGCCTCTTCGAGCGCCCGCGCGAAACCGCGCAGGCGGGCCGGGCTGGAGCTGGAATCGCGCGGGCCGCCGATGACGCCGATCTTTTCATGCCCGAGTCCGGCCAGATATTTGCCGGCGAGATAGCCGCCATGGTCATGGTCGACCAGCACCGAATCGACATTGACCGACTGGATCTCGCGGTCGAGCAGCACTGCCGGCACGCTGGGCAGCAGGCGGGCGAACACCCGCGCATGGTCGGACGAGCCGGCGAAGATCAGCCCGTCGATCTGCTTGGCCATCAGCACCGAGAGGTAGCGCTCTTCCTTTTCGGCATTGCCGTCGGAGTTGCACAGGATCACCGTGTAGCCGGAGACGAAGCCGGCATCCTCGATCTGCCGTGCGACGCTGGCGAAGAACGGGTTGGAGTTGTCGGGCAGCAGCAGGCCGATGGTCTTGGTCTCGCCGCGCCGCAGGCTCCGCGCCACCGAGTTCGGGCTGTAGCGCAGCGCTGTGATCGCGGCGCGCACCCGCTCCGCCGTTTCCGGCTCGACATGGCGGGTATGGTTCATCACATGCGAGACCGTTGCGACGGACACCCCGGCATGACGCGCGACATCGGCAATGGTCGTCATGGGCCGGTTTCCCCAGGCAATCCCTGAAGCATGGTGCTGAAAAGCGTATAGCGGGACGACATCATGCTCTATCCCTTCGACCCCGGACCCTTCCGCAACAATCTCTCCCGCTACGCGTCTAGGATGACCGCGAGCACGATGACAAGGCCGATTACGGAGGGTTCGAAATGTCATCGACGCCGGGCAATTGCGGTCCGCCGGGCGGATAACCTCCGCCGCGACGCCGGCGGCTGACCCCCGACGGTGAACCCTTGCCCGCTCTACCCTCCCTCGATACCGGTAATCGGTTGCGTAACCGATTACGCGGCAAAGTAGAGCCGGGATTGGGCCGGCGTCAATACCGGGGAAGAACGCCTCGCGCCGATGCCGGCGCCGTCACCGCCAGCCGAGCGCCGGCGCGACGTGCTTCAGGATCGACTCGATGACATGGGCATTGTAGTCGACGCCGAGCTGATTGGGCACGGTGAGCAGCAGCGTGTCGGCCTCGGCGATCGCCTCGTCTTCCCTGAGCTGCTCGACCAGCTTGTCCGGCTCTGCCGCATAGGTGCGGCCGAACACGGCGCGCTTCTCGGGCTCGATATAGCCAAAGTGGTCCTCGCCCTCGCTGCCGCCGAAATAGGCGCGGTCCATGTCATTGACGAGGGCAAAGATGCTGCGGCTGACCGAGACGCGCGGCTCCCGCGCGTGGCCGGCTTCCTTCCAGGCGGCGCGATAGGCTCTTATCTGCTTGGCCTGCTGGACATGCAGCGGCTCACCGCTCTCGTCGAATTTCAGCGTCGAGCTTTGCAGATTCATGCCGAGCTTGGCCGCCCACACGGCGGTGGCATCGGTGGCCGCGCCCCACCAGATGCGATCGCGCAGGCCTGCCGAGAAGGGCTCGAGCCTGAGCAGGCCGGGCGGATTGGGGAACATCGGCCGCGGATTGGGCTGAGCGAAGCCTTCGCCGCGCAACAGGTCGAGGAAGATCTCGGCATGGTTCCGCGCCATGTCGGCGTCGCTCTTGCCCTCTTGCGGCACGTAGCCGAAATAGCGCCAGCCATCGATCACCTGCTCGGGCGAGCCGCGGCTGATGCCGAGCTGCAAACGACCGCCGGCGATGAGGTCCGCGGCGCCCGCATCCTCGGCCATGTAGAGCGGGTTCTCGTAGCGCATGTCGATGACGGCGGTGCCGAGCTCGATCCGCTTGGTCTTGGCGCCAGCCGCGGCAAGCAGCGGAAACGGCGAGGCGAGCTGCCGGGCAAAATGATGGACGCGAAAATAGGCGCCGTCGGCGCCAAGCTCCTCGGCCGCGACCGCGAGGTCGATCGACTGCAGCAGCGCATCGGCGCCCGAGCGCGTGCCCGATTGCGGCGAGGGCGACCAATGCCCGAACGACAGAAATCCGATCTTCTTCATGTGCTCCGTTCCTGCTGGAGCGGCTCGTCGGCCGCTCAAATGCCTTGTTGCTCCCGCAGATAGCCAGGGCAGCGCCGCGATACAACGGACACCGAACGGATACAGACCGTCAATGAGTTCTTCGAAACGTCCGGTCCCACGCTCGCGTCGGAGCGCGATCACACCACGGCACATGTGGCGCAGGCCGGTGCCAGCGCGCCGATCGGCCCTGCGATCACCTCCGGCATTCTCGCCGCCTCTCGTGCGCTGTATCGTTCCCGCCAGCCGATGATTCCCCAGCATTGGACAAGAGCTTCATGCATGGCCTGACGCCCATACTCTCCACCGTGACGGCCTCTTTCCTGGCGTCCTTCGTCGAGGTCGTCGAAGCCTTCACCATCGTGCTCGCCGTCGGGGTGACGCGCGGCTGGCGCCCCGCGCTGACGGGTGCAGCACTTGCGCTCATCCTGCTGGCGGCGCTGGTGCTCATTTTCGGCCCGCTGCTGGTGCTCATCCCCATCGTCGTCCTGCAATTCGTGGTCGGCGTGCTTTTGATCCTGTTCGGCATGCGCTGGCTGAGGAAGGCTATCCTGCGCAGCGTCGGCGTGATCGCGCTGCATGACGAGGAGCAGGCCTTTTCCAAGGAGACGGAGGTGCTGCGGCGACAGGCCGGCGACCGCCGCGCCGACTATCTGGCCGCCGTCGCGTCGTTCAAGGCGGTGCTGCTCGAGGGCGTGGAAGTGGTGTTCATCGTCATTGCGGTCGGCGCCGCGCATGGCCAGACGCTTTATGCCGGCCTTGGCGCGCTGGCGGCCTTCGTACTGGTGATGCTGATCGGCCTTGCCGTGCACCGGCCCCTGGCGCGCGTGCCCGAGAATTCGCTGAAATTCGTCGTCGGGCTGATGCTGACCAGCTTCGGCGTGTTCTGGACCGGCGAGGGCCTCGGCGCAGAGTGGCCAGGCGCCGATCTCGCTCTGCTCGCCATCTTCGCCGTCATCGCCGCCGCATCCTTCGCCATTATGCGCTGTCTACGCGGCGCTTACCCGGCGCCCGCCAGGGGAATTGCCCGATGATCCGTCTGGTCTTCAAGGAACTCGTCGGCATGTTCGTCGACGACGGCAATCTTGCGCTGCTGGCCCTGATCCTGATCGCGCTGGTCACCGCCGCGGTGAAACTCCTGGGCCTGCCGCCGCTCATCGGCGGCTTGCTGCTTCTCGCCGGCTGCCTGGCGATTCTCCTGCAGAGCACGCGTCGCGCCGCGCGGGACAGGGCGCGCTGAGGGGCGTTTGTAATCTGGCGAATCAGCGCAAACGTTGGGGACTGGCTGGACCTCCCAACCTCGTCATCCACGGGCGGAGCGACGCGAAGCGGAGGGCAGACCCGAGGATCCATTCCGTGACCTTGGCCAAGGAACGCAGCGGCGCAGAATTCTGCACCGTGGCAACGCCGCGACGTCACGGCAGGGATCGCGATGGGCGCTTCGCGCCAATCTTCAACCTATGCCGCCTGCCAAGCAAACATATCTGCCGGTCGTTCCGTGCCGGGCAACTAATAGACCGTGAAAAGCGTCGGCAGGTGGCCGCTGAGGCGGGCATACTCGACCGCCTCGATCACCGGAAACAGCGCCAGGAAGAAGAGTCCGTCGCGGAACGTGTTCCTCAGCGCGCCCGTCGAAAACAGCCACTGCGCCTCGTCGCGATAAAGCATCGGATTCGGCCAGAAGGACGGCGTGCGTTCGGCATAGGCCGCGTAAGCCGCGCCGAACTTGCCGGCGAGATACGCGGCCTCCTTGCGCGCGGTGAACCGGAAGACGAGGAAGCTTGCCAGGCCGAGCATCGCGGCCGCCAGCACCGACCCGAACATCAGCCCGATGCCGGCCGCGCCGACAGTCGAGAAGAAATAGAGCGGGTTCCGGGTCATCGAGAACGGGCCGCACACGATCAGCTCGTCATTCTTTCTGCCGCCGACGAAAAGGATGCTCCACAGCCGGCCCAGGAAGCAGGCCAGCACCATTACGAAGCCGACCGTCTCCAGCGCTTCATGTCCGTTCGATCCTTCGGCCAGCGCCGGTCTGCTGAAGAGAAGCAGGATGACGGCAAGCACGGCTGCCACCTGCACGACGATCAGGCGCTTGTGCTGGTCGAACGCTTTCGGCGCCGCTTTGAGGGACGTGTAGGCCATTCTTTCTCACCGCTCCAGCGCCGAGACGGACGCCGGGCTTTGTCTAGCTCTTCCGTCGGGCGATGACGAGACCCGGCGAATGTTTTTGGCCGACCTTACGAATTTGTAAGGATGCGGACAGGCCGCGGTGAATTTACCCGCCTAGCCTGATTGCCACGGTTTGTCGGCTTGAACAGAGCGCGGACGACCGGCTCCTCCAGGATGACGGCCATCGCAATGACCATGACAGGCAACGAATACGGGTCCGAACTGAACAGGGTCCCGGACGTCACCCTCGATTTCTGGCTGATCAAGGTCATGGCGGTGACCATGGGCGAGACGGCGGCCGACTATCTGGCCGTCAATCTCGGCCTCGGCCTCACCGTCACATCCTTGATCATGAGCGGCATCCTGGTCGTCGCGCTTGGCCTGCAATTCGCGCAGAAGCGCTACGTGCCCTGGGCCTATTGGCTGGCGGTCGTGCTGATCAGCGTCGTCGGCACGCTGGTCACCGACAACCTCGTCGACAATTTCGGCGTGCGGCTGGAGACGACGACGACCGTCTTCTCGGTCGCCCTCGCGCTGACCTTCGTGGCCTGGTACGCCAGCGAAAGGACGCTCTCGATCCATACCATCTTCACCACCAGGCGCGAGATCTTCTACTGGCTGGCGATCCTGTTCACCTTCTCGCTCGGCACGGCCGCCGGCGATCTGGTGGCCGAGCGCTTCGACATGGGTTATCTCACCACCGGCCTTATCTTCGGCGGCGTCATCGCGGCGATCACCCTTGCCTGGTTCTTCCTCGGCCTGAACGGCATCCTCGCCTTCTGGCTCGCCTACATCCTGACCCGGCCGTTCGGCGCCTCCTTCGGCGACCTGCTTTCGCAGCCGGTCGAATATGGCGGCATGGGCTTCGGCACCACCGCAACCAGCCTGACCTTCCTGGGCGCCATCGTGGTCATCGTCCTCTACATGACGCTGAAGTGCCTTATCGACGAAGACGAGCAGGCCCTGCTCGACTGAGCGTGATCCCTGAACCAGCCGTCTCGCAAAAATGTGTAGCGGTCTTCGGTCCACGAATGCGTAAAAGCAGATGGTTAGAGCAATCCGTCCGGAATTGCGCCAAGACGACGAGATGGGGCATGATGCCGTCCGAAAGCCGCTTCACACGTTTCGGCATCACGTCCTGGAGAACCTGCCAGGAAAGAGCCCGGCTGGCGCCGCCACGCCGGCAAGGTTGAAGCGGCAAGGACAGCACGGGGCGATGCGACTTCTGCTTGTTGAGGACGATCCGAGAACCGCCGACTATATCGTCAGGGGACTGACCGAGGCCGGCCATGTCTGCGATTTGCTGCGCGACGGCCATGACGGCCTCTTCGCCGCGACCCGCAACGCCTATGACGTGATCGTCGCCGACCGCATGGTTCCCGGCCTCGACGGGCTGTCGATGATCAAGGCGGTGCGCGCCGCCGGCATCCGCACGCCGGCGATTTTCCTGACCTCCATCGGCGGCGTCGACGACCGCGTCGAGGGCCTGGAGGCGGGCGGCGACGACTATCTGGTCAAGCCCTTCGCCTTTTCCGAGCTGCTCGCCCGCATCCATGCGCTCGGCCGCCGGCCGGCGGCGCAGGAACAGAAGACGGCTTTGCGCGTCGCCGACCTCGAAATGGACCTGATCCTGCGCCGCGTGACGAGGCAGGGCCAGCCCATAGACCTGCAGCCGCGCGAGTTCAGCCTGCTCGAAGTGCTGATGCGCGGCGAGGGCCGCGTCATCACCCGCACCATGCTTCTGGAGCGCGTCTGGGATTTTCATTTCGACCCCAAGACCAGCGTCGTCGAGACGCATATCAGCCGGCTAAGGGCCAAGGTCGACAGGCCTTTCGATGTGCCGCTGATCCACACCGTGCGCAACACCGGCTACAGCCTGCATGTTCCGGCCTGAAGCAGTTCGGCATTTGATAGATTCGCCGACCTGCTCTAACTCTCTGCTTTCACGCAATTCCGGACGGAAAGCCGCTATGCGCTTTTCCTGGAATTGCCGCGGGAGGTTTGAACGCATGCGCGGCTCCGGGACCGGCGCGTCGCCGGTCATGGGTTTGGGATGAACGAGGCGCGCTCCAGCCTTCTGCGCAGTACGCCGTTCAGGCTGGCGCTGACCTTCGCCTTCCTGTTCCTGCTTGCCTTCATCCTGTCCGGTGCGGTCGTCTATCAACTGATGAGCGCCTCGCTCGCCAGGCAGCTCGATCAATCGATCAAGGAGACCTATTCTCTCATCGCGTCGACCCATGCCGAAAGCGACGAGGAGGATCTCGTCTCCACCGTCAGGGACCATGCCCAGTTCAGCCAGGACAAGGACGAGATCTTTTCCCTCACCGACAAGGCCGGCAACCGCCTCGCCGGCGACTTCACCGCCTCCGGCCTTCCGGACGGGTTTTCGATGTTCGCTGCAAACTTGCCGGGCGTGCCGCCAGGTACCGAATATCGCGCCTATTCGGGCACGGTTGGCGACAACAATTTGACCGTCGCCTTCTCGCTTTCGGAAACCGAGGATCTCGAAAGGATCGTGCTGATGAGCTTCGGCTGGGCGACGCTCGCCATCACCGTTCTGGCGATCGGCGGCGGCGCCGTGCTTGCCTCGCGCGTCCAGCGGCGCCTCGATGGCATCGCCAGCACCATGGTCGACGTCTCGCATGGCCGGCTCGACGCCCGCATCCCGCTGATCGGCAGCGGCGACGACATCGACGCCGTCTCCTCCCAGGTGAACGCCGCGCTCGAGCGCCTGTCGGGTCTGGTCGACGGCATGCGCGAGGTGAGCGCCAACATCGCCCATGACCTCAAGACGCCGCTCAACCGGCTGCAGATGATCCTCGAGCAGGCCGCCGACAAGACGGCGTCGGGCGAGGATGTCTCGGCCGAGCTGACCGACGCCCGCGCCGAGAGCCAGCAGATCAACAGCACCTTCGACGCGCTGCTGCGCATCGCCCAGATCGAAGCCGGCGCCCGCAAGGCGCGCTTCGTCGATCTCGATGTCGGGGCGATCGTCGAGACCATCGGCGAGGTTTACGCCGATGTCGCGGACGACGACGGCAAGTCGCTGTCGACGAGCGTCGTTCCGGATGCGGAATGGTATATTCACGGCGACCGGGACCTGCTGATGCAGATGCTCGCCAATCTGGTCGAGAACGCGCTCCGACATTGCCCGCCGGGCACCGCGATCGGGCTTTCAGTGAGCAGGGATGGCAGCCACGTCCTCATCCATGTCCGCGACAATGGCCCGGGCATTCCGACCGAGGAGCGTGAAAAGGTCTTCCGGCGGCTCTACCGCCTGGATGCGAGCCGCACGACCCCCGGCAGCGGCCTGGGTCTTAGCCTTGTCAAGGCGGTGGCCGACCTGCATGGCGCCGCAATAACGCTTGACGATTGCAATCCGGGTCTCGGCGTGACCGTCAGCTTCCCGGCGGGGAAAGTCGCCTGATCCGGATCCGCTTGGCGGTCACCGCGCTGCGCCCGCCCGGCGGAAATCGGAAGGTGACATGCCGGCAAGCTTGCGGAACGATTTGTTGAAGGCGCTGAGCGAGCCGAAGCCGGAGTCCATCGCGACCTTCAGCACATTGGCGTCCTCATGCATCAGAAGCGCTTGCGCATAGCTCAGCCGCAAGAGGCTGACATATTCGTTGAGCGTCATGCCGGTCGACTTCTTGAACAGGCTCATGGCGTATTTGGGATGGATGTCGGCGGCGCAAGCTATGTTCACGCAGTCGATGTCGTAGAGAAAATTCTCGGCGATGAAATCGCACATGCGCCCGACATTGCGTGAGGACTGCTGGTCGAAGGGGCTGCCCGCGCCATGCCCGGCGACGGTTCCGGGCACCAGCCGATAGGGCTCGAAGCGCACCCGCTCGAGCCGAAGCAGCAGCTCGTTGACGGCATGCTCTGTCCTGGCCGGATCGCCTGAGCGCGCATACTCGTTCCAGCGCTTGAAATTGTCGTTATCCGACTGGTCGGTCGCGTTGGTCACCAGCGTCGCGCCGGTCATCAGCCGGTGGCGTATGTCGGCCGGCAGATGCAGGCGGAAGAAATGCACCAGCGGCAGATGCGCGCCGGCATAGATGGCATCGTCGGAAAGGTCGTCCATCTGGTGCGGCAGGCCGCCCCAGAACAGGCACATCTCGCCGGCCGACAGCGAAATCTCATGCTCGGCCATGCGGTAATGCACGCGGCCCTGCACGATGAAGTTCACCTCGACCTGGGCGTGCCAGTGCGGCTTCAGCATCACCAACGGGTGGTTGTGGAACATCTGCAGCATCAGCGGCAGTCCTTCGACGCTGCTCGCTCCGGGCTGGTAGAACGGACGCTCGGACATCTTACTTTCCGCCAACTTCTTATTCCCTCTGTCGGGGACAAGCCTTCCGCGCCGCATAATCTAGCCACGCTCACAGCGAGAGAGCAAATGAAATGGGAGGATTTCAATGCGCACTACACTGACCTGCGCCGCGCTTTTGCTTGCCCTGGGTTCAGGCCCGGCGCTGGCGCAGTCCGGCGAGATCACCATCTGGAGCTGGAACATCGCCGCTTCGTCGCTGAAGTCGACGGTCGAGGGCTTCAACAAGAAATATCCCGACATTAAGGTCACGGTTCAGGACCTCGGCAACCAGCCGACCTATGACAAGTCGATCGCCGGCTGCGCCGCCGGCGGCGTCGGACTGCCCGACATCGTCACGATCGAGAACGGCGAGGCCGAGAATTACTGGAGCCAGTTCCCCGACTGCTTCGTCGACCTGCACACGCTGGGATATACCGCCGAGGACCAGAAGAAATTCCCCGATTTCAAGCGCACCGAGCTCGAGGTCGGCGACAAGGCCTATGCCATGCCATGGGATTCCGGCCCGGTCGCCGTCTTCTACCGCCGCGACTTCTACGAGAAGGCAGGCGTCGATCCGGCCTCGATCAAGACCTGGGACGATTTCATCGCCGCCGGCAAGAAGATCCAGGCCGCCAATCCCGGCGTGTCGATGACCAATGCCGATTTCAACGGCGACACCGAATTTTTCCGCATGATCTCCAACGAGCAAGGCTGCGCCTATTTCGCCGAGGACGGCCAGTCGATCACCGTGGCCGAGCCGAAATGCGTCGACGCCATGACCAAGGTCAAGGAGATGAAGGACGCCGGCATCGTGTCGTCGGCCGACTGGTCGACCAAGATCACCAACAACACCGCCGGCACCGTCGCCACCCAGGTCTATGGCGGCTGGTATGAAGGCACGATCCGCACCGAATCGCCGAAGGAAAGCGGCAAATGGGGCGTCTATCTGATGCCGAGCCTGACCGCCGACGGCCCGCGCGCCGCCAATCTCGGCGGCTCGTCGCTGGCCATCACCTCGGCCTCGAAGAACAAGGAGGCGGCCTACGCCTACCTGAAATACACGCTGGAGACCAACGACGGCCAGATCACCATGCTGAAGGATTTCGGCCTGGTGCCGTCGCTGGTCTCTGCGCTCGATGATCCCTACGTCGCGCAAGGCCAGGAATATTGGGGCGGCCAGGCGGTCTGGAAGGATATCCTCTCCACGCTGCCCAAGGTGGTGCCGAGCCGCGGCACCCAGTTCCAGAGCGACGCCGAGATCATCGTCCGCGCCGTGCAGACCAAATATCTGGCCAACGGCTATCCCGACGCCAAGGCCGCGCTCGACGACGCCGCCAAGCAGATCGCCGCCGCCACCGGCCTGCCGGTGAAGTGACGCGCCGCTTTCCCCTTCCCCCCTTGTGGGGGAAGGTGGCCGCGAAGCGGCCGGATGAGGGGTGTTCCAGGGAAAGCCGACGTCTCACTCCGCTGGAGCACCCCTCAGCCGTCTTGGCGCTGCGCGCCAATCCACCTTCTCCCACAAGGGGAGAAGGCAAGACAGGGCAGCGCTGGCCCCGACAATTGGCGCCGTCCAGCATTCGAAGCATGATCAACACCGCGCCGCCAAGAAGGCGCCACCGAGAAAGGAGGAAGCCGATGCGCACCCAGAACGCCACCGCTTACCGCTTCCTCACGCCTTACCTCTTGATCTTCGCCGTCTTCTGGATCTGGCCGATCATTTCCTCGTTCCTGATCTCCTTCCAGGCGACGCGGACCGTGCCGTGGCGTTTCGCGCCGGCCTTCAACTGGGGCCGCCTGATCGGCGACCCCGCCTTCTACAACGCGCTGAAGAACACACTGCTGATCCTGGTCATCCAGGTGCCGGTGATGATTGCGCTGGCGATCGTCATGGCGGTGCTTCTGAATTCGCCGCTCTTGAAGGCGCGAGGTCTCTACCGGTTCGCCTTCTTCGCCCCGGTCGTGGTCGGGGAGGTCGCCTATTCGGCCGTCTTTCGCCTGATGTTCAGCCTCGATTTCGGCATCGTCAACAAGCTGCTCAACAGCATCGGCCTGCCCAAGGTCGACTGGTTCTCCAACGTCACGCCAGCCATGGCTTTGATCATGATCGCGGTGACCTGGCGCTGGGCCGGCTACAACGCCATCATCATCCTCGCCGGCCTGCAGTCCATTCCGGAGGACGTCTACGAGGCGGCGACGCTCGACCGCGTCAGCAAGGTGAAGCAGTTCTTCCACATCACCTTGCCGCTCCTGAAGCCGGTCATCGTCTTTTGCGCCGTGTTGTCGATCATCGGCACCATGCAGCTCTTCACCGAGCCGTTCCTGATCACCGAGCGTGGCGGCCCCGGCGGTGGCACCGAAACGCTTGGGCTGCTGCTCTACCGCCAGGGTTTTCGGTCGCTCAATTTCGGTTACGCCTCGGCCGTCGCCTACACCATGGCGGGCCTCGCCATCGCCATCACCTTGGTGCAGCTCTGGCTGATGAGGGAGCCGAAATGACCTCGCGCTCGCAGGCAAGGCTCGGCCGCAGCATCCTGCTGCATCTCTTCCTGACGCCGCTGGCGCTGGTCTGGCTGTTCCCGCTGTGGATGATGGTGGTGTTCTCCACCATGCCCGACAACGGCATCTTCAGCCCCGGCATCGAGCTACTGCCGCATGACGGTTTCATCGACAATTTCAACAATCTGCAGCGCGACACCAATTTCGTCGGCGCCATCGGCATCTCGGTCTCGGTGGCCGTGACCTACACCGTGCTTTCGGTGCTGCTCACCTCGATGGCCGGCTGGGCGCTGGCGCGCTACGAGTTCCACGGCAAGGGCGCGGTGGTGGCGATCATCTTCGGCACCATCACGCTTCCCTACGCGGTGGTGCTCATCCCGCAATTCATCATGGTGGCGCGCGACTTCGCCTTGGCCAATACCTGGATAGCGCTGATCGTGCCGCCGCTGTTCAATTCACTCGGCGTGCTCTTCATGCGCCAGGCTTTCTCGATGATGCCCGCCGAGCTGTTCGACGCCGCGCGGGTGGAAGGGGTGAAAGAATGGCGCATTTTCCTGTTCGTGGCGCTGCCTTTGGCCCGCCCGATGCTGGCGGCGCTGGCGATCATCCTCTTCCTCGCCTCGTGGAACAATTATCTCTGGCCGCTGCTGATCAACAGCCAGCCCGGCGCGATGACCGCGCCGGTGGCGCTCGGCACGCTGATCGGGCTGACCAAGGTCTCCTGGGGCGGCATCATGGCCGGCGCCGTGATGCTGACCGTGCCGATGCTCATCGTCTTCGTGCTCTTGCAGCGCCATTTCATCGCCGGCATCGCCGCCGGCGCGGTCAAATAGGATAGGAGCGAGATGGCAGCCGTCACCCTCACCAATGTCGTCAAGCGCTTCGGCAACTTCGAGGTCGTGCACGGCGCCAACATCGACATCGCCGACGGCGAATTCGTCGTCTTCGTCGGCCCGTCCGGCTGCGGCAAGTCCACTTTGCTCAGGATGGTCGCCGGGCTGGAGGACATCAGCGGCGGCGACATCGCCATCGGCGGCAAGGTGGTGAACGATGTCGAGCCGGCCGATCGCGGCATCGCCATGGTGTTCCAGTCCTACGCGCTCTACCCGCATATGACGGTCGAGCAGAACCTCTCGTTCGGTCTCCGCATGAACGGCAACCCGAGGGCCGACACCGAGCGCCGCGTGAAGCGCGCCGCCGAGATCCTGCGCATCGATGAATTGATGCAGCGCCGGCCGAAGCAGCTCTCCGGCGGCCAGCGCCAGCGCGTCGCCATCGGGCGCGCCATCGTGCGCGAGCCGCAGGTTTTTCTCTTCGACGAGCCGCTCTCCAACCTCGACGCCGAGCTCAGGGTGCAGATGCGGGTCGAGATCTCGCGCCTGCACAAGGAGCTCGGCGTCACCATGATCTATGTGACGCACGACCAGACCGAGGCGATGACGCTGGCCGATCGCATCGTCGTGCTGAAGGCGGGCAATGTCGAGCAGATCGGCGCGCCGCTCGACCTCTATGACGATCCAGCCAACCGTTTCGTAGCCGGCTTCATCGGCTCGCCGAAGATGAATTTCCTCAGCGCCAAAGTCGTCGACACGTCAAACAGCGCCGCGATCATAGAGCTCGTCAATCATGGCGGCGCCAGGCTGAGCAAGCCGCTCCGCGATGCTTTTCCCGCCATCGGCGCCGAAATCGTGCTCGGCGTCAGGCCGGAGCACTTCTTCGAGGCCGGCGAGGGCGATTGCGACATTCCGATCAAGGCCGACGTCGCCGAGCATCTTGGTTCGGTGAGCTATGTCTACGCCAATGCCGGCCCCGAGGAGCTGATCGTCGAGCGCGAGGCCTCGCGCCAGCGCGCCGGCGGCGACCATTTCACCGTTTCGATCAAGGCCGAGCGTTCGCTGCTTTTCGACAAATCAGGCGCGAGGATTCGCTGACTTTCTTTTTCGCCCGATCCCCAAGGCGTGGCGGCGACCCATGGAGAATTCGACATGACATCTGCAAAAATCCGCTGGGGCATCCTCGGGCCCGGCAGCATCGCCAAGTCTTTTGCCGGCGGCGTGGCGCAGTCGCGCACCGGCGAACTGGTTGCGTTGGGCGCCCGCAACCCCGCCAAGCCGGGGCTGGCCGAAACTTTTCCCGGCGCGCGTATCCTCGACGGCTACGACGCGCTGCTCGCAGACAGCCAGGTCGACGCCATCTACATTTCGATCCCGCATCCCGGCCATGCCGAATGGGCGATCAAGGCGGCGGAAGCCGGCAAGCATGTGTTGTGCGAGAAGCCGCTGGCGCTCAGCGCCTTCGAGGCCGACGCCATGATGCACGCCGCGCGCAAGGCCGGTACGTTCCTCGGCGAAGCCTTCATGTACCGGCTGCACCCGCAGACGCGCCAGCTGGTCGAGCTGATCAGGTCCGGCGCCATCGGCGAAGTGCGCATGATCAAGTCGTGCTTCGGTTTCGCCATGCCGGGCTTCATGCCCGAGCACCGGCTCTACGCCAACGACCTCGCCGGCGGCGGCATCCTCGATGTCGGCGGCTATCCCGTCTCGATGGCGCGGCTGATCGCGGGCGCCGCAGGGGGGCAGCCTTTCCTCGAGCCGGACAAGGTCGTGGGCGCAGCCCATCTCGGCCAGTCCGGCGTCGATGAATGGGCCTCGGCGCTGCTGCACTTTCCCGGCGGCATCGTCGCCGAAATCTCCTGCAGCATCTCGCTCGACCAGGACAATGTGCTGCGCATTTTCGGCAGCAAGGGCCGGATCGAGGTGCCCGATTTCTGGTTCGCCGGCGGCAATCGGGATGTCGGACCGGGCCGGATCGAGGTGATCCGGTCCGGGGCGGCACGCGAGGTGATCAGCCTTAACGAGACCCGTCACCTCTATTCCTTCGAGGTCGATGCCGCGGGCGGAGCAATCCTGGCCGGACGGCAGGAATTCGCCTGGCCTGGCATGTCCTGGGCCGAGAGCCTCGGCACGCTGCGCGTCCTCGACAAATGGCGCGCCGCCGTCGGCCTCGAATACGGGGTCGAAAAGCCGGCTAAGCGCCTCAACACAATATCCGGCAGGCCGCTGCGTACCGACGGCACGGCCATCGGCAGGCGCGCCCTTCCCGGCCTGCCGAAACCGGTCTCGCTTCTGGCGCTCGGCTTCGAGGATTTCCGCAGCTTCTCCTCCGGCTCGATCCTGCTCGACGCCTATTTCGAGGCCGGCGGCAATCTGTTCGACACCGGCTTTGTCTATGGGGCCGGCTACACCGAGACGCTGCTTGGGCAATGGCTCACAAATCGCGGCGTGCGCGAGCAGTCGGTCATCATCGCCAAGGGCGCGCATTCGCCGCTCTGCTACCCCGATGTGATCGCAAGACAGCTGGCGCAGTCGCTCGACCGGCTGCAGACCGACCATGTCGACATCTATTTCATGCACCGCGACAATCCGGACGTGCCGGTCGGCGAATTCGTCGACGCCATGGACGCCGAGGCCAGGGCCGGCCGCATCCGCGGCCTGTTCGGCGGCTCCAACTGGACGATGGAGCGCATGGACGCGGCGATTGCCTATGCCGAGAAGAACGGCAGGCAGAAGCCCGGCGCGCTCTCCAACAATTTCTCGCTGGCCGAAATGCTGGAGCCGATCTGGGCAGGCTGCGTCACCTCCTCGACCGATGCATGGAAAGCCTGGCTGACCGCGCGGCAGATGCCGAACTTCGCCTGGTCGAGCCAGGGCCGCGGCTTCTTCACCGACCGCGCTGGCCGCGACCGGACCGACAATGAGGAGCTGGTGCGGGTCTGGTACTCGGAAAGGAATTTCGCCCGCCGCGACCGGGCGATCGAGCTGGCCCGAAAACTTGGCAAGAGCCCGATCCATGTCGCGCTCGCCTATGTGCTGGCGCAGCCCTTCCCGTCGGTCCCGTTGATCGGTCCGCGCACGCTGGACGAGCTGGAAGACAGCCTCAGGGCGCTGGATATCAAGCTGACGCCGGAGGATGTGGCGTGGCTGGACGAGGGTGCGGAGAGGAGGAGGGTTTAGGTCGGATTAAAGGGGAAAGGGCGAATGCCTCATTCCTTCGCGCCCCCCTCTG
>CCNC01000152.1 GCA_000824845.1 Mesorhizobium sp. ORS 3359 | reverse complement strand
AGGGGGGAGATCAGATGTCGCCCAGGCTTTCGCCAATCACCAGCGTTGCAGGAAGGGCAGGGCGCCGAAGCTGCCAATCTCCCCCCTCGTGGGGGAGATGCCCGGCAGGGCAGAGGGGGGCGCTGTCCCGCCAGCATCTCCAAATAGCCCCGCCTCACCGATCCACCCGCGTCGACAGGATAATCGACGACGAGGTCCGCTCCACCCCATCCATCGCCCCGATCCGGTCGAGCAGCGCGTCGAGGTCGCGGATCGACGGCGCGTCGACGATGACGATCATGTCGAAATTGCCGCTCACCGAATGCACCGTGCGCACTGGCGGCATTGCCTCCAGGCTCCGCACCACCTTGTCGGCGAGTTTCGGCGTGACGGTAAGCAGCACATGCGCCTTGACCAGCCCCTGCTCATAGTCGGGCGACAGCCGCACCCCATAGCCGGCGATGATGCCGCGCTGCTCCAGCCGCTCGATGCGGCTCTGCACCGTGGTGCGCGAAACCCCGAGCTGGCGCGCGAGCTCGGCGGTCGAGGCCCGAGCGTTGGCGCGCAGCAAAGTGAGCAGGGCCTGTTCGGCTTGAGTGAGCATTTCGACGAACCCCTTCGGCAGATCGCCCAAAGTTCAGCTTCACATTGTCAGATTTCACGCTTCCTTTCGACAGGCAAGCTGCGATGACTCCTGTAACTCGAAATTTGGCAGGGGAATTGATCATGAAGAACATCGTTGTCGTCGGCGCCGGCAAGATCGGCTCGACCATCGCGGAAATGCTGAGCGCCACGGGCGACTACCGCGTCACGCTGGTCGACCGCTCGGCCGCCCAGCTTGCCGCCGCCGAACTGCCGGCCGGCGTCGAGACGCAGGAGCTGGACATCGCCGCCACGGGTGAGCTCGAAAAAGTGCTCGCCGGCAAGTTCGGCGTGCTGAGCGCGGCGCCCTTCCACCTCACCACCCGCATCGCCGAGGCGGCCGCCGCCACCGGCGTCCACTATCTCGACCTCACCGAGGACGTCGTCTCGACCCGCCGCGTGAAGGAGCTGGCACGCGGCGCCAAAAACGCCTTCATCCCGCAATGCGGCCTGGCGCCGGGCTTCATCTCGATCGTGGCCAACGACCTCGCCAGCCGCTTCGACACGCTGGAAAGCGTGCGCATGCGCGTCGGCGCGCTGCCGCAATATCCGTCCAACGCGCTGAACTACAACCTCACCTGGAGCACCGACGGCGTGATCAACGAATATTGCGAGCCCTGCGAGGCGATCGTCGAGGGCGAGCTGATCGAAGTGCCGCCGCTGGAAGAGCGCGAGGAGTTCTCGCTCGACGGCGTCACCTATGAGGCCTTCAACACCTCAGGCGGCCTCGGCACTCTGGCCGAGACACTGAAGGGCAAGGTGCGCACGCTGAACTACCGCACCATCCGCTATCCCGGCCACGCCGCGATCATGAAGGCGCTGCTCAACGATTTGGGACTGCGCCACCGCCGCGACGTGCTGAAGGACATTTTCGAAAGCGCGCTGCCTTCGACGCTGCAGGACGTGGTCATCGTCTTCGTCACCGTCTCGGGGCGCCGCAACGGCCGCCTGCTGCAGGAGACCTACGCCAACAAGATCTATTCCCACCGCGTCGGCAACATCGTGCGCAGCGCTATCCAGATCACCACCGCGTCGGGAATCTGCGCCGTGCTCGACATGCTGGCCGACGGCTCGCTGCCCGCGAAAGGTTTCGTGCGCCAGGAAGATATTGCGCTGGACGCCTTCCTCGCCAACCGCTTCGGCCGCGCCTACGCCCAACACGAGATGGTAAGCCGGCTGGCGGGGTGAGGGCGCGCTCCCCCTTCCCCCCTT
>CCNC01000151.1 GCA_000824845.1 Mesorhizobium sp. ORS 3359 | reverse complement strand
GAGGGGTGTTCCAGCGGAGTGATACGTCGGCGACCTCGTCGCTGGACAGACCGCGTCGCCAAGCTGGAGCACCCCTCATCCGACCTCGCTTCGCGAGGCCACGTTCTCCCACAAGGGGAGAAGGAGGAGCCTAAATATGCAGTGCATGCCCCAGCGCCTTCAGCGCCGCTTCCTGGAAACCCTCGCCTTGCGTCGGATGCGCATGGATCGTGCCGGCAATGTCCTCCAGCCGCGCGCCCATCTCCAGCGCCAGGCCGAACGCCGCCGCCAGTTCCGACACGCCTTGCCCGACCGCCTGGATGCCGAGCACCAGATGATTGTCCGCGCGCGCCACGACCCGCACGAAGCCGTCCTCGCCCTGCTTGGTCATCGCCCGGCCGTTGGCGGCGAAGGGGAACTGGCCGATCTTGATCTCGCCGGCGAATGCTTTCGCCTCTTCCGGCGTGAGACCCGCGGTGACCAGCTCCGGATCGGTGAAGCAGATCGCTGGGATGGCACGCTTGTCCCAGCTTCTTTTGTGGCCGGCGACGATCTCAGCCACCATCTCGCCCTGCGCCATCGCCCGATGCGCCAGCATCGGCTCGCCGGTAACGTCGCCGATAGCAAAGATGCCGCGCATCGAGCTGCGGCACTGGTCGTCGATACGGATGAATTTTCCCGTCCTGTCGAGGTCGATCTGCTCCAGCCCCCAGCCTTCGGTGAGCGGCTTGCGCCCGACCGTGACCAGAATCTTGTCGGCAGCGACTTTGGCGCTCTTGCCGTCCGCCGTCTCAACCAGCAGCGCGTCGCCCTTGGTCGACAATCCCTTGGCTTTGGCGCCCGTCACGACCTCGACGCCAAGCTCGCCAAGCCGCTTCAGCACGGGCCGCGTCAGCTCGGCATCATATTGCGCCAGCACGCGCGGCAACGCTTCGACCACCGTGACCTTGGAGCCCATCCTGGCGAAAGCCATGCCGAGCTCGAGACCGATATAGCCGCCGCCGACGACCGCGAGCTTCTTTGGCACATCGCTTAGCGCCAGCGCCTCGGTGGACGAGATGACCGGGCCGCCGAAGGGCAGGAACGGCAATTCGACAGGCGCCGAGCCGGTGGCGATCACCACGGTCTCGGCGCGGATGACCTGCATGCCGGTCTCGGTTTCGACCTCGACGGTCTTGCCGTCGCGGAACGTCGCCCAGCCCTGCACGGTCTTCACCTTGGCCTTTTTCAGCAAACCAGCCACGCCGCTGTTGAGCCGGCTAACGATACCGTCCTTCCAGGCAACAGTCTTCACGAGGTCGAGCGTCGGGGCGGCGACCTTGATGCCGAGCGGATCCTTGCCGGAGGCCATATGCGCTATTTTCTCGAACTCCTCCGCCGCATGGATCAGCGCCTTGGACGGGATGCAGCCGACATTGAGGCAGGTACCGCCCGGCTTCGCAACTTCGACAATGACCGTATCGACACCGAGCTGCCCGGCGCGGATGGCGCAGACATAACCGCCCGGCCCGGCGCCGATGACAAGCAGCTTGCAGGAGATTTCTTTCATGTTGGCTGTCCTCTCGGCAATGGCTGG
>CCNC01000150.1 GCA_000824845.1 Mesorhizobium sp. ORS 3359 | reverse complement strand
ATGCCGGCGCCGCGACGTTCAAGCCCAACATCCGCCCCCTCAATCCACAAAAATCAGCGCCGGCGTCTCGAGCAGCGCCTTGATGCGCTGGACGAACACCGCGGCATCCCAGCCGTCGATGACGCGGTGGTCGAAGCTGGACGACAGGTTCATCATCTTGCGCGGAATGAACTGCGTGCCGTCCCACACCGGCCGCACCATGATCTTGTTGACGCCGACGATCGCCACTTCCGGATAGTTGATGACCGGCGTGGTCGCCACGCCGCCCATGGCGCCGAGCGAGGTGATGGTGATGGTCGAGCCGGACAGCTCCTCGCGGCTCGCCGTGCCGGCCTTGGCCGCATCGGCCAGCCGGTTGACTTCCACAGCACTGTCCCACAGGTCGCGCGCCTCGGCATGTTTCACCACCGGCACCACCAGCCCGTTCGGCGTCTGCGCGGCGATGCCGATATGGATGCCCTCATGCTGGTGGATGACCCCGGCCTCGTCATCGAACAGCGCGTTGAGGTTCGGCTGCTCGGCGATCGCCTTGACCATCGCCCGCATCAGGAAGGGCAGCAGCGTCAGCTTTGGACGATCCGAGCGCTTTTCCTTGTTGAGGGTGGCTCGCAATTCCTCCAAGGCCGTCACGTCGATCTCTTCGACATAGGTGATATGAGGGATGCGCGATTTCGCCAGCGACATCTTTTCGGCGATCTTGCGCCTGAGCCCGACGACCTTGATGTCCTCGACGCCGTCCCTGAGAGCAAGGCCGGTGGCGCGGGCCAGCTGCGGGCCCCGCGCCACGAACGCATCGATATCCTCATGGCTGATGCGCCCAGCCGGACCGCTGCCCGGAACCTGGCGCAGATCGATGCCGGCTTCCTTCGCCCGCAGGCGGACGGCCGGCGAGGCCAGCGGCTTCTCGCCCTCCGCGCGCTGCGCGCCGGAAATGGAGGCAGGGCGCGCGGCCTTCGGCGCGGCGGCTGACGAAACCTTAGCCGGCGAATCGGCTGGCTCCGGTGCGGGCTTTGGGGTGCTCGGCTGCGGTTCCGCTGGCGGCTCGGCGAACTTAGCGGGAGCCTCGGCCTTCGGCGCGTCGCCGCCGCCGGTTTTCACATTGCCTTCGCCGGCTACCTTCAGCCGCACGATCGGCGAGCCGATCGCCACCGTGTCGCCGATCTCGGCGCCGAGCCAGAGGATCTCGCCATCGACCGGCGACGGGATCTCGACAGTCGCCTTGTCGGTCATGACGGCGGCGAGAACCGTGTCCTCGCGCACAAGGTCGCCGACCTTGACGTGCCACTCGACAAGCTCGGCCTCGGCGACGCCTTCGCCGACATCGGGAAGCTTGATGACGTGTTCGCCCATCTCAGGCCTCCCCCCTACGCTTCCAACGTTTCAAGCAAGGCGCGGCCGACCCGCGCCGGGCCGGGGAAATAGTCCCATTCCTGCGCGTGCGGGTAGGGCGTGTCCCAGCCGGCGACCCGCGCCACCGGCGCTTCCAGGTGATAGAAGCAGTTCTCCTGCACCAGCGAGACCAGCTCGGCGCCAAAGCCGGAGGTCAGCGTCGCCTCATGCACGACGACGCAGCGCCCGGTCTTCTTCACCGAGGCGACGATCGTCTCGAGGTCGAGCGGCAGCAGCGTCCTGAGGTCGATCACCTCGGCGTCGATGTCGGTCTCCTCGGCCGCGGCCTGCGCGACATAGACCATCGTGCCATAGGCGAGCACCGTGACCGCCGATCCGGGCCGGCGGATCGCCGCCTTGCCGAGCGGGATCGTGTAGTGGCCGTCGGCAACCTCGCCGAGCTCATGTTTAGACCAGGGCGTCACCGGCTTGTCGTGGTGGCCGTCGAACGGCCCGTTATAGAGCCGCTTCGGTTCTAGGAAGATCACCGGATCCGGATCCTCGATCGCCGCGATCAGCAAGCCCTTGGCGTCGTGCGGATTGGACGGCACGATCACCTTCAGGCCGGAGACATGGGTGAACAGCGCTTCCGGGCTCTGGCTGTGCGTCTGGCCGCCGAAAATGCCGCCGCCGGTCGGCATGCGCACCACGATCGGGCAGGTGAAGTCGCCATTCGAACGGTAACGCAACCGCGCCGCCTCCGAGACAATCTGGTCGTAGGCCGGATATACATAGTCGGCAAATTGCACCTCGACGCAGGGCTTCAAGCCATAGGCGGCCATGCCGATGGCCGAACCGACGATGCCGGATTCGCTGATCGGCGCGTCGAAGCAGCGGCTCTTGCCGTATTTGGCCTGCAGGCCTTGCGTGGCGCGGAACACGCCGCCGAAGAAGCCGACATCCTCGCCATAGACGATGACTTTGTTATCGCGCTCCATCGACACGTCCATGGCGTCGCGGATCGCCTCGATCATGGTACGCCTGGGCATGGTCAGACCCCCGCCTGCTGGCGCTGGCGCCTGAGATGCGGCGGCATCTCGGCATAGACGCCCTCGAACATGTCGCGGGTCGACGGCTTGCCGCCGGCATGCAGCGTGCCGTGGCCCTCGGCCTCTTTCTGCGCCGCGATCACGGTTTCGAGGATTTCGGCCTCCGCCTGGGTGTGGCGATCCTCGGACCAGACGCCTTTATGGATGAGGTGGTTCTTCAGCCGGATCACCGGATCGCCGAGCGGCCAGGCGTCGGATTCCGCCTTGGGCCGGTAGGCCGATGGATCGTCGGAGGTCGAATGCGCGCCGACGCGGTAGGTGACATATTCGACCAGCGTCGGCCCCAGATTGGCGCGCGCCCGTTCGACCGCCCATTTCGCCACGGCGTGCACGGCGAGATAGTCGTTGCCGTCGACGCGCAGCGAAGGAATGCCGAAGCCGAGGCCGCGCGCGGCGAACGTGCCGGAGCCGCCGCGGGCGATGCCCTGGAAGGTCGAGATCGCCCACTGGTTGTTGACGACGTTGAGCACGACAGGAGCCTTGTAGGTCGAGGCGAAGACCAGCGCCGCATGAAAATCGGACTCCGCCGTCGAGCCGTCGCCGATCCAGGCGGCGGCGATGCGCGAGTCGTTGGAGATCGCCGAGGCCATCGCCCAGCCGACCGCCTGGATATATTGCGTCGCCAGATTGCCGGAGATCGAGAAGAAGCCGTGCTCCTTCGAGGAATACATCACCGGCAGTTGCCGGCCCTTCAGCGGATCGGCCTCGTTGGAATAGATCTGGTTCATCATCGAGACCATCGGGTAGCCGTCGGCGATCAGCAGACCTGCCTGTCGATAAGTCGGGAAATTCATGTCGCCCGGCCGAAGCGCCTTGCGGAAAGCGCAGCTCACCGCTTCCTCGCCGAGATGCTGCATGTAGAAGGAGGTCTTGCCCTGGCGCTGCGCCATCTGCATGCGCGAGTCGAAGGTCCGAAGCGTGATCATGTGGCGCAGGCCTTCGAGCAGTTCCTGGTCGCTGAGCAGCCCCGCCCATGGCCCGACGGCCTCGCCGGCGCGGTTCAGTACGCGGATAATGGAGAAAGCCATATCGCGGATGGTGCGCGGATCGACGTCGATCTCGGGACGCGGCACCGAGCCGGCCTTCGGGATGGTCACATTGGAGAAGTCGGGCGTGCCGCCGGGCCGCACCTCAGGCTCGGGCACATGAAAGCGCAACATTCCAGCATCGGCCATGAGCTCACATCCTCCAATGTTGCCGGTGCGATCTTTGCACACCCGCGCCGCCAGACCAGTGCCAATTCGCCGGGTCTGGGCACGGTCTTCCTCCCCCGCGCCGGCCTCGGCAAGCCAATGCGGCGCGCAGGCTCAAGATGCAGATATGGCGACGAAATTTCTTGTCGATGTTTTCGCGCCCCGCGCAATTTGGCGGAAGTTTGCGGGGCGATTGGAGCCAGAAAAGGTAATTGGGAGGTGGAGATCGCGCCGCCTTCCCCTTCTCCCCTTGCGGGAGAAGGTAGATCGGCGCGCAGCGCCGAGACGGATGAGGGTGTTCCAGCGGAGTGAGACGCTGCTTTCCCTGGAGCACCCCTCATCCGGCCGCTGCGCGGCCACCTTCTCCCACAAGGGGAAGGGGAAGACGCTGGTTCCCCCGCCCCGCCTCATGCTAACTCACGCGGCATGGCACAGAAGAAAGGATATGAGGTCGATTCGTGGCTGGCGAGGCCCGACCCCTCCATGGGAATCGTCCTGCTCTACGGTCCCGACCGCGGCCTTGTCGCCGAGCGCGCGAAAGCCTTCGCCGCGAAAACCGGCCTGCCGCTCGACGACCCGTTCTCGGTGGTGAAGCTCGACGGCGCCGAGGTCGACCGCGACGCGGGCCGGCTGCTCGACGAGGCGCGCACCGTGCCGATGTTTTCCGACCGGCGGCTGCTTTGGGTGCGCAATGCCAGCGGCCAGAAGGCGCTGGCCGACGACATCAAGGCGCTGACAACCGAGCCCGCGCGCGACGCCGTCATCCTGATCGAGGCCGGCGACCTGAAGAAGGGCACTGGCCTCAGGGCCATTGTCGAGGCCGCGGGCAATGCGATCGCTCTGCCCTGCTATGCCGACGAAGCCCGCGACCTGGATTCGGTGATCGACGACGAATTGCGCAAGGCCGGCATGTCGATGACATTGGACGCGAGGCAGGCGCTGCGACGCAATCTCGGCGGCGACCGCCTCGCCTCGCGCGGCGAGATCGAGAAGCTGGTTCTTTACGCGCACGGCCGCAAGGAGATCGGCATCGAGGACATCAACGCGCTGTCAGGCGACGTCTCCGGCGCTTCCTTCGATGCCGCGGTCGATGCCATGCTGGACGGCAAGGTCGGCGATTTCGACATCGCCTTCACCCGTCACTGCCAGTCCGGCGGCCATCCGTTCCTGGTGCTGTCCTCGGCGATGCGGCAATTGCAGGCGATCCAGGCGCTGCGCGGCCAGATGGAGGGCGGCGGCCGCAACGCCGCCTCGGTCGTTGCCGGCGCCCGTCCGCCGGTCTTCTTCTCGCGCCGCAAGCTGGTGGAAAAGACGCTGGAACGCTGGAATGTCGAGGCGCTCGGTCGGGCGCTTAGCCGGCTGCAGACGGCCGTGCTTCAGACGCGCAAGCGGCCGGACCTGTCGGAAGCGTTGGCCAGACAGGCGCTGCTCGGCATCGCGATCGAAAGCGCGAGATTGGGGCAGAGGTAGGCGATTAGCTGATCTCCCCACTTGTGGGGGAGATGTCCGGCAGGACAGAGGGGGGCGCTGTCCTGCCAGCGTGTCGACTCTGGCCTTGTCCTTCCGAGGATTCCTGCCGCGATGTTTGGCGGAGGGCGCAACAGCGAAGAATTCTGTGACCGCTGCACGGCTTAAGGTGTGGAGATGTAGCGTTCCGGCGCGCCCCCTCTGCCTGCCGGGCATCTCCCGCACAAGGGGGGAGATCAGCCGTCACTGCCGCTTTCGCCAGCCATCGCCCGTCAGCAAAAAGGGGGCCGGCACAGCGCCAGCCCTCATTTGTCTATCACCGATATATCAGGCGTATCCAGCTTTAAGCCAAAACCTCAGCTACCGCCAAATACCATGGCGTTCCAGCCGCCTACCGCTCGTCCTTCAGCCGTCGGCACAACTCGTCGAGCTGTTCCAGCGAGCGGTAATCGACCCGCAGCGTACCGCCTTTGCCCTTGTGCTCGATGCTGACGATCATACCGATCGTGTCGGTCATCAGCTTCTCGAGCGCCAGCGTGTCGGGATCCTTTTCGGGCGCGCTTGTCGCGGACTTCGCCTTGGCCGGCGTCGGACCGGCGGGCGTTTGCGCCAGCGCTTCGGCCTGGCGCACGGAAAGCCCCTCCTTGACGATGCGCTTGGCAAGCCCGGCCGGGTCTTCGGCGGTCACCAGCGTGCGGGCATGGCCGACTGACAGATCGCCGTCGACCAGCATCGAGTGGATGACGGGAGGCAGCTTCAAAAGCCTGAGCGTGTTGGCGACATGGCTGCGGCTCTTGCCGATCACCTGGCCGAGATCGGCCTGGGTGTAGCCATGCTCGTCGATGAGATGCTGATAGCCTTGCGCCTCCTCGACCGGATTGAGATCGGCGCGCTGCACGTTCTCGATGATCGCCAGCTCCAGCGCGGTGCGGTCGTTGACGTCGCGCACGATGATCGGGATTTCGGTAAGCCCCGCGCGCTGCGCCGCCCGCCAGCGCCGCTCGCCGGCGATGATCTCGTAGCGGCCGGGCTGCGAGGGCGAGGGGCGCGCCACCACCGGCTGCACCACGCCATGCTCGCGGATCGACTGGGCAAGATCGGTGAGCTCGGTATCGCCGAAGTGCCGGCGCGGGTTCTTCGGGTTGGGGCTGACGAACTCGATCGGCACCTTGCCGTCGGCCGCCACCGTTGCGCTAGGCTTTTCCGGCGCCGCCGGGCGGTCGATTTCACCGATCAGCGCCGCCAGGCCACGGCCCAGTCTTTTTCTCGATTGGTCTTCGCTCATTATAATGTCCAGGTCGTTTCGGAATCGAATCGGCTAATTAACCAAGGTGGCGCGTGCGGCTCAGGCGGCGCGCAGCTTGCGCTCGCGGCGGATCACCTCGGAGGCGAGCTGCAGATAGGCCTGGCTGCCCGAGCATTTCAGGTCATAGAGGATCGCCGGCTTGCCATAGGACGGCGCCTCGGAGACGCGCACGTTGCGCGGGATGATCGTCTCATAGACCTTGTCGCCCATATGGGTGCGCACATCCTGCACCACCTGGTTGGCGAGATTGTTGCGCCCGTCATACATGGTGAGCACGATCCCCTGGATGGTCAGGTCCGGATTGATCGTGCCGCGCACCTGCTCGACCGTTTCCAGCAACTGGCTGAGACCTTCGAGCGCGAAGAACTCGCATTGCAGCGGCACGAGAACAGAGTCGGCTGCCGCCATTGAATTCAAAGTCAAAAGATTGAGCGAGGGCGGGCAGTCGATCAGCACATAGCCGAATGGCGCCGACCGCTCTGCCGCGGCGCGCAGCGCATTGCGCAACCTGAGCACGCGGTCCGGCGCCGAGGCGATCTCCATCTCGATGCCAAGCAGGTCGAGCGTCGAGGGCACGATGGACAGGCCCGGCACCGCCGTCGGCACGGCGGCCGCTTCCAGATCGAGCTCGCCGGTAAGCACGTCATAGGACGAGACGGTGCGGTCCTTGCGGTCGATGCCGAGCCCGGTGCTGGCATTGCCCTGCGGATCGAGATCGACGATCAGCACGCGCTCGCCGATCGCGGCCAGAGCCGTCGCCAGATTGATGGCCGTCGTCGTCTTGCCGACGCCGCCCTTCTGGTTGGCAACAGTGATGATACGCGGTGCTGTGCTCATGGGCCTATGCCAGTAATTCATTGCTGTTTCGCCGGACGCAAGTCGCTGATTTCGAGGATGACGCCATGGGGGTCGGTCATGCTCGAATGTTCTACCAGATCGAAGGTCCAGCGGTGAGTGCTTTCTTCCACTTCGGCCCGGTAATCCCGGCCTTTATGGAAAAGCGCGTGCGCCCCTTTGGTCAGCCAGGGCGCAGCCAGATCGAGCAGGTCCGGGAGCGCGGCCAATGCCCGCGCCGTTACAATTTCCGGTGCGGAAACAAGCGCATAGCTGTCGTCGATGCGCTTCGCCAGGACCCGCGCCGGCAAATCGAATTGGCCCACGACAGACTGCAGGAACGACGCTTTCTTGCGGTTGCTTTCGACAAGATCGATCGACGCGCCGGGACGTTCTTTGAGCAGGAAGCCGAGCACCAATCCGGGAAAGCCGCCGCCTGAGCCGAGATCGACCCAGCGCTTTGCGGCGGGCGCGATTCGCCCAAGCTGGGCACTGTCCAGGATATGCCGCCGCCAGACATCGTCCAGCGTCGATGGTGCCGCCAGATTGATGCTGCGGTTCCATTTCAGGAACAGCTGTTCGAAGGCTTGCAGCCGCTCGAATGTTTCACGTGAAACCGGATCTGCTGCTTTTTGCAGGGCCGCCCATGCACTGACGCCCAAACCATCCGCGCTCACGCGACGGACCTTCGCGCGCCAAGCTCGGCATTGCGGACATGCGCGACAATGATGGCAAGCGCCGCCGGCGTCATGCCTTCCATCCGTTGCGCGTCGGCAATCGAACGCGGCTGGCGTGTCTTCATCTTCTGCTTCAGCTCATTCGAGAGGCCCGGCACATCCGAGAAGTCGATTGTCTCCGGGATGAGCCGCGACTCTTCATGCCTGATCTGCGCCACGTCGGCCTGCTGGCGGTCGAGGTAAACCGAATATTTGGCTTCCGTTTCAAGCCGCTCGGCCGTCTTGGCGTCAAGCGCGGCAAAGCGCGGTTCGACATGGGCGAGCCAGGCCATATCGACGCCCGGATGCGCCAAGAGGTCGTAAGCCGAGCGGCGCACGCCGTCTTTGTTGATCTCCAGCCCGAGCCGCGCCGCCTCGTTCGGCGTCCAGGCCACCGACTTAGCCAAGACACGGGCTTCGTCGAGCTTCCGGACCATCCCGCCGAAGCGCTGCAATCGCTCCGACGACGCGATGCCGAGCTTTTCAGCCAGCGGCGTCAGCCGCTCGTCTGCATTGTCGGCACGCAGCGAAAGCCTGAACTCGGCGCGCGAGGTGAACATGCGATAGGGCTCGGCGATGCCGCGACTGGTAAGGTCGTCGACCATCACGCCGATATAGGCTTCGGTCCGGCTGAGCACGAATTCGTCACCGCCGGCCGCCTTGCGCGCCGCGTTGATGCCGGCAAGCAGGCCTTGCGCGCCGGCCTCTTCATAGCCGGTCGTGCCGTTGATCTGCCCCGCCAGGAACAGGCCGGCGACGCGTTTCGTCTCCAGCGTCGTCTTCAGCTCGCGCGGATCGACATGGTCGTATTCGATCGCATAACCCGGCTGCAGCATCGTCGCCTTTTCCAGCCCGGGGATGGTCTTCAGAATCTCGAGCTGAACGTCCTCCGGCAGCGAGGTCGAGATGCCGTTCGGATAGACCGTGTCGTCATCGAGACCTTCCGGCTCCAGGAAGATCTGATGGCCCTCGCGGTCACCGAACTTGACGATCTTGTCCTCGATCGACGGGCAATAGCGCGGACCGACGCCTTCGATGGAGCCAGAATACATGGCCGAGCGGCCGAGATTGGCGCGGATCAGTTCATGCGTTGCCGGCATGGTGCGGGTGATGCCGCAATGAATCTGCGGGTTGGCGATAGCGTCCGTCATCAGCGAGAACGGCACCGGATCTTCGTCTGCGGCCTGGCTTTCCAGCGAGGCCCAGTCGATGGTGCGGCCGTCGAGGCGAGGGGGCGTTCCGGTCTTCAGGCGCCCGAGCTTGAAACCCGCGCGCGCCATCGTCGCCGACAGGCCGTGGCTCGCCTGCTCGTTCATGCGGCCGGCGACGATCTTCTTCTCGCCGATATGGATCAGACCGCGCAGAAAGGTGCCGGTGGTCAGCACTACGGCGCCGCAAGCCAACCGGCGGTCACCCGATATCTGAACGGCAGCGATTCGACCGTCCATGATTTCGAAGTCGAGAGCCTCGCCTTCGATCACGTCGAGATTGTTCTGCTGCCGAATCGCTTCCTGCATGGCCAGCCGATAGAGCTTGCGGTCGGCCTGAGTCCGCGGGCCGCGCACGGCCGGCCCCTTGCGGCGATTGAGCAGGCGGAACTGGATGCCGGCGGCGTCGGCGATGCGGCCCATCAACCCGTCCATGGCGTCGATCTCGCGTACGAGATGGCCCTTGCCGAGACCGCCGATCGCTGGATTGCAGGACATGACGCCGATCGTGTCGAAGCGCAGCGTCGCCAGCGCGGTCCTGGCGCCGGCGCGCGCGGCAGCACTCGCCGCCTCGCATCCAGCATGGCCGCCGCCCACCACCACCACATCATAGTGATCGGTCATTTTTCCAAGAATCCGCTTTCAGAGATGGACAGACACATGTCCCTGCCACCTCGCGCTGTCAAGGACGAAGACCGGACTCGTTTCACGTGAAACATCGATCCGGCTCGATTGCTTAGTGTTTCACGTGAGTCACTGCCGGCAGAGGCCGCTCCGTGTTTCACGTGAATCATTTACCAATGCAGAACTGCGAAAAGATGACGTCGAGCAAATCCTCGACATCGACGGCACCGACAATCCGCCCGAGGCGCTCGGCCGCCAACCGCAATTCCTCGGCGCGCAGCTCCTGGCTGTCCCCTGACAGCGCCGCCCTCAGGAAATCCATTGTCTCCCCGAGCAGCTCGACATGGCGCATTCTGGATGGGAGGACGTCACCCGCCTCGCCAACCGCGGCTGCGGCGCGGCTTCCGATCTCATCGAGAAGGCGCACAAGCCCGCTGCCGTCCCTGGAGGAAATCGTCAGGTCGTAGGAATCGCCGCCCGCATCAGCGATGTCCGACTTCGTGCCGATCCTCAGCAACGGAGCCCCACTTGGAACGCCGCCAACGGGCGCCGGATTAGCCATGTCTTCCAACAGCAGAACAAGATCGGCCGCGTCAGCCTTGGCCCGCGCCCTTTCAATGCCGATCGATTCCACCTTGCCCGAGGCATCGCGCAGTCCGGCGGTATCGAAAAGCCGCACCTTCAGCCCGTTGAGGTCCATTACGACCTCAAGCAGATCCCGGGTTGTGCCAGGCTCGTCAGTGACGATCGCCGCTTCACGCTGCGCCAAGGCGTTGAACAAGCTGGATTTGCCGGCATTCGGCGAGCCGAGGATCACGACAACAAAACCGTCGCGGATGACCTCCGCTGCCTTGAACCCTTGGACGTGCCGATCGATCTCACCGATCATTGCCGTCACGTCAGACCAGACCGCCTCCGAAACGGAACCCGGCACATCTTCCTCGTCGGCGAAGTCGATCTCCGCCTCGATCATCGCCCGGGCATGAATCAGCCGACGCCGCCAGCTCGAATAGAGTTCGCTCTGCGCGCCTTCGGCATTGCGCAAGGCAAAGCGGCGCTGCGCCTCGGTCTCGGCATTGACCAGATCGGCCAAGGCCTCGGTCTCGACCAGATCCAGCCTGCCGTTAAGAAAGGCGCGCCTGGCGAACTCTCCGGGCTCGGCATGCCTGACGCCGTCGAAGCCGGTGATCGTCTCCAGCATCTTGGCCGCGACCGCGCGGCTGCCATGCACCTGGAATTCGGCGACGTCCTCGCCGGTGAAGCTGCCTGGACCGGGGAAGAACAGGACGAGGCCTTGATCGATGACCGACCCATCCGCGGCTTTGAGCTTCCGCAAATTGGTAAACCGATCCTTAATCGGCCCGGCGATCGTTTCGACCACGAACCGAGTCGTGGGGCCGGAGATGCGAATAACGGCGATGCCGGCGGGCAGGCGGCCACTGGACAGCGCTACGATCGAATCCTTCGAAACCATTGGCGAAACCATTTGCCGGACCTGCCGAACCGCCTAGATAAATAGGTACAGCATGCCGCCGCTTCACCTTTGGCATCATGCTCTAGCCTCTGCCTCAAACCACGCTGAGCCCGCCCATCGTGACCTTACCCGCGCGAAACCTGCTTGCCGAAGAAGCCAGCCCCTATCTGCGGCAGCACAGCGACAATCCCGTCCATTGGCGGGGCTGGTCGCCGGCCGCCCTTGCCGAAGCCAGGGAACTCGGCCGGCCGATCCTGCTCTCCATCGGCTACGCCGCCTGTCATTGGTGTCATGTCATGGCGCATGAAAGCTTCGAGAACGACGCCGTCGCGGCCGTCATGAACCGGCTCTACGTGAATATCAAGGTCGATCGCGAGGAGCGGCCGGACATCGACCAGATCTACATGGCCGCGCTCCATGCCATGGGCGAGCAGGGCGGCTGGCCGCTGACCATGTTTCTGACGCCCGACGGCAAGCCGTTTTGGGGCGGCACCTATTTTCCGCGCGAGGCGCGTTATGGGCGGCCGGGCTTCATCCAGGTGCTGGAAGCGGTCGACAAGGCCTGGCGGGAAAAGCAGCAGAGCCTCGCCGAAAGCGCCGACGGGCTGACCGCTCATGTCGAATCCCGGCTTGCCGGAACAAAGGGCAGGGCGGTGCTCGACCGCGATACACTCAGCGATCTCGCCGGCCGCATCGACGGTATGATCGACCGCGAACTCGGCGGCTTGAAGGGCGCGCCGAAATTCCCGAATGCGCCCTTCATGCATACGCTTTGGCTGTCCTGGCTGCGCGACGGCCAAGTGGACCACCGCGATGCCGTGCTCACCAGTCTCGAAAAGATGCTTGCCGGCGGCATCTACGACCATGTCGGCGGCGGCCTCAGCCGCTACTCCACCGACGCAGAATGGTTGGTGCCGCATTTCGAGAAAATGCTCTACGACAATGCCCAGCTTATCCGCCTGTGCAACTGGGCCTATGCCGCCACCGGCAAAGACTTGTTCCGTGTGCGAATCGAAGAGACCGTCGCCTGGCTGCTGCGCGAGATGCGCGTCGAAGGCGGCGCCTTCGCCGCCAGCCTCGACGCCGACAGCGACGGCGAGGAGGGGCTTTTCTACACCTGGAGCCGCAGCGAGGTCGAGGCCGCGCTCGGTGACGAAGCCCCGACCTTCTTCCGGTATTTCGAGCTGGCCGCGCCGCATGGTTGGGAAGGCAAGCCGATCATCCGCCAAAGCGAAACGCAGCAAAGTAACGGCATCGCCGACTACGCCAACCTTGAGCCTTTGAAAGCGAAGCTGCTGGCTGTCCGCGAACAACGCGTCAGACCCGGTCGTGACGGCAAGGCGCTGACCGACTGGAACGGTCTGATGATCGCCGCACTCGCCGAAGCCGGCCGCTCGCTCGGTCGAGCGGACTGGATCGATGCCGCGGCAAAAGCCTTCAATCACATTGTCGAGACCAGCCAGGACGGCCGTCTGCCGCATTCCATGCTCGGCGCGAAGAAGCTTTTTCCGGCACTGTCCAGCGATTACGCCGCCATGACCAATGCCGCGATTGCGTTGTTCGAGGCAACCGCCGACCCGGCCTATTCCGATCACGCCCGACATTTCATCGGCGAGCTCGACCGCTGGCACCTGGACAGCGACAAGACCGGCTACTGGCTGACGGCGTCGGACAGCGGCGACGTGCCGATCCGCATCCGCGGCGATGTCGATGAGGCGATTCCCTCGGCCACCGGCCAGATCGTCGAGGCCCTGGTTCGGTTGTCTTCGCTCACCGGCGACCTCGAACTCTGGGAAAAGGCCTGGGCGACCGCCGAGCACGCCATGGGCCGGGCATCCCAACAGGCTTACGGCCAGGCCGGCATCGTCAATGCCTGCGCCCTGGCGCTCGAGCCGCTGAAGCTCGTCATCATAGATGAGCCAGGCTCTTCAAGCCTCGTTCCGGTTGCGTATCAGAATCCCGATCCGCGCCGCGTCGATATCGTCGTCCCGATCGGTACGGAAGCGAATCGACCGCTCCTGCCGGGCGGCGTGCTGCCACAGACGTCCAAACCAGGCGCCTGGTTCTGCAGCGGGCAATTGTGCCTGCCGGCAGTGACAGACGCGCAGGAGCTGGAGAAGTTGCTGAGGCGATAGCGTCTTTTCCTTCTCCCCTTATCCGTCTCAGCGCTTGGCGCCGATCCACCTTCCCCCACAAGGGGGAAGGGGAAGCCTACGCCAATCACGTATTCATCGAATCGAAGAAGTCCGCGTTGGTCTTGGTCTGCTTGAGCTTGTCGATCAGGAACTCGATCGCGTCCGTGGTGCCCATCGGCGCCAGGATGCGGCGCAGCACGAAGATCTTCTGCAGGTCGGACCGCGGGACCAGCAGGTCTTCCTTGCGGGTGCCCGACTTGAGGATGTCGATCGCCGGATAGATGCGCTTGTCGGCCACCTTGCGGTCGAGCTGGATTTCGCAGTTGCCGGTGCCCTTGAACTCTTCGAAGATGACTTCGTCCATGCGGCTGCCGGTGTCGATCAGCGCGGTGGCGATAATGGTCAGCGAACCGCCTTCCTCGATGTTGCGGGCCGCACCAAAGAAACGCTTCGGGCGCTGCAGCGCGTTGGCGTCGACACCGCCGGTCAGCACCTTGCCGGATGACGGCACGACGGTGTTGTAGGCGCGGCCGAGGCGGGTGATCGAATCGAGCAGGATGACGACGTCGCGGCCATGCTCGACCAGGCGCTTGGCCTTCTCGATCACCATTTCGGCGACCTGCACGTGGCGCGCGGCCGGCTCGTCGAAGGTGGACGAGATGACCTCGCCCTTCACCGAACGCTGCATGTCGGTGACTTCCTCCGGACGCTCGTCGATCAGAAGCACGATCAGATAGCATTCCGGATGGTTGGCGGTGATCGAATGCGCGATGTTCTGCAACAGCACCGTCTTACCGGTGCGCGGCTGGGCGTTGATCAGCGCGCGCTGGCCCTTGCCGATCGGCGCCACCAGGTCGATCACGCGCGGCGAGATGTCCTTGGTGGGGGGAGTGTCGACCTCCATCTTCAGCCGCGAGGTCGGGTAGAGCGGCGTCAGATTGTCGAAGTGGATCTTGTGCCGGATCTTTTCCGGATCGTCAAAATTGATGGTGTTGACCTTGAGCAGCGCGAAATAGCGCTCGCCCTCTTTCGGGCTGCGAATCGGTCCTTCGACCGTGTCGCCGGTCTTGAGCGAGAAGCGCCGGATCTGCGATGGCGAGATATAGATGTCGTCTGGGCCCGGCAGGTAGTTTGCATTGGCCGAGCGCAGGAAGCCGAAACCATCCTGAAGCACCTCGACCACGCCGTCACCGATGATCTCGATGTCCTGCGCGGCAAGCTTCTTCAGGATCGCGAACATCAGCTCCTGCTTGCGCATGACGCTGGCGTTCTCCACCTCGAGCGATTCGGCGTAAGCGATCAGCTCCGGCGGCTTTTTGTTCTTGAACTCTGCGAGTTTCATTTCTTGCATTAGATAGACTCTGGGTAGGCTTTTGGGAGAAAATCGGCTGAATACGACAAATGCCGGGCGCGGCCGAAAGCGAGTAAAGGGGGCGGCGCATGACGGGAAGGAAGACCCGTCTTTTATCGTCGGTCGTCCGAAAGAGCAAGCCGCCTTTTGCTGGGCTTCTTCTGGTTTTGGGGGGAGCCTAGAACGGCTTCACGACGACCAGGATGACGATGACGATCATCAGCAATGTGGGGATCTCGTTGACGATCCGCCAGTGCCTGGCTGGCTTTTCGTTCTTGTCCTCGGCGAATTTCCTGACCGCGCCGGCGAGATAGCCATGCAGCCCCGACAGGATGAGCACCAGCGCGATCTTGGCGTGCAGCCAGCCGCCCTGGAAACCGAAGCCTTTCCAGGCCAGCCAAAGGCCGAACACCCAGGTCACGATCATGGCCGGATTGATGATCCCCCTGAGCAGCCGGCGCTCCATCACCTTGAAGGTTTCGGACTGCACCGAGCCTTTCTCGGCATCGACATGATAGACGAACAGCCGCGGCAGATAGAGCATGCCCGCCATCCAGGCGATCACCGCGATCACATGGATGGCCTTCGCCCAGAGATAGAAGCCGTCGCCAGCCACCAAATAGAGAAGAGCCGTCGCCGCCACGAGAACGACAATGCCGATCACCATGCGCTTCATCGCCTGGCCGGTGGTGTTCTCGTTGCCTACATTGCTCATCGGTGGCTCCTCACCATTTTCAACATCGCTTCAACATGCGCCACCGGCGTTTCCGGCGTGATGCCATGGCCGAGATTGAATATCAGCGGCCCGCCGCCCAGCGTCCTCAGGATGGCATCGACGCCATCGGCCAGCGCCTTGCCGCCGGCGACCAGCCGCAGCGGATCGAGATTGCCTTGCACCGCGCCTTCGCGCTGCAGCTCCTTCGCCATGGACAAAGGCACGGTCCAGTCGAGGCCGAGACCGGCAATACCGGTCTTCTTCCTGTAGTCGCGATAGCGCTCGCCGGCGCCCTTCGGAAAACCGATCACCGGAACGTCGGGATGAACCGCTTTCACCTGCCGCACGATCTCGGCCACTGGCTCGACGCAGAAAGCCTCGAAGGAGGCCTCGTCCAGCACGCCCGACCAGGAATCGAAAATCTGCACCGCATCGGCGCCGGCTTCAATCTGGCGGATGAGATAGGCAGCCGAATGGTCGGCCAGCGTCTTCAAGAGCCTCGCGAAGGCCACGGGCTCGCGATAGGCGAACAGCCGCGCCGGTCCCTGGTCGGGCGTGCCGTGTCCGGCGATCATATAGGTCGCCACCGTCCATGGCGCGCCGCAGAAGCCGAGCAGCGTCGTCTCGTCGGGCAGCTTGGCGCGCACCCGGCGCACGGTCTCGTAGACCGGCTCGAGATTCACGTGAAACACATCGCCGTCCAGCGCCGCGATCTCGGCCGCCGAGATCGGCTTCAGGACCGGCCCGCGGCCTTCCTCGAAACGGACATCCCTTCCCAAGGCGTTGGGCACGACGAGAATGTCGGAGAACAGGATCGAGGCATCGAAGCCAAAGCGCTCGATCGGCTGCAGCGTCACCTCGACGGCGAGATCCGGATCGTAGCAGAGATCGAGGAAGGATCCGGCCCGTTTCCTGGTCTCGCGATACTCCGGAAGATAGCGGCCCGCCTGGCGCATCATCCAGAGCGGCGGCGGTGAAACCGTCTCGCCCTTGAGGACGTCGAGCACGATCCGTTTCCCAGCCATCCAGCGCTGCCCTCTCCAGTTCTCTTAAATCAAATATCTATTTTAAAAGAGTCTTCTGATTCTAAGAGTCTGTTGGTTGTGATGATTGCGACCTGTCCAGCCTGCGGCTCGAAAAGGCCAGTCAGCATATTGTCGCGTACTTGTTTTCGCAAATTGGAGGGATCTGGGGACAAGGCCAATTCGGGCTTTCGAGTCAAAAGCTTGGCCGGTCCGATCCGATATCCGGGTTGTGGATGAAATCAGCCCGGAAAAGTTGATCCCCAGTTTTGTCCCCAGCGCCGCGACAAAGCCTACAGCTGGTCGAATTGTGGACAAGCGGCCATCTGATACAGTCGCTTCTCTACCCAAGGCCCGCCCATCCGGCCTTGTCCACAATTGCCCACAGCCTGGACCCACCCCTTGTGAACAAACCTCAGAGCTTCTTCCATCTGCATCTGATCTCCGACGCCACCGGCGAGACGCTGCTGGCCGCTGGCCGGGCGGCGTCTGCCCAGTACAAGGACGCGCGCGCCATCGAACATATTTACCCGCTGATCCGAACCGAGAAGCAGGTCGCCAAGGTCTTCGACGACATCGAGGAGGAGCCCGGCATCATTCTTTACACCGTGGTCGATCAGAAGCTCGCGCGCTCGATCGACGAGCGCTGCGCGGCCATGGGCCTGCCTTGCGTCTCGGTGCTGGAGCCGGTGCTCGCCGTCTTCCAGTCCTATCTTGGCACGCCGGCCGGTCGCCGCGTCGGCGCCCAGCATGTGCTCGATGCTGAATATTTCCGCCGCATTGATGCGTTGAACTTCACCATGGAGCATGATGACGGCCAGCTGCCGGCCAATATGGACGATGCCGACGTCGTGCTGATCGGCATCTCGCGCACCTCGAAGACGCCGACCTCGATCTATCTCGCCAATCGCGGCATCAAGACCGCCAACATCCCGATCGTGCTCGGCGTGCCGCTGCCCGAGAGCCTGATCGCCGCCAAGACGCCTTTGGTCGTAGGCCTGATCGCGACTGCGGAGCGTATCTCGCATGTGAGGCAGAACCGCATCCTCGGCAACAGCGCCGCCTTCGTGCCGACCGACTATGTCGATCGCGCCGCCATCAACGAGGAGCTCGCCTATGCGCGCCAGCTCTGCACGAAGCATGGCTGGCCGATGATCGACGTCAGCCGCCGCTCCATCGAGGAAACGGCGGCCGCTATTGTTGCCCTGCGGGGCAAGACGCGCTAGGGCGTCGATATTCAGGTGATGCCGGCCTGCAAGCAGCGGCTTCCTGCGCTTCCGG
>CCNC01000149.1 GCA_000824845.1 Mesorhizobium sp. ORS 3359 | reverse complement strand
TCCAGCGGAGTGAGACGCTGGCGATCCAGTCGTGGTGTCCAACGCCGGCGAAGGTCTGCGCTCCCTGGAGCACCCCTCATCCG
>CCNC01000148.1 GCA_000824845.1 Mesorhizobium sp. ORS 3359 | reverse complement strand
CCGCTCCGGTTCTCGGAAGCCACTACTTTCGGCTCGGCCTGACCTGAATCTCCACACCCTAGTTGGTGCCACAGACCAGGCGCGGAAAACCATGCCCGAAAAGATCATCCTTGCCTCCGGCAGCCCGTTCCGAAAAACCATGCTCGTCAATGCTGGCCTCGATATCGAGGCGGTGCCGGCAAATGTCGACGAGCGCGCCCTTGAGGCTCCGCTGAAAGACAGCGGCGTCTCGCCAGAGGATGTCGCGTCGATTCTGGCCGAGGCCAAGGCGACCGAGGTCAGCGAGCGCAAGCCCGGCTCCCTGGTGCTCGGCTGCGACCAGACGCTGTCGCTGGGCGATGAGATCTTTCATAAACCCGTGGACATGGAAGGCGCTCGCCGCCACCTGCTCGCGCTCTCCGACAAGACGCATCAGTTGAACAGCGCCGCCGTGCTTTGCCGCGACGGCGAGATGCTGTGGCGGCATGTCGGCATTGCCAGCCTTACCATGCGCAAGCTCGACCCAACGTTCATCGGCAGGCATCTGGCGCGCGTCGGCGCCAAGGCGCTGGGGAGCGTCGGCGCCTATCAGGTCGAGGACGAAGGCATCCAGCTGTTCGAGAAGATCGAGGGCGACTATTTCACCATCGTCGGCCTGCCGCTGCTGCCGGTCCTGAAGGAGCTGCGCGCGCTGGGAGCGATCGATGGCTGAGAAACGAGCCTTTGTCACCGGACACCCCATCGCCCATTCGCGATCGCCGAAGATCCACGGCTATTGGCTCCAGCAATACGGCATAGACGGCAGCTACCGGGCGATCGACGTCGCGCCGGCGGATTTCGCCGCGTTCCTCAAATCGCTCGGCGAGAACGGCTACCGCGGCGGCAATGTCACCATTCCGCACAAGGAAGCCGCCTTCGCCGGCGTTGCCCGCCGCGACCACGCGGCCGATGAAATCGGCGCCGTCAACACGCTGTGGTTCGAGGACGGCGTCCTCTGGGGCGGCAATACGGACGGCTACGGCTTTGCCGCCAATCTTGACCAGCATACGCCTGGATGGGCGGTCAATGGGCCGGCCGTGGTGTTGGGCGCCGGCGGCGCCTCCCGCGCCGTCATTCACGTGCTGAAAGAGCGCGGCATCAAGGATATCCGCATCGTCAATCGGACGCTGGCGAGAGCCGAGGAACTCAGCCGCCATTTTGGTCCCGGCGTCTCGGCGCATGGGACAGTCGGCGAGCTGCTTGCCGATGCCGGCCTACTGATCAACACCACGGCGCTCGGCATGCATGGCAACGAAACCCTCGCCGCCGATCCGGCCGGCTTGCCGGACCACGCCATCGTCACCGACATCGTCTATGTGCCGTTGGAGACGCCTTTGCTTGCCGCCGCCAGGGCGCGGGGGCTGAAGACGGTCGACGGGCTCGGCATGCTGCTGCACCAGGCGGTGCCCGGCTTCGAACGCTGGTTCGGCCGCAAACCCGAAGTCACATCCGAGCTGCGAAGCATGATCGTCGCCGACATCGAGGGCCATTGATGATCGTGCTCGGCCTCACCGGATCGATCGGCATGGGCAAGTCGGCGACGGCGAAGATGTTCGCCGAGGCGGGCGTGCCGGTGCATGATTCAGACGAGACGGTGCATCGCCTCTATGCCGGCAAGGCGTCGCCTTTGGTCGAGGCGGCCTTCCCGGGCACGACCGAGGGGGGCGTGGTCGATCGCGTGAAGCTGGCGAGCCAAGTGCTCGGCGATCCCGCCGCGCTGAAGAAGCTCGAGTCGATCATTCATCCGCTGGTGCGCGCCGATGCCGATGCGTTTCTGGCGAGGCATCGCGCGGCCGGCGCGCCGCTTGCCGTGCTCGACATCCCGTTGCTGTTCGAGACCGGCGGCCGCAACCGCGTCGACAAGGTAGTGGTCGTCACCGCTTCGCCCGAGATCCAGCGCGAGCGCGTGCTCGCCAGGCCGGGCATGAGCGAGGAGAAGTTCTTGTCGATCCTCGCCAAGCAGGTTCCCGACGCCGAAAAGCGCCGCCTGGCCGATTTCGTGATCGACACCGGGCAGGGCTTCGACGCGGCGCGCGCTGCGGTCGACGCGATTATTGCCGAACTCTCGGGGGAAAAGTCGGGCAAAGCCGGCTCCTGACGGCAAGCCGTCAGCAGTCCCCATTGCCATTTTGTTCCGGTTTGTGATTCTGCTCCTTGGAGCGGATTGATTCGAAATGCGTGAGATCATCTTCGATACGGAAACCACCGGCCTCGATTTGCGCGAAGACCGCATCATCGAGCTCGGCGGCGTCGAGTTGGTCAACCGTTTCCCGACCGGCCGCACCTTCCACAAATTCATAAACCCGCAGGGCCGCACCATCCACGCCGAGGCGCAAGCCGTGCATGGCATCAGCGCCGCGGACCTGGTCGGCAAGCCGACCTTCGCCGAAATCGTCGATGAGTGGCTGGCCTTCACCGATGGCGCCAAGCTGATCGCGCACAACGCCACCTTCGACCTCGGCTTCCTCAACCTCGAATACAGCCGGCTCGACCATCCGGCCATCGATCCCGGCCGCATCATCGACACCCTCGCTTTGGCGCGCCGCAAGCATCCGATGGGCCCGAACTCGCTCGATGCGCTCTGCCGCCGCTACGGCATCGATAATACCCGCCGCACCAAGCACGGCGCGCTGCTCGACTCCGAGCTCCTGGCCGAGGTCTATATCGAGCTCATCGGTGGCAAGCAGGCGGCGCTGGTGCTGGAGGCCGTGTCGGTGCAGATGAACGGCGCCGGCGAGGTGGCCGATATCGACATCTCCGTCGGCGCGCGGCCCATCGCCCTGCCGCCTCGGCTGAGCGAGGCGGACCGCGCGGCGCATGCCGGACTGGTTGCGACGCTGGGCGAAAAGGCGCTGTGGCTGAAGGTGGCGGTGGGGTGAACGAGCAATCGGGCAGGTAGCGATCCTTCGCGCCCCCCTCTGCCCTGCCGGGCATCTCCCCCACGAGGGGGAGATTGGCAGTTTCGGCGCCCTGCTCATTCTGCAACGTTCGTGATTGGCGAAAGCCGGCGTGACATCGATCTCCCCCTTGTGGGGGAGATGGCCGGCAGGCCAGAGGGGGGCGCTGTCCCGCCAGCATCTCCAACAAAAAAGCCCGGCGCGAAGCCGGGCTCTGGATACGTTGCGGTGCGCCTTCTCAGCTCACCTGGACCTTGCTCGCGGCCTGGTCCTCGGCGATGCGCTGCTGGAACATCTGCGCGAAATCGATCGGGTCGAGCATCAGCGGCGGGAAGCCGCCATTGCGGGTGGCGTCGGAGATGATCTGGCGGGCGAAGGGGAACAGCAGCCGCGGGCATTCGATGAACAGGATCGGCAGCATGTGCTCCTGCGGGAAGCCCGAGATGGCGAAGACGCCGCCATAGACCAGCTCGACATTGAACAGCACTTCCTGGTCGAAGGAGGCCTTGGCGTTCAAGGTCAGGTTGACGTCGAACTGCTTGTCCGAAAGCGGATTGGCGTTGACGTTGACGTTGATGGCGATGCCGGGAGCCTTGTCGCGGCCACGCAGCGAGTTCGGCGCGCCGGGGCTTTCGAAGGAAAGATCCTTCACATACTGGGCAAGCACATTGAGCGAGGGCTGGTTCTGGGTGCCGTTGCCGTTGGCGGCGCCGGTCGCCGCGTCATCGTTGCTGGCCATGAGCCTTTAAGTCCTTCTGCCTGGGCAGCATTGCTGACCGGATTGAAATCGCGGGTTCGCTACCATGGCCCGCCGGACAAAACAAGTTTTGCCGCCCCATAGGGCAAAGCGTCCAGGACTAATCGTTTTTCAGCCGCCGCCAGGGCGAATTGTGATCCGGACGGTTCGGATAATCGTCGCGCGAATAATCGCTGTCGTCGAGGTCGATGACGGTGTCGCGCCGGCGCGCCGAAAAGCCGCTCGAGAAGCTGGTCGCCATGACGATGCGGCTCTTGAGCAGGCGCCAGGCGAGGTCGCGCACCGGCGGCAGCAGCAGGAGAATGGCGAAGATATCGGTGATGAAGCCCGGGATGATCAAAAGGATCGCCGCCAGCACGATCATTGCGCCATGCGCGAGCTGCCGGCTGGGGTCATGCCCGGCATCCATCTCGGCCCGCACCCGCGTCATGACGCCGAAACCCTGATGCCTGAGCAGCAGGCTGCCGGCGACGCTGGACAGGATGACCAGCCCGACCGTCGCCAAAGCGCCGATCTCGCGGCCGACAACCACGAAGCCGGCGATCTCCAGCAGCGGCAGCAGGAGCAGGAACAGCGGGATGAAGGAAATGCGCAAAGTCTCGACCGATCGCTTTCTTCTTTTGCGGCGCTCGCGGACAATCGCCGCTAGCCTTGGCGCCCTTAGATAGGTATGGCTGCCTTTGATTTGAATGATTGCGCCTGCCGTTCTATATGCTTTGGATGTTGAACGCCATGCGACCGCGATCCCCGAGGGGTTAAGCCGGTCCGGCAAGAACAGGGTTCGAGTTGGCGGAAAATATGGGTTTCTTCGACTTCGGCACGATTTTCTTTCTGATTGCGGCGGTTGTGATCTTTTTCCAGCTGCGCAACGTGCTCGGACGTCGCACCGGCAACGAGCGCCCGCCCTTCGATCCCTATTCGGCGAGCCGCACGCGCGAGGCCGACGCGGCGCAGAAGCCCGAAAATGTCGTGTCGCTGCCGCGCAAGCGCGCGCCGGGCGAATCCTCAGCCGAGACCTATGCCGCGATCGACGCCTTCGCCAAGCCGGACACCGATCTGAACAAGGGCCTGCGCACGATCAAGGACAACGATCCGTCCTTCGATCCCAAAACCTTCGTCGACGGCGCCAAGATGGCCTATGAGATGATCGTCATGGCCTATGCCGACGGTGACCGGAAGACGCTGAAGAATCTCCTGTCGCGCGAAGTCTATGACGGCTTCGTTGCCGCCATCGGCGAGCGCGAGGCGAAGTCGGAGAAGATTCAGTCCTCCTTCGTCGGCATCGACAAGGCCGATATCGTCTCCGCGGAGATGAAGGGCTCCGAAGCGCATATCACGCTGCGCGTCGTTTCCGAGCTGATCTCGGCGACCCGCGACAAGGCCGGCGCCGTCATCGACGGCGATCCGGAGACGGTGGCCGAGGTCAAGGATGTCTGGACCTTCGCCCGCGACACCCGCTCGCGCGACCCGAACTGGAAGCTGGTCGCCACCGAAGAAGAAGACTAGATCCAGGCGGCGGGGCTCGGTCGTGCCGCTCTCTCCCACATTCGGCGAAAAATCTTTTGATGACCTGCCCGGCTGGGGCGAGGACGACCATGCTGCGGCCTTCGCGGCCTTTCGCCGCTCGGCCTTCCATGCGCCGATAAAACCTTATCGCACCGGATCGCTCGGCGTCGATTTCAACGCCTTTGCTGATGCCTATGCCGAGGCGCGCGCCGTTTCGGCGCCGAATCGGTCGGAGGCCCGATCCTTCTTCGAACGGCATTTCGTTCCGATGCTGGTGAAGGCCGACAATGGAGCAGGTCTCGTGACCGGCTTCTACGAGCCGGAGGTCGAGGCGTCGCCGGTCAGGACGGAGCGGTTCACCGTGCCGTTGCTGTCCCGCCCCGCCGACTTGATCGACATCGACGACGGCAACCGGCCGGCCGGCCTGGACCCTTATCTGGCCTTCGCCCGCCGGACGGACGACGGCCCCGTCGAATATTTCGACCGCGGCGCGATCGACCGCGGCGCGCTCTTAGGCCAAAATCTCGAGATTGCCTGGCTCGCCGAAAAGGTCGATGCCTTCTTCATCCATGTCCAGGGCGCAGCTAGGCTGAAGATGACCGACGGCAGCTTGCGCCGCGTCACCTATGCCGCGAAGTCGGGCCAGCGCTTCACCGGCCCCGGCAAGATTCTGAGCGATCTCGGCGAGATCCCGCTGGAAAAGGTGACGATGCAGTCGATCCGCGCCTGGTTCAAGGCGCATCCCAGCCGCGTCGACGAGATCCTCTGGCAGAACCGCTCCTACATCTTCTTCCGCGAGGCCGCGGTCGACGATGCGGCGCTTGGGCCGATCGCCGCCGCCAAGGTGCCGCTGACGCCGGGGCGCTCGGTCGCCGTCGACCGGCTGCTGCACACATTCGGCACGCCCTTCTATATCGACGCGCCGACGCTTACCGCCTTCGACCAAAAACCGTTCCGGCGACTGATGATCGCGCAGGACACCGGCTCGGCCATCACCGGACCCGCCCGCGGCGACCTCTTCGCCGGCTCGGGCGACGCGGCCGGCGAGATCGCCGGCGTGGTCCGCAATGCGGCCGATTTCTACGCGCTGGTGCCGCGTGCGCTTTTGAATGGAGCGACCCGGTGAGCCGCCGCGACGACCATCTCAGCGACGACGACCGCATCCTGTGGAACCTGGTGGCGCGTTCGGCCCGGCCCCTGAAAGGCAAGACCGCGGTCGAGATTCCCGAAATCGTCGAGCCCAAGCCGACGCCGGCAGCCGCTTCCGTCAACGGTGTCCCGGCCGTCGCCGCGAAACCGAAGACGCCGCATGTCTCGCACTCGCTCGACGACCAGACGCTGCAGAAGCTGAAGAAGGGCCGGCTGCCGATCGAAGGCCGCGTCGACCTGCACGGCATGACGCAGGACGAGGCCTATTCGCTGTTGCTCGCCTTCCTCAACCGTGCGCATGCCGGCGGCATCCGCTATGTTCTGATCATCACCGGCAAGGGGTCGTCCTCGGGCGGCGACGGCATCCTGCGCCGCGCCGTGCCGGCCTGGCTGTCGACGCCGGCCTTCCGTCATCTCGTCTCCAGCCACGATCACGCCGCCCGCAACCATGGCGGCTCGGGCGCACTCTATGTGCGGCTGCGGCGGACGCGCTCATGAGCGGCTCGGCAATGAGGGGCCCGGCGATGAGCAGGTCGACATGACTCCGTTCGGCGAGAAGCTCCGGGCGCTGCGCGCCGAGCGCGGCGTCAGCCAGAAGGCGATGGCCGAGGCCATCGGCGTCAGCGCCGCCTATCTGTCGGCGCTCGAGCACGGCCGTCGCGGCGCGCCGACCTGGACGCTGATCCAGAAGATCATCGGCTATTTCAACATCATCTGGGACGATGCCGAAGACCTCGCCCGCCTCGCCGAAAGCTCGCATCCCAGGGTCAGGATCGACACGTCCGGCCTGTCGCCGGCGGCGACGGAGCTGGCCAATCTCTTGGCCGAGAGCATCGAGAGGCTGGATGAGGAGCGACTGCGCCGCCTCAGCACGTCGATCCGTGAGGCGCTCGGTCGGCCTTTGTAGTCCAGCCGTCAGGCGCCAGCAGATCGCGATTGTCCGCTGGCGCGTGGTTCGACTCCATCTGAACTCTTGAGATCAGAACTTGCCGGCGCCGTTGGTGCTGCCACCATTGGTGCTGCCCCGTCCGCCCTTGCCTTCATGGCCTTGATGATCACGGCCGCCATTGCCGCCGCCCAGGCAGTTCGCGGAACCGACGGTGCAGCAGCGGCCGCTCCACAGGTCGTTGAGGTTGGTTGCGGCGCAGCTTTTGTAGGTCTGGTCCGCCAGGGCCGATCCGGTCAGGGCCGAAACCGCGACGGCGGCAAGAAGGGTGTTGCGCAGGAAAGCAGTCATTGGAGTTCTCCATGGTTGGATTTGCCATTCACGGCTGTGTGTCGCCGGCCGAATGGGAATGGTTCATGGAGTTGTGCGACTTTTTCGCAGGCCCGTTGTTTGCCCTGGAATGGCGAAGCTGAGGTGGCGCGCCCGGTTCCTACTGCACCGAGCCGACCAGCACCGCCTGGCCGTCGCGGATCGAGACCCAGCGTCCGGTGTTGTCGATGGCCTGGCGCTTGAGGAAGCGGTAGCCGGTCGCGTCCCAGGCTTTGACCTTGTCGGTCAGATTGTCGAGGACGTAGTCGCCCTTGTCGGTGCGCACCGTCAGCACCGAATGGCCTTCGCCATCGGGCTTGCGCACGACGGTGATCAGGAGATCGGCGAGCGACATGCCCATGCGATAAAGCTGGCGGCGCTTTTCCAGCACATAGTCCTCGCAGTCGCCATAGCCGTCATCCGGATAGGCCCAGACTTCATCCTTGCCGTAGTGATCGAGATCGCTCAACGGCTTGACGGCGGCGTTGACCTTGGCGCTGACGCTGATCAGCTTGCGCCAAAGGACATCCGTCATCCTGGCCGGCTCGAGATCGGCCGGATGGATGTTGCATTCGTTCGGACGCGCCTTGCAGAAATCATAGTGCCCGATCGGCTGCGAGGTCAGGCCGCCTGTGGTCATTGCGCCCGCCGCCCAGGCGGGCACCGCCCAGTGGGCCGAAATCGCCAGCCCTGCGACTGAACACAAACGCAGTATCCGCGTCATCGCTGAGGAAGTCATTGCCCCCGCCGCCCTCTTCTTTATTAACGAAACGTTAAAGGCGATTTACAGTCCGTGTCAATTAGAGACCGCGGCCAGTTTGACGGCATGGTTACCTGGACGATCCCGTAGCGGCACTTTCGCAACAGAGGCACCGGCGCAACACCAGCGGCCGCCGTCCGGCGGCGGAACGGAAGTTCGCTCTGGCGCGGTCCGCGGCGTTCAGCCTTTCGCGGAACGGACCAGCTTCGGCCTCGTCGCCACGCGCTGCTGGCGGCCGTAGCTGGAAATGAAGTCGGCGATGCGCGGCACGATCTCGGAACGGAAGCGCGAGCCGTTGAAGACGCCGTAGTGGCCGACGGCCGGCTGCACGTAATGGACATGCTTGTCGGCGGGAATGTTGACGCACAGATCATGCGCGGCCTGGGTCTGGCCGAGCCCGGAAATGTCGTCGTTCTCGCCCTCGATGGTGAGCAGCGCGACGTTGCGGATCGCCGTGCAGTCGACCGTCTCGCCGCGATGCATCATCTCGCCCTTCGGCAAAGCGTGGCGCACGAACACGGTGTCGACCGTCTGCAGGTAGAATTCCGCCGTCAGGTCCATCACCGCCAGATATTCGTCATAGAAGTCGCGGTGCTTTTCGGCGCTATCCCCGTCATGCTTCACAAGGTGCATGAAGAAGTCCTTGTGAGCGATGATGTGGCGGTCAAGATTCATGCTCATGAAGCCGGAGAGCTGCAGGAAGCCCGGATAGACCACGCGCCCGAAGCCCGGCACGGGCCAGGGTGCCTGCATGATGACATTGTCGCGGAACCAGTCGATGCCCTTTTCCTTGGCCAGGAGATTGACCGCGGTGGGGTTGCGGCGCGTGTCGACCGGCCCGCCCATCAGCGTCATGGTGGAGGGCACGAAGGGATCGCCGCGCCTGTCCATCAGCGCCACCGCCGCCAGCACCGGCACCGAAGGCTGGCAGACGGCCATCACATGGGTGTCGGGGCCGAGCGCATGGAACATCTCGATGACGTAGTCGATATAGTCGTCGAGATCGAAGCTGCCTTGCGCCACCGGCACCATGCGGGCGTCGACCCAGTCGGTGATATGGACGTCGGCGTGCGGAAGCATCGCCTCGACCGTGCCCCGCAGCAGCGTCGCATAGTGGCCCGACATCGGCGCCACGATCAAAAGCTTCGGGTCAGGCTTGCGCCCCGCGGGCAGCGCGCGCTCAAAGCGCACCAGATTGCAGAACGGCTTCGACCAGACCGTCTTTTCGGTGACATCGACGCTCTTCCAGTCGACCACGGTCTTGTCCAGGCCGAATTGCGGCTTGCCGTAGCGGCGGGTGGTGCGCTCGAAGAGTTCGGCGGTCGCCGCGACCGAGCGGCCGAAGGGGGTGTGGGAGATCGGGTTGAGCGGGTTGGAGTAGAAGAGCCGCACCGCGTCGGCATAGAGGCGCGCGGGCTGCAGCGCCGCATGGTTCATTTCGTAAAGCTGGTAGAACATCGAGAACCCCGTTGCCGTCCGTCGACCAAAGGGACGACGAGCAGCGCCGAGCCTTGAATGTCTCCCGGCGAGGTTAACAAGATATTGTTGCGATGCAATACGTCATTTTGTCTGACGAATGCTTCTTTGGTTCAACCTGTTGGAAATTGGGCTTGAGCGGGCGAGCCGGCTCACTGTGCGGTGCCGAAATGTGAAGGATATGTGTCCGGCCCCCCACACCGGCCATGATCCAGAACCGTGGGGCTGCGTTGGATCATGGTCCGGCGAAAACGGTGGAGCTCTTTAGGCGCGCGCCATGCAGACGGCGGTGTGGCCCGAACCGATGAAGCCCAGCTGGCTGGCGGCGCCGCGGGACAGGTCGAGCACGCGGCCCTTCACGAACGGACCGCGATCGTTGATGCGCACGACGACGCTGCGGCCGTTGTTCTTGTTGGTGACCCTGAGCTTGGTGCCGAAAGGCAGAGTGCGGTGGGCTGCAGTCAGTGCCGAGGGGTTCATGCGTTCCCCTGAGGCGGTTCTGGAATGCAGCGCATACCAGGAAGCGCGGCCGCATTGCGCGGCGGCGGAGGAGGCGGACGAGGCGCCAGCCATCAGGCCAGCCGCGATCGTTACCGCGACGAGCGCGGTCTGGTTGGTTCTCTTCATGCTTTGGGGGTGGCTCCGTTGATCGAATAGCCCCGCCTAAGTGCCGAATGAGGCGGGAAATGCGGCAGCCTTCTGGCGGTTCCATGGCGAGGGCACACGTTTGGAGTCGCCGCGAAACAGTTTGTCATGATATTTTTGGAGCCGGAGAGGCGTATTCTTGATGAATATCGGACCACTCTCCGCGACGTTCCGGACAAGATCGGTCCTCAAGATTGGAAGTACAGAGGGGCCGGACTATTCCGATTCCTCGGTGTCTTTTGTTGCGTCCCTGTCACCGCTCGAAATCGACTTCCGGAGAGGATCCAGCCGATGCGATTGATCAGGTTTGTGCTGGCGCTGATTGTGCTTTGCCTGGGCGCGCTATGGTCGCTGCAGGGGCTCGGCCTGGTCGGCGGCAGCTTCATGACCGGCCAGACACGATGGCTCTATATCGGCCTCGTCACCATGCTGGTCGGCGTTATCGGACTGCGCTGGGCGAGCCAATCGCGCGTCTAATGATCTTGAGATTTGGTTTCACGGCCGGCGCCGCGCTCAAGCCCGGCTGAACAGGCGATCCAGGATGGTGCCCTCGATATGGGCTAGCTCCGCCGAACCGTGCCGGCGCGGCCGGGCCACGGGCACGTCGAGGTCGAGGGCGATCCTGCCGGCGCCGATCACCACGACGCGGTCGGCAAGCGCGACGGCTTCGCCGACGTCGTGCGTCACCAGCACGGCGGTGAACTTCTGGTCGAGCCATATCCGTTCCAGAAGCTGCTGCATCTCGATGCGGGTCAGCGCGTCCAGCGCGCCGAGCGGCTCGTCCAGCGCCAGGATCTGCGGTTGGCCGACCAGCGCGCGGGCAAGCGCGACGCGCTGCTTCTGACCGCCCGACAGCACGGAGGGCCACTCGTCGGCGCGATCGGCGAGGCCGACCTCCTCCAGCATGGCAAGCGCCCGCTGCCTGGCCTCGGCAACGCCGGCGATGCCGGTCAGCCCGATCTCGACATTCTTCACCACGCTCGCCCAGGGCAGCAGGCGCGGCTCCTGGAACATGAAGCGCGTGCGGCTGTGACCCTCCTCGGCGGCGCCAAAGGTCAGCGAACCGCTGGTTGGGCGCTCAAGCCCGGCGAGCAGCCGAAGCAGCGTGCTCTTGCCGCAGCCGCTTTTGCCGATGACGGCCAGGAACTCCCCGGCCCGCACGTCGAGGCTGATGCCGTCGAGCACGATCTTGTCGCCGAAACGTTTCCCCACCTCCTTGAAGGCGAAGGCCCGGCGGCCTTCGACCGAGCCGATCGTCCGGGCTTGCGCCGGCGTGGCGATGAGGGAGCGCGCGGCGGTGAGGGTGGCGGCTGACATCTTGTTCTCACCCTTTCTGGAAGGCCGGATGCCAGCCGAGCGACAGGCGCTCGAGCAGGCGGGCCAGGCTGTCGGCGAGCTTGCCGAGCAGCGCGTAGATCAGGATCGACAGCACCACGACGTCGATCAGCAGGAACTCGCGCGCCTGCATCGCCATGTAACCGAGGCCGGAGCTGGCCGAGATCGTCTCGGCGACGATCAGCGTCAGCCACATGATGCCCAGCGCATAGCGCAGGCCGACAAAGATCGACGGCAGCGCGCCGGGCAGGATCACCCGGAAGAACAAGGCGCGCCGGTCGAGCCCGTAGACCCGGCCCATCTCGACCAGCTGCGGATCGACGCTCTGGATGCCGAGCAGGGTGTTGACATAGATCGGGAAGAAGACGCCGAGCGCCACCAGGAAGAGTTTTGCCTCCTCGTCGATGCCGAACCAGAGGATGACTAGCGGGATCAGCGCCAGATGCGGGATGTTGCGGATCATCTGCAGCGTCGTGTCGGTCAGACCGCGGCTCAGCGCCGACAATCCGTTGGCGAGGCCGAGCACGAAGCCGATCGAGCCGCCGATGGCGAAGCCCGACAGCGCCCGCAAGGTGGAGACGCCGATGTCGCGGATCAGCTCGCCGGACAGGGTCAGCCGCCAGAAGGCCTCGGCCACCGCGCTCGGCGCCGGCAGCACATTGGCGGGAATGAGGCCCGCGCGCGCAGCGGCTTCCCAGCCGGCGATGATTGCCGCCGGCAGCAGCCAGCCGGCCACGCCGTTGCGGGCAAGGCGCGTCGCCAGGCTCATGACGCCGCCTGCAGGCGGCTGGCGCCGTGGAAGCCAACCGTGAACTCGTTGGCGATATCCTTGTGCGCCCGTTGCCGCTGCGTGCCCAGGCCGAGCCTCGGGAACAACAGCTCGGCGACGCGGTAGGCTTCCTCGAGATGCGGGTAGCCGGAGCCGATGATGGTGTCGATGCCGATCGCCTGGTATTCGCCGATGCGCTCGACGATCTGCTCCGGCGTGCCGACCAAAGCCGTGCCGGCGCCGCCGCGGACCAGGCCGACGCCGGCCCAGAGGTTCGGCGACACGACAAGCCGGTCGCGCCGGCCGCCATGCAGTTCGGCCATGCGCCGCTGTCCGACCGAATCCATCTCCTTGAGGAAACGCGCTTGCGCATTCTCGATCTGCGCGTCGGTGACATGGCTGATCAGCCGCTCGGCGGCGCGCCAGGCCTCGTCCTCGGTCTCACGCACGATGAAATGCAGCCTGATGCCGAAACGCAGCTTGCGGCCGCGCCGCGCCGCTTTTTCACGCGCCGAAGCGATCTTTGCGGCAACCTGCGCCGGCGGCTCGCCCCAGGTGAGATACATGTCGACGAGGTCGGCCGCGAGCTCCTGGCCGGCGTCGGACGATCCGCCGAAATAGAGCGGCGGCCGCTCCTGCAGCGGCAGCAAATCGAGGCGGCCGTTCTCGACGCGGTAATATCTGCCTTCGAAATTCACCCGCTCGCCCGAGACCAGCCCGCGCCAGATGGTGAGGAATTCCTGCGCCTGCGCATAGCGCTCGTCATGCGGCAGGAACACGCCGTCGCCGGCAAGCTCGGTCGGGTTGCCGCCGACCACGACATTGAGCAGCAGGCGGCCGTTGCTCAGCCGGTCGAGCGCCGCCGTCTGGCGCGCGGCAAAGGTCGGCAGCGTCACGCCGGGTCGCAGCGCGACGAGGAACTTCAGCCTTTCCGTCAGCGTCGCGAGCCCGGTGGCGGTGATCCAGGAATCCTCGCAATTCTGCCCGGTGGGCAAAAGCACGCCCGGAAAACCCAGCCGGTCGACCGCCTGCGCGATCTCCTTGAAGTAGCCGAATTCGGGCGGCCGCTGCTGCTTTTCCGTCCCGAGATAGGTTCCGTCGCCATGCGTCGGGATGAACCAGAAGAAATCGAGCGGGCTGGCTGAAGCGGTCATGGCTGAACCCTGAGAGAAGACAGGAGAAACTACGGCGGCGCCGGGCGTTCGCCGCCCGGCGCCGTGAAAGAGATCAGTTGCCCGGCGCGGTCCAGACGGCATCGGAGATCCGCACCGCTTTCGGGATCAGCCCGAGCTTGAAGAAGCGGTCGGCCGTCGCCTGCTGGCCGGCGACAATCTCGTCGGTGATCGGGAAGATGCCGAACTTGGTGCGGTTGGCGGCAATCGTCTGCGCATCGATCGGCACACCGGTCACCTCATGCAGCGCTTCGGCCACCTTGTCGCGGTTCTGGTCCGCCCATTTGGCCGCGTCGCCGAGCGCGGCGATCGTCGTCGAGACGAAATCCGGATGCGACTTCGCGAAATCCTTGTTGGCGAGGAAATAGGTGTTGACCTTGAGCACGTCGCTGGAGCGGGCAAGCACCCGCGGCTGGTAGCGCGTTTCAGCGATGGCGAAGAACGGGTCCCACACCGCCCATGCATCGATCTGATCGCTGGCGAAGGCGGCCGCCGCGTCGGCCGGACTGAGATAGACCGGCGTGACCTGGTCGAAGGGGATGCCGGCTTTCTCCAGGGCGGCAACGACCAGATTGTGCGCGCTGGTGCCCTTGCCGACGCCGATACGCTTGCCCTTGAGGTCGGCCAACGACTGGATCGGCGAGGCCGGCTTGACGAAGATCGCCTCGCCCTCGCCATTGGAGGGCAGCGCCGCCGCATAGACGATGTTGGCGCCGGCCGACTGGCCGAAGATCGGCGGCGCGTCGCCGGTCCAACCGACATCGATGGCGCCGACATTCAACGCTTCCACCAGCGGCGGGCCGGCGGTGAACTCGACCCACTTCACCGTCACGCCCTTGTCGGCAAGCGCCTTCTCAATGATCTGCTGCTGCCTGGCGATCACCGGCAGGCCGGTTTTCTGGTAGCCGATGTTGAATGCCTTGAGGTCCTGCGCGGCGGCGGGGGATGTCGTCCCAAAGGATGCGGCAAAACCCGCCGCTGCCAACAGGCCGACGCCGAATGCGCGTCTCGTCAGATTGAACATGACCCTCTCCTTCGTTGGTCCCGAACTGCCGGGCCGATTGGAATAAGGTCAGGCTAAGTAAATCTATTAAGCTAGTAGAGAAACGATCTTGCGAGTTCGGCGGATTTCATGGAATTATTTTCTGCGCGTAATCCAGTGTCGCGATCCTCGGGCATTACCTCGGAGATTAGCCGAGGCGCCCCTCCGTTCGTCATCCACGGGCGGAGC
>CCNC01000147.1 GCA_000824845.1 Mesorhizobium sp. ORS 3359 | reverse complement strand
GGATCCATGCCGTGACTTCGAGGCGCCGCAGCGGCGCAGGCATCGGCACGCTGCACCAGCGCATGCCCTCCTTTTCTGGCCCGCCGTGCTCTTCGGCAGGCGTAACGGCATGGATTCTAGGGTCTGCGCGCGTCGCTTCGCTCCTTGCTCCGCCCTAGAATAGCGAAGTCGCAGGGGCTAGCGCGGGATGACGACCCGCTCACTGCGACCAGTACTGCCAGGCCCAGTAGAAGCTGTCATCGCGGGGCGGCAAGCGACCGCGGTCGCCGGCAAGCAGCACCGGTGCCGGCGATTTCGGCTCGTCCTGCGGACGCCTGTCTTCCAGGGACGTGTCGCTCGGCGGCAGACGCAACAGCCATGTGCCGACATGCGCGAACAGCACTGCGGTGGAATGGGTCATCGTCCTACTCCTTTCGCTTTCGTTCACTCCCGCCCCGCCCAGGGCACCAGCACCCGCTCGATCCGGCGGATGACGAATTCGAGCGCAAAGGCGATGATCGCGATCACCAGTATGCCCATCACCACTACGTCGGTGACCAGGAACTGCGCCGCCGACTGGATCATGAAGCCCAGCCCTCGCGTCGCCGCGACCAGCTCGGCCGCCACCAGCGTCGACCAGCCGGCGCCGAGCGCGATGCGCAGGCCGGTGAGGATCGAAGGCAGGGCGCTGGGCAGGATCACATGGCGGATGACTTGGGCGCGCGTGGCGCCGAGCGAGCGCGCCGCGTCGACACGCTCGCGCGATACGCCGCGCACGCCGGCGGCGGTCGACAGCGCCACCGGCGCCAGCATGGCGATGGCGATCACCAGGATCTTTGATGGCTCGCCGATGCCGAACCAGATGATGATCAGCGGCAGATAGGCGAGCGGCGGGATAGGCCGCAGGAATTCGAGCAGCGGATCGAACACGCCGCGTCCGATCCGGCTGATGCCGATGGCGAGGCCGACCGGGACGCCGACGAGGATCGCCGCGATCAGCGCGGCGAACACGCGCCAAAGCGACGCGACGATGTGCTGGACCAGCGTCGCATCGACGAAACCGTCGCGGGCAACGACGTCGAACTTTGCCCAGACCGCGGCGGGCGAGGGCAGAAAGACCGGCGACACCAGTTGCAGCGAGGACGCCGCCGTCCAGGCGGCAAACAGCACCAGGATGGTGATCGCGCTGGCCAGCCTGGCCGAGACGACCGTACGTTTCGGTCGCGGCCGCGACCACGGCACGGAAAGCCCATCGGTCTCGCCGGCCTTCGGGGCAGGCCTTTCGCTGTAGGTGCTCACGCTCATGCCGCCTCTCCTTCGAAGATCGAGTCGGTCAGCTCCGCGCGGGCCGCGGCGAAGCCGGGATCGGCCTTGATCGCGCGGATGGGCTCGCCGGCCGCGTAGCGGCGGCCGAAATTCGTTTCGAAAGTCCGCACCACGTGCCCTGGACCCGGCGCCAGCACGACGATGCGGGTGGCGAGCACCAGCGCCTCCTCGATGCCATGCGTCACCATCAGCACGCCGACCTGGGCGGCGGCCCACAGGTCGAGCAATGTCGTCTGCATGCGCTCGCGCGTCAGCGCGTCGAGCGCGCCGAGCGGCTCGTCGAGCAGAAGGAATTGGGGTTCGGCGGCCAAAGCCCGGGCAAGGCCGACGCGCTGGCGCATGCCGCCGGAAAGCTCCCAGATGCGCTTGTCGCCGGCGTCGCCGAGCTTGACCAGCGACAGCAGCTCGTCGGCGCGGCGCGCCCTTTTGTCGGCGGATACGCCCCGCAGCCTGAGCGCGAAAGCGACATTTTCCCGCGCCGTCAGCCAGGGGAACAATGCATCGTTCTGGAACACCACGGCGCGATCGGAGCCGGGCCCGTTGATCGGCCGGCCGTCCACCATGGCCAGGCCGCCCGCGGGCTCGACCAGGCCGGCGGCGACGTTGAGCAGCGAAGTCTTGCCGCAGCCGGAACGGCCGACCAGCACGACGAAATCGCCCTTCGCAATGTCGAGCGAGACGCGCTCGACCGCCGGCGCCGGCTGGCCGTCATAATGAACGCTGACCTTGTCGAGGGTGAGATGCGTCATCGGGATTTAGCCTCACTGCATTAACGGGCTTGCCCCGAAGCCGCGCCTCGTAAGCGGCTCCGGGGCAGGCAAGCGCAAGGCCAGGGAAGGAGGCCGCGCTTCCGAACAATTCCCGGAAAGGCGGTCATCCTTCCGGGAATTGCATGGAGAAAGCTCAGTTCGAGGCGAGCGCCTCGCTGGCATATTTCGCCGTCACATATTTCGAATAGTCGGGCAGCACGGCATCCACCTTGCCCTGCTCCTTGAGGAAGGCGGACGTCGCCGCGACGGCCTTGACGGTCGCGCCGCCGAGGAACTTGTCCGAAGCCTGTTCTTCAAGCGACGGGAAGACATAGCCCTTGAGCAGCTCCGGCACCTCTTCCAGCTTGGCGCCGGTGAGCTTGGCGATCTTGCCGGCTTCCGGCGAGGACACCGACCAGGCCTCCGGCTTGGCGAGGAACTTGGCATAGGCTTCGCCGGTCACCTTGACGAAGTCGCGCACGGCTTCGGGGTGCTTGTCGGCAAAATCGGTGCGCACGATCCAGGCGTCGAAGGTCGGCGCGCCCCAGGCGGCCACCTGCGAGGAGTCCAGCACCACCTTGCCGGTGGTCTTCACCTGGCCGAGCGCCGGGTCCCAGACATAAGCCGCGTCGATGTCGCCGCGCGCGAAGGCGGCGGCGATCTCCGGGGGCCTCAGATTGAGGATCTGCACCGACTTCGGATCGACATTCTCATGCTTCAGCGCAGCGAGCAGGCTGTAATGCGTGGTCGAGACGAACGGCACGGCGACTTTCTTGCCGGCAAGGTCGGCTACCTTCTCGATGCCGGCGCCGTTTCGGGCGACCAGCGCTTCCGACGGACCGATCAAGCCGACGACGAAGATGGTCTGGATCGGCAGTTCTCGGCTGGCGGCCGCCGCCAGCGGGCTCGAGCCGACATAACCGATATCGACCGACCCGGAAGCGATGGCGGCGATGACATCGGCGCCGGAATCGAACTTGCGCCAGTCGATCGTGGCCTTGGTCGCCTTTTCATAGGCGCCGTCGGCCTGCGGCACTTTCGATGGCTCGACCGCCGTCTGGTAGCCGATGGTGATCTTGAGATCCTCGGCGCTGGCCGGGCCGAGCAGGGCGGCGCCGGCAAGGGCGGCGGCCGACGAAAGCAACAGAATGCGTCGTGAAAGGATTGACATTGAAAGGCTCCATAAACCCCTGAAAACCGGATTGCCTTTCTATCGTCCGGTATTTCTATCGCGTTTGTAGAGTTAAATCCTTCCAACGAAGCGGGCTTTGTTGGAAAAGTGTCGCCGGGTACTGGCGGAACGGGCGCAAAAGGACGGTCGCTGAGAAGGTTTGGTGCACCGCGCCTTCGTGATGCTAGGGCGAAGCGAAGCGGAGACCCTAGGATCCATGCCGTTACATCCATGATAGGTAGCACGGTGCAGAAGATCGGGCACAACAGCAGATAGTTTTGCGCCGTGGCATCGCCTCGATGTCACGGCATGGATTCCAGGGTCTGCGCGCGTCGCTTCGCTCCTAGACCGAAAGGGATGGCGTAGCCGATCGCCATGGGTGATTGGTCCAGCGAACGAAAATTCTCCAGTCAGCCCATCCAGGCAAATCCATGCTTCAAAGGGCAGGCGAATTGGGATCACGGTTTCGTGCTTGCCTCACTTAGTATAGTAATCTTATCAACATTGGGAGTGAGAGAACGATGCGCGACCCTCTGAAAACTATTCCGGCGATCGTTCGTGGCCTGCGGCCGAGCCCGCCCGCGGCGCTCGCCGCACGCTGATCGCTCGACAAAACCGGCTCGCAACCATGGTTGGACGCGGCAACTCCATCATTATTGTCGGCGGCGGCGCCAGCGGCGTTGTGCTCGCCGCGCATTTGCTGATGTCGCCAAACTCCGATCTGCGCGTCACGCTGATCGAGAAGCGGCCGCATTTCGGCCAGGGCATGGCCTATTCAACTCTCCTGTCGGCGCATGTGCTCAACGTCAAAGCCTCCGGGATGAGCGCCTATGCCGACGACCCAACCCATTTCGCACGCTGGGTGCTCGAGCGCGGATTCGCCAAACCCGACCAGGGGCCATTCTATGCGCCGCGCAGCCTCTATGCCCGTTACCTGAGGGAGCTGCTCGACGATCTGGTGGAACGTGAGCGCGAGACTGGCCGGTTGCGGCTGATTGCCGAGGAGAGCCTGTCGATCTCACCGACGCCGGCAGGCGTCGAGGTGGTGCTCGCCAACGGCACCAGCGTCGTTGGCCATCTGGCCGTGCTTGCTACCGGCCATGACGAGCAGCCCGGCGCCTTCCAGGGCCACGCCATCCGCATGGGGACGGAAGCCGACACCGCACTCGATCCGCAAGCCGGTGTCCTGCTGCTCGGCACGGGCCTCAGCATGGTCGACGCCTTCCTGTCGCTTGAACAGCGCGGTCATCGCGGGCCGATCGTCGCGGTATCGCGGCGCGGCCTGCTGCCGTCGCCGCATCGCAAGGGCAACCCGATCAAGCTCGACATCGCCGACATCCCGCTCGGCACCGAGCTTTCCTATTTCGTCGGCTGGTTCCGCAACCTGATCCGCGAGACTCAGAAGGCCGGCGGCGACTGGCGCGACGTGGTCGACGGACTTAGGCCCTTCAACCAGACGATCTGGCAGAACTGGCCGTCCTCCGCCAAGCGCCGCTTCGTCGAGCACACCAAGGCCTGGTGGGACATCCACCGCCACCGCATGGCGCCGGAAGTCTACCAGCGCGTCACCGAGGCGGTCAGCTCGGGCCGCATCCGCGTCGTCGCCGGCAGGGTGGTGAATGTCGAGGCGAACGGCGGCTTCACCGTAAAAATCCAGCCGCGCGGCACGCAGGATGTCGAGACCCTGCAGGTTGCCCGCCTCTATGATTGCATGGGCATCGCCCGCGACATTTCGAGGACCTCGAACGGCCTCGTGCGCGCGCTGATCGAGCGTGGCGTGGCGCGGCCGGATCCGCTGCGCCTCGGCCTCGACGTCACCGCCAAATGCGAGCTGATCGCGGCCGACGGCACCGTGTCGTCGAAGCTGCTCGCCGTCGGTCCGCTGACGCGCGGCACCTTCTTCGAGATCGACGCCATTCCGGATATACGCGTGCAGTGCGCGAAGCTCAGCAAGCAGCTGCTGGGGTGACATTTTTGTTGAGGTCGGCACTCTACGGCGCCCCCCTCTGGCCTGCCGGCCATCTCCCCTACAAGTGGGGAGATTGGCTGTCGCGTAGGCTTTCGCCAATCGCCGACATTGCAGAAGAAGGCGCTGCGGGCGGAGCTGCTGATCTCCCCCAAGTGGGGGAGATGTCCGGCAGGACAGAGGGGGCGCTGTCCCGCCAACTTCACCAGGAGAGGCGATAAAGCGCCCTTCGTGAAATTCCATTCCCCGACTCGCCGTCGGATTGGCACGATCTATCTTCTTTCCGGATGAAAAGGGCTGGAAAAGACACCTCGCGCGATCCGCCAAGCCGGAATGGATTCCGGCGGCTAGAGCATGATCCCAAAAAGTGGGAACCGGTTTTTGGAATAGATCATGATCCAACAAGAATGCGCGAGATTGCCGACATCCGCCTCGAACTGCTTCGATGGAGCACTCAAGATGAGCGAGCAGACAAAAGCGCCTGGCGGCGCGGACACCAACCTGTCGAGGCTTCGCCCGCCTTACGCTTCGGTGCTCGACCTGATCGGCCAGACGCCGATCGTCGAGCTGACCAAATTCGACACCGGCAAATGCCGGCTGTTCATCAAGCTCGAAAGCCAGAATCCCGGCGGCTCGATCAAGGACCGCATCGCGCTGTCGATGATCGCCGCCGCCGAGAAGGCGGGCAAGTTGAGGCGCGGCGGCACCATCGTCGAGGCCACCGCCGGCAACACCGGCCTCGGCCTCGCCCAGGTCGGCATCCCGAAAGGCTATCGCATCATCCTTGTCGTGCCCGACAAGATGTCGCGCGAGAAGATCCAGCATCTGCGCGCGCTCGGGGCCGAGGTGCGCATGACCCGCTCCGATGTCGGCAAGGGCCACCCCGAATATTACCAGGACATGGCCGAGAAGATCGCTTCCGAGCTGCCCGGCGCCTTCTATGCCAACCAGTTCGCCAATCCGGCCAATCCGCTGGCGCATGAGACGACGACCGGGCCGGAAATCTTTTGGCAGCTCGACGGCGATGTCGACGCGGTTGTGGTCGGCGTCGGCTCCGGCGGCACGCTCACCGGTCTCGGCCGCTTTTTCGCAAAGCATTCGCCGAAGACCGAGATGGTGCTCGCCGATCCGGTCGGCTCGGTGCTCGCGCCGCTGATCAAGACCGGCAAGATGGAAGAGGCCGGCAGCTGGACGGTCGAAGGCATCGGCGAGGATTTCGTGCCGCCCAACGCCGATCTCTCGCTGGTGAAAAAGGCCTATTCCATCCCCGACAAGCAGAGCATGCTGGCGGTGCGCGATCTCTTGTCCAAGGAAGGCATCCTCGCCGGTTCGTCCTCGGGCACGCTGTTGTCGGCCGCGCTTCGCTATTGCCGCGAGCAGACGGCGCCGAAGCGCGTCGTGACCTTCGTCTGCGACAGCGGCAACAAGTACCTGTCGAAAGTCTTTGACGATTTCTGGCTGGCCGAGCAGGGCCTTGCCGAGCAGGAGCAACATGGCGATCTGCGCGACCTCGTCATGCGCTCGCACCGCACCGGCGACACCGTCTGGGTCGGCCCGGAGGAAAGCCTGCTCAACGCCTATGGCCGCATGCGCCGCTCCGACGTCTCGCAATTGCCGGTGCTGGACGAGGGCAGGCTGGTCGGCATCGTCGACGAAAGCGACATCCTGGCCAAGGTCGACGGCCCCTATGACGGCCGCTGGGACCGCTTCAACGCGCCGGTGCGCACGGCCATGACGTCGAACCTGCACACGCTGCAGGCCAACCAGACGCTGGACGCGCTGCTGCCTGTCTTCGACCGCAACGAGGTCGCCATCGTCTTCGATGGCGAGGAGTTCATCGGCCTGATAACCCGTATCGACCTGATCAACCATCTGAGGCGCCGCGCAAGATGACTTCAAACGGCAAGAACCGCCTGGCCTTTTCCACCCGCACCATCCATGGCGGCCAGAGCCACGACCCGCTGACCGGCGCGGTGATGGTGCCGATCTACGCCACCTCCACCTACGGCCAGCAGTCGCCCGGCGTGCACAAGGGTTTTGAGTATGCCCGCAGCCAGAACCCGACGCGCTTCGCGTTCGAGCGCGCGGTGGCCGACCTCGAAAGCGGCACCAGGGCCTTCGCTTTCGCCTCCGGCCTGGCGGCGATCGGCACGGTGCTCGAGCTGCTCGATTCCGGCGCCCATATCGTCGCAACCGACGACATCTATGGCGGCTCGTTCCGGCTGATGGAGCGGGTGCGCAAGCGCTCCGCGGGCTTGCAGGTGAGTTTCGCCGACTTCACCGACCTGGCCGCGGTCGAAGCCGCGATCCGGCCGGACACGAAGCTGCTTTGGGTCGAGACGCCGACCAATCCGCTGCTGCGCATCGTCGATCTCGAAGCTCTCGCGGCGCTTGCCAAGCGTAAGGGTCTGCTTACCGTCGCCGACAACACCTTTTGCAGTCCCTATATCCAGCGCCCGCTGGAGCTCGGCATCGACATCGTCGTGCATTCGACGACGAAATATTTGAACGGCCATTCCGACATGGTCGGCGGCGTGGCGGTCGTCGGCGACAACAAGGACCTCGCCGAGCAGCTGAAATTCCTGCAGAACGCCATCGGCGCCATCTCCGGCCCCTTCGACAGTTTTCTGGCCCTGCGCGGCATCAAGACTCTGGCGCTGAGGATGGAGCGCCACTCGGCCAATGGCCTGAAAATAGCGCAATGGCTGGAAACGCGAAAAGATGTCCGCCGCGTCATCTATCCCGGCCTCGCCAGCCACCCGCAGCATTCCATCGCCGTGCAGCAGATGCATGCCTTCGGCGGCATGATCTCGGTCGATCTCGACCGCGACCTTGCCGGCACAAAACGCTTCCTCGAACGCACGCAGCTCTTCACGCTGGCCGAAAGCCTCGGCGGCGTCGAAAGCCTGATCGAGCACCCGGCGCTGATGACGCATGGCTCGATCCCGGCGGAAAAGCGCGGCGCCATCGGCATCACCGATTCGCTGGTGCGGCTCTCCTGCGGGATCGAGGATGGGGACGATTTGATCGCGGATCTGGAGCAGGCGCTGGCAAATTAGGAGAGCTAGGACTTGACGAATGTAGTGATGTGCACTACATCACGACAATGGAAATGGCACGAGAAATTTGTTTGGGGAGGCCGGGCAGAGCCATTCGGAGCTCACCCACTTTTTCGGAATTCTCGTGGGGTCGCCTCGCAAAATGGGGAACGGAAAGAGATCCGCCAAAGCTCCTAACCGAATGGTCGTCGTTGGTCCTGGTCGACACCAAGGAGAGGGCGGACCGTTTTGAGTTGTCGCCGTTCATTTCTTGTCAGTTTAGCTGCTGTCGATTTTCAAGGCGATTGGATGCGGAAACATCGTTTGAAGTTCTTCGTTCGACGGTCAATAAACAAGGCATCTATGGTCGTGTTGAAAGGTATTTGAGCGAAAGAGGAAGTGTCAGACCGTTAATCGATCTTTTCGCCGAACTTGATTTTTTAGACTCTAACCGCAATAAGCCAGATTGGTTGTTAAAATATAAGAGACCTACCTTTGACGACCCGCTATTACTTACTATCAGGATAAGCGAATTTCCTTTTTTAGGCTATGGAGATTTAGAGCAACAGATTTCCGTCTCTAACCGCAAGGTTCGTGCCATACTTGACGAAATAGTATGGCTTTTTGACGCTAGAGGCGAATCTTATTCGGCACCCGCCGAAGAGATTATTCAACGAATTTCTGAGCAATTTTCGGAGATTATTGCCTATATTGACGTCATTATTCGGGTAAGACCGAGGCCCATCTCCTACAAAGGCTCGTCTACTAGAGATTTCGTTCTCCGACACATTCTCTGCACCGGTACACCGCCGCCGTCTCTGTGCCATGTCTCAAAGCATGTGCAATCAGGACAAAGGGTACGCAGAGGAAAATCAAATGCGTCGTTTCATGAATCCGGAGACCGAAGAGGCCTCCCACTCAAGGTTTTGCGAAGCCTTCCCGGAAACAATTCGCGCGGAAGCTCACGAAATCATCCGCTTGCTGATGGCAGCAACTTGTCTTCAAGACGTTGGGATCATCGGCAAAATATCACGTTGGGCGAATTTGCCTGGCAAATTCGGGCTCCATATTCAGCGTAAGTGGTTCGTCACTTTCAAATGGAGCGATGGCTTTGGAGCGCATGAAATTGGAATCGAACGACGGCATCCATCGGAATAATGGTCGTTTTAGAACGACTGCCGAAGCGCTTCGACCCGGTAAAGTTTTGAGAGATAAGATTCTTGCCGGGTCGAATATTACTCAAGAGCAATTAGCCGATGCGATGGGCGTATCACGGTATTCGGTTAACCAGATTGTAAATGGCCGCCGATCTATCACAGCCGAGATGGCGATACGTCTCTCGGCTGTAACCAGCACCTCACCCCGGTTTTGGCTTAATCTGCAGATGGAGCTCGATCTGTGTGAGGCTTGGGCAGAGCTTGGCGAGGCAGCGGGCAAGCTGAAGGTCTTGCGTAGGCCACTTGATGAAGCGTCTCTATTTGTCGACGAGAGCTAGATCGAGCAGCGTAGGTCAATCTTCGGCCTGTCGTTCGGTGGCCTAACGCTACCCACCTTTGCAATTTCCGATTCCCCTCTAAACTGTCCCAACTTGCGATCTCCGGAGGCGTGATGCGCGTGATCGTGTTGGGTGGCGGCGTGGTCGGCGTCACCACCGCTTACCAGCTGCAGAAGGACGGGCACGAGGTCGTCATACTCGAGCGCCAGCAACAGGTTGCGGCCGAGACCAGCTGGGGCAATGCCGGTATGATCGCGCCGGGGCATTCCTTCGTCTGGTCCTCGCCCAGGGCGCCGATGATCCTGCTGAAATCCTTGGTGCTGAAGGATCAGGCGCTGCGTTTCAAGCTGTCGGCCGATCCGAGGCTCTACAGCTGGTCGTGGCTGTTCCTGATGGAATGCACGGCCGAGAAGGCGAGGCGCAACACGCTGCTCAAGCATCGCCTCGCCGTCTATTCGCAATCGGTGCTGCAAGAAGTGGTCGCCGACGAGGCCATTGACTATGACCGCAACGGTCGCGGCATCCTCTATTTCTATCGCAGCCAGCAGGCGCTCGACAAAGGCGTCGAGCATATGCGGCTGCTCGAATCCGACGGGCAACTGATCAAGGTGCTTGACCGCGACGCCATCGTCGCGCTCGATCCGGCGCTGGCTTCGGCCAGGGAAAAGATCGCCGGCGGCATCCATTGCCCGACCGACGAGACCGGCGACCCGGCGAAGTTCACCCGGGCACTCGCCGCCAAGGTGGTCGAGCGCGGCGGCGAGATTCGCACCGGCACGACCATCACCGGCATCGAGACATCGGGCGACGGCGTCGCGCGGGTGATGACGGACAAGGGCGCGATCAAGGGCGACGCCTATGTGCTGGCGCTCGGCTCGTACAGCCCGCTGATTGCCAGGACGGTCGGGCTCAGCCTGCCGATCTATCCGATCAAGGGCTATTCGCTGACCATCCCGATCGGCAACCGCCCGGCGCCACCGACCATCGCCGCGATCGACGAGCACAATCTGGTCGCCGTCTCGCGCTTCGGCGACCGGCTGCGCGTCACCGCCACCGCCGAATTCGCCGGCTACGACACCAGCCACAAGCCTGCCGATTTCGCCTTCATGAAGGGCGTGACCGAGGAGCTATACCCGGAAGGCGCCGACTACGACCGCGCCGAGATGTGGGCGGGCCTCAGGCCCATGACGCCGAACAACCTGCCCGAATTCGGGCAGCGACGCCTGCGCAACCTCTACCTCAACACCGGGCACGGCCATATCGGCTGGACCATGTCGCACGGCTCGGCCCGCATCACCGCCGACCTCATTGCCGGCCGCAAGCCGGCCATTTCGATGGATGGACTTTTGAATTGAACGCAGGATCCTGATGAGCGAGGCTTGTCCTCGCCCCGATCGAGAAAGGGAGTGCCATGTCCGCCAATCTTGCCGCCGCGCCGCGTTCCGCCCGCGGACCGGTCGATCTGGGCGTGCTGCCGTCGCAGATCGATGGCGGCCTCGCCTCGCGCGCGGCGATCGGCCTGGCGATCCTCGCCACCGATCAGACGCTGGAGCACGAGTTCCGTGCGCTGGTGCGCATTCCTGGCGTCGCCTTCTACGAGGCGCGGCTGTTCAACGACAACGACATCACGCCGGAGACTTTGCGCGCCATCGGCCCGCGCATCGCGCCGACGGTCGACCTTATCCTGCCCAGCATCCCGCTCGACGTCGTCGGTTTCGGCTGCACCTCGGCCACGATGACGCTCGGCGAGGAAGCCGTCTTCGCCGAAATCCGCAAGGCGCGGCCGGGCGTCGCCTGCACCACGCCTGTCACCGGCGCGCTGGCCGCCTTCAAGGCGCTCGGCGCGAAGGGCATCGGCCTGCTCACCCCTTACGCGCCCGAGATAAACCAGGGTCTGGTCCGCTATTTCACCGGTCGCGGCCTCGACATCGCCGCCGTCGCCACCTTCGACCGCCGCGACGACCGCGAGGCGGCCCGCATCTCGCTTGCTTCCATCGAGGCTGCCGCCGAGCGCATGGCTGAAGTGCCCGGCGTCGATGCGATCTTCATCTCCTGCACCAGCCTTCGCGTCGCCGAGGCGGTCGCCGACCTGGAGCGGCGCATCGGCATTCCCGTCACCTCCTCCAACCACGCCATGGCCTGGCACTGCCTGCGCCTCGCCGGCATCGACGACGTGGTGCCGGCAGGTGGAAGGCTGTTCGCGCTGCCTGCCAGTTGATCAGCGCGGCGAACTTTTCAGGCGATAGGAAAGCGCATCTGGCATCCAATCGCATAGGGCGCTCCCCTCTCCGTCTCGGCTTCGCCGAGCCACCTCTCCCCGCCTCTGGCGGGGCAAGGAACCCAGGCTTGCGAAAGCCGCGCCGTCGACGATCAGCGTTTCCTCGCCCCCACAAAGTGGGGGAGAGGTGGATCGGCGCGTAGCGCCGAGACGGAGAGGGGCCAGCGCTGCCCTATGCGATTAAAGCCGATCATCCCCCCGTTAACGGAATCGGAAGGAGATGTTTAACGCTTCGTCTCTATCTCCCGTCCCGGGTGGCGCAGACAGAGCGAGCATGATGAACGACAGCCCCGAAAAGCGAAACGAATGGCGTGCCATCTTCTACGTGCAGGCCCGCGTCGCCATCCTGTTTGTGCCGGTCGTGCTCAGCCTGCTTCTCATTGGCATCTTTGCCGGCAATGAGCGCAAATCCGTGCCCGACGCCATCGATCCGACGGTGACGAGTTCTGTGCGCTAAGCGGATTCCTGTCAGCAGATGTTGAGTAACGTGCCCGGCGGCGCGGATCGTTTGGCGCGTAGCCGTTGGACCGTTTGCTAAGCATGATGGCGAAGCCGACTTGGCGGGCAACGCCCTTCGCCCTTACATAGCATGAAATGAGGTCCGGCGGGCTCGGAAGGCAGAGCTTTGAAACGCGTTTGGTCCGACGATCAGCGACTTTCCGCCCATTCCTTCCTGGTCGGCTATTTGCTGGCGAGCTTTGCCGCCGGTTTTATGCTCATGGTTCACCCGCTATTGACGTCGCCACAAGTGAGGGGGTTCGATGCCAATGTTCTCGCCTGGCTCTTTACGCTTGTTGTGTACGTTTTTACCGGGGCATGCGTTTCCTTTCTGGTCGGAATGTTTGCGGCCATCCCGGCAATTCCCCTGATCATCTCCTTGCGCTTTGTCGGGTTGACCGGGCCGGCCCCGCACGCCTTGGCCGGTGCAGGTGCGGCCGTTGCAGCGACCGCTGAGGTGGACATGCTGATTCCTTTCGACGGCAATCATATTGATTGGTCAACCATCGCGGTCGGCGCGGTGGCTGGGCTCGTCTACTGGATTGCCTTTCGACGTGTACGCACCGTATTGGCGAGCAGGAGGCCGTTGGAGCAGGCGTAGCCTCAAACAAACTTCGGGATCGGCCCCTTCTGCGGCGTCGTATCGCCCTCAAGGTCGACGAAAACCTCGTCGACGAAGCACCAGGCCCAGCCTTCCGGCGGGTCGTAGCCTTCGATGATCGGATGCTGCGTGGCATGGAAATGCTTCGTCGCGTGGCGGTTGGGCGAGTCGTCGCAGCAGCCGACATGGCCGCAGGTGCGGCAGAGCCTCAGATGCACCCACCAGGAGCCGCTCTTCAGGCATTCCTCGCAGCCCAGCGCGCTCGGCGTGACCGTCTTGATGTCCTTGGTGTGCCTGCATTCGTCCATCACGGTCTCCTGGCCGGTTCGGGCTGATTTATTCGTTGGCGGCGGCGCCGTTGCGCGCCAGATAGGCATGCAAGGCCGCGACCACCTGCGCGCCCTCGCCGACGGCGGCCGCGACGCGCTTGGTCGAGCCGCAGCGCACGTCGCCGATGGCGAACACCCCGCTGCGGCTCGTCTCCATCAGCCCGTGCCCCGGCGTCGTGTCCGGTCCGGTGCGCACGAAACCCTTGGCATCCAGCGCCACATTGCAGTTCGCCAGCCAATCGGTGTTCGGGTCGGCGCCGATGAACAGGAAAAGGTGTTGGATGGCGCGCTCCGTCTCCTCGCCGGTCACCCGGTTGCGCCAGCGCAACCGCTCGAGATTGCCGTCATGGCCTTCCAGCGCAACCACTTCGGTTTGCGTCAGCACTTCGATGTTGGGCTGCGCCTTGATGCGCTCGACAAGATAGCGCGACATGGTGGCGTCGAGGTTGTCGCGGCGCGCCAAGAGTGTCACCTTGCGCACCTGGCTCGCCAGATAGACGGCCGCCTGTCCGGCCGAATTGCCGGCGCCAACCAGCGCCACCTCCTGGCTTTGGCAAAGCCTGGCCTCGATCGGCGACGCCCAGTAATGCACCGACGTCCCCTCGAACTGCGCCAGGTTGGCGATGTCGAGGCGGCGGTAGCGCGCGCCGCTGGCGATCACCACCGCGCGCGAGCGCACGCTCTCGCCGTCGCCGATGGCGAGCTGGTAGCGGGCGCCGTCGCCGGCGTCGTCGAGCAGCTTCGCCTCGTCGGGGATCACCATCTCGACGCCGAATTTCTGCGCCTGGTTATAGGCGCGCGCCATCAGCGCCATGCCGGTGATCCCGGTCGGGAAGCCGAGATAGTTCTCGATGCGGGCCGAAGCGCCCGCCTGCCCGCCAAAGGCGCGGCAGTCGAGCACGATTGTCGACAGTCCTTCTGAGGCCGCATAGACCGCCGCCGCCAACCCCGCCGGTCCGGCGCCGACGATCGCCACGTCATAGATTTTCTCGGCATCGATCGGCCGCAGCAGGCCGACGCAGCGGGCAAGCTCGTTCTCGCCCGGATTGTGCATCAGCTTGCCGTTCGGGCAGAGCACGATCGGCAGATGGTGCGGATCGACATGGAACCGCTCGATCAGCGTTTTCGCGCAAGGGTCGGTGTCGGAATCGAGCGCCCGGTGCGGTAATCCGCTGCGCCGCAGGAACCCTTGCAGCCGCAGCACGTCGCCATTGCCCGGAGGGCCGATGACCACCGGCCCGCTGGCGCCGCTTTCGAGCAGGCCGACGCGGCGCAGGATCAGCGCCCGCATGACGCGCTCGCCGAGATTGGCCTCCTGCACCATCAGGTCGCGCAGCCGCTGCGAGGGGATGACGATCGCCTCGACCGGCTCGACCGCCTCGGCATTGACCAGCGACGGCCGGTTCGACAGCTGCGCCAGCTCGCCGATGAAATTGCCGGCGCCATGGGTGACGATCGGCTCAGGCTGGCCGAGCCCGCCGGCCTGGGTGATGTCGACCTTGCCCGACAGGATGAGGATCACGCCTGGCGAAACCGTGCCGGCCGTCACGATATGCTCGCCGGCGGCATAGGCGCGCGCCTCGCCGAAGCGCCGCATGCGCTCGATATCCGCGTCGGTCAGGACGGGAAACATCTGGTCGCGGCGGGCGGCGATGGTCGGACTGATGGAAGGGGCCATGGGCGGACCGTAGCGTTACGGCCGCCGGGTTTGAAGCGGTTTGTTGGGGGACTGGCCTGAAGGGGAGGTGGCTGATGGCCTACACGCCTTCGTCATCCACGGGCGGGGCAAGGAGCGGAGCGACGGCGCAGACCCGAGGGTCCATGCCGTGACCTTTGTCGGAGAACGCAGCAGAGCAGAATTCTGGAGCGCCGCAACGCCTCGACGTCACGGCATGGATCCCAGGGTCTCCGCGACGGAGCTTCGCTCCTGCTCCGCCCTGGGATGACGAAGTTCCGAGGTCAAAGGCTAATCTTGAGCGTCGTGATCGCTGGCGGATAAGGCCGATCCCGTTGGCCGTCGGGATGCGATGGTGCCCAGAAGAGGCGTGACGGGTAAGTATCGAACCGTCCGCAATTCCGGCACAAAGCCTTACGTAACAAGGTGTTGAAGCGTCGAGGTGTCCCCGGAGGTTCCTTCTTCGGTGGACCTCCAAGATGGCTTATCGGTGGACCTCCGTCAAGCCTTGGCGGTCCACGATGTGGCCGACAATCCCTGCCCCGACCAATCCCTGAAGGTCTCCCACGTGCCACGCCTTAGGGTGACCCTTACGAACAGGTTCTGGCTGGTCACCTCCAGTTCGAGGCGCTTCGTCTTGATGTGCATTCCGATGCATTCCCTCTATCTCCCCCGGCCTATGCCGTGGCAGCGGCTGGGTAGCCTGAGCCGGTCTGGGAGATCAAATCAGTAATTTTCATCCCGGCAGTGGAGCGGTTTCCAGACCGTCTCAGCGAGCCGGTGGCAGCCCCAACTTCTTTCGCACATGATCACGATGCTGTTCATGCTGACGTTGAAGGTCCAGAAGTGTTGCCAGCATCTCTTCGGCTTCGCCCGCTGGAAAGCCCTTCCTCTTAAACTCGTCGATGATCTCGTATTGGCGCGCAATGTGTTCGCGCCCTCGGCGCACATGCGTCTCAACCATCTCCAGTTCGGCTTCGGGGGTCATGCCCTCAGTTTATTCCGAACGGCGACCCACGGGAATGGCCTCGAAAGGCCCGCCCCCAACACACCTCTTGGGGCGATGCGTAAGGGGCGGGAAGGTTCATTCGCCTACTTGGTCATTGAGCGCAGTCCTAATCCGCTGGGCATGCTCCGCGATGGTCTTCCAATCGCCCCTCACGACAAGCGAGCGAATTGCCGGAAGGTCCGCCTCGTCGCAGCAGTCTAGGTAGTCGCCGAGGGTCAGACCAACAGGTGCCAGACATTCGCTGGTCATGCGGTTCTCAAATGCCTTTACGGTCGCGTCGAGGGTCTGCTGATCGACCCCGATGACCTTGGCATCGAGCGTCCCGTCAAGGGTGAACTTGGCCACGATCACCTCAGCCGTGTCACGGTCGACGGTCTCGTTGAACTGGGTGATAGCTTCATCGGCAATCGCTTCGATCTCGGATGGGTCCATGGCGTCAAGGTCTGTCACTTCGCCGTTATCAGCCTCGTCGGTATTGCTGTCCGCAGTCGGAACCAGAGCGGTGTTATCCGCTCCGGCAGTCTCGTCCGCTACGGCGCTCAGAAAGACGGCGGTGCCTTGAAGCCACGCTTCGCCAGGCCATTGGCCACAGAAGCCTTGAACTCAGCCTGTGTGATCTGACCCATCTCAGCCATGTCCTTGGCTTGGCTGAAGCTCAGTTCCATGTTGCCAAGGCTCGGCACCCGTACCGTGGTCTTCTCGACTTCGGCCATAGGCAGTATCGCCCCGACATCCTGAGAGCGTATTGCACCGGGATGGCTATTAGGGAACGCCTGTCGCTGCCTCTCGTAGTTGCGCATGGCGATCTCGACACCCTGGTCAATCTCGGCCTGCTGCGCCTGTCGCTTGGCCTCGACCGCAAGGGCATCCATCTTGGCGCGGTCGGCCACTTCCTGCGCTTCCCTTGCCCGCATCATGGCCTGGGCGGTGGCGGTCTGGTCTTCTTGGTAATGGGAGGTCTGGTCGTTCATGTTGTCTGTGTTCCTTCTGAGTTGCGCACATGCGCGGTTGATCGCCTCGGCGCGTCATTGCTCCGGGCGTAGGTTAGGCTTGGTGGGGGGTGTGCGTTCGCTAGCGGGGGATAACAACTTCTTCCCTCCCTTCGCGGAGGGTCAGCGCCTTGGCGTGAACCCGTAGGTCGCCGCCTGGGGAGCCTCAGGGCGCTCGCTAGGTGCGGGTTGGCTAACTGGCTGCGCAGGGCTGGCGCTGCCTCCGGTGGCCGCTTCCCGTGGCGCTGAGCGGGTAGGCCGTAGCGACACCTCGGCAACTCTTAGGGCAACCGCTACGTCTTCCAAATCGGGGTAGCCATAGACGGCAAAGCAACGCTCCGCAGCCGCTTGGAAATCGCCGGTCCAGTCGATGCCAACTTCTGGCAACCGCCTGTCAAGTTCCGATGTCGTTTCCCAGTTATCGGCCCTGATCCACTCGATCAAGGCAAGGGCTGCCGCGCGCGTCGGATAGGTGGCGATATGGTCCCTCCGCTTGATCCAGTCCGGTGTCATGCTCGGTCACCTTTCGAGGTCATCCGGCCCATGCGGTAGAGATACGCAATCGGCGATCCTTCAGGGTCGCGCTCATCGTCCACCGTGAAAGGATCGAGCGTTCCCATGGCAACCAGTCGGTCGAGGGTGGTGTGATATTGCTTGACTTGCTCGGGGCTCATCGCCCGCCATTCCTCCTTCTTCATCTGGATCACGATGCCCTCGGCAATCTTCCGCCTCCGGTCCCGCCGCGCTCTCGCTTCTTTCAGTGACTTCGTTCTGCGCATCTTGGCGCGGTGGGAAAGGGCCTCGTCGGAGATCACCCGTTGGCCCGGGATGTGGTCCAGCGCGACGCGCGTTCGGCCCCCTCGCTCTGCCCTGTCGTCGTGGTCGAGTTTGTGCCGCCTGCTCCGGCGCTCTTCGTCCTGGCGGACCCTGGCTGCAGCAATCTTGCCTTCGACCATCGCGGCCCAGTCGGCCTGAGAGTAGGTCTCGACCTCAGTCGAGGTCATGACCAAGAACACGACTTCCCGATCTGTCAGGCCCTTGGGATCGTCGTGGGCTTGCATCATGCGGAAGGCTGTCGGGCAATAGACGCAAGTGCCGGTCTCGCTGACAAATCCCTGCCAGCCCTCTCCGGGTCGGTATTCGATGGTCGAGGTTCCGTCCGGGTGCCGGTCGAGGTATTCCGCCAGCAATGCCGTGACGGCCTCATGGGTGACGTAACGGTCTATGTGGTCGTTCGGGTCCCATCCGGGCAACCGCAGCGTGACCAACGCTTTCTCATCTGGGCTCATAGTCCCCTTCGTTGAAATGAAAAGAGCGCCCGATGAGGAGCGCCCTGTGTAAATTACATGGCCTAGTGATTACATGGGGGGCCGGCCTTAGAACTCGTCGTTGTCGACCTCAACGGCCCGCTTCTGATCCTCGCTCAGATGCTCCCTCAGGAAGCCGTAGACCTCCGGCAGCTTCCGCCCGAAGTACTTGGCGAGAGCCATAGCGGCGATCTCAGGGTTATGAGCCAGCCGTGTCGAGAACTTCTTGGCCATCCCTCGGCATATCGCTCGGCGACTTCGTCCATCCATTTGTCCCTTTCATCGCCATCATTGTTTCGATCTTGCTCGATCCCGTTGGCCGCAAGGCGTGCCCTAAACCACGACGTGAAGTCGCCCGCCCGTTCCCCTAAATTCCGCTTAGCCCTTCGCATGATGGCCACCTGAGCTTCCGAGATGCCGGACGCTCGGGCGACCTCGGTCTTGCTATGCCGGTCGATGACGACCAGCCGCCATGCGAAGTTCTGCCGGTCGGTGTTGTCCATTGGCAGCTTGGCCTTGGAGTTGGCTTCACCAGCCACCAGAACGGCTTCCTCAGGCGTCCCCTCGAAATACCTGACCGGCACCGGAGGGGACCACTGAGCAGCCCCGTAGGCTTCGACCCGATGGTGCCCATCAATCAGGATTGTCCTGCCGCCAACCACCATCACGGTCACCGGGTCGAGCGCCCCAACTGCCTTGATCGCCTTGACCAGTTCGGACACGTGGCGCTCGTCAATCCCGCCCCTCGGCTGGAACAACTCGGGCAGGGTCTCGATGTCCTTAAGGTGAAGCTCTGGTGGGCCTGAAGCTGGGCCGCTGAATTGCTCCGTAAGTTGCCTGAGGGTTTCCCCGGCGCTCATGTCACATCCTTCATGTTGATGGTCTTTGTCCTTCTGGTTGGCTTGGCGAGGTTGTCCACCTCGAAACACTCAAGGCCGGCCGTCCACCGTCAAATGCACGGATAGACAGGCATGCGCCTGAAATATTGAGTGATCTCCGCACCTCACCAAAGCTGCCCCGCCAAGCGCCACGCCCGTCGCCCCGGAAGGAAACAGGGCAACAGGCAGTCGCAACAGAGGAGAACTGCGCAGGGCAGCTTGGGTGAAATGCGTTGGGTAGACCTAGTGGTGTGGGTAAGGGTCGCCGGGGCCCTTCCCTGTGCTAGTGGTGGCCCTAAGCCCCCGCCGCAGTGAGAACCTTCTGGACCGCTGATGGTGAACAGCCGGCCTCCTTGGCGATCTGCCTCACAGACCTTCCCTCGGCCCTCAGGGTCCTGATCAGGTCGTGGTTGAGGGTCACCGGCCTGCCGGTCTTCCACGGCTCACCCTTCTTCTCGGCCTCGGCCTTCGCCTTGGCGATGCCTTCCATCTGGCGTTCCTTCCGCAGGGCGGTCTCAAACTCGGCGATGCTGGCGAGGATGCCAAACACCAGTTTGCCCGTCCGGGTGGTCGTGTCGAGCGAGGCGTCGTCCAACACCTTGAACCCGACACCCTTCTTGTCGAGGTCCCTGACGATCTGGTGGAGGTGCGCCGCCGATCTCGCCAGACGGTCGACCTTCGTGACCACGAAGACGTCACCCTCTCGGGCGAACTCCAGCGCCTTCTCAAGCTCGGGTCGCGTCTCGTCCAACCCTGACCGCTTCTCTTTGAAGACCTTCTCGACCCCGGCAGCCGTCAGCTTCTCAAGCTGGGTGTCAAGGTCCTGGCCGGTCGTCGAGACACGGGCGTATCCAATGATCATGGTGTGCACTTTCCTCTAAGAGCGTTGGTGAACGACACTTAGTGGACGATTAGTGTACATGTCAAGCGGTATGTTTACGAACGTATAGGTTTGTGCACGACTGCGCTGCCCCGTGCTAGTGGTCACCATAAGCCCGCCCCGTCATTGTAGTGGAAGCGCCTCGGACCTCTTGTCGTGGAAGCCGATGGGGTACGGGGGACTTTCGCGCGTGCCTGTTATCCGATCACCCGCTCAGATTTTTCCACCAAACATTTGCGGAAGGGTTCGCGCTCTAGCAACTCGGATGGTATCACTTGCAGCTTACAGCAAGGGGGCTCGCCTTTGAACGTTCCGCAAATCTATCTGCAACCTACGGCTACAATCGTCTCTGCCTTTCTGGGCTTCTTCTTTGGTGCCTTGTTCAACCATTATCTGTCCAACCGAAGGAAGCAGCGGGAAACAGACGAGGGCGTTGTGGCGTTGATCCAGACTGTAATCGCAGACTTGGGTTCGATTTCGCTGCAGATCGCGACGATCCGAGACATCTTGGCGGCTCGGGTAGGCATCAAGAAGGGCGTCTCATTGGGAGAAGAGGGCGAATTTGATGTCACGCTTCTGACCCTGAAGAGTATGGATTTCTCTCATTCCAAGTACTTCATCCAGCGGATGCCTATGATCGGCTGGGAAACGTTGTCCGCCGTTCTTAGCCAGTACCGGGACGCGCAAGCGATGACCACCATGGCCCTTCAAGCTGTGGAGGGGGAAGTCGAATTAAAGACGTTCTTCGACAGCTGCGAGGGATTTAGCCAAGACGCCCACATGATCGAGAACATCCTGTTCCTGCTTCAGGTGAAGTTCCTCAATCGCTCGGACTATCAAGCCCACAAGAAGGTGTACTACGGGAACCTTCGCTCCGCGCTGGCTGATGGCAGGACCCCCGACATTAGTAAGGAGCGCCTCGATAAAGCTTTCAATCGCAGGTGGCCATTTGGCTGACCAAAAATTCAAGGCCGCCCCCGACCACATCACTTCGTCTTAGACGCTTTCTCGGCGGCCTTCTGACGCTGCTCCTCAATACGTGCGAACTTCTCCGGGCCGATGCTTGACACCAATTCCTGAAGCTCCTTCTTCTCGGTGATCGCCCAGCTCACGATCAAACTGGCCAGACGAAACAATGTCGCCACGGTCTTTGCGTCGTCCGAGCCGTAGAGCCTTCCTCCGTGCAGTGCCTCATTCCCGGTGAGCCTGACAACGTCCATTGCAACAGTTACCGGCGTCGGAATGCCCTGCCGCTCAAGTTCCACTATTGCATCCTCGAATTTGTCTTTGCCGGCGACTTTCTTGCAAAGCCCTTCGATACACATTCTTAGCAGGGCAGCAGCAGCCCTCGGGCTTGCGCCGGCGATTGCGGCCGCCTCTTCAAAGTCCTTTCGTACCTCTGCCGGCAAATCCTCAGGAACTTGATGGGCAATCGCCTGAGACGGGTAGACCAATTGACCTTCGAACCAGAGACATTTGGCGCCGCATGCGTCACAGGTCGAGAGGCCAAGGTCGGAGATCATTACGTCCTTGGCCACATAGCCGTTCGGCGTCCTCTGCGGGGTCTTTTTGTAGATACCCGTCCACGATTGCGCGGCAACAACGCTGCACCGTGGACACTTGAACTTCTTCCCGTTGAACTCGGGCTTGTGTTCCGCCAGAACGCCGGGATTGCGAAGCCCGCTGTCCCTAACCTCTTCGGGCGGCGACGATGGAAGATTGGCCATTACTTTACCTCAACGACAAGCGGCACTGTGCGCCAAACGACGGGTCCCGCGCAATCACGGGAACACGCGCTCTCGTCCTTTGTCGTCATCCGGCGCGCCCAGAGCCTTCCGCATCGCCCTCGTCGCCACCTCCAGCCGCGCTTCCGGCCCGCCGTAGGCCTCGCTCACTGCACCTGACGAATGCCCTAGGATCATATTCTGCACCGCCTCAGCCACGTCGGCCTTGACCAGCTTGTCCTTGAGCGTGTGTCGGAGCGAATGCACCGTCACCTTGCGGTCGGTCACCGCCTTGCGAACATGCTTCATGAGAACCTGTGATGCTGCCGTAGCGCCGCCTTCACGGGCATAGGTCGGAAACAGTAGGGAGCGTTTCCCAGCCGCCCCGTGCGCCTCCTTCGCGGCCTTAAGCGCATCCCCGACCAGGGGCACCCGGCGAACACTCCCGGCGTTCTTTAAGCGCCTGTGGGGGTGGAACTTGAGGTCGAGGTAGGGGAACTCCCCATCAAGGTGAACGTCCTCGACCATGAGCCCGGTGACTTCAGCCAGCCGGCATCCAGTCTGCTCCAGCATCCGCCAGATGCGTTGAAGGTCGACCGAAGCATGACCCAGAACCCGCGTCCTGGCTGCCTTGAGTTGCCCTTGGGTGAACGGCTTGCGGTCTTCCTTGGCCAGCGTGTCCTTCTTGACTTCCAGCTTATTGAACGGGCTGATCCAACCTCTGAGGTCGTCCTTCTCTTTGGCAGCATGGTTAAGGATTGCCCGGAGGTCGTTCAGATAGCGGTGGACGGTGGAAGGCGCAGGGGCCGGCTTCTCAGCCAGCATGTGGTCCCTGACTTCCCGAGCGTCGGCCCGCGTCAATGATCTAATTTGCGGATCACCTCGGCCAAGCGCTTTCACCACGTGAGCCTGTACGCGCTCGACCCTCTGTCGCTTCTTCGTCTCGTCAGCGGTCCCCTCAACCTTGTCCTTGAGGTAGAGCTTGACGGCATCTGCAAGGGTTGGCTCGGGTGCCTTCCTGTCGTCGGGGATCACCAAGGCTTGGTAAAGCTCTGCCTGCCCGGTCTCCTCCAGATGGTCGGCCAAGGCGTCAGCCGTAGCCTCATCCATCGGCCCCCATTCGGCAATCTGTCGGGTCGCCCACTGGTATTTCTCCAGCGCGGTCTTCTCGGGCACCTTCTTTGGCTTCCCGCGCATCGCGGCCTTGATCTCGGCCTCGACTTCCTTGTGGACCCGGTCGTAATGTCGCAGCACCTCAGCGGGTGAACTGCCTAGCGGCTTGATGATCTCGGTCTTTCCAAGAGCCTGTCTCAGGAAGGGGGGTACCTTCCGCCGATAGCGATAGTGCTTCTTGCCTGAGGGCTGCTGGACGTAGGGGAAATCGATCTGCACAGACGGTGGTCCTCCGGGGGGCCTCTTGGGTGGACCTCCGGGGATACTCAACGCCTTGATTTCCTTGGAATTTATGGCTTCTCCGAAGAGAAATGGTGCCCAGAAGAGGACTCGAACCTCCACTCCTTGCGGAACACGGACCTGAACCGTGCGCGTCTACCAATTCCGCCATCTGGGCTGGTGGGCGCTCATGTAAGCGGGCAAACGATATGTGTCAACGCGCTTTTTTCACCAGCGTTGGCGCTGCCCCTCATCTGTCCTTCGGGCACCTTCTCGCCGTGAACGGGGCGAAGGAAGCTCACCCCTCCAGCACCTCCTTCTTCGCCACGGTGGAATCGGCGTTGAGCTTGTAGACGATCGGCACGCCGGTGCCGAGCTCGAGCTTGACGATCTCCTCGCCGCTCTTGCCGTCCAGCGCCATGATCAGCGCGCGCAGCGAATTGCCGTGCGCGGCGACCAGCACCGTCTCGCCGCGCAGCACATGCGGCTGGACCTCGTGCAGGTAATAGGGCCACACGCGCGCGCCGGTGTCCTTCAGGCTTTCGCCGCCGGGCGGCGCGATGTCGTAGGAGCGGCGCCAGATATGCACCTGCTCCTCGCCCCACTTCTTGCGCGCGTCGTCCTTGTTGAGGCCGGAGAGGTCGCCATAGTCACGCTCATTGAGCGCCTGGTCGCGGATGGTCTTCAGATCGCCCTGGCCGACCACGTCGAGGATCAGCTGGCAGGTCTTCTGCGCCCGCTGCAGCGCCGAGGTGTAGGCGATGTCGAATTTCAGGCCGCGCGCCCTGAGCTTTTCGCCGGCGGCCAACGCCTCGGCGGTGCCCTGCTCGGTCAGGCCGACATCACGCCAGCCGGTGAACAGATTCTTCAGGTTCCATTCGCTCTGGCCGTGGCGCACGAGCACGAGAGTTCCCGACATGTTTGCTCCTTTGGAATTTTATGGGATGAGACGCCTCAGCTCAGGCCGAGCACGTCCCGCATGGAATAAAGTCCGGGCTTCTTGCCGCGCGCCCAGAGCGCCGCCTTGACCGCGCCGCGGGCGAAGATCGCCCGGTCCTCGGCGTGGTGGGAGAGCGTGATGCGCTCGCCGGTGCCGGCAAGGATCACGCTGTGGTCGCCGACGACGGAGCCGCCGCGCAGCGTGGCGAAGCCGATCGAGCCCGCCTTGCGCACGCCGGTATGGCCGTCGCGCACCTTGACGCTGTTGTCGGTGAGATCGATGCCGCGCCCCTTGGCCGCCGCCTCGCCGAGCAGCAGCGCCGTGCCGGACGGCGCGTCGACCTTGTGGCGGTGATGCATCTCCAGGATCTCGATGTCGAAATCCTCCGGGTCCAGGGCCTTCGCGGCCTGCTCGACCAGCACGGCCAGAAGATTGACGCCGAGGCTCATATTGCCGGATTTGACGATCGTCGCATGCCGCGCGGCGGCGGCGATCCTGGCATCGTCGTCGGCCGAGCAGCCGGTGGTGCCGATGACATGGACGATGCGCGCCTGCGCGGCATAGCCGGCGAATTCGACGCTTGCGGCCGGCGCGGTGAAATCGAGCACGCCGTCGGCCTTGGCGAAGGCCGGCAGCGGATCGTCGACGATCGGCACGTTGATGATGCCGATGCCGGCAAGCTCGCCGGCATCCTTGCCGAGATGGGGCGAGTCTGGCCGCTCGATCGCGGCGGCGACGCGCGCGCCGGGCATGGTGTGGATGGCGCGGATCAGCGTCTGGCCCATGCGGCCGGCGGCGCCCACCACGACCAGGCCCATATCGCCGGCTTCACTCATGCGCTTCTCCTGACGGTCTTCTTGGCGCGGCTGCGCGGTGCGGGAGTTTGAAGCGCCTTGGCGTCGTCGACAAGCCCCAGCCCCTTCTTGCCCTGGATCCGGTGGAAGCGGGCATAGATGCCGTGCGGGTCGGCCATCAGCGTCGCATGCGTGCCTTCCTCGACCAGCCTGCCCTCTTCCAGCACGATGATACGGTCGGCATTGACCACCGTCGACAGCCGGTGCGCGATCACGATCGTCGTGCGGCCTTCCATGACATGGGTCAGCGCCTCCTGGACGCGCGCCTCGGCCTCGTTGTCGAGCGCCGAGGTCGCCTCGTCGAGCAGCAGGATCGGCGCCTGGCGTACGATGGCGCGCGCGATCGAAACGCGCTGCCGTTGGCCCCCCGACAGCGTCGAGCCGCCCTCGCCGACCGGCGTGTCGTAGCCTTGCGGCTGCTGGCGGATGAACTCGTCGGCCGCCGCCAGTTTCGCCGCTTGCTCTATCTCGGCGTCGGTGGCCGACAACCGGCCGAAGCGGATGTTGTCGCGGATCGTGCCCTCGAACAGATAGGGCGCCTGCGCCACATAGGCGATCGATTGGCGCAGCGAATGCTTGGTCACCTTGGCGATGTCCTGGCCGTCGACCTCGATCGAGCCCTTGTCGACGTCGTAGAAGCGCTGCAGCAGCGCCACCAGCGTCGACTTGCCGGCGCCCGAGGCGCCGACGATGGCCGTGACCTTGCCGGCCGCGGCGGTGAAGCTCAGGTCCCGCAGCACCGGCATGTCGGCGTTGTAGCCGAAGGTCACATTGTTGAAACGCACCTCGCCGGTGGTGATCTTCGCCTCGACCGCGTCGGGCGCGTCGCCCTGCTTCGGCTCCAGGTCGAGCAGCTCGTAGATCATGCGCGCATTGACCAGGGCGCGTTCCATGCCGACCTGCGTGCGCGCCAGGCGCCGCGCCGGGTCGTAGGCCAGGATCAGCGCGGTGATGAAGGAAAACACCGCGCCCGGCGGCTGCCCGAGCACCAGCGCCCGATAGCCGGAATAGGCAAGCACGGCGGTGACGGCGAGGCCGCCCAGGATTTCGGAAATCGGCGACAGCCGCTCCGCGACGCGGGCGATCTTGTTGTTACGCTGCTCGGCCGTGTCGGCCATGATGCCGATGCGGCGCGCCAGCTCGCCCTCCAGGGTGAAGGCCTTGACGATGGCGATACCCTGCGTGGCCTCCTGCACGGACCCGTTCAGCCGCGAGTTGATCAGCACGGATTCGCGGTTGATCTTGCGCAGGCGGCGGGTGATGTAGACGACGGCCCAGATCAGCGGCGGCCCGATCAGCAGCGAGCTCAGCGACAGCACCGGATCCTGGTAGATCATCACGCCGACGAGGGCGACGAGCGAGACCGCGTCGCGGCTGATGGAGGTCAGCGTCAGCGACAGGAGATCGCGGATGCCGCCGACATTTTCGTTCACCTGAGCCGCCAGCCGGCCGGAACGGGTCTCGTTGAAGAAGTCGACGCCGAGCTTCATCAGATGGTCGAAGCTGCGCTTCTGGTAGCGGGCGACCAGATTGTTGCCGATCCTGGCCAGCGCCACCGCCTGGCCGTAGCCGGCGAAGCCGCGCAGCACGGAAGCGCCCATGAAACCGGCGCAGATCCAGACGATCATGTCGCTGCGCCGTTCGTAGAAGATCTGGTTGATCATCGGCGCCATGATCCACGCCGTGAAGGCGGTGGTGCCGGAAACGATCAGCAGGCAGGCGACGGCAACGACATAGGTCCAGCGATATTCCTTGCCGTTTTCGGCCAGGATGCGGCGCAGCACCGCGCTGACCTCGGTGGGCTGGACTTTCAGTTTGAGGGAAGTTTGAACGGTCAAATCAGAGGCGCTTCGTGGGTTTTCGTCGGGCAGGGCTGCCTTTCGGCACCCCTCTTAGCGCCCCGGCTACGGCTTGCCTATGGCGAAACTTCGTCGCGCCGGCCGATCGCCAGCCCGAACCCGGGCGCGATCAGGCGCGCCAATGCCGCCCCGCCGTGTTGACGCCGAACAGCGACGGCGTCCTGGCATAGGCGGCAAGCCCGAGCAGCGCCGCCAGCGGATGGGTGATGACATAGACCGGCATTTCGCGCATCAGCGCGCTGTGCGGCGCCTTGTCCTCGAAGGCGGCGCGGAAATTGCCTTCCTTCAGCGCCGGCACGATCTTCTGCGCGATGCCACCGGTCAGGAACACACCGCCCCGGCCCATGAACACCAGCGCCAGGTCCCCCGCGGTGCGCCCGAGGCAGGTGACGAAGAGCGCCAGCGCTTCCTCGGCCACCGCGTCGGATTTGGCGAGCGCCGCCGCGGTTATCTCGGCCGGTGTCGTGAAGGGCGTCGGCCTGGCATCGGCCTTGGCCACGGCGCGATAGACATTGACCAGCCCGCGCCCGCACAGGATCTGCTCGCCGGAGATGCGGCCTTCGAGCTTGTCGATGTTCGGAAACACCTGGAAGTCGCGCGGCGTGCGCGGGCCGATATCCATATGCCCGCCCTCGCCCGGCACCGGGATCCAATGGTCGAGCGCATAGATCAGCCCGGCAACGCCTAGCCCGGTTCCGGGGCCGAGCACGACGCGGCTCGCATTGGGTTCCGGCGCGCCGCCGCCGATCTTCTCCATATGCTCCTGGCCGAGCGCCACGACGGCCAGCGCCTGCGCCTCGAAATCGTTGAGCACCACGACCTCGCTCAGGCCCAGATTGGCGATCATCTGCCGGGGTTTCACGACCCAGGGGCAGTTGGTGAGCGGAATCTCGTCGCCGTCGACCGGCCCGGCGATCGCCAGCACCGCCGAATTCGGCTGGATAGACGAGCGGTCGAGCACCGCCGCCTGGATCGCGTCGTCGATGGTCTTGAAATTCGCCGTCTGGACGATATAGGGCTCGGTCGCCTCCGAATTGGCGTCGAGCACGATCGAGAAGCGCGCATTGGTGCCGCCAATGTCGCCGATCAGGACCGGAAACCGCAGTCCCTTCTCGTCTTCACCTGCCATGCTCGTCATCGTCCTCGTTGCGGCGCCATTGCACCGTTTCAATCGATTGACTAGCGCATGACCCCGGAAAGGGGAAGCCCGCTTCGGCGTCAGTTCCCCGGTCTAGGCCTTGGCAGCGGAATGCCGATCTTCGGCGTCGGCGCGAAAGCGCTTGCGGCCGCCGGCATCGCGGCATTGCCGCTGGAGATCGTCTCCGCCGGCTCGGTCGGCTGCGGTTCGGCAACGGCCACGGCGGCGGCGCTGCCGCCCTGATAGGTCACGGCCGCGAGTGACGGCGCATCCGTCGCGGCGAGCACCGCCTGGCACTCTTTCGGCAGATTGGCCATCGTCATCAGGTCGCGCGCCTTGGGCGCATCGGGGTTTTTGTTGGGCCGCCACGGCTGGTCGGTGAACCACCAGGCCAGCGGCTTGCCGCAGCCGTCATCCGCGGGCGTCGCCTCCTGCCCCTTGCAACCAGGCGAGCCCGGCTGGCAGCCGATGCGCATATGGAAGTGGTAGTCGTGACCCCAGAACGGCCGGATCTTGCGCAGCCAGGAACGGTCGCCGGTGACGGTGTCGCAAAGCTCCTTCTTGATGCCGGGATTGACCAGGATGCGCTCGACTTCCGGATAGCTCGCGGCGCGCTTGAGCAGCCTTGTGTGCGCCGGGGTCCACAGCGCGTCCTTCACCAGATGCGTCTTCTCGTCGACCATCAGCGTGGCGCTCATCGATTCGCGCTGGGCGATGGTGAGCGGCCGCTTCGGCATCGGCGTCAGCCAGATGTCGGCGTCGAGCCCGATCTGGTGCGAGGCATGGCCGGTCATCATCGGTCCGCCGCGCGGCTGCGAGATGTCGCCGACCAGAAGCCCCGGCCAGCCATCGGCTGCCGCGTCGCGCGACAGCTTTTCGATCAGCGCGATCATGGCCGGATGGCCCCAGCGGCGGTTGCGCGAGGGGCGCATCACTTCCCAGGTCGGGCCTTCCATCGGCAGGGCGACGCCGCCGGCGAAGCAGCCTTTGGAGTAGAAGCCGAAGGATTGGGCGGGCACCACCGCCGGCAATTTCTTGGCGCCGAACAGGTCCTTGGCGCGCGGTTCGGCCGAAATCGCGGCCGCCGCCAGCGCGGCCAAGGTCACCAGCGCCAGCGCGGCGGTCAGGAACGGCTTCCTGTCGGGCAGCGATCGCAAATTCATCAGGCCGGATCCCTCTCCAGTCTATCCGTCTGCGGCACGGTCAGGAACGAATCATACCACGCCACGCGTCCCGCATCGATCTTCAGCGCCTCATCGGGCTGCGCGGCGCCCCGTCCCGCCAGTTGCCCTCGGCCCACATCCGGTCCAGCGCCACCCGGTAGTTCGGGAACCGGAAGCGATAGCCGGCAGCCTTGATCGCCTTGTTGGCGACCCGCTTGTTCTCGCCATAGAAAGACCGCGCCATGGGCGAAAGTTGGGCGGTCTCGAAGGGAATTTCCGGCGGCGGCTCGACGCCCATGAGCCCGGCGGCGTAGGCCACGACATCCTGCGGCGGCGCCGGCTCGTCGTCGGTGACATTGAAGATGCCGCCGAGGTTGCCGCCGGCGAGATGCCAGAGCGCGCCGGCGATGTCGTCGCAATGGATGCGGTTGAACACCTGCGCCGGCTTGACCAGCCGCCGCGCCGTGCCCTCCTCGAGATTGGCCAGCGCATTGCGACCGGGCCCGAAAATGCCGGAAAGCCGCAGCACCGCCACCGGCTTTCCGATCTCGCGGCCAAGCCTCAGCCATTCCTGTTCGGCCGCCACCCGCATCACCGAGCGCTTCGACACCGGCCGGCAGGCGCTGGTCTCGTCCACCCAGGCGCCGCCATGGTCGCCATAGACGCCGACGGTGGAGAGATAGCCGATCCATTCCAGCGCCGGCATCTTTTCCTTGAGCGCATCGCCGGCGGCGTTGAGCACCGGGTCGCCGGCCTCATCGGGAGCGACCGAGACGATGAGATGCGTGGTTTTGAGGAGTGCGTCGCCGAGCTCGGGCGACAGCGCGCCGTCGAATTGCAGCGGCTCGATGCCGGCCGATCGCAGCGTCGCGAACTTTTCCGGCGCCCGGGTCGTGCCGGAGACCGGCGCGTGGTGGGTGTTGGCCCGCGCGAAAGCCTTGCCGGAATAGCCGGCGCCGAAGATGAAGAAGCGTCTCTCGCCCATCAATGAACCTCTGCGGATGCCAAGCCCGCTAGCCATTCCTCTCGAACCGCCGCATCGATTTCGCACCTCGAAGCCGTGGCGGCAAGCTCGCCAAATTCGCGACCAGAGAGCAATCGCGACAGGGCCCAGATTGCCGCACCCCGTACCAGCGGCGAGGCGTCGCCGAGCAGACCACGCACGACAGGGGCAAGCGTAGCGTCGCCCGAATTGCCGGTGGCGATCAGCACGTTGCGGATGAAACGGTCGCGGCCGATGCGCTTGACCGGCGAGCCCGAGAAGAAAGCGCGAAATGCCGGATCATCGAGCGCAAGCAGCTCCGACAGTGGCGGCTCGCGCAGATCCGCGCGCGCGGCAAGCTTCGCCTCGGAGGCGGCGCTGGCGAACTTGTTCCACGGGCAGGCGGCCAGGCAATCGTCGCAGCCATAGATGCGGTTGCCGATCTTGTCGCGGAATTCGCGCGGGATTGGTCCCTTGTTCTCGATGGTGAGGTAGGAGATGCAGCGCCGAGCGTCGAGCCGGTAGGGCGCCGGAAACGCGTCGGTCGGGCAGGCGTCGAGGCAGGCGCGGCAGGAGCCGCAATGGTCGATCTCCGCCTGGTCCGGCTCAAGCTCGGCCGTGCTGAAAATCGTGCCGAGGAACAGCCAGGAGCCATGCGCGCGGCTGACCAGGTTGGTGTGCTTGCCCTGCCAGCCGAGCCCCGCGGCTTCCGCCAGCGGCTTTTCCATGACCGGCGCCGTGTCGACGAACACTTTTACGTCGCCGCCCGCCTTGGCCACGATCTTGCCTGCGATCTCCTTCAGCCGGCCCTTCATCACGTCGTGATAGTCGCGGTTCTGCGCATAGACCGAGATCGCGCCGCGGTCGGGCTTTGCCAGGATCTCGCACGGATCGCGGTCGGGGCCGTAGTTCATCGCCAGCACGATGATCGAGCGCACTTCCGGCCACAATGTCGAGGGCTCGGCGCGGCGTTGAAGCGTCTCGGCGATCCAGTCCATCGAGCCGTGGAAACCGTCGGCGACGAATTCGGCGAGCCTTGCCGGCGCCAGCGGTATCGCGTCCGGCCGGGTCACGGCGACCGCCTCGAAGCCGGCGCGGCGCGCCTCCGCGTCGATCAGCGCGCGTAAGGTTTCAGAAGTCGAGGTCCGCATAATGCGATACCGGCGACAGGCCGCGCACCCGGTCGGAGAGCAGCGGCCGGAACGACGGCCGCGACTTCACCCGCGTGTACCATTCGCGCGCGGCGCTGTGCTCGCGCCAGTCGATCTCGCCGAGATAATCGAGCACTGACAGCGTCGCCGCCGCGGCGAGGTCGGCATAGGTCACCTTGTTGCCGGCCAGCCAATGGCGCGTGCCGGCCAGCCAATTGGTGTATTTCATGTGCTGGCGGATGTTGGCGCGGGCGGCACGGATCGCCGCCGAATCCGGCGAGCCGCCGCCGGCGGTTTCCGGCATCACCGGCTTCAGCACGCGCTCGCGCACCAGGTGGCGGGTCACCTCGCTCTCGGCCTTCGCCAGGTACCAGTCGGTCAGCCGGCGGATTTCGGCGCGCTGCATCGGGTCCTCGGCGAACAGCCTTTTGTCGCGCTTCAAGACCCCGCGCGTCTCGTCGAGATATTCGGCGATCACCATGGCCCCGACGATCGGCACGTCGCCTTCAGCGAGCAGGATCGGCAGCGTGCCGGCCGGATTCAGCGCCAGGAACTCCTTGCGCCGGGTCCACGGCTTTTCCTCGATCAACGCTAGCTCCTCGCCATACTCGCCAAAGGCGAGGCGCACGAACCGGCAGGTGGCGAACATGGGATGATGGAAAAGCGTCAGCATGGTTCCGCGATGATAGGGCGCACTGGCGAATCGATACCTGCACCGGTAAGTCTTGGCGGCCCGTCATGCGGCCGTCACGGTGTTGCGACCTATAGGGTGACTTCCGCGCCGTGACAAGCAAGCCGTTGTCCCAGCTGTCCCCGAAATCCTGAGGTTGCCATGGAAAGCCAGACCATCGTCGAAGCGCTGCTGCTTGGGCTTTTGGAGGGCCTGACCGAGTTCATCCCGGTGTCCTCGACCGGCCACATCCTGCTTGCCGGCCATTTCCTCGGCTTCCACTCCACCGGCAAGGCCTTCGAGATCCTGATCCAGCTCGGCGCGATCCTGGCCATTTTGAGTGTCTATTTCGGCAAGCTCTGGCAGATGCTGATCAAGCTGCCGAGCGACCCGCAGACCAGGCATTTCGTCATCGGCATCCTGATTGCCTTCCTGCCGGCGGCGGTTATCGGCGCGTTGGGTCACGACTTCATCAAAAACTATCTGTTCGAATCGCCAAAACTGATCTGCAGCATGCTGATCATTGGCGGCGTGGTGCTGCTCGTCGTCGACCGCATCAACTTCAAGCCGGTGCATCACGACGTCGAGCGCTTCCCGTTGAGCGTCTATCTCAAGATCGGCCTGTTCCAGTGCTTGTCGCTGATCCCGGGCACCTCGCGCTCCGGCTCGACCATCGTCGGCGCGCTGCTGATGGGCGTCGACAAGCGCGCGGCGGCCGAATTCTCCTTCTTCCTCGCCATGCCCACCATGGTCGGCGCCTTCGCCTTCGACCTCTTCAAGAACCGCAACGTGCTGACTTCGGCCGACCTGCCGATCATTTCCGTCGGCTTCATCGCCGCCTTCGTCGCCGCGCTGATCGTCGTGCGCTTCCTGCTCGATTACGTCTCGAAGAACGGCTACGCGCTGTTCGGCTGGTGGCGGCTGCTGGTGGGGGTAGCGGGGCTGGCGGCGCTGATGGTCTGGGGGTGAGAACCCGCCCGTAGGATATGGCAACCACACACGGCGCTCCCCCTCACTCAGCCTCCGCTTCGCTCGGCTGACCTCTCCCCGAGGGGAGAGGAGACTGTCGGCGTCGGCGCCAACCTCTTCTCCCCACCGGGGAGAAGGTGGCCGCGTAGCGGCCGGATGAGGGGGCCAGCGCCGCCATATGCGATTGTCTGCCCCTTGTAGCGGGGGTAAGCCCCTCAATTCCTCCCATAAAACGCGTTCTCGACATGCACCGGCCAGCGCCAGGGCAGCACGGCCACCATGTCGAAGCGCATCGAAAGCCGCCCGTAATCCGGCTGGCGCGACAGCCACAGATCCGCGGCGCCCTCGATGCGCCGCTCCGACTCGTGCCCGATCGCTTCCATCGCCTCGATTAGCGTGCGGCGCGCCTTGACCTCGACGAACAGCACGAGATCGCCGCGCCGGGCGATCAGGTCGATCTCGCCGAGCCTGGTGCGGTGGCGGCGGGCAAGGATGCGATAGCCTTTCAGCATCAGCGCCAGCGCCGCCAGCCATTCGCCGCGATGGCCGCGCCGATAGGCCTTGCGGCGATGGACGACCGTGCGTTCAGCCATTTCTTTGCCTGACCATGATCCTATCCAAAAACCGGCTTTCGCTTTTCGGGATCATCGTCCGTCCTTGAGCTCCAAGAGCCGCCGGTAGAGCGCCTGTTTCTGCCCGCCGGTCATCTTCGCCGCTTCCGATGCCGCCTTCGAAGCCGGCATTTCGGCCGCCAGCGACAACAGCAGCCGGTCGATATCTGCCGGCTGGTCTTCCGCCGCCTCAGGCGGGCCGACGCAAATGACGATCTCGCCCTTCGGCGTATCGGCGGCGGCATAGTGGCCGGCCAGCTCGGCCAGCGTGCCGGTGCGCATCTCCTCGAAGGCCTTGGTCAGCTCGCGGCCGATCGCGGCTTTGCGCGCCCCCCCGAGCACTTCCACCATGGCGCCAAGCGTCTCGGCCAGCCGTCGGGGCGATTCGAAGAAGATCAGCGTTGCGGGCGCCGCCTTGAAGGTTTCCAGCTTGGCCAGCCGCTGCCCGGTCTTCACGGGCAGGAAGCCGGCGAACAGGAAGGCGTCGGACGGCAGGCCGGAAGCCGTCAGCGCGGCAAGCGCGGCTGAAGGCCCTGGGATCGGCACCACGCGGATGCCGCGCTCCAGCGCCTCGCCGACCAGCCGATAGCCGGGATCGGAGACCAGGGGCGTGCCGGCGTCGGATATCAGCGCCACGCTTTGTCCGGCCGCCAGCGCCTCGATCAGCTTCGGCCCGGCCTCTTGCGCATTGTGCTCGTGATAGGCGGTGGTGCGGCGGCGGATGCCGTAGCGCTCGAGCAGCACGCGCGAGACGCGCGTGTCCTCGCAGGCGACGATGTCGGCTGCGGCCAGCGTCTCCAGCGCGCGCAGCGTGACGTCGGCCAGATTGCCGATCGGCGTCGCCACCAGATAGAGCGCCGGCGAGAGCGGCCGCGCCGCGATCTCGGTCTGTCCGATCAGGTAGCTGCTTCTGTCGCCGGTCACCGGTTGCCCCTCATAACCGGCCTTGTTTGGCATGGCTGGCGCCTCGTTGCAAAACGTGAGGTCGGGTTAAGGAAATCGCCATGCCTTTGCCACAGTGCGGAACGAAACCCACATCGGCGAATTTAACCCCTGATTCCCCGGGAGGAGGCAGGACCGAACGATGCCCAATCGCTTCGACATCTTCATCAGCCGACTTGAAAGCAAGACCCCCCGCGAGGGCATCCCTCCACACCCTATCGCCGCCCAGCCCGGCGTCCGCCGCGACAAGGCCGATGCGAAGCCCGTCCGCCACGATGAGGCGCATGGCGAGAAGCACCGAGGCAAGCACCGCCAGAAGCACGACGCTTAGAGCGTCGCACAAGAGCGCTGACGGCTCTCGCTTCGTCATACATGACGAACGCGCTGGGGATTCCCCGCTTTCAAAGGTATTTGCCGACCCTCGCCTCCAGCAGCCGCACCAGTTCCGGGTCCATGAACGCGTAGTCGTCGGGGATGTCCAGGCAGATCACCCTGGCGCCCTTCAGGCTCGCCCGGAACTTCTTCTGCAGCTTGGCGCGATGCGCCTTCTCCATGACGAAGATGATGTCGGCCCAGGCGACCAACTCATGCGTCAGCGGGTTGTCGGCGTCGTGATTGGTGCCAGCCGATTCGACCTCCATGTCGCGGCGCCTGGAAAACACCTGCTCGGCGGTCGGACTGCGCAGCCGGTTCTGGCTGCAGACGAAGAGGACGTTCTTCAAGGAGGTTACCGCGCCAGATCCGCCACCACCGCATCCAGCACGATCATCCCTGCCGTCGTGGCGCGGAGCCTTGCATTGCCGACCGGCGCCACCAGCCCTTCCTCCTGCAACACCGAAAGTCGCGCGCTGGAAAGGCCGCGACCCGAGAGCGCCTCGTAGCGCTGCAGGTCGATGCCCTCCGCGAGCCGCAAGCCCATCAGCAGGAATTCATCGGCTTCCTCGAAGCGCGTGAGAATCTCGCCGCCGGTGACGCCATGGCCCCTGGCCTCGACCAGGTTGGCCCAGGTCTCCGGCATCCTTTCCGCTATGGTCACCGTGCGGCGGCCGTTCTCGACGAAGCGGCCATGCGCGCCCGGGCCGACGCCGACATATTCGCCGTAGCGCCAATAGGTGAGATTATGCCGGCTTTCGGCGCCCGGTCGCGCGTGGTTGGAGATCTCATAGGCCGGCAGCCCATGCGCCGCCGTCACCTCCTGCGTCAGCGCGTAGAGGTCGGCGGCATGGTCGTTGTCGGGCAGCGTGAATTTCTTCGCCGCGTAGAGCGCGTGGAAGGGCGTGCCCTCCTCGATGGTCAGCTGGTAGAGCGAAAGGTGGTCGACGGCATAGCCGATTGCCTGCTCCAGCTCCGCCCCCCACGCCTCCGGTGTCTGGCCGGGCCGCGCATAGATCAGGTCGAAGGAGAGGCGGGGAAAGATCTCGCGCGCGAGCCCGATTGCGTGCAGCGCCTCCTCGACATTGTGCAGCCGGCCGAGGAAGCGCAGATCCTTGTCGTTCAGCGCCTGCACGCCGAGTGATACGCGGTTGACGCCGGCGGCACGATAGCCGCGGAAACGCTCGGCCTCGACCGAGGACGGGTTGGCCTCCAGCGTCACCTCTATGCCGGCCGGCACCGTCCAGTTCTTCGCCACCGCCTCCAGCACCGTGCCCACCGTTTCCGGCTTCATCAGCGACGGCGTGCCGCCGCCGAGGAAGATGCTGGTCACCTCGCGCGGCCCTGTGCGGGCGCGCATGGTTTTGAGCTCCGTCTCGAAGGCGCGGGCGAAGCGCTCCTGGTCGACCGGCTGGCGGCGGACATGGCTGTTGAAGTCGCAATAAGGGCACTTGGCCGCGCAGAACGGCCAGTGGATATAGACGCCGAAGCCGGGGCTGCGGTCGAGCGGTATCGTCACCGAGCTCATGCCGATCCTGATCGCGCCAGATCCAATCTGGCCAAATCCAATCGCGCTTCGGCGAATTTCTGGAAGGCGCGGGCGCGGTGCGAAAGCGCCGTCGCCTGGCCGGGCTTCCAGCCGTGTTTTTCTTCCGCGCTCATCTCGCCAAAAGTCTTGTCGAAGCCGTTGGGCAGGAAGACCGGATCGTAGCCGAAGCCCAGAGTGCCGCGCGGCGGCCACACCAGCGTGCCCTCGGCCTCGCCCCGGTAATATTCCGCCTCGCCATCCGGAAAGGCGAGGCAGATGACGGCGACGAAGCGGCCGGTGCGCTGCGAAGGCTTGGTCGCGCCGGCCTCCTGCAGCGCGGTCTCCGTCTTCTGCATGGCCATGCCGAAGTCGCGCGAGCCATCCGGCTTTTCAGCCCAATTGGCGGTATAGACGCCCGGCGCGCCGTCGAGCGCGTCGACGCAGAGTCCGGAATCGTCCGACAGCGCCGGCAGGCCGGTCGCCTTGGCGGCGGCGAAGGCCTTGATATAGGCGTTCTCCTCGAAGGTCGTGCCGGTCTCGTCCGGCTCGGGCAGGCCGTATTCCTTGGCCGATTTCGCCTCGAAGCCGAACGGCGCCATCAGGTCGGCGAATTCGCGCAGCTTGCCGGCATTGTGGCTGGCGACGACGATCTTCTTGCCGTTCAAAGAATTCATCAGAAACCCCAGATCCTTGGCTCGGCGAACTCGATCGAATTGCCCGAAGGGTCGCGGATATAGATCGAATGCCCGCCCTGCGGCCATTCGAAATCGCTTTCGATGGCGATGTTGTTGGCGGCGAGATGCTTGCGCCATGCGGCGATTTCGTCGGCGGTAGCCGTAAAGCAGAGATGCCCCTCGCCGGCCGTGCCATGCGGCGGCACTTTCAGGCGAGCGTCTGGCGCCGGCGGGATTTTCGTCGCCTCCGCGTTGAAGAGCAGCAGCACGCCGTCGCCGCAACGGAAGAAGACGTGGCGGCCTTCGACCTTGCCCACCGCTTCGAGGCCGATGATGCCGCGGTAGAACGCTTCGGCGGCAGCGAGGTCTGTGACGTAGAGGGCCGATTCCAAAATTGCGGAGGGTCTCACGCTCGGCATTGGAAACCCTACGCCACCGCCATCTGCTGCAGGCTCACCAGCCGCGAGATGCCCTTCTTGGCCAGGCCCATCAGCGCCGCGAACTGCTCCTCGGAAAACGGCTCGCCTTCGGCCGTGCCCTGGATCTCGACGATGCCGCCTTTGCCCGTCATGACGAAATTGGCGTCGGTGCCCGCCGAGGAATCCTCGAGGTAATCGAGATCGATGACCGGCTGGCCGTCATGGATGCCGCAGGAGATCGCCGCGACATGGTCCTTCAGCACCTTGGCGACGCTGACCATCTGGCGCGCTTCCATCCAGCGCAGGCAATCGTAGAGCGCCACCCAGCCGCCGGTGATCGAGGCGGTGCGGGTGCCGCCATCGGCCTGGATCACGTCGCAGTCGACGGTGATCTGCTGTTCGCCCAGCGCCTGCAGGTCGACCACGGCGCGCAGCGAACGGCCGATCAGCCGCTGGATCTCCAGCGTGCGGCCGCCCTGCTTGCCGGCGGAGGCCTCGCGCCGCATGCGCTCGCCGGTCGAGCGCGGCAGCATGCCATATTCGGCCGTCACCCAGCCCTTGCCGGAATTGCGCATCCAGGCCGGCACCTTTTCCTCAAGGCTCGCCGTGCACAAGACATGCGTGTCGCCGAACTTCACCAGGCACGAGCCTTCGGCATGCTTGGACACGCCGCGCTCGAAGGAGATGGCGCGCATTTCGTCGGCTTGGCGTTTGGAGGGGCGCATCGAGGCTCTTTCTGTTCTTTCCCGGATTCGTTGGCGGCTTGTAGACGCATGCAGTCTCTCGCGCAAAGGAAAAGGGGGCGCGAGCCGGGGCGGGTTGCGCGGGCCGACCGGGAGTCTATATCTTTCCGGTAGGAGGTTTCTCGCCGGAATGAACAGACCAGTCGATCCGACGTCGCAATCGCCCGGGGTTCAGTCGCCGGTGCTTCAGTCACTCGACATGCGCTCGCGCGATATTTTCCGGCGGATAGTCGATTCCTATCTGCGCGACGGCGAGCCGGTCGGTTCGCGCAGCCTGTCGCGCATCCTGCCCTCCTCGCTGTCGCCGGCCACCATCCGCAACGTGATGAGCGACCTGGAGCATCTGGGGCTGATCTACGCGCCGCATGTTTCTGCCGGCCGCCTGCCGACCCAGACCGGCCTGCGTTTCTTCGTCGACGCCTTCATGGAGCTCGGCGATCTTTCCGATGACGAGCGCCGCATCATCGAGGCGCAGGTGCGCGCCTCAGGCTCCGGCGCGACGCTGGAGCATATGCTGACCGAGGCCAGCCAGATGCTGTCCGGCATGTCGCGCGGCGCCGGCCTCGTGCTCGCCTCCAAGAACGAGGTGGCGCTGAAGCACATCGAATTCATCCAGCTCGAGCCCACCAAGGCGCTTGCCGTGCTGGTTTCGCAGAACGGCGATGTCGAGAACCGCGTCGTCGACCTGCCCGCCGGCACCACCGTGTCGCAACTGCACGAGGCGTCCAATTTCCTCAACGCCCATATCAGGGGCCGCACGCTTGCCGAGGCGCGCGCCGAGATCGCGCGTATCAAGGACGAAACCAAATCCGCCCTCGACACGCTGTCGCAGGACCTGGTCGAGAAGGGGCTGGCGGTCTGGGCCGGCGCCGAAAGCGGCCTGCCGGCGCGCCTCATCGTGCGCGGCCGCGCTAACCTTCTGGAAAATGTCACCGCCCAGGCCGATCTCGAACTGCTGCGCCATCTGTTCGAGGACCTGGAGACGCAGGACGGGCTGCTGCAGCTGCTCGACCTCGCCGAGGAAGGGCCGGGCGTACGCATCTTCATCGGTTCGGAGAACAAGCTGTTCTCGCTGTCCGGCTCGTCGCTGGTCGTCGCGCCCTATCGCGACAAGGACGCCCGCGTCATCGGCGCGCTCGGCGTCATCGGACCGACGCGGCTGAATTACGCCCGCATCGTCCCGATGGTCGATTATACCGCACAGCTCATTTCGCGCATGCTTCGTTAGGTGTATCGATATTCAGGTGAGGTCGGCCGGACCGGAATCTCGACACACCTAAAGTCGCTGCGGAGGAAAAAATGGCTCTGGAATCAATCAAGGCCCAGATCGACCTCCTGCTTCAGGAAATGATCAACCAGCCCGAGGACGATCGCGAGATCCAAGAGCAGCTGCGCGAGAAATTGCGCGAGCTCCGCGCCATGGGCCTGCCCTTGCCGGCCGATCTCGTCGAGCTGGAAAAGCGCCTCGACGACGACCTGGATGCCGAGGAGAGCTAAGCTCCGGCGCTCCGTCAAATCCGCGTGCGCAAGCTTCTCTTTTCGGTCGTTTGCCCAATATGTCCTGCTCGGAGCGCCTGACCGAGCGAGGCGCATTGGCAGACGACGGAGAACAGCATGATACGGATCGCCGGCCTTGCGGGCATTGCCTTGATTCTCGCCACCGATGCCTTTGCGCAGCAGGCCCCCTTGCTCAGCGGCGAAAAGGCCTTCGGCGACTGGAAAGCCGATCGTCCGGGCGTGCGTCGGCTGCTGAAGCCGCAAGATCAGCCGAAACCCGATGTGGCGGAGTCCGCCTCGAATGGCGGCGGCGTCACCGATCGCCCGGAGGGCGCGAAGCCACAGCTTCCGCCGGGCTTTTCCGCCGAGCTGGTCGCGTCGGGTATCGACAGTCCACGCGTGGTCCGCGTGGCGCCGAACGGCGACCTCTTCGTCGCCGACAGCCGGGCGAACCAGGTCCGCGTCTATCGCCTGGCCGACGGCAGCGCGAAGCCTGCCGAGACCTCGATCTTCGCCAAGGGCCTGACCCGGCCCTATGGCATCGCCTTCTATCCGCCGGGCGACAAGCCGCAATGGGTCTATGTGGCCAACAGCAACAGCGTCGTGCGCTTCCCCTATCGCGACGGCGATCTCGAAGCGTCCGCCAAGCCGGAGACCATCGTCGCGAAAATCCCCGCCAGCCATCATTGGACGCGCGACATCGCCTTCGCGCCCGACGGCAAGACTCTCTATTTGTCGGTCGGCTCCGGCTCCAACATCGCCGAGGATATGGGAGCGAAGCCGAAGGGTGGTGTCGAGGCGTGGGCGCAATCGCAGCCGCTGGGCGAGGCCTGGGGTCCGGAGGAAGGCCGCGCCGATGTGCTCGCCTTCGACCCCGACGGCAGCAACCGCAGGACCGTCGCCACCGGCCTGCGCAACTGCTCCGGCATGGGCGTGCAGCCGGCGACCGGCGCGCTCTGGTGCGTCGTCAACGAGCGCGACGAGCTTGGCGACAATGTCCCTTTCGAGTATGCGACCGCCGTGAAGGAAGGCGCCTTCTACGGCTGGCCCTGGTATTATATCGGCAGCAATGAGGACCCGCGCCACGAGGGCGCGCGCCCCGATCTCGCGGGCAAGGTCACGATGCCCGACGTGCTGATCCAGGCGCATTCGGCGCCGCTCAACATCGCCTTTTACGATGGCGGCAACTTCCCGGTTGACTATAAAGGCGACGCCTTCGTCACCCTGCACGGCTCGTGGAACCGCAATGTCCGCACCGGCTACAAGGTGGTGCGGCTGCGGTTCAAGGACGGCAAGCCGACCGGCGAGTATGACGACTTCGCCACCGGCTTCGTCATATCCGACGACGCGGTCTGGGGCCGCCCGGTGGGGGTCGCCGTGGCCAAGGACGGCGCGCTGATCCTCACCGAGGACGGCAACGGTACGATCTGGCGTGTGACGTATGGTGGGTAAGCGGTGGTCGGGCGTTCGTCCCTGCGTCGAGGGCCCCCTCACCCGGATTGCCAACCGAATTGCGAAGGGCATTTCGGGGCAATCCGACCTCTCCCCAAGGGGAGAGGAGCAGGCGAGCGCCGGCGCCAACCTCTTCTCCCCTCGGGGAGAAGGTGGCCGCGAAGCGGCCGGATGAGCGGGCTGGCGCAAACGAATCTGCCCCATAGCGAATTCATTCCCGTTCGGTTTCGTGCAATAGACGCATCCGATCTCGGAACCCAAAACCATGACACTCACCGGATTCCTCGCTTACAGCGCAGCCCTCGGCGTCGCCGCCGCCATTCCGGGCCCCGGCGTCACGGCGCTGGTCGCCCGCGCGCTCGGCTCCGGCTTCCGCTCCTCGCTTGCCATGTCATTCGGCCTGATGCTCGGCGACCTCACCTATCTCACCGCCGTGGTGCTCGGTCTCGCCTTCGTCGCCCAGACCTTCGGCATGGTCTTCCTCGCCATCAAGTGGGCTGGCGTCGCCTATCTCGCCTTCCTCGCCTGGCGCTTCTGGACCAGCGGTATCACGCCCGAGACCGTCGAGGCGCGCAAGGCCCGGGGCGGGCTGCTGTCGAGCCTCATCGCCGGGCTGACGGTGACGCTGGGCAATCCGAAGACGATGATCTTCTATCTCGCCATTACGCCGACCATCGTCGATCTGAAGACGATCACGCTCGCCGACTACGCCATTTTGGCGATGCTCACCGTGGTGGTGCTGTTCGTGGTGCTGGTGCCTTATCTGGCCTTGGCGGCCAAGGCGCGCTGGTTCCTGAAATCGCCGCGCGCGCTGAAGGTGCTGAACCGCACCGCAGCCGGCTTCATGATGGGCGCGGCGGCCGCGATCGCGGCCCGCCAGTAAGCTTCCATCTCAACCGGTCCTGGATTCAGCCAAACCATTCCTGAAACCCACTGCAGCGGAAAATGCATTTCCGCTGCGGCGCGCTTTTCAGCAACCGCCCCACTCGGATATTTTCGGTGGCCGGCCTATCTTGCGCGGCTGAAAGCCCTATTCTGTTTTGCCTATGCCATTGCCCTGGGAGCGAACCAAAATGAACAAGCCCGTCACCTCCGCGCGCGTGCCCGGCCGCGGCCGCGTCTTCAATTCGATCACGGAGACGATTGGCGACACGCCGCTGGTCAGGCTGGACAAGTTCGCCAGGGAGAAGGGCATCGTCGCGAACCTGATGGCCAAGCTCGAATTTTTCAACCCGATCGCTTCGGTCAAGGACCGCATCGGCGTCGCCATGATCGAGGCGCTCGAGGCGGCAGGCAAGATCGCGCCCGGCAAGACCACGCTGATCGAGCCGACCTCCGGCAACACCGGCATCGCGCTCGCCTTTGCCGCCGCCGCCAAGGGCTACAAGCTGATCCTCACCATGCCGGAGACCATGTCGGTCGAGCGCCGCAAGATGCTGGCGCTGCTCGGCGCCGAGTTGGTGCTGACCGAGGGGCCGAAGGGCATGAAGGGCGCCATCGCCAAGGCCGACGAGCTTGCCGCAACGCTGCCCAACGCCATCATCCCGCAGCAGTTCGAGAACCCGGCCAATCCCGAAATCCACCGCCGCACCACGGCCGAGGAGATCTGGAACGACACCAATGGCGAGGTCGATATCTTCGTCGCCGGCATCGGCACCGGCGGCACCATCACGGGCGTCGGCCAGGTGCTGAAGAAGCGCAAGCCCTCGGTGCATATCGTGGCGGTCGAGCCGGAGGCTTCCCCGGTTCTGTCCGGCGGTCAGCCCGGTCCGCACAAGATCCAGGGTATTGGCGCCGGCTTCGCGCCGAAGATCCTCGACACGTCCGTCTATGACGAGATCGTCAGGGTGTCGAACGAGGATTCGGTCGCCAATGCGCGCCTGGTCGCGCGCCTCGAAGGCGTGCCGGTCGGCATCTCCTCGGGCGCGGCGCTCCAGGCGGCCATCGTCGTCGGCTCGCGGCCGGAGAACAAGGGCAAGAACCTTGTCGTCGTCATCCCCTCCTTCGCCGAGCGCTATCTCTCGACCATCCTGTTCGACGGGCTGGGGGCGTAGGCGCGCAAAAGCCCCAGCGCCGAGATTCTTCGCGCCCCCTCTGCCCTGCCGGGCATCTCCCCCACATAGGGGGAGATTAGCAGCTTCGGCGCCTTGTTCGATTTTACAACGTCGAAGATTGGCGAAAGCCGACGCGACGGCCAATCTCCCCCCTTGTGGGGGAGATGTCCGGCAGGACAGAGGGGGGCGCTGTCCCTCCAGCCTCAACAGTTTGCCTAACTAACAAGCTTCGCCTTCTCGCCCTGCAGGAAACGCCGCAGCGCCGGGTCGCGCTCGAGGCCGATCGCCTGATCGTAGGCCTGCGCCGCCTGCTTCGTATTGCCGAGCCTGGCCAACAGCCCGGCGCGGGCGGCCCAATAGGGCTGGTAGTCCTGCAGCCGCTTGTCGTCGCCCAGCACATAGAGCGCCGCCAGCCCGGCTGTTGCACCCTCGGTTTCGGCGATGGCCACCGCACGGTTGATCGCCACCACCGGTGAGCCGGCGACGGAAAGCAGCGCGTCGTAAAGCTGGCGGATGGCCGCCCAGTCCGTGCCGCTGCCGCGCCGGCGCGCCGTGTGGGCGGACTGCACGGCGGCCTCGAGCTGGTAGCGGCCGATGATGCCCGTTTGCGCGGCGCCCGCCAGCAAGGCCTCCGCCTCGTCGATCAGGCGGTCGTCCCAGAGCGCGATATCCTGTTCGGCCAAAGGCACGAAGTCTCCATCCGGGCCGCGCCGTGCCGAGCGGCGCGCCTCGGCGAACAGCATCAGCGCCAGCAGTCCCAGCGCCTCCGGCTCGTCCGGCATCAGCGAGGCGACCAGCCGTCCGAGCCAGATGCCTTCGCCGGCGAGGTTGCGCCGGCGGCTGTCGGTGCCGGTCGCATCCGACCAGCCTTCGGCGAAGGTCGCGTAGATCGCTTCGAGCACCGTGCTCAGCCGCTCGCCCAGCTCCGCCTGTTCTGGCACGCGGAACGGAATCCCGGTCTCGCGGATGCGTGCCTTGGCGCGCACCAGCCGCTGGCCCATCGTCGCCGGCGAGACCAGGAAGGCCGAGGCGATCGTCGCGGCGTCGAAGCCGAGGATCGTCTGCAGGATCAGCGGCGCGCGCACGCTGGCCTCGATCGCCGGATGGGCGCAGGCGAACATCAGCCGCAACCGGTCGTCGGGCAGCTCCTCGCCGCTCATGCGCGCCTCCATCTCCTCGGCAATCAGCTGCAGATGATCGCGCGCCGCCTCGCCGGTCAGCCGTCGCCGCACGGCGTCGACGTCGCGCCGGCGCGCCACCGCGAGCAGCCAGGCTTCCGGCTGCGCCGGCACGCCGCTTCGCGGCCAGCGCTCCAGCGCGGCGGCGAAGGCATCGGCCAGTGCGTCCTCGGCGCCGGCGACGTCGCGCATGCGGGCCGCGAGATAGGCGACCAGCTTGCCGTAGCTCTGGCGAGATCGGAAGAGCACA
>CCNC01000146.1 GCA_000824845.1 Mesorhizobium sp. ORS 3359 | reverse complement strand
GGGCGTGAGGATGCGCACCGCCGTCCGCCTCGCCGCCTGGCTCTACGCCATCGCCGTCTACGGCTTCATCTTCCTGCCGGTGGTGGTGCTGGTGCTGTTCTCGCTGCAGGCCACCTCCTTCCCGATCCCGCCCTTCACCGGCCCGTCGCTGCGCTGGTACCAGGCGGTGCTTTCCGATGCGCGGCTCACCTCCGCGCTGG
>CCNC01000145.1 GCA_000824845.1 Mesorhizobium sp. ORS 3359 | reverse complement strand
CGGCCTCAATCCCAAGACCAATGCCGTCGGCTCGCTAGTCTTTGCCGTCTCCATCGTGCTGGTGGTGTTTTTCGAACTGACGCTGTTGCGGAGAAAGCCGGCATGAGCGCGCCACTGGTCGACATCCGCAACGTCTCGCATCGCTTCG
>CCNC01000144.1 GCA_000824845.1 Mesorhizobium sp. ORS 3359 | reverse complement strand
GTCGCCTTCGGCGACTCCTTCCCCCACAAGGGGGGAAGGGGGAGCTAAGCCAAAAACACCTTTGCCTTCATCGTCGAGGGTATCTCCACGCCAAGCCGGCTCAGCACCGTCGGCGCGAGCTGCAGCTGGTCGAGCAGCGTGTCGGCCTCGGGGCCTTTCGCGGGCCCGAAATAATAGAGCGCGAAATCCTGCATCTCGTCGTCATGGCCGCCATGGTGGCCGCGGTCGGTCTGGCCGTGGTCGGCCGTCACGATCACTTCATAGCCGGCTTCGCGCCATTGCGGCAGGAAGGCCGCGAGCATGCCGTCCATGACGTAGCAGGCATGGTCCATCTCGATGCAGTCATGGCCGAAGCGATGGCCCATCGAATCCAGCGTGCAGGTGTGCAGGATGCCGTAGTCGATGCCGTGGCGCTTCGCCAGCATGGTAAGCGTCGCGAACAGGTCGACGTCGCTCGGCGTCATCTGGTTCTTGAGATTGTAGCCGGTCATGGTGTGGAAGCGACCATGCGTGATCGGCCCGCCCGGGTCGTCGAACTCCAGATCCTCGACAAGGTCGAACGGATACGAGCGGAAGAACTCCGACCAATAGGAATGGGTCACTGCACCCGTCCTGCCGCCGGCCTTGCTGACCTCCGAGAAGATGTCGGGCTGCGTGACGCGAAAGCGGTTCTCGTTGGAAAGAATGCCATGCACCTGCGGCGAAACACCGGTGTGGATCGAGGCATAGCAGCAGGCGGACGTCGACGGCAGCACCGAGCGCATCTTCCACACCTGCGCCTCGCCCGACTGCACCCAGCCCTCGAGATTGCCCATCAGCCGGCGCCAGTTCCGGAAGGGCACCCCGTCGAGGATGATGAGCAGCAGTTTGGATTTGAGCGCCACGATAGCTCCATACGGACTGGCTGTTGAGATAGAGGCGCCGTGCGACCGTCGGGCAGCACGGCGCTTCAGAACTATCAGATTGGCGACGACAGGGCTGGGCCTAATTTCCGGCGCTTTCCATGCGCCGGCCCTTGATCGCTTTCTCCAGCCAGCCGATCTCCATCTCCGGGACGGAGGAGAGCAGCAGGTCCGTATAGGCGTCGAAAGGCGGCGTCAGCACCTTGCTCTTGGAGCCGTAGCGCACCACCTCGCCGCGATACATGACAGCGATCGAATCGGCGATCGACTTCACCGTCGCCAGATCGTGGGTGATGAACAGATAGGCGACCTTTTCGTGCTGCTGCAGGTTGAGCAGCAGTTTCAGGATGCCGTTGGCGACCAGCGGGTCGAGCGCCGATGTCACCTCGTCGCAGATGATCAGCTTCGGCTTGGCGGCGAGCGAGCGCGCGATGCAGACGCGCTGCTTCTGGCCGCCTGAAAGCTCGGCCGGATAGCGGTCGACGAAACCCTTGCCCATCTCGATCTCGTCGAGCAGCTCGGCGACGCGCTTGTCGCGCTCACGGCCCTTCATGCCGAAATAGAACTCCAGCGGCCGGCCGATGATGGTGCCCACCGTCTGGCGCGGGTTCATCGCCACGTCGGCCATCTGGTAGATCATCTGCAGCTGCCGCAGATCCTCCTTCGGCCGGTCGGCCAGCCTGTTGGCCAGCGGCCTGCCGTCGAAGGTGACCGTGCCCTCCTCGGGCGGCAGAAGGCCGGTGATCGCGCGCGCCAGCGTCGACTTGCCGGAGCCGCTCTCGCCGACGACCGCCAGTGTCTGGCCGGGATAGATGTCGACCGAGACGTTCTTCAGCACCTTGACATGGCCGCCGCCATAAGCGGCGGTGACATTCTTCACTGACAGGAAGGGCGTTGTGCCGGGCGGCTGTTCCTTGTGCTCGATCTCATGCACCGAGACCAGCGCGTTGGTGTATTCCTGGCGGGGCTCCTTGATGATCTGGCGCGTGCCGCCCCACTCCACCAGCCGGCCATGGCGCAGCACCATGATCTCGTCCGACACCTGGGCGACGACGGCAAGGTCGTGCGTGATGTAGAGGGCCGCCACATGCGTGTCGCGGATGGCGTCCTTGATCGCCGCCAGCACGTCGATCTGCGTCGTCACGTCGAGCGCCGTGGTCGGCTCGTCGAAGACGATGAGGTCCGGCTCCGAGCACAGCGCCATCGCCGTCATCACGCGCTGCAGCTGGCCGCCGGAGACCTGATGCGGGTAGCGCTCGCCGATCGTTTCGGGATTGGGCAGGCTGAGTTTCTTGAACAGGGCGACGGCCCGCCTCTCGGCCTCGGCGCGGGTCGCTGTGCCATGCAGGAGGGCCGCCTCGACCACCTGGTCGATCAGCTTGTGCGCCGGATTGAAGGCGGCCGCCGCCGACTGGGCGACATAGCACACCTCGCGCCCGCGCAGCGCCCGCACGCCCTTGGGGCCGGCTTTCAGTATGTCGCGGCCGTTGAGGATCACTTCGCCGCCGGTGATGCGCACGCCGCCGCGGCCATAGGCCATGGAAGACAGGCCGATGGTCGACTTGCCGGCGCCGGATTCGCCGATCAGGCCGAGCACCTTGCCCTTTTCCAAGGTCAGCGAGACGTCGTGAACCAGCGTGATCGTCTTCGGCGCTTCGCCTGGCGGGTAGACGGTCGCCTCGATGCGCAGATTGCGGATATCGAGGAGCTTGCCTGAATTTGCCTTGGTGTCGGCCATCAGCCGCGCCCTCCCTTCAGGCTCGTCGTGCGGTTGAGCACCCAGTCGGCGACGAGGTTGACCGAGATCGCCAGCACCGCGATCGCCGCCGCCGGGATCAGCGCCGCCGGAATGCCGAAGACGATGCCGTCCTTGTTTTCCTTGACCATGCCGCCCCAGTCCGAATCCGGCGGCTGCACGCCGAGGCCAAGGAAGGACAGCGCTGACAGGAAGAGCACCGCGAAGATGAAGCGCACGCCGAGCTCCGCCACCAGCGGCGACAGCGCATTGGGCAGGATCTCGCGGAAGATGATCCAGGCCTTGCCTTCGCCGCGCAGCTTCGCCGCCTCGACGAAATCCATGACGTTGATGTCGACGGCGACGGCGCGCGACAGGCGGTAGACGCGGGTGGAATCGAGGATGCCCATGACCAGGATCAGCGTCAGCGTGTTGGTCGGCAGCACCGACAGCACGACGAGGCCGAAGATCAGCGTCGGGATCGACATCAGCAGGTCGACGAAACGCGACAGCAGCGTGTCGAACCAGCCGCCGAAGACAGCCGCCGTGAAGCCGAGGATCGAGCCCAGCGAGAAGGACAGCGCCGTCGCCGCCACCGCGATCTCCATGGTGATGCGCGCGCCATAGATCATGCGCGAGATCAGATCGCGGCCGAGATTGTCGGTGCCCAGCCAATGCGCCGCCGACATAGGCTCCCACACGTCGCCGACGATCTCGCCATTGCCGTGCGGGGCGACCCAGGGCGCGAAGATGGCGCAGAACGCAAAGAAGCCGGTCAGGATCAGTCCGATCCAGGCGGTGAACGGAATTTGTCGTAGCGCCATTCGCTTCAGTTCCCCCTCTGGTCGTCCTGCATCCGGCCCGTCATTTCGGATGCTCTCGTCACTTTGGATGCCCCAATCATTTCGGATGTCTAAGCCGCGGATTGGCCACGATGGCGGCGATATCCGCGACGATGTTGAGCGTGATGTAGACCGCGGCGAAGATCAGGCCGACCGCCTGCACGACCGGCACGTCGCGCTTGGCGACATGGTCGACCAGATACTGTCCCATGCCCGGATAGACGAAGATCACCTCCACCACGACGACGCCGACGATGAGATAGGCGAGGTTGAGCATGACCACGTTGACGACCGGCGCGATCGCGTTCGGGAAAGCGTGCTTGCGGATGATGTCGAAGGGTTTCAGCCCCTTGAGCTCGGCCGTCTCGATATAGGCCGACTGCATGACATTGAGGATCGCCGCGCGCGTCATGCGCATCATGTGGGCGAGCACCACCAGGGTCAGCGCCGTGGCCGGCAGCACCACGGCTTGCAGCCTTTCGAGGAACGGCGTGGAGTCATCGACCGTCGAGATGCTCGGGAATATCTGCCAGTGAACCGCAAACACGAAGATCAGCACATAGCCGATGAAGAATTCCGGGAACGATGTCGAGGCCAGGGCCAGGCCGGAGATCAGCTTGTCGACGAAACCGTTTCGGTAGCGCACTGCGATGAGGCCGAGGATGACCGCCAGCGGCACCGCGACGATCGCCGCGCAGGCGGCCAGGAAAAGCGTGTTCTTCAGCCGGGTGCCGATCGAGCTCGCAATATCGAGCCCGCTCGACTGCGCCGTGCCGAAATCGCCATGCAGGATGCCCCACAGCCAGTGCACGTAGCGCAGCCATGCCGGGTCGTTGAGCCCGAGCTGTTCGCGCAGGTTCGCCAGCGCCTCCGGCGTCGCCGACTGGCCGAGGATCGCCTGGGCGACATCGCCCGGCAGGATCTGCGTGCCGGCGAAGATCAGCACCGAAACGGCGAACAGAAGAACCAGGCCCAGCAAGATACGCTGAGCGACCAATCTCAGGATCGGAGACGACATCGGCTACCTGCAATGGTGAAGAAGGGACGGTGCCCGCCTTTCAGGCAGGCCATGAAAGCCGGAAGGGCCGGCTCGCGCCGGCCCTTCCTTATCCTTCGTCAAGCTTGCAGCCAGCACTCGATCAGCGCGTGGCCGTTGCTGAGTTCCTGCGCCGGGTTGTCGACCCAGCCTTCGACGCCCTTGCCGGTCGCGTCGACGAACTGGTTGAAGAACGGCACGATCAGGCCGCCTTCGTCGCGCATGATCTCGCCCATGTCGCGGTAGATCTTCTTGCGCTTGGCTTCGTCGAGCTCGCCGCGCGCCGCAAGCACCATCTTGTCGAAGTCCGGCCGCTTAAAGCGCGTGTCGTTCCAGTCGGCGGTCGAGAGATAGGCGGTCGAATACATCTGGTCCTGCGTCGGACGCCCGCCCCAGTAGGAGAGCGAGAAGGGCTGCTTGTTCCAGACTTCCGTCCAGTAGCCGTCGCCCGGCTCGCGCTTGATCTCGATCTTGATGCCGGCCTTGGCGCAGCTCTGCTGGTAAAGCTGGGCGGCGTCAACGGCACCGGGGAAGGCGACGTCGGAGGTGCGCAGCAGGATCGAGCCGCTATGGCCGGACTTCTTGTAGAGCGCGGCGGCTTTTTCCGGATCGAACTTGCGTTGCTCGAAATCGCCTGCGAACAGCGGATAGGCCTTGTTGACCGGCATGTCGTTGCCGACCTCGCCGTAGCCGCGCAGGATCTTGGTCAGCATCTCCTCGCGGTCCATGGCGAGCTTCAGCGCCATTCTGAGGTCGTTGTTGTCGAAGGGCGCGGTGTCGCAGAACATGTTGAACGGATAGAAGCCGCGGCCCGAGGCGGCGCGGATGGTGACGCCGGGCAGCCGCTTGACCAGGTCGACGATCTTCGGCTCGACGCGGTTGATCATGTTGACTTGGCCGCCCTGCAGCGCCGCCATGCGGGCCGTCGGGTCGTTGACGACGATGATCTCGACCTGGTCGGCATGGCCGTATTTGTCGGCCTGCCAGTAATTGGCGAAGCGTTCGCCGCCATGCTTCACGCCGGGCTGGTTGACGGTGACCTTGTACGGGCCGGTGCCGATGCCGGCATCCGGCTTATCGTTGCCGCCATTCGGCTGGATGATCAGGTGATAATCCGCCATCAGGTAGGGCAGGTCGGCGTTTGGGTCCTTCAGCGTGACCACGACATTGCCGCCATCGGCCTTGATGGTGTCGATGCTCTTCAGGACGCCCAGCGCGCCCGACTTGGATTTTTCGTCGCTGTGGCGCTTCAGCGTCGCCACCACGTCGTCCGGCGTCACTTCCTTGCCGTTGTGGAACTGGACGCCCTTGCGGATCTTCATCGTCCAGGTCTTGGCATCCTTCGAGCTGCCGATCTCCTCGGCGATGAGATATTCGACGCCGCCGCCCGGCGTGAGCTCGACCAGCGTTTCGCCCCAGCACTTGCCGAAGGCGAACGGAACCTGGCTGAGGAAAGTCGCGGGATCGAGGCTGTTGGTGGATTCACCGCCCTGCAGGCCGGCCTTCAGCGTGCCGCCCTTGACCGGGCCGGCAGCGCGCACGGCGCTGGAGAGCAGCGAGTTGGCGAAAGTGGCGGTGACGCCGAGCGCGGCGGCGCGACCGAGAAAGTCGCGACGGCTAAGTTTTCCGGCCGCGACTCGCCGGCTGAGATAGTCGAGTTCGTTAGACATTATGGTTCCTCACTCTGGGTATGCGACCTTATGGTCGTTTCTTGCTGTTGGAGGAGATAATGACCGTAAGGGAAAGCGGCAGGCAAGACCGAATGCGACATGCGGTGGCGTAAATCGCACGTCGCATTTGGACCAATCTTGACTGCGCTCAGACGAGCGCGCGGGGAATCGTCTGCTCGAAATCGCGTTCGAACACGAGTTTTTCGCCCTCATAGGCTTCGATTCTGGCGCTGACGATGAAGTTCTGGGCGCCCGATCGCATCTCGGCAAAGGTTTCGGTCCGCACCGACCATTCATTGCGCGACAATATCTGCGTCCAATGCGTGGCTCCGATGGCCGACAGCGGATCGTCGGGATGGATCGCCCATGTCTCGCGCACGATGCTGCCATTGACCAGCCCGTGGTCGAGATCGCGCAGTTCGCCGAAATCGTCGGTTATGGAAAGCGTGACCAGGCCGGTCTTCTCGTCGCGGTCAACATGGCGTTCGGAACTCGCCGGCCGGATGGTCTCGGTCGCCCAGGGCGCCGCGCCTTCCGGCTCGGGAAACGAAATCTCATTGCCTTTCGCCAGCGGACGCAACGGTAGCTTCAGCGTCGCCTGCGCCAGATCGAGCCGCACCGGTTCCGGCGAGGGCCAGATCATCGGCCAGTAGGCGGTCGAAACGGCAATGCGCAATTTGTGGCCGGCCGGCACCCGGTAGGCGCATTGGTCGAGCACGACGCGCGCTGAAACCGTCTCGCCGGGAACCAGGGCCTGCGGGAACTCATGCGAGTCCCGGTGGGTCAGATTGAGCACGCCATAGGAGATCAGCTCCGAGGCTCCGTCCGGGTGCACGTCGCAGAGGCGCACGGCGATGTTGGCCTGCGGCCGATCGGAGGCAACTCGGACCGCGAGCTCCGCCGCGCCAACGATGTCGATCGCCTCACCGAGCTCGGGCTGGTCGAAACAGACCGACAGCGCGTCGTCGGGGCGTTGGTCGCCGGGCAGTTCCGGCCCGAAAGTGAAGGGAAAATACTCGCCGCCGGCAAGGCCGCAGGTCTGCGGCGAAGCGACGATCGAGGGCCTGGCGCCTGCCGAAATGAGCTCGATCGCTTCAATCTTGATGTTTGAGGACGGCCATTGCTGCTCCGCAATCCAGCGGCCCGGCCGCTCGGGATGCCAGCGCGCCGGCCGCACGCTGTCCATGACATAGGCGCGGTAGGCCGGATCGGCCTCGACGCCGGTTTCCGCGCCCTTCAGCCAGCGGTCCCACCAGCGCAGCGCTTCCTGCAGGAAGCCGATTGCCGGATTGGGCCCGGCGTAATGCGGGTATTTGTGGATCCAGGGGCCGACGATGCCCTTGACCGGCGACTGGATGCCGGTGACGAGATTGGAGATGGTGTTGCGGTAGCCGTCATGCCAGCCGCCGATCGACAGCACCGCCGCTTTGACCGCTGAAAAATCCTCGCAGATCGAGCCGCGCTTCCAATAGGCGTCGCGGTGCTGGTGGCCTAGCCAGAGCGGCAGCAGGAAGGGCTGGTTCTCCAGCCGGCTCAGCCACAAATCGCGCCAGCGGTTGCCGCCGGCGATCGCCGGATCCGGCGGCCGTGACGAATAGGACAGCATCGTCGAGGCCCAGCCGAAATTTTCGAGCAGCAGGCAGCCGCCCTTGTAATGGATGTCGTCGGCATAGCGGTCGACAGTCGAGCACAGGCTGATCACCGCCTTCAGCGCCGGCGGCTGTTTCGCCGCCACCTGCAGGCAGTTGAAACCGCCCCAGGAGATGCCCATCATGCCGACATTGCCGTTGCACCAGGGCTGCGCCGCCGCCCAGGCGATGACGTCGCAGGCGTCCTGCAGTTCCTGCTCGGAATATTCATCGTCCATCAGCCCTTCGGAATCGCCATTGCCGCGCATGTCGACGCGGATCGAGGCATAACCGTGCCCGGCGAAATAGGGATGGGTGAGCTGGTCGCGAAAAATGGTGCCGTCGCGCTTGCGGTAGGGCAGGTGCTCGAGGATCGCGGGCACCGGATCGTCGGCGGCGTCCTCAGGCATCCAGATGCGCGCCGACAGCCGGCAGCCATCCGGCATGACGATGCCCATATCCGGAATTTCGATGACCTTGCGGGGGAATTCTGTGACGATTTTCATGGGAGCGCATAACGCTCCGGGGCGCGCCGACTTTCAATCGCCATTCGCGACTGGAGCATCAAAAAATGCGACCTGGGTCGTTAGCGCAATTCGTCGAGCAATTCGGGGTGTTTTTCGAGCAACGTCATCAGCTGAATGGTCGGGCCGCTCGGCTCGATCAGGCCTCGCTCATATTTGTCGAAGGCATTTTCGCCGACTTTGAACAGGGAACCCGCCTCACGCTGCGACAGCTTGAGCTTTGCGCGCATGCGCCGGATGGTTTCTGGCGCCGGCACGCCGTCGATCTTTTCCTTGAGAATGCGCAGGGCGGCATCAACGGCAGCCATATCCTCCCCGACATGCACGCCGTCTCCGTCCGAGGCCGAAGCCGGATAGTAGCCCGGCAGGTCGACAATCATGCTCTCGCCTTTGTAGGTTACGGTGAACGGACGCACCCCGCGCGTCAGGATCTCTCCGGTTTCGGGAGAGATCATGGTTTCACTGGTTTCTGTCGCCATGTCATTTCTCCTTGATGCCATGACCATGAATTCGGTCACGACATCAGCCTGGAATTTCACATAGAGAAGCATGTCGCGCGCCGGCACATGATAGACATCCTGCCAGACCCGGTGATCGGCGAAGGTCGTCATCGATTTCACGAACATCTTCCGAGTCATGCCGCCGATCACCTCGACAATGCCGGCGCGATCGAAACCAAGGCCGACCGCATCGCGCAGGGCTGAGGTTGTGATAGCCAACGTGTCGACAGACCCGAACGCGGTCTTGATCGCCTCAAGATCGTAGGTGGGCCTGCGTTTCTCCATGACTCAATATGCCACCATAAAGGGGGCAATTCAAGGTAGGTGTAGTGGAAACGATTCAGTTCAGCGGAATGTCGTTCTGCGCCTTGCTTGCCTGGTAGGCGTCGGACAGCTCGTCATAGCGCTCCGAAATCCTGCCGATCCTTGCCTCCAGCCGCTCACGTTCGGCCTCGGGCAGTGCCCGCACCAGCCGGCGGATCGAGAAGCTTTTCCAATAGGCGTTCTCGGCATTGTAGCCGCCGGGATCGAGGGTGAAGACCTCTTTCAGGATTTTCAGATCGTGCGGAATGGCGAAGCTGTCGCGCGAATCCTCGTGGCTGAAGAGATAGTAGAAATTGTCGAAGCCGGTCCAGGTGATCGCTGACAGGCAGAGCGAGCAGGGCTCATGCGTGGCGAGAAACAACGCATCCTGGGTGTCGACGCGCTCGGCCTTGGGCATTTCATAAAAACGCTTCAGGCAATGCACCTCGCCATGCCAGAGCGGATTTTCCATCTCATTGTTGGTCTCGGCCAGCACCAGCGAGCGGTCGTCCTTCCTGAGGATGGCGGCGCCGAACAGCTTGTTGCCATGGGCGACGCCTTGAGCCGTCTTCGGCACAATGTCGTGCTCGATCACGTCGAGCAGGCGATCGATCAGCGAAACGTCGGTCATGAGAAAGGCTTTCAGGGAAGGTGGATCTCGTAGGGATGCGAGAAATAGAATTCTTCGAGATTGGAGCCGTCGCCGGCGCGGTCGACGATCAGGAAATCCTGTTCCTCGCCGATCGGCGTCAGCACGCCGTGCCACAGGTTGCGGCGGTAGTTGATGCCCTGTCCGGATCCGGCGAGGAAGGCGTGCGGCTCACCCGGGCCGTCCTTGGTGTCATGGCAGACGACCACCAGAAAGGGCCGCGGCGACAGCGGGATGAAGGCCTGGCTGCCGAGCGGATGGCGCTCGACCATGGTGAGCTTCAGCGGCATCTCGTAGGGCGTGCCGCGCACCATCGAGATCAGCACGCGCGCATTCGGCCCGGTGGCCTCGGCGGTGGCGAGATCGTGATACCGCATCGCCTTGCCGCCATTGATCGGGTAGCGGTTGTCGCCGCCCATGTCGATGACGTCGCCGAACGGCGCGAAACGCTTTCGTGTTAATGGCTGGGCGACGATGCGGGTCACCGCGCGTGGCCCCCAAGGTAACCGCCGAGCCTAGCGTGTCGGTTGACGTCCTTGTAGAGCAGATAGCGGAAATTGCCGGGGCCGCCGGCATAGCAGGCCTGCGGGCAGAAGGCGCGCAGCCACATGAAATCGCCGGCCTCGACCTCGACCCAGTCCTGGTTGAGCCGGTAGACCGCTTTGCCTTCCAGCACATAGAGCCCGTGCTCCATGACATGGGTTTCGGCGAACGGGATGACCGCGCCGGGCTTCAGCGTGACGATGGTGACATGCATGTCGTGGCGCATGTCGGCCGGATCGACGAAGCGAGTCGTTGCCCAGCGCCCTTCCGTGCCCGGCATCGGGCTCGGCGCGACGTCCTGGTCGCTCGAGAAGAAGGCTTCCGGCACGTCCAGCCCGTCGACCGCCTCATAGGCCTTGCGGATCCAGTGGAAGCGGGCGGCGGCGCCGCTCTCGTTTTGCACCGTCCAGCCACTCGCCGGCGGCAGGAAGGCAAAGCCGCCGGGGGCAAGCAGGTGTTTTTTGCCGGCAAGCGAAACGGTGATCTCGCCTTCGACGACGAATAGCACGCCCTCGGCGGCGGCGTCGAGTTCCGGCCGCTCGCTGCCGCCGCCCGGCAGGACCTCGACGATGTACTGCGAGAAAGTCTCGGCGAAGCCCGAAAGCGGCCTTGCGATGATCCAGGCCCTGGTCTTGTCCCAGAAAGGCAGCGGACTGGTGACGATGTCCTGCATGACGCCTTTGGGAATGACCGCATAGGCGTCGGTGAAGACGGCGCGGCCGGTCAAAAGCTCGTTCTGACCGGGATGGCCGCCCTGCGGCGCGTAATAGGTTCGCTCGGCAGTCTTGATCATATCCATGGGGTCCTGACCCTCAGAGCAATTCCAGTGTGAAGGGGTTGGATTCGGCGACTTCGCCCAAGCCTTCCGTCCGGAATTGCGCAAAAACAAACATCAGAGCGGGAGCATGTCTTTCAGGCGAAGCAACGCGATGCGTTCGACCTGTTTGCAGGCGGTTTCCAACTCGGTGCCGCGGCTGTTGCCGATCCGCGCCTCGAACTCCGCCAGGATTTCGTCCTTGGTCTTGCCCTTGACCGCGATGATGAAGGGAAAGCCGAAGGTGGTGACATAGGCGGCGTTGAGTTTCGAGAACAGCTCGCGCTCGTTGTCGGTCAGCGCGTCGAGCCCGGCGGAGGCTTGCTCCCTGGCCGATTCCGGCGTCAGCCGCTTGGCGGCCGCCAGCTTGCCGGCAAGGTCCGGATGGGCGTTGAGCACGGAAAGCCGCTCGGCCTCGCTCGCCGCGCGGAAGACCCGGCAGAGCGCGTTGTGCAGGCCGCCAGCGCTGTCATGCGCTGGCCCAAGCTCCAGTTCGTAAGCGCGCTTGGCGATCCAGGGCGAATGCTCGAACACGCCGCCGAAGGCATGCACGAATTCCTCGAATTCCATCCGCGAGGGACGCAGCGCCGGGGCCTGGTAGGGATGCGTCTCGCGCCAGTGCCTGGCGATGTCGATGCGCCGGGTCAGCCAGACCTTGTCATGCGACTTAACATAATCGACGAAGCGCTTCAGCGCCGCTACCCGACCGGGGCGGCCGACCAGCCGGCAATGCAGGCCGATATTCATCATGCGCGGCCGCCCTGCCTTGCCCTCGGCATAGAGCGTGTCGAAACTATCCTTCAGATAGGCGAAGAACTGGTCGCCGGAGTTGAAACCTTGCGGCGTCGCGAAGCGCATGTCGTTGGCGTCGAGCGTGTAGGGGATGATGAGCTGCGGCGTCTCCAGCCCGTCGCGGTCGAACCAGTAAGGCAGCTCGTCGTCATAAGTGTCGGAGACATAGTCGAAGCCGCCTTCCTCTGCGACGAGCCGCACCGTGTTCACCGAGGTGCGCCCGGTATACCAGCCCGTCGGCCGCGCGCCCGTCACCTCGTAATGCAGCCTAATGGCCTCATTGAGGTCGCGCTTCTCATCCTCGGCCGCATGGTCGCGATAGTCGATCCATTTCAGGCCGTGCGAGGCGATTTCCCAGCCGGCCTCCTGCATGGCGACCACCTGATCGGGCGAGCGTGCGAGCGCCGTGGCGACACCGTAGCAGGTCACCGGCACCTGCGCTTCGGTGAACAGCCGGTAGAGCCGCCAGAAGCCGGCGCGGGCGCCGTATTCATAGATCGACTCCATGTTCCAATGGCGCTGGCCGACCCAAGGCGCTGCGCCGACGATTTCGGACAGGAACGCTTCCGAGGCCTTGTCGCCGTGCAGCACGCAATTCTCGCCGCCTTCTTCGTAGTTGACGACGAACTGCATCGCGACATGCGCGCCGCCAGGCCATCTCGGGTCCGGCGGATTGGCCCCGTAACCGCGCATGTCCCTATCGTAACGCATCGCCGCTCCTGCCCGATTGTCGCACTGAAGATATCGAAAGGAGTGCGCATGCATTCCCCCGAAAATTTTTGAAAGTGCTTTTTGCCGCACTCCGCTCGACCAGGGCTTATGCATCGCCTTTAATTGGCGCACAATTGATCTGAGATTGTACCGAGACGGGAGGCCGCCAGTGGCAGAAACGTCGAAAGCCGATGGCGGGCGCCTGACCACCCACGTGCTGGACACCGCGACCGGATGGCCGGCAAAAGGCCTGTCGATCGAGCTTTTCCGCATCGAGGGCCAGACCCGCACCCATCTCAAGACCGTCGCCACCAACGATGACGGCCGCTGCGACGGGCCGCTGCTCGCCGGCGCCGAGTTCCGCACCGGCGAATATGAGCTGGTCTTCGCCGCCGGCGACTATCTGCGTGGCCAAGGAACCAGCTTGCCTGAGCCTGCTTTCCTCGACATCGTGCCGATCCGCTTCGGCATGGCGGAAGAGCGGCACTATCACGTCCCGCTCTTGATTTCGCCCTATGGCTACTCGACCTATCGGGGGAGCTGAGACATGGCCGACACCAAGATCCGCAACGAGATACGTTTCATCCTGAACGGCGGCGACGTGGCTCTCACAGACGTCGCGCCCGATACGACGCTGCTCGACTGGCTGCGGCTCAACCGCTCGCTGCGCGGCACCAAGGAAGGCTGCGCCGAGGGCGACTGCGGCGCCTGCACGGTGCTGGTCGGCAAGCTTGCCGGCGACGGCCTGGTCTATGAAAGCGTCAACGCCTGCATCCGCTTCATGGGCTCGCTCGACGGCACCCATGTCGTCACCGTCGAGCATCTGCGCGGCGAGCCTGGTAAGTTGCACCCCGTGCAGCAGGCGATGGTCGATTTCCACGGCTCGCAATGCGGCTTCTGCACGCCGGGCTTCGTCATGTCGCTCTACGGGCTGTGGATGAAGACGCCCGATCCGTCCAACGCCGCGATCGAAAAGGCGCTGCAGGGCAATCTTTGCCGCTGCACCGGCTACGAGGCGATCATCCGCGCCGCGCACGCCATTTCGAGCTACGGCAAGGCGGCGAAGGATCCGCTCGCGGTGGAGCGCAAGGACATCACCGCGCGGCTGAAGGCATTGCGCGATAACGCGAGAGTCGAGATCGGGTCGGGCAAGCAGCGGCTGGTCGTGCCGGCCGGCGTCGACGACTTCGCCGCCGTGCTGGAGAAGGAGCCGGGCGCCACCATCGTCGCCGGCTCGACCGATGTCGGCCTCTGGGTCACCAAGCATATGCGCGACATCTCGCCGGCGATCTTCATCGGCGGTCTCGACGGCCTGCGCGCCATCTCGGAGAAGGACGGCGTCATCACCATCGGCGCGGGCGTAACCTACACCGAAGCCTTCGAGGCGCTGTCGAAGCGCATCCCAGCCTTGGGACCGCTGGTCGACCGCATCGGCGGTGAGCAGGTGCGCAACATGGGCACGATCGGCGGCAACATCGCCAACGGCTCGCCGATCGGCGACACGCCGCCGCCCCTGATCGCGCTCGGCGCGCAGCTTACGCTGCGCAAGGGCAAGAAGCGCCGCACGATCCCGCTCGAAACCTTCTTCATCGCCTATGGCAAGCAGGACCGGCAGCCCGGCGAGTTCGTCGAAGCAGTGCATGTTCCGGCGCCGGCGGGCGGCGAAAAATTTGCCGTTTACAAGGTCACCAAGCGCCGCGACGAGGACATCACCGCGACGCTCGGGGCTTTTTACCTGACGTTGGCCAAGGACGGCACGGTGGCCGATATCCGCATCGCCTATGGCGGCATGGCGGCGACGCCGAAGCGCGCCACGGCGGTTGAGAAGGGATTGATCGGCAAGGTCTGGAGCGAAGCGACCGTGGAGGCGGCTATGGCCGAATACGCCAGTGACTTCACGCCGCTCACCGACATGCGGGCAAGCGCCGAATATCGGGCGCTGGCGGCGAAGAACCTTCTGCTGCGCTTTTATGTCGAGACGACCGGCACCAAGGCGCCGCTCCAGGTTTCGCGTAGCGAGGCGGCCTGATGACCAAGCATGTCCCTAATCTGAAGGCGCAGAAGATCTCGGGCGGTGTCGCCAGCGACCAGCGCCATGATTCAGCGCACAAGCATGTCAGCGGCACGGCGGTCTATATCGACGACATGCCGGAGCCGGCCGGCACGCTGCATGGCTGCCTTGGCCTGTCGACCGCGACGCATGCGACGATCACGAAGATGGACCTCTCGGCCGTGCGCGCCGCGCCTGGCGTCGTTGATGTGCTGACGGCAAAGGACGTGCCGGGCGAGAACGACATTTCGCCCACCGGCCGCCATGACGAGCCGGTGCTTGCCGACGGCAGGGTCGAGTTCCACGGCCAGCCGATCTTCTGCGTCATCGCCAAAACGCGCGAGCAGGCGCGCCGCGCCACCAGGCTGGCCAAGGTCGAATACGAGCAGTTGCCCTTCGTCACCGACATCGGCGCGCTCGACCCGCGCAAGGACAAGCTTGTCACGCCGCCGCTCACATTGAGGCGCGGCGACGCAGCGGCGGCGATCAAGGCAGCGCCCCGCAGGCTCAAGGGCAAGATGCGTCTCGGCGGCCAGGAGCACTTCTATCTCGAGGGTCATATCGCCATGGCCGTGCCCGGCGAGGACCACGACGTCACCATCTATTCCTCGACCCAGCATCCGAGCGAAGTCCAGCATATGGTGAGCCATGCGCTGGGCATCCCGAGCAATGCCATCACGGTGGAAATCCGCCGCATGGGCGGCGGCTTCGGCGGCAAGGAAACGCAGGGCAACCAGTTCGCAGTGCTTGCGGCAATTGCCGCCAAGCGCCATCATCGTGCGGTTAAGATCCGGCCCGACCGCGACGACGACATGACGGCCACCGGCAAGCGGCACGATTTCCTGATCGACTACGAGGTCGGCTTCGACAACGACGGCAACATCCTCGGCGTCGATTTCATGTTCGCCGCGCGCTGCGGCTTTTCGTCGGACCTCTCCGGCCCGGTGACCGACCGCGCGCTGTTCCATTGCGACAACACCTATTTCTGGCCGGCGGTGCACGCCCAGTCGGCGCCGCTCTACACCAACACGGTCTCCAACACCGCCTTTCGTGGCTTCGGCGGCCCGCAAGGCATGGTCGGCGCCGAACGCGTCATCGACGAGGTGGCCTTTGCCCTCGGCAAGGACCCGCTCGAGATCCGCAAGAAGAATTTCTACGGGACCAGCGACCGTAACGTCACGCCCTATCACCAGACGGTCGAGGACAACGTCATCGAGCGCATCATCGCCGAGCTGGAGGCGAGCTCGAACTATGCGCGGCGCCGGCGGGAGATCAGCGCTTTCAACGCCAACAGCCGCTTCATCAAGCGCGGACTGGCGCTGACGCCGGTCAAGTTCGGCATCTCCTTCACAGCCACGCACTACAACCAGGCCGGCGCGCTGGTGCACGTCTATACCGACGGCTCGGTTCACCTGAACCATGGCGGCACCGAGATGGGGCAGGGCCTCTATCTAAAGGTGGCGCAGGTGGTGGCCGAGGAGTTCCAGATCGACCTCGATCAGGTGAAGATCACCGCGACGACCACCGGCAAGGTGCCGAACACCTCGGCGACCGCCGCCTCGTCCGGTTCCGACCTCAACGGCATGGCGGCGCAGAACGCCGCCCGTCAGATCAAGGACCGGCTGACCAACTTCGCCGCGGAAAAGTACCAGGTGCCGCGCGACCAGGTGCTGTTCCTGCCCAACCGCGTCCGCATCGGCAACCAGGAGATACCCTTCGGCGATCTGGTCAAGCAGGCCTATATGGCCCGCATCCAGCTGTCGGCGGCCGGCTTCTACAAGACGCCGAAGATCCATTGGAACCGCGACAAGGGCGAGGGCCGTCCCTTCTACTATTTCGCCTATGGCGCGTCCTGCTCGGAAGTCTCGGTCGACACGCTGACCGGAGAATATGTGGTCGAACGCACCGATATCCTGCATGAAACCGGCCGCTCGCTGAACCGCGCCATCGACCTCGGCCAGGTCGAAGGCGGCTTCATCCAGGGCATGGGCTGGCTGACCACCGAGGAATTGTGGTGGGACGACAAGGGCCGCCTGCGCACGCATGCGCCGTCGACCTACAAGATCCCGCTCGCCTCCGACCGTCCAAAAGTCTTCAACGTCACGCTGGCCGACTGGTCAGAGGCGAACGAGCCGACCGTGCATCGCTCCAAGGCCGTCGGCGAGCCGCCTTTCCCGCTCGGCATGTCGGTTCTGCATGCGCTTTCCGATGCCGTCGCGAGTGTCGCGGATCACAGGATCTGTCCGCGCCTCGATGCGCCGGCGACACCGGAGCGTGTCCTGATGGCGATCGAGAGGCTGAAGCGGGAAGCCGCGAAGCCGGCCTGAATCTGCCTGAACGTGCAAATCGAGGCGCAAAACGCTATATTTCCGGGATGGAAATGCAGACGATGAACTCGAAAGTACAAGGTCTGAAGGCGTTCCTCAGCCAAACCGGCCGTGTTGCGCTCGTCGAGGTCGCGGCTACCAAAGGCTCGACCCCGCGTGAGGCCGGCGCCTTCATGCTTGTCTCGGCATCGGCCACTTTCGGCACCATCGGCGGCGGCCAGCTCGAATATATGGCGATCGACAAGGCGCGTCAGATGCTTGGCGGAGGTACGCGATCTTCCGCCGATGAAACCCGCATCGAGGTCGATGAAGTTTGCGCCACGCTCGATGTCCCGCTCGGGCCGCAGATTGGCCAATGCTGCGGCGGCCGCGTCGAGGTGCTGATCCGCCTCGTCGATGGCTCGCTGGAACAGCAGCTGATCGCCAAGGCTCGATCGGAAGAGGCGCACCGTCCGCATGTCTATCTCTTCGGCGGCGGCCATGTCGGCCAGGCGTTGGCCGCGTCGCTGGCGCTGCTGCCGATCCACGTCGTCGTGGTCGAGACCCGGTCCGAAGCGCTGGAAGGCATGCCGGAAAGGGTGGAAACACGGTTGACGCCGATGCCCGAAGCCGTGGTGCGCGAGGCGCCGGCCGGATCGGCCTTCGCCATCCTGACCCACGATCACGCCCTGGATTTCCTGATCGTCGCCGAGGCTCTGAAGCGCGACGACACCGCCTATGTCGGCATGATCGGCTCGAAGACCAAGAAGGCGACTTTCAGGAGCTGGTTTCTGAAGTCCGCCGAGGGCAGCGAAGCCGAGTTCGACCGCCTCATCTCGCCGATCGGCGGCAATGCCGTTAAGGATAAGCGCCCGCCGGTGATTGCTGCGCTCGCCGCCGCCGAGATCATGACGGCGCTGGTCGCGCATGCCTCCGATGCGCCGGGCGCTGCCGGCGCCGAAAAGGTGATGGCCGGCTGATCCTGCCGTGGCGATTAGCCGGAAACGCCCGTCACTTCGTCATCCACGGGCGAAGCAAGGAGCGTAGCGATCAGCGCAGACCCGAGGATCCATTCCGTGACTTCGACGCGTTGCAACGATCCGGAATTCTGCGCCACTGCACCTCCCGATCAAGGTCACGGCATGGATCTCAGGGTCTCCGCGACGGAGCTGCGCTCCTGCTTCGCCCTGGGATGACGAAGTTGGGAAGCCTCAGCTAATCCCCAACGCTTGCGCTGATTTCCAACGGTGCAAATCGTGCCTGCTGCCTGCCCGCTGCCTTAAATTTCCGTGTCGAGGAGTTGCCAGCAAAAACACGCGGCTATGACTGCCGCTCACAGCTGCTCGTCGCTTTCTTCGTTTCCCAAACCGGGTTGAACCGTGTTTTCTGCGCGCCTGACCAATACGAGGCGAGAGACATGGACATTCTGCGCATAGCAGCCTTTTCGGACGGCAACACCGGCGGCAATCCGGCCGGCGTGGTGATCGGCGAGGCCTTGCCCGATGCGGCCGACATGCAGCGCATCGCGGCTGAGGTCGGCTTCTCGGAAACCGCCTTCGCCGCGCCCGAAGTCGGCGGCTGGCGGGTGCGCTACTTTTCGCCGGAATCGGAAGTGCCGTTCTGCGGCCACGCCACCATCGCGCTGGGCGCGGCGCTGGTCAGGAAATTCGGCGACGGCACCTTCAGGCTGACGCTCAATCAGGCCGAGATTACCGTCGAAGGGTTTCGCGATGGCGCCAACTTTGCTGCAGCGCTGCAGTCGCCGCCGACGCGCAGCCGACCCGCTTCGTCGGAACTGTCCGGCGAAGCGATCGCCTTGTTCGGCTATGAGCCGGGCGATCTCGACCCAGCCATCCCGCCGGCGCTGATCCACGGCGGCGCCGATCATCTCGTGCTGGCGCTGAAGTCGCGCGAGGCGTTGGCTGCGATGGCTTATGACCTGAAGCAGGGCCAGGCCTTCATGCGGCGCGAAGGCCTGGTCACGATCCTGCTCGCTTATGCCGAGACACCGCGCCTCTTCCGCACGCGCAACCCATTCGCTTCCGGCGGTGTCTACGAGGATCCGGCGACGGGTGCTGCGACCGCGGCCTTTGCCGGCTATCTGCGCGATCTCGGCTGGCCGCATGGCGGCGCAATCGACATCGTCCAGGGCGAGGACATGAGCATGCGTTCGCGCCTCCATGCCGATATTCCGCCGACGCCGGGCAGCTCGATCCGGGTGTCCGGAACGGCGCGGCTGATGGACTGAGCTGAAGCAATTCCAGGAAAAGTGCGCCGCGGTTTTCCGTCCGGAATTGCGAAACCAAGAATCTTAGACCGGCCGCTTGAGCCCGAGATGGTCCCGCAGCGTGCGGCCTTCATAGTCCCTGCGGAACAGGCCGCGCCGCTGCAGCTCCGGCACCACCAGTGTCGCGAAGGCGTCGAGCTCGCCCGGGAACCAGGACGGCATCACGTTGAAGCCGTCGGCCGCGCCGCCCTCAAAGCGCGCCTGCAATTCGTCGGCGATTTCTCCGGCCGTGCCGACGACCCGCCAATGACCGCGTGCGCCGGCAAAGTATCGCGCCAGTTCCCGGATCGAGAGCCCGTCGCGGCGCGCCTGCTCGATGACCAGCGCCTGCCGGCTCTTCATGCCTTCGCTCTCCGGCAGCTCGGGCAGCGGCCCGTCGATCGGGTAGCGCCCAAGATCGGAAATGCTGAGATAGCTGGAGAGCAGCGCCACGCCGACATCGTCGGGGATCAATCCCTGCAGCGCATCGTATTTGGCCTGCGCCTCGGCTTTCGTGGCGGCCACGATCGGCGCCACGCCGGGCATGATCTTCACATCGTCCAGCTGGCGTCCGTAAGCGGCGAGCCGCCCTTTGAGATCGTCATAGAAGGCCTTGGCCTCCTCGAAGGTCTGCGCGGCCGAGAACACGACATCGGCGGTGCGCGCGGCCAGATCCTTGCCGTCGTCAGAGGCTCCGGCTTGCACCATCACCGGCGCGCCCTGCGGCGAGGGCGGTATGTCGAGCGGGTCGCGCACCGAGAAGCTTTCGTCGTCATGGCCGGCAGGCTTGCGGTGCCAGAGCCCGGTGATCGCGGTGGCGAACTCGCGCGCCCGTGCATAGCGGTCGGCATGCGGCCGCAGCCCCGTCGCACCGAAATTCGCGGCCTCGATCGGGCTCGCCGAAGTCACGAGGTTCCAGCCGGCCCGCCCGCCGCTCAGATTGTCCAGCGAGGCGAACGTCCGCGCCAAGCCGTAGGGCTCGTTGTAGCTGGTCGATGCCGTCGACACGAGGCCGATGCGCTCCGTCTGCGCAGCCAGCGCCGACAACAGGCTGATCGGCTCGAAGCCGATCGAGCGCGATGTCTGGCTGGCGATGTTGACATTGGCTTCGCGCAGACCGGCGGCATCCTCGCAGAATACCATGTCGAACTTCGCCGCTTCAGCCGTGCGGGCAAGTTGTATGTAATGGTCGATGTCGATGCCGGCCGTGACATGAGCGTCCGGATGACGCCAGGCGGCGATGTGGTGTCCGGTCGCCCACATGAACAGGCCGAGCTTCATCTGACGCGCGCTCATTGCTTGCCTCCCGCGCCGAGCCCGAGATGGTCGCGCAGCGTCGCGCCTTGCTGGCCCTGGCTCGCGAGACCGTGGCGTTGGAGCTCCGGCAAGACCCGGTCGGTAAAATTCTGAAGTGCCGGAACGTCAGCCCGCAAAACAAGATTGAAGCCGTCACAGCCGGTCGATTCCAACAAGGCTTGGAGGCCAGCGGCATCCGGTTCGGATGTCGGCACCATTGTTGCCAGTACCTTCACCGTCTCCGGCTGGCGGCCGATGGCGGCGGCTCGGCGTTTCAGGTGGTCAACGACGACTTTCAAGGCTTCAGACGGCTGTCCCTCGATCAGGACAACGTCGGCAGCGGTGCTTGCGAGATCAAAGTCAGCCTCCGCCAAGCCAGACATGACTAGCACCGGCCTGTCCTGTGGCGACCTCGCGACATTGAGCGGCCCGCGCACCGAGAAGAATTCGCCGATGTGGTTCAGCGGGTGCATTTTGTCCGGATCGTGGAAGCGGCCCCCTACCTTGTCGAACAGCAGCGCTTCGCGCCCCCAGCTGATCCACAATTTTCGTACGATATTGATGAATTCCGCCCCGCGACGGCGAAAGTCGCCCTCCGAAAACCCTTCCGGGCGGCTGAAATTCGCCGCCTCGCGCGGGTTCTGCTGCAGCGTTGCGTTCCAGCCGATCCGGCCGCGGCTGATGATGTCGAGCGAAGCAAAACGGCGCGCCAGATTGTAGGGCTGGTGCGCCAACGTCGAGGCGCTGGCGACGAGGCCGATCTTCTCCGTCACTGTGGCCAGCGCCGCAAGGAGCGTGGTTGCTTCGAACGGGCTGGTCGATGGCGCGTCGGCGGCGTCGGAAATGATGACCATGTCGACACCGGCCGCCTCCGCCTGCCGGACGAACGCGCTGATCTGGCGGAGGTCGAGGACGGCCTGTCCGCTGGGGGCGGCGATATCGAGCGAAACGGTGAGATGCATGTGGCGGCCCTTCGGCTGCCCTGAAGTCGGGCAGACGTCTGGCCACCAACCTAGGCCCCTCTTCGCGCATGGCAACGGGATGGAGTAGGCCACCAGCCTGTCACTTGCCGGCCAGCCTTCTTCTGCGTCGAGGCAGAGGTCTTGGCCCGAATGTCATGTTGGCGGCCACATGTTTCGGCGATTAGCCGTGAACGCCCCTCGCGGTCGTCATTCTATGGCGGAGCAAGGAGCGAAGCGACGCGGCGCAAACCATAGAATCCATTCCGTGACGTCGAAGCGCCGCCCAACGATGCAGAATTCTGCTCCGCTGTGCCATACGTCGAAGGTCACGGAATGGATCCTCGGGTCGGCGCGCCGCTTCGCGTCGCTCCGCCCGTGGATGACGACGTCACGGAGGCTTCGGCCAACCGCGACGCAACGCTGCCGGTCCCTTACTTCCCCGCCAGAATATCCTTGATCAGCCGCTGGCAGCGCTCGGCCATGAAATCGAGCAGCAGCCGCACCTTCGGGTCCTGCAGCTTCTTGTGCGGATAGACGGCGGCAAACTGCACCGGCGTCGGCGGCGTCTGCGGCAGGATCACCTTCAGCCGGCGGTCGCGGATGAAGGGCTCGACCTCGAAACGCGGCTTGTTGATGATGCCGCGCCCCGACAGCGCCCAGCCGGTCAGCACGTCGCCGTCGTCAGTGTCGTAAGGGCCGTGCACCTCGAACTTCTGCGGGCCGCTCGGCGTCTGCAGCGTCCAGACATATTCGCGCGCGCCGGCATAGCGCAGCATCAGGCAGTCGTGCTTCCTGCCGACCAGTTCCTGCGGCTCGGCCGGCTCGCCGCGCGCCTCCAGATATTTCGGCGCCGCCACCAGCACGCGCTCGCATTCCATGATGCCGCGCATCCGAAGGCTGGAATCCTCGATGATGCCGAGCCGGAAGGCGACGTCGATGCCTTCCTTCATGATGTCGACATTGTGGTCGGAGAGCCTCAGCCGCACCTCGATATCTGGATATTTGTCGTGGAAATCCGGGATACCCGAGGCGATCAGCCGCCGTCCCAGGCCGAGCGGCGCCGTAACCCTGATGGTCCCGCGCGGCTGGCCGGACAGTGCCGCGACCGCGGCTTCCGCCTCGGTGATGGCGTCCAGCACCTGCTTGGCGCCGGTGTAGAACACCGTACCGTGCTCGGTCGGCATCAACTGCCTTGTCGTGCGGTTGAACAGCCGGACGCCGAGGTGCTTTTCCAGTTCCTTGATGCGGTTGGAGGCGACGGCGGGAGAAATACGCATGTCGCGCCCTGCCGCCGACAGATTGCCGAGCTCGACGACGCGGACGAAGACGGCAATGTTGTCGAGATAGGCCATGCGTGGCTCTCAAACGGCTATGAAGGGTAAGCCTAGTATTTTACATTTTTTTTTGAAAGTCATCGCGCGCCTCGCCTCTTTTCGTTTGCGCTGCACACCGTAAAGTCGCTCTCATCGGCAGGGGACGATTTCCCAGGGGCGACACAATGATGGATTTCGCGATTTTCTGGGACTGGCTGAGCTTCGCCGTCCGCTGGCTGCATGTCATCACCGGCATCGCCTGGATCGGCTCGTCCTTCTATTTCGTCGCGCTCGACCTCGGCCTGCGCCAGCGTCCCGGCCTGCCTGCCGGCGCCTTCGGCGAGGAATGGCAGGTGCATGGCGGCGGCTTCTACCACATCCAGAAATACCTGGTGGCGCCGGCCGAGATGCCGGAACACCTCACCTGGTTCAAATGGGAGTCCTACGCCACCTGGCTGTCGGGCTTCGCCATGCTCTGCGTGGTCTATTATGCCGGCGCCGATCTGTTCCTGATCGACCCCAACGTGCTCAACATCTCGGCGCCGGTCGGCATCCTCCTGTCGCTCGCCACCATCGGCGTCGGCTGGATCGTCTACGATCTTCTGTGCCGCTCGCCGCTCGGCAAAAGCGATACCGGGCTGATGCTGGTGCTTTACGGCGTGCTGGTGTTCATCGCCTGGGGGCTCACGCATCTCTTCACCGGCCGCGCTGCCTTCCTGCATCTCGGCGCCATCACCGCCACGATCATGTCGGCCAATGTCTTCATGGTCATCATCCCCAACCAGAAGATCGTCGTCGCCGACCTGATCGCCGGCCGCAAGCCGGATCCGAAATACGGCAAGATCGCCAAGCAGCGCTCGCTGCACAACAACTACCTGACCTTGCCGGTCCTGTTCCTGATGCTGTCGAACCACTACCCGCTGGCGTTCGGCACGCAGTTCAACTGGGTCATCGCCTCGCTGGTCTTCATCATCGGCGTGCTGATCCGGCACTATTTCAACACGGTCCATGCGCGCAAGGGCAACCCCACCTGGACCTGGCTGGGTGCTGCCGTGCTGTTCTTGATCATCGTCTGGCTGTCGACCGTGCCGAAGGTGCTGACCGGCGAGCCGAAGACCTCGGCCGCCTCCGCCGCCGCTCAGGTCTATATCGCCTCGGCCCATTTCCCGGCGGTGCGCGACACCGTGCTCGGCCGCTGCTCCATGTGCCACACGGAAGAGCCGGTCTATGAAGGCATCTACCATGCTCCGAAGGGCGTGCTGCTCGACACTGACGAGCGCATCGCCGAGCATGCGCGCGAGATCTACATCCAGGCCGGCTGGGCGCATGCCATGCCGCCCGCCAATGTCACCCAGATCACCGACCAGGAACGGGCCCTTCTGGTCGCCTGGTTCGAAGGCGCCGGAAAGTAAGCATGACAGCGAAAATTCTGCGCGGCCGCACGCTCTCCTTCCTGCGCTGGCCCGAAACGATCGACGACCATTCCGCCTGGCGCTACGAGGAGGATGGCGCCCTGCTGATCGACAATGGCAGGATCGTCGCCGCCGGCACCTATGCGGATGTCTCGAAGAAGGCGGATGCAGGCGTCGAGACGATCGACCATCGTCCGCATCTGATCCTGCCGGGCTTCCTCGACGCCCATGTGCATGTGCCGCAGATGCAGATCATCGCCTCCTACGGCGCCGAGCTGCTCGACTGGCTGAACAAATACACGTTTCCAGAGGAGTCGAAATTCCAGAACGCCCAGCATGGCCGCCGCATCGCGCGGCTGTTCCTCGACGAGATGCTGCGGCACGGCACGACGACGGTCGCCGCCTATTGCTCGGTGCACAAATCATCGGCCGAGGCTTTCTTCGCCGAATCGCATGAGCGCAACATGCTCAACATCGCCGGCAAGGTGATGATGGACCGCAACGCGCCGGACGGCGTGCTCGACACGCCGCAAACTGGTTACGACGACAGCAAGGCGCTGATTGCCGAATGGCACGGCAAGGGCCGCCAGCTCTATGCCATCACGCCGCGCTTCGCCATCACCTCGACGCCCGAGCAGATGGAGATGGCCGGCGCGCTCTGCCGCGAGCATCCCGGCCTGCACATGCAGACGCATCTGTCGGAAAACCACGCCGAGATCGCCTTCACCCAGGAGCTTTACCCCTGGTCGCGCGACTACACCGATGTCTATGAGCATTACGGCCTGCTCGGCAAAAAGAGCCTGTTCGGCCACTGCATCCATCTGTCGGAGCGCGAGGCGGATGCGCTGTCGCAGTCGGGCTCGGTCGCGGTGTTCTGCCCGACCTCCAATCTTTTCCTCGGATCCGGCCTGTTCGACTATCAGCGCTATCGCCGGCGCGAGAAGCCGCTGCGCATCGCCGCCGCGACCGATGTCGGCGGCGGCACCAACTATTCGATGCTGCGCACCATGGACGAGGGCTACAAGGTGATCGCGCTGAACGGCGAGAAGCTGAACCCGTTCCAGTCCTTCTGGCAATTGACGCGCGGCAACGCCGAGGCGCTGTCGGTGGCCGACAAGGTCGGCACGCTGGAGGAGGGCACCGATGCCGACATCGTCGTGCTCGATGCCCGCTCGACGCCAGGCATGCGGCTCAGGATGGAAACGGTCGAAACGCTGGCAGAGGAACTCTTCCTGCTGCAGACGCTGGGCGACGATCGGGTTGTGCGCGAGGTCTACGTGGCGGGCCGGCCGGCGAAAAGCGCGATTGCGGCGTGACCCCCCCCCCCGGATTAGGGGCAATCCACCTCTCCCCCAGGGGGGAGGGGATTTGCCCAGCCCCGCCCCCACCCTCTTCTCCCCTCGGGGAGAAGGTGGCCGCGAAGCGGCCGGATGAGGGGGCGTCCGCGATGGATGCTTGACCACACGGAGCTTGTCGTACAAACGACGGTGGGATTTCGGAGAAAGAGACATGGCCACTGCCGACGACATCGCTCTGATCAAGAAACAGGAAGCCACGCTGGTCTTCCCGGCCTTCGACGAGGCCGTCGCCTTCAAGATCGGTTCCGCCATCAGGGACAGGGCGCTGAAGGAAGACCTGCCGATTATCGTCGACATCAGGACCTTCGACCGGCCGCTCTTCTATGCCGCGATGCCGGGCTCCAACGCCTCCAATCCGGACTGGGCGCGGCGCAAGATCAATGTCGTGAAGCGGTATCTCAGGAGCACCTATCGCCTTGTGCTGGAGCAGCAGCGTCCCGACCGCACGTTCAAGATCGGCGAAGCGCTCGACATCGCCGAATATGTGCTCGCGGGCGGCGGCTTTCCGGTCACCGTGAAGGGCGCCGGCGTCATCGGCGTCATCGCCGTTTCGGGCCTGCCGGAGCGAGAGGACCACGGCGTCGTGGTCGACGCGATCTGCGCGCATCTCGGCGTCGATGCGAGCAAGCTCAGATTGCCGCCGGAAGACAAATGACCGATCCAAAAACCTTCCTCACCTCGATCTTCAACGCCGCCGTCGCCGCCGCCGACCCGGAAAAGACAATCCGAAATCATTTGCCGGCTAAGCCGAAGGGCCGCACCGTCGTCATCGGCGCGGGCAAGGGCTCGGCGCAGATGGCGGCGGCCTTCGAGAAGGTCTGGGACGGTCCGATCGACGGCCTTGTCGTCACTCGTTACGGCTATGGCGCCAGATGCGAGCGCATCGAGATCATCGAGGCGGCGCACCCGGTGCCGGACGCAGCGGGTTTGGAAGCCTCGCGCCGACTGCTCGAGAAGGTGCGCGGCCTGACCTCCGACGATTTGGTGGTGGCGCTGATTTCCGGCGGCGGCTCCGCCCTGCTGCCGTCGCCCGCTCTCGGCCTGACCTTGGCCGACGAGATCGCCGTCAACGAGGCGCTGCTTGCCTCCGGCGCGCCGATCGCGGCGATGAACACCATCCGCAAGCATGTCTCGACCATCAAGGGCGGGCGTCTGGCTGCCGCGGCGCACCCGGCGCGCGTGGTGTCGCTGGTCGTCTCCGACATCCCCGGCGACAATCCGGCGCTGGTTGCCTCCGGGCCGACCGTCCCTGACACCGGCAGCCGCGCGGATGCGCTGGCCTCGATCGCCGCTTATGGCATGAAACTGCCGGCCTCGGTCATGGCGCACATCAATTCGCCGGCCGCAGACGCGCCGCGTCCCGACGATCCGCGCTTTGCCGCCAATGAGGTGCATCTGACCGCCTCCGCCGGCGTCTCGCTGGAAGCCGCGGCCGCCGAAGCGAAGCGGCAAGGCATCGAGGCCGTCATCCTGTCGGATGCGATTGAGGGTGAGGCGCGCGAAGTCGGCGGCGTCCACGCCGCGATCGCGCGCGAAGTGGCCACCCGCAATCGGCCTTTCGCCAAGCCGGTGCTGATCCTCTCCGGCGGCGAGACGACGGTGACGCTGCGCGCCCCTATTAATGGCATAAGGGGCAAAGGCGGCCGTAACTCGGAATTCCTGCTCGCCTTCGCCATTGGCATCGACGGCGTCGACGGCATCCACGCACTGGCCGCCGATACCGACGGCATCGACGGCTCGGAGAACAATGCCGGCGCCTTCGCCGACGGCTCGACCGTGGCGCGCATGCGGGCGGCGGGCGTCGACGCCAAGGCGATGCTCGCCGCCAACAACGCCTGGACCGCGTTCAATGCGGTTGGGGACCTGTTCGTGCCGGGGCCGACTGGGACGAACGTGAACGATCTGAGGGCGATTCTGGTTAGGTAGCCGCCAACGTCGTCATTCCAGGGCGAAGCAGGAGCGAAGCTCCGTCGCGAAGACCCTGGAATCCATTCCGTGACCTAGGGCACGGAATGCATCGGAGCAGAATTCTGCACCGTTGCGGCGCGTGGAGGTAACGGAATGGATCCTCG
>CCNC01000143.1 GCA_000824845.1 Mesorhizobium sp. ORS 3359 | reverse complement strand
GCTCCGCCCGTGGATGACGAAGCGACCGGTGTTTCGGCCAATCTCCGAAGTCGCAGGCCCGAGCGCCTGGTGCAAGGCCCGTTCGACCGCGCAGATCATTCAAGCCCCCATCAGGTCCTTCACCTTCCGCATATCCTGCAAAAACCGCTCCCGCTCCGCTTCCTTATCCTCCGCTTCGCGGATGCGCAGGATGAATGAAGGGTGGATGGTCAGGAACACGCGCAACCCATCCTCGCGTTCGACCACGTCGCCGCGCATCCTGGTGATCGGCACCGCCTTGCCGAGCAGCGACTGCGCGGCCGTCGCGCCGAGCGCCACCACGAGGTTCGGCTTGATCAGGTCGAGTTCCTTGTCCAGCCACCAGCGGCAGGCCTGGATTTCGCCGGCATTGGGCTTCGAATGGATGCGCCGCTTGCCGCGCGGCTCAAATTTGAAATGCTTCACCGCATTGGTCACATAGACCTTGCGGCGGTCGATCTCTGCGTCGTCGAGGATGCTGTCGAACACTTTGCCGGCCGGCCCGACGAACGGCTTGCCTGCCAGGTCCTCCTGGTCGCCGGGCTGTTCGCCGACGAAGATCACGTCGGCATTCTCCGGTCCCTCGCCGAAGACGGTCTGCGTCGCATCGCGCCAGAGCGGGCAGCGGCGGCAGCCTTTCGCCTCCTTGCGCAGCTCCGGAATGTCCTCGGCCTCAGGCGCCACAACATCGGACGGCTCGGGCGTAGGCCAGTGCTTGGCCTTCACCTTGGCATGGTGCGGTGCTGGGCTGGTTGGCATCCGGGCGATCATGTCTGATGCGGCTTTGTCCGCTCCTGCTATCAAATCTGGAATGAGCGAGGCCTCGGGAAGGTTCCGCCAATATTTCTTCGGCATCTCCCTCTGCATCGCCTTCACCTTGAGGCGCGCCGGGTTGAAGATGTTTTCGAAATAGGTCCGCCACAACGCCTCGGCATCGTCTTCCGCTGGCGCGTCGCGCTTGGCCGCACCCGGCCCCATCGCCAGCCGTTCGCCATCCCAGTCGGCGGAGGCATGCGGCGTCAGGATCGTCCAGCGCATGCCAGTGAAGCGGCGCACGAAGAAATCGGCGTTGCGCTCGACGATGTAATGGTCGGGTTCGAACCACGCGACATAGCGCTCGTCCGCGCCTTCGCCGATCTTCCGGAAACGCACGAAGGCGCGCATCTTGTGGATGTCGCGATGCACGGCCTTCTCCATCGCCTCCAGCCGCCGGATGTCGGGATCGGTCGCGATCGAAAGCAGCTTCGGCTCCGAACGCAACCGCCAGAGCAGCCGGTAGAGAAAGCCGAAGCGCTCGGGGTCGCAATGGCAGATCACCGTCTCGGCGCGCTCGATGAAGTCGCGCGGCACGACCAGCCGCGCTTCGGCTTGCGCAGCCGGCAATTCGCCGGCGCCACCTTCGCGATCCGGCTCGACCTGCCAGGCGACATCTTCCGGCGGAATATCGTTCGTCGCCAGCCGCCGCGCCGCGTCGCGCCAGCCGGCAAAATCGGTCTGGCTGTCGAGCCGGACGACATAAGCGGCGAGGTTGAGCTGTGTTCTTGCCATGGTCAGAACAAGGAAAGCTGCTCGCAGGAGCGGGTGATCGCCTGGCGCAAGCCGGCCTTGTCGGTCAGCGCGCCCGGCGACCAGCCTTCCGCGACGATAAAGGGCCGCACCTTGGCGACCGAATGGCAGAGCCGGCCGACATCCTCGAGCCGCAGCCGGCGGTGGCGGCGCGTCTCGATGATCCTGTCGATGACCTTGGTGCCGAGCCCGGGAACGCGCAGCAGCGCCTCTCGCTCCGCGCGGTTGACGTCGACCGGGAACCGGCCCCGGTTGCGCAGCGCCCAGGCAAGTTTCGGGTCGATGGCAAGGTCGAGCATGCCGTCATTGCTGCCGGCCAGGATCTCCGGCTGTGAGAAACCATAGAAGCGCATCAGCCAGTCGGCCTGATAGAGCCGGTGCTCGCGCATCAGTGGCGGCTTCTGCAAGGGCAGCGATGACGAGGAATCCGGGATCGGGCTGAACGCGGAGTAGTAGACGCGGCGCAGGTGATAGCTGCCATAGAGCCGGGCGCTGGCGCGCAAAATGCCGTCGTCGGAGGTCTTGTCGGCGCCAACGATCATCTGCGTCGACTGGCCGCCCGGCGCGAAACGCTCGCGCCTGCGGCTCTGCAAAGTGGGCTCGGCCTTCTCCTCGATCTTGCGGCGCAGCTTGGCCATCGAAAGCCGGATCGTTTCCGGTTTCTTCTCCGGCGCCAGTTTCTTGACGCCTTCGTCCGTCGGCAGCTCGACATTGATCGACAAACGGTCGGCATAAAGCCCTGCCTTCTCGATCAGCTCGGCCGACGCCTCCGGAATGGTTTTCAGGTGTATGTAGCCGCCGAACTTTTCCTCGATCCTGAGTCTGCGCGCCACCTCGACCATCTCGCCCATCGTCTCGTCCGGCGAGCGAATGACGCCAGAGGACAGGAACAGCCCCTCGATATAGTTGCGGCGATAGAAATCCATGGTGAGCTTCACCACCTCATCGACGCTGAAGCGGGCGCGCCGCACATTCGAGGACGAGCGGTTGATGCAATAGCTGCAGTCATAGATGCAGAAATTGGTGAGCAGGATTTTCAGGAGCGAGATGCAGCGCCCGTCCGGCGCGTAGGAATGGCAGATGCCGGAACCCTCCGTCGAGCCGATGCCGCCCGATCTCAGCGAGTCGCGCTTCGCCGAGCCGGACGACGCGCAGGAAGCGTCGTATTTGGCGGCGTCCGACAGGATCGCCAGTTTCTCGCGGACGGAAAGCATGGCCATTTGTTCATGATATGTTCCAAAAATGCGATTGGCTATAACTTTTGATTGGCGTCGGCAAAACGTGATCGCCAGAACTACGAGAGAGAGGCTCACACCTCATGCAGATAAAGATGGTAATCCAGCTCGCTGACCGTGCGCGCGACGCGCAGATATTCGGCCTGCTTGATTGCCACGAAGGTCCGGTGCAGGTCTGGGCCCAGCGCCGATTTCAGGAAATCGGAGCCTCTGGCCGCCTCGATTGCGGCGCGCCAGTCGGCTGGCATGGTCGATCTTTCGCTCGGCTGCTCGTAACCGTTCCCGGTGGTCTCTGACCCCGGATCCAGCCCCTGGTCGAGCCCTTTGACGATGCCGGCCAGCACAGTCGCCGCCACCAGATAGGGATTGGCGTCGACGCCCGACGGCCTGTGCTCGATGCGGCGGTTCCTGGCGTCGCCCGCCGGCACGCGCAGCGCCACCGAGCGGTTGTTGACGCCCCATGTCGGCGCCACCGGCGCGTAGGATTGCGCGACGAAGCGCCGCCATGAATTGGCGTGCGGCGCGAACACCAGCATCGATTCCGCCATGGTGTGGATCAGGCCGCCAAGCGCGTTGAGCAGGCTCGGCGACCATTTCTCGCCGGCGGCCTCGGTGAAGACGTTGCGGCCGGCGTCATCCTGCAGCGAGACATGGAAATGCATGCCCGAACCCGCATAGGCCTCGATGGGCTTGGCCATGAAGCAGGCGGTGACGCCGTGCCGGCGCGCCTGCGCCCTGACCAGCCGCTTCAGCATCACGAGGTCGTCAGCTGCCCGCATCACGTCCTTGCGGTAGTTCAGCGTCAGCTCGTACTGGCCGGGCGCGTATTCGGAAATGACCGTCTCGGCCGGAATGCCTTGCGCCTTGGCCGCGGCGTAGATGTCGGAAAACAGCGGCTCCATGCCATGCAGATGGTCGACCGAATAGACTTCCGTCTTGGCCGAGCGACGGCCGTCGAGCACCGCGCGGGCAGGCTGCACCTTGCCATCCGCGTCGCGCTCGTTCGACAGCAGGAAGAACTCCAACTCGAACGCGCCGGCCGGATGCAGGCCACGCGCCGCCAGCAATTCCACCTGCCTTGCCAGCACCAGCCGTGGGTCGGAGGTCATCGGCTGGCCGTCGAGATGATACATCGACATCAGCACCTGGCCGCGGGCCGGGCTGGTGCCGTAGAGCGGCGCCAGCGTGCCCGGGATCGGCCATGCCCTGAGGTCGCCGTCGCCGGTGTCCCACACCAGCCCGGTCTCGTGCACGTCCTCGCCGGTGATGTCGAGGCCGAGGATCGAGATCGGCAGGTGCCTTCCGTTCTCGAAAATGCCCATCAGCTCATGGCGGCGCACGATCTTGCCGCGGCCGATACCGTTGGCGTCGGTCAGCACGATGTCGAACGCCTGGATCTCCGGATGCGCGTCGAGAAAGGCTTTCGCCTCGGCGGGCGTCGAGCCGGAAGGCGATGTTGTTAGGGCGTTCGGATTGTCCATGGCCGCTTTTCTCACGCCGTAAGCCTGGCCGCAACCGCGCCGAAGGCGGCAATCAGCCGGCTCACTTGCGCTGAAGTCGTCACCGGCGAGATCAGCATCATGTTGTGGAACGGCGCGATCAGCACGCCGCGATTGACCAGCGCGACATGGATGGCGGCTTCGAGCTCGGGCGCATGCGCCTTCTCGGCCTCGGCGCCATCATGCAGCGGTCCCGGTGCGCAGATGAATTCTACGCGCGCGCCGACCCGCGCGACATGCCAGGGCAGCTTGTTGCGCCGGATGACGGCGGTCAGCCCCGCATCGAGCCGGCGCGCCAGCCGGTCCATATGCGCATAGGCTTGCTCCGTCATCACCTCTTCCAGCGTCGCGCGCATCGCCGCGAACTGCAGCGGGTTGGCCGACAGCGTCGTGCCCATGCCGGAATAGCCGGGCTCCTTGGTCCGGTTATAGGCGGCGTAGCGCGTGGCGACCTCCTCGCTCATCCCCCAGATGCTCGCCGGCACGCCGCCGGCCACCGGCTTGCCGAGCACGAACAGGTCTGGCTCCAGTCCGTACTTGCGCGTATAGCCGCCCGGGCCGGTGGAGATCGTGTGGGTCTCGTCGATCAGGAGCAGCGTGCCGGCCGCCCGCGTCAGGCGCCGCAGCGCGTCGTGGAAACCTGGATCCGGCAGCACCATGCAGGAATTGGTCAGCACCGGCTCGGTGATGACGCAGGCGACGTCGCGATCCGCAAGCGCTGCTTCCAAGGCTTGGATGTCGTTGAACTCGACGATCTTGGTCGCCCGCGTGAGATCGCGGAATTCGCCGGCCAATCCAGGCCGGTTCACCGGCTTGCCATCGATCAGCCGCACCATCGTCTCGTCGACTGAACCGTGATAGCAGCCGTTGAAGACCAGGATCTTTTCACGGCCCGTCACGGCGCGGGCGACGCGCAGCGCGAAGCGGTTGGCGTCGGTGGCGGTGGTGGCGATCTGCCAGTAGGGCATGCCGAAGCGCTGCTGCAGGAGCGGGCCGATCGCCAGCGCATCCTCGCTGGGCAGCATGTAGGTCAGGCCCCGGGCAGCCTGCCGGCGGATCGCGCGGGCGACCGCCGGCGGCGAATGGCCGAGCATCGAGCCGGTGTCGCCCAGGCAGAAATCGTCGAGCCTGTTGCCGTCGATATCGGTGATGGTGGCGCCCTTCGCGCCGTCGACAAGGATCGGGAACGGCGTCGGCCAGTCGGTCATCCAGTGCATCGGCACGCCGCCCAGGAAGCCGGCGATGCCGTTGCCGAGCTTCGCCTCGGATTTCGGCCGCGCCTTGCGGAAGGCGGCCGCTTCCGTCTCGCGCAATTCGGCGATACGGGCGATGTCGATGCCGCCAATGGAAGTTCCTGGATTCGATGCTTGCATGAAAACCCCCGTGTTTCGCGCGGCACTCTGCCCATGGCTTGGCAAAACTGCAATTGTCCGCGCATGGGACGGGCGTTGGCTCAGCGCTCTTGACCCGGCGCGGCCGCCGGGGCCTCATTGTGGGCGGGCATGGAGGAGGGGGAAATGCGGACAGTTCTTTGCGTGGCAGTGCTTCTTGCGTCAGTGAATGGCGGTTTCGCCTCCGGCGCCCTCTGGTGCTCGGTCGACGACGCCAAGGTCGCCTTTCAGCTCGACGCCGGCGTGACCCGGGGACTGGGCGGGCCGACCTTCAATTTCCGCGGCGACCTGGAGATCAAGGCCCGTCCCGCCGCCGACAGCTTGCGCAAGACGGTGTTCGAGGATCAGAACCTTACGCAATATTGGCTCGACGGCGAGGAGTTGCGGCTCCTCGTTTATCGCGAGCACGAAGCCCAGGACACCTACCGCTCGGTGGAGCTGACGATCCTGACCAAGGCCAGCGACGAAAGCACCTATAACGGGCGCTACACGCTCGCGGTCTATGACGGCACGGCCGGCGCGAGCAGCGATCCAGTCGAGTTCAAGGGCGATGTGTCCTGCGGCGCCGAATGATCAGGCGGTGATATCAATCACGCCGCAATCGCCGGCCGCACTTCCGAAGACGATGCGGCGCTCTTCCTCGTCCCACATCATCGACGTGATGGCGCCCTTGCCGGGGCGGCGCAGCAGCACCTCCTTGGCGTCGGCGAAGCGCGCCGCGATCACCATGCCGTCCTCATAGCCGATGGCCACCACGTCCTGGCTCGGATGGCAGGCGACGCAGGTCACCATCGTGTTGCCGCGCGTGCCGAGTTCCAGCGGCGCCTTGCCCATCGGCCCGTCCTTGGCTTGAAACGGCCAGACGATCGCCGCCGGCGCTCCGGAGCTCGCCAGCCATTTGCCCTTGACGCTCCACGACAGGATCTTCACCTTGCCGGGATAGCCTGACATGCGCATGTGCTTGCCGTCGGCGAGCTTCCAGCCATGCAGCGCGTTTTCCTGCATGGTGGTGATGAGGAAGGCGCCGTCCGGGGAAAAGGTGATGCCGGTATGGGCGCCGGCCCATTCGAGCTCCACCGGCTTGCCCTCAGCCGCTGGAAAATGCAGCGTCGCGCCATTGTAACGGGCGACGGCAAAACGCATGCCCTTGGGCGAGAAGGCTAGTCCTTCCACCGAGCGCGGGTGGGTGAATTCCTTGATCTTGCCGTCGGCGAAACGCACAAAGGCGGTCTTGCCGGAAGCATAGGCGATCGCGCCCTGCGGACCTGCGGCGACGCTGGTGATCCATTTTTTTCCAGCGCTTGCGAGTTCGCTTACCTCGCCGCCGGCCTTCACAGCAAACACCTTGCCGTCCTCGCCTCCGGTGATCAGCCGGTCGTTGGCCGCGTCATGAAAGGCGGCAAGCAGCCCGTCATTGGCCTGCACCGTCTTCTGCCCATTGTCGAGCCGATGGATCGCGCCGTCGGCCAGCGCGAAATGCGGCACGTCGTTCAGGAAGACGGCGGCGACGCAATGGCCTTCGAGATCAAGCGGGGCGACAGTGGGCATGATTTCCTGAATGGACGTGATGTTGGATTTATCTGGCGGCTTACTCGACGTTTCCCGCATCGGCAACCAGCGATCGGCAGCGGTCTCTCAAGGACTCGGAGGGGAGGGCATCAGAGCAGCCCCTTTGTCCGCAATTCCGTCGCGAAAGTCGCAAGCGGCATCACCAGCGTCAGAGGCTGGCCTTGAAGATGCTCGGCACCATAGCTGGCGTACCATCTTGCGGCCCGCTCACTCTTGGCGTCAATGATGAGCAGGACGCCGCCACCTTCGCCAGCCAGACGCAAGCAGCGGAGCGCAGCGGCGGCAAGCAACTGACCGCCCAGCCCTTGCCTCGCGACGCGGCGATCGGTGGCGAGACGCGCAAGCTTGAAACCCGAAACTTCGTGCCGCGCCAAACCCTTCGTCATGGTCGCTGGCACGGCTTCATGAGCTACTGCTGACGGCGCGATTGTATAAAAGCCGAGAATCCGCCCGGTGGTCGTGTCGTCAATCGCGCAGAAGGTCTTGGCGGCATTTTGTTCATGGCTTTGTCGCGCGAACCGCCGCAAAAAATCATTCATCTGCGCGTCACCGCAATCGAACGAGGTCCGATCGTGCTGTTTCGCAATCGGCTGCTCGTGCCAGGACGGAAGCGTCACAGCGTATCCGGCAGGGCCGCGATCGCCGCTCGCAGTTTTGCATTGGGTTTCGGCGGATTCTCTAGCAGGTCGAGTATACGTGTGAAATTACGGTCGGAAACTTTTGTGACCTCTGCAGCTTCGATCACAGCCTGTGCCTCGGGAACGACCTTGTTGAGGATGAAGTCGGCAACGTCCTGATGCGAGAGTGCAGCGGCGCGCGCGATCATTGCCTTCTGGGCGGGCGCGATCCGAATTTGATAGCGCTCAGTCTTCTGGTCGGCCGGCCGCGACATAAGGAGTCTCCTCGGTTTCATGTACACATGATATGTGTACATGAAACCACAATCAATCCCTTCGGATCAACAATTCGGCGCTTAGGCCGCCTGGCAGGCTTCAAAACTCTTCCTGAGCCGCTCGGCGTCGAGATCGCGGCCGATGAAGACCAGGCGGCTCTCGTGCTTCTCGCCGTCCTTCCAGGCGCGCTGATGGTCGCCCTCGAGGATCATGTGCACGCCCTGCAGCACATAGCGGTCCTCGTCGCCCTTGAGCGCAATGATGCCCTTCAGCCGCAAGATGTTCGGCCCTTCCATCTGGGTCACCTTCTCGATCCAGGGGAAGAATTTCTTCGGGTCCATCTCGCCGCCGCGCAGCGACACCGACTTCACCGTCACGTCATGGATGTCGGAAGCATGGTGGTGATGGTGATCGTGGCCGTCATGATGATGGTGGTCGTGGTCGCAGTCCGGGCCGCATTCATGGTCGTGATCGTGGTCATGCGCCTCGAGGAAATGCGGATCGTTCTCCAGCGCGCGCGACAGGTCGAAGGCGCCGCGGTCGAGCACTTCGTCGAGCGCCACGCCGGACCGCTGCGTACGATGGATCTTTGCCGCCGGGTTGATGGCGCGGATCGTCGCCTCGACCTTTTCCAGTTCTTCCGGCGTGACGAGATCGGTCTTGTTCAGCACCACGACATCGGCGAAGGCGATCTGGTCCTCGGCCTCCTTGGAATCCTTCAAGCGCAGCGGCAGGTGCTTGGCGTCGACCAGCGCCACCACCGCGTCGAGCTTGGTCTTGGTGCGCACGTCGTCATCCATGAAGAAGGTCTGCGCCACCGGCACCGGGTCGGCGAGGCCGGTGGTCTCGACGACGATGGCATCGAAGCGGCCGGGCCGGCGCATCAGGCCCTCGACGACCCGGATCAGGTCGCCGCGCACCGTGCAGCACACGCAGCCATTGTTCATCTCGTAGATTTCCTCGTCGGATTCCACGATCAGGTCGTTGTCGATGCCGATCTCGCCGAACTCGTTGACGATGACTGCGTAGCGCTTGCCGTGGTTCTCCGACAGGATGCGGTTGAGCAGCGTCGTCTTGCCCGCGCCGAGATAGCCGGTGAGAACGGTTACGGGGATTTGCGTCTGTGCATCGCTCATGGCTTGCCTCGAAATCTTGGTCTCGAAAAATCTGGATTGTCGGCCTCATATAGGACGGGTGTCGCGCTTTTGCACGCGTCAAACCAATAGGCCAGGCGGACCCTCTGACGGGGATGGCGGCGAGGAAGGATTTGGTGGCGGTCGAGGCCGACCAAACGGGGAGCCGCGTGCGCTCCCAATGGCCGTTCCCCTTTGCCGCTGTGAATCTCCGCTCCTCAAAAGTCGTTTGTCATCTAACTGAAATAAACATCTGGCATCACCTGCACGGGCACCGCAATGCTTGCCGGCAAAGCGTTCCGCAAGCCGGTTTCTTAGAGATCGTCATTTGCCAATCGTCGGACAGCCTCTATGCTGGCCGCGCCGGTTGGGCCGAAGAGGGAATGGCCATGGCCAAGGCGGACAAGACAGCGACAATGAGCCGGCTGCATTCGGCGGCGAGGCTGGCGCGCACGGCGCTCGCGGCGCGGCTTCTGGCCCATGGTTTCTACGCCGGCCAGGACCAGATCATGCTGGCGCTCGACCGCGAGGACGGCCAGACCCCCGGCAACCTAGCCGGCAAGCTCGGCGTGCGGCCGCCGACCATCACCAAGACCATCAACCGGCTGCAGGCGCAGGGTTTCCTCGAAAAGCGGGCCTCCAACGCAGATGCCCGCCAGGCCCATATCTTCCTCACCGAGTCCGGCCGCGAAACAATTCGCGCCATCGAAAAATCGGTCAAGAAGACCGAGAAACAGGCGCTGAGGGGCCTCGACAAGAAGGACCAGAAGGCGCTGTTCAAGCTGCTCGCCCGCATCGAGGCGAATTTGTCGAACGAAGATCTGGTCCTGATCGACGACGACGCGGAGATGGATGAAGCGTGAAAGCGCGACGCGCAGCGTCGTCGCTCCACGCACCCACGTCGGCATTGTTCCGAAAGCGCGATGCGCAGCATCGTCGCTTCACGCACCGACCAAGGATTTTAGCTGAAAAGGGCGACGATGCTACGCGTCGCGCCTAAGCGCCATCACCGGACGCCTCGCCCTTGAGCGACGACGCTACGCGTCGCGCACCAGCGTCGCCCAGCGCCCCGGCGTCATGCCGAACGCCTTCTTGAAATGCCGATTGAAATGGCTCTGGTCGCTGAAGCCGGCACCGGCGGCGATCTCCGCCAGCGGTTCTCCCTCGGCGATCATGCGCCGCGCTCTTTGCAGCCGGCGCATCAACAGGAAGCGATGCGGGCTGGTCGAATAGGTGGCGCGAAAATGGCGTGACAGCGCATAGCGGTCGAGGCCGGTAACGGCCTCCAACTCGTCGGAACGCACCGCACGCTCGGCATTCTCCGCAAGATAGTCTCGGGCAAGTGCCGCCGCGCGCCACGCGGTCTTGCCTGTTGATTTTGCCGGCTTTCCGGCGTGGCGTCTCAGCTGTTGCGCCAGCTGCGCGACGAAATCCGCCACGAACAGGTCGCCAAGTTCTTCGTTCAGCGGCGCCAGCGCCGAGAGCAGCGTGTCTCGCAGCGCCGGATCGTCGACCACCGCGTCACGCACGAAAGGCAGCGGCTCGCCGTCGAGGCAGTCGAGCAGCAGGGACGGCTCCAGATAGAGGATCCGGTAGCGCAGACCGTCTTCCGTGCCGGCGCCGCCGTCATGCAATTCGTCCGGATGCAGCACGATCGCCTGGCCGGGCATGCTATGTTGCAGCGCGCCGCGATAATGGAAGCGCTGCACGCCGTGCAATGTCACGCCGATGGCATAGGTGTCGTGCCGGTGCGGCTCGAAGGCGTTGCCGTGGAAACGCGCCTCGATGCGTTCGAGGCCCGACCCGCCCGGCGCCGAAACAATGCGATCGCCATTGGTCGCGTCCGCGCACGAACGTTCAAGACCTTGCTTCGCTTCTGCGCCTAGAGCCTGCGCCATCGCCCTGTTCCGCCCGTCACGGGCCATCCCGGAGTCTCAATCTTGGTGTTCGACACGAAAATTGCAATTGTTCTCAGAGAGGATCTGCCGGTCTGGCAGAAGCTCAACGTCACCGCCTTCCTCACCAGCGGCATCGTCGCGCAATTCCCCGAGATCATCGGCGAGCCGTATCGCGACCGTGCCGGCAACCTCTACAATCCGATGTCGGTCCAGCCGGTCATCGTCCTGTCGGCCGACGCCGCGGCGCTCGGAACGATCCATCGCCGGTCATTGGAGCGCGGCGTGACGACATCCGCCTATGTGGAGGAGATGTTTTCGACCGGCCACGACGTAGCCAACCGCGCCGTCTTCGCCGAATTCGCGCCGGACGATGCCAAGGTCGTCGGCATCGCCCTGCGCGGCGAGAAGAAGCTGGTCGACAAGATCACCAAGGGCGCCCGCATGCATGCTTGAGTGCAGCCGCGTTGTTGCAGTGGCCGATTTTGGTCCGGCCACACCGGACAATTGGCTTGCCGGCGAGCTTTGATTGCCGCAAAGGTGGGACCTCCGCCTTTGCTTCCCTTCGGCCTGAATTTTGTCTGTTTCCCGAACTCAAGACGACAGCGCAACGCCGCCCGCGGCGATGCTTCTGATGCTTTGCGTCTATGTCTGTTTCACCTTTCTCGACACCTCCAGCAAATATCTGGTGCTGGCCGGCGTCTCGGCGCTGATCGTCGCCTGGGCCCGCTTCACCGTCCATGTCTTGCTTGTCGGCGTCTTCCTGCGCGGCTGGCGCGAGCCGGCGCGCTTTCGCGCCAACAACCTGCCGGCCCATATATTGCGCGGCTGCATGCTTTTCGGCTCGACCATGTTCAACATCCTGGCGCTGAAGACGCTGCAGCTGGCCGAGACGACGTCGATCTATTTCTTCGGCCCGATGGTCATCACCGCCCTTGCCGGCCCGCTGCTCGGCGAATGGGCCGGCTGGCGGCGCTGGCTGGCGATCCTCACCGGCTTTGTCGGTGTCCTGATCATCACCCGGCCGGGCGTGGGCGTGTTCGGCATCGGCCATCTCTTCGCGCTGGGCTCGATGCTGTCGAACTCCTTCTATGTCATCATGACCCGGCGCATGTCCTCGACCGAAACATCGGAGAGCCTGATATTGTTCTCGGCGCTGGCGCCGTCGGTGCTGCTGGCTCCGATGCTTGCCTTCGCGCCCGCGCTGCCGCACGGCGGCTTTCAATGGTTCGTCGTCCTGATGCTGGGCGTCTTCGGCGCCGGCGGCCACTATCTGCTGGTCAGGGCCTATCGGCTGGCGACCACCACGCAGCTGGCGCCTTTCCCCTATTCGCAGATGGTGTGGATGATCATCTCAGGCTGGCTGATCTTCCACCAGTTCCCGGACCGCTGGACTTTGCTGGGTGCTGCCATCATCGTTGCCAGTGGCCTCTACATCATCCACCGCGAGCACCGGCTTCGCGTGCGCAACTCCGCCTCGCTCGACACCGAAGCCGAGGCGCTGGCGAAAAAACTTTGATTTGCACCGAGTCCGGTGGCATAACGCCGTTTTAAAAAATTTAAAGACGTAGATCCGAAGACCCTGGGGAGCGAAGGGCGCTGGCACAGAAGATCAAGCTTTCGACGATCGCGGATGCGCTCGGCGTCTCCACGGCAACGGTATCGCTGGCGCTGCGCGACAGCCCCCTGGTGGCTGGCGCCACGCGGGAGCGCATCAAGGAACACGCGCGCGCCATCGGCTATATCTACAATCGTCGCGCCGCCTCGCTGCGCACCTCGCGCTCCGGCATCGTCGGCGTCGTCGTGCACGACATCATGAACCCGTTCTTCGCCGAGATCCTGCGTTCGATCGAAAGCGAGCTCGACCGCAGCCGCCAGACCTTCATCCTGTCCAATCACTACGACCAGCTCGAAAAGCAGCGCACCTTCATCGACACGCTGCTGCAGCTCGGCGCCGACGGCGTCATCATGTCGCCGGCCATCGGCACGCCGGCCGAGGACATCATCATGGCCGAGGAAAACGGCCTGCCGGCGGTCCTGATCGCGCGCAGCGTCGCCGGCGCCGACGTGCCGGTGTTCCGCGGCGACGATGCCTATGGCACCGCACTTGCCACCAATCATCTGATCTCGCTCGGCCATAAGCGCATCGCCATGGTCGGCGGCACCGACCAGACCTCGACAGGCCGCGACCGTTACCAGGGCTATCTTAACGCGATGGAGGCGGCCGGCCTGGAGGTGAAGCCGTCCTGGCGCATTCCCGGCCCTCGCACCAAGCAGGCCGGCTTCGAAGCCGCGGGGCAGTTTCTGGCGCTGAAGGACAAGCCGACCGCCGCCTGCTGCTGGAACGATCTGGTCGCCATCGGGTTGATGAACGGCATCGCGCGGGCCGGCCTCGTGCCGGGCGTCGATATCTCGGTCACCGGCTATGACGATCTCGAGGAGGCGGCAATCGCGACGCCGGCCCTGACCACGGTCTGGAACGGCCAGCGCGAGGTCGGCCGCCGCGCCGCGAGCGCCTTGCTCGACAAATTGAACGGGCAGGCGGTGCGGCCATCGCAGGAACTGATCAAGCCGGAACTGCATGTGCGGCAGTCGACCGGCAAGCCCGTGGAGCGTGCATGACCAGTGCAGAAGGAAAATTGCCGGTCGCCATCCTGGTGCCGGGCGACTTCAACGATCATGCCGTCAGCCGCATCGACAAGGCGTTCAAGCTTGTGCGCATCGAACGTGCCGACCCTTCGCTGGTCACGGAAGAGATGCGCGCCACGGTGCGCGGCATCGGCTCCTATGCGGGCATCAACGCGGCGATGATCGACGCGCTGCCCAACCTTGAGATCATCGCCAGTTTCGGCGTCGGCTATGATTCGGTCGATGCCAATCACGCGGCCAAGCGCGGCATCATGGTCACCAACACGCCCGACGTCCTGACCGAGGAGGTCGCCGACACCGCCATCGGCCTGTTGATCAACACGGTGCGCGAGCTCTACGCCGCCGAGAAGTGGCTGCGCGACGGCGACTGGGTGAAGAAGGGCAATTATCCCCTGAGCCGGCTTACCTTGCGCGGTCGCAGCGTCGGCATTTTCGGCATGGGCCGCATCGGCCGCGCCGTCGCCCGCCGCCTTGAAGCCTTCGGCCTGCCGATCGCCTACCACAATCGCCGCAAGGTCGAGGGTGTGGCTTACGACTATCATGCCACTTTGAAAGGCCTTGCCGAGGCCGTCGACACGCTGATCTGCATTGCACCGGGCGGCGCCTCCACGGAGAAGGCGATCAATGCCGAAATCTTGTCGGCGCTGGGTTCGAACGGCGTCTTCGTCAATATCGGCCGTGGCTCGGCGGTGGACGAGACAGCACTGGCAGCCGCCCTTGAGAGCGGCGCCATCGCCGCCGCCGGGCTCGACGTCTTTGCTGACGAACCGAACGTGCCGCGCGCCCTGTTCGATGCTGCCAATGCTTCGCTTCTGCCGCATGTCGGCTCGGCGTCCGTCCACACCCGCCGCGCCATGGCAGATCTCTGCGTCGACAATCTCGTTGCCTGGTTCACCGAGCGCCGGCCGCTGACGCCCGTGCCGGAGACGATCAACGTCAAGGCGCGCGGGTAGAGCAATTCCAGGAACATCTGAGGGGGCTTTTGGCAGCCCATGGAACGTTCAACCGTTCCGGGCGCTTCGCCACATTTGTTAATGCTTCGGCAGGCCCATTATCTCCCGCTTAACGCTCAGAAATCATTCTCCATACATGATCGAGTGTGGAGAAGCGGCGTGAAGCTGGTTGCCGGGCTGGCTCTATCGGGTGTCATTGGCGTCCACCGGTCGCTAGACGGGCGCCAGCGTGGTTTTTGTGCAACTTCAGATAAGAAAGCATCTTCCGGATGCCCGGCTATATTGCGGTGCAATCGAAGCGGTCTACACTGCCGCGAAATTACGGGGTGGGTCCATGAAATCGATTTTGTTGGCTTCTGCTATTCTTGCTGCCCTTCCGGGTAGCGCTTTTGCCGCGGATGCGCTTTCCGCCGCTCCGGCGATCTATGACTGGAGCGGCGCCTATGTTGGCGTCCAACTAGGCTATGGTTGGGGCCACGTCGATAGCCATGATCAGTCGATATCGAGTGGCAATTCAGATTGGGCCGACTCTTGGAAATCCAACGGAGTGCTCGGCGGTATCCATCTTGGTTACAACCAAGCTTACGGTTCGTTCGTTCTCGGCGGCGAAGCCGACATCGAAGCCTCCGGAATGAGCGGTTCAGTCGATTCGGTGTTTGCCGGCACGATCGACACCAAGATCGATGTCCAAGGTTCGCTTCGGGCCCGCTTGGGCTATGCGATGGGCCCGGCATTGCTTTACGCAACCGGCGGTCTCGCGGTTGCTCATTTCAAGACCCACTATGAAGAAGGCCCGACGACGGATAGTTCATCCCACACAAAGGCAGGGTGGACGTTGGGCGCAGGTGTTGAATATGCCTTCGCGCAAAATTGGACCACCCGCGTTGAGTACCGCTACACTGATTTCGGGAAGTTCACCGACAATCCAGCGACCGATAGCTCGTGGCTTTACCCGACTCACGTGACGACGCAATCTGTCCGCTTCGGCGTCAGCTACAAGTTCTGATCGCGAAATTTCGCACCAAGCGGCGGACACATCGATATCTACTCCGCCGCGGCGCGCACGCCTGTCTTTGCCGCCGCGTGCAGCCGCACGGCATCGCCGAAAGCGCGAAAAATCTTGGCGGAATTGCTGTCCGACTTCACCCAGTATTCGGGATGCCATTGCACGCCGACCGCGAAGGCCCGCGCGTCCTTGACGGAAACCGCTTCGATCGTGCCGTCGGTGGCCAATGCCTCGATTTGCAGTTTCGAGCCGAGCCGGTCGATCCCCTGCCGATGCAGGGAGTTGACCTTGATGTCGCCGGCGCCGAACACCCCGGCAAGGCAACTGCCCGGCTTGATCGAGACCGTCTGGTGGATGGCAAAGCGCTCGTCCTGATTGTCGCTCACCGGCGCGCGATGGTCGAGCGAGCCTTCGCGCTCCTGGATTTCGGTGCCCAGCGTGCCGCCCAGCGCCACGTTCAGCTCCTGGATGCCGCGGCAGATCGCAAGCACCGGCACGCCGCGCTCGAGCGCCTTGCGGATCAGCGGCAGCGTCGTGGCATCGCGCGCCGGATCGTAGGGACCGTTGGCCTCGCTCGGGTCGCCGTCATAAAGCGAAGGATGCACATTGGATTTCGAACCCGTCAGCATGACGCCGTCGACCGCCGACAGCAATTCGTCGAGGTCGAGCCGGTCGCCGAAGGACGGCACCAGCAGCGGGAACACGCCGGCGCCGGCCACTGCCGCTTCCAGATACTGCTGGGGCGCGGCGTGCCAGGTGTAATTGTCGAACTGGCGGACGTCGGTTGAGACGGCGACGAGCGGTTGCTGCATTTTGAGTTTGGTTTCCATCAGGCCAAGAAATTGTTCTGCCTATAAAATAAGCGATCCGACGCGGCTTTTCCATGGCAAGTTTGGCCGCCTCGCATGGGCCAGGGAAGTGAGCGTTAGACTATAGTTGCAGATGGCGGCCGAATGGCCGCTAGCTGGGTCGCGGCGCTGGACTCGACTTCTTGCCCGTGTATGGTTCTCGACAACCGGTCCGGGCACCGAGAATGTCCCGGCATCGGTCAGCTGATCCGCAAGGGAGGAAACTTAATGGATCGTCGTTCATTCATCCGCAAGGCCGGTGCGTCCGGCGTGGGCGCCGCGGCTGCGGCCGCGGCGCTCGCCACGCCGGCCATCGCCCAGTCCAATCCCAAGGTGACCTGGCGGCTTGCGTCGTCCTTCCCCAAGTCGCTCGACACGATCTATGGCGGCGCCGAGGTCTTCTCGAAAATGCTGTCGGAAGCGACCGATGGCAATTTCCAGGTCCAGGTCTTTGCCTCGGGCGAACTGGTGCCCGGTCTTCAGGCGGCGGACGCCACCGCAGCCGGCACGGTCGAAGCCTGTCATACGGTGGCATACTACTACTGGGGCAAGGATCCCACCTGGGCGCTGGGCGCGGCCGTGCCGTTCTCGCTCAATGCGCGCGGCATGAATGCCTGGCACTACCATGGCGGCGGCATCGATCTGTTCAACGAATTCCTGGCCACGCAGGGGCTTTTCGGCCTGCCGGGCGGCAACACGGGCGTGCAGATGGGCGGCTGGTTCCGCAAGCAGATCAACACGGTCGCCGACTTGTCCGGCCTGAAGATGCGCATCGGCGGTTTTGCCGGCAAGGTCGTGCAGAAGCTCGGAGTCGTGCCGCAGCAGATCGCCGGCGGCGACATCTACCCGGCGCTGGAAAAGGGCACGATCGATGCGGCCGAATGGGTCGGCCCCTATGACGACGAGAAGCTCGGCTTCTACAAGGTCGCGCCTTATTACTACTATCCCGGCTGGTGGGAAGGCGGCCCGACCGTGCACCTGCTCTTCAACAAGGCCAAATACGAAGAGCTGTCGCCGGCCTACAAGTCGCTGGTGCACACCGCCGCCCAGGCGGCGGACGCCAACATGCTGCAGAAATACGACTTCCTCAATCCGGCGGCGGTGAAGCGGCTGGTGGCCGGCGGCGCCAAGCTGGCGCCTTTCAGCCAGGAAATCCTGGCGGCCTGCTTCGAAAAGGCCAACGAAGTCTATGCCGAAATGGAAGCCAACAACGCGCCGTTCAAGAAGATCTGGGAATCGATCAAGGGCTTCCGCAAGGAGCACTATCTCTGGGCTCAGGTCGCCGAATACAATTACGACACCTTCATGATGGTGCAGCAGCGCAACGGCAAGCTGTAAGCTGAGCCTTACCTTCTCCCCTTGTGGGGTCCGAAGGACCGCGCGAGACGCGTGGCTCGCCCCCGGGCGGTGGATCGGCGCGCAGCGCCGAGACGGATGAGGGGTGTTGGACGGAGTGCCGTCCGCGCCAATCTGGAGCACCCCTCATCCGTCGCCTTCGGCGACACCTTCTCCCACAAGGGGGGAAGGGAGAACCGCGTCTCAGCCTCGTCCCGGCACCACCAGCACCTTGACCTCGCCCGGCGCCGGCGGATTGGCGATGACGTCCGGCGCCTCCTCCAGGCTGACCTGCCTTGAGATCAGCCTATCGATCTCGATTGCCCCCGAGGCAATCAACTGCGCCGCCCTTGCATGCGTGAACGGGTTGAGGAAGGAGCCGAGCACCTTCAACTCGCGAAACAAGAGATCGAACGGCTCAATCTCCACCTTCATGCCTTGCGGCACCACGCCGACGATCACGACCGTGCCGCCGGCCTTGGCAATCCGCATCGACTGTTCGACCGTGTCGCGCACGCCGGCGCATTCCAGCACCACGTCGACGCCGCCGGGCGTCAAACCATTCGGCCCGGCGATGGCTGCGACCGGATCGGCGTCGCTTGGATCGACCGTTGCCGTCGCGCCGAGCACCTCGGCAAGCGCGCGGCGCGAGGCCTGCCTGGTCGACAGGATGATGGTCGCAGCACCGGCGAGCTTCGCCAGTTGCACGACGAGCAGGCCGATGACGCCGCCGCCGAGTACCACGACCGACGCGCCCGGCCGGATCGCTGCCAGGTCGACGCCGTGCAGGCAGCAGGCCAGCGGCTCGCAGAAGGCGCCATGCGCCGGCTTGAGATCCTCGGGGAGCCGGAAGGCCTGCTTTTGCGGCATCAGCACATAGTCGGCAAAGCCGCCGTCGCGGTGGATGCCGATGGCGCTGAGATTGCTGCAGAGATTAACGCGGCCGGCATGGCAGTGGGCGCAGCGCCCGCAGGCTATGTTGGGATCGCCGGTGACGCGGTCGCCCACGGCAATGCCGGACACTGCCGTGCCGACGGCTTCCACGACGCCGGAGAATTCATGGCCGATCGTCACCGGCGGCGTGCACGGGAACTCGCCGTGGAAAAGGTGCCGGTCGGTGCCGCAGACGCCGCAGGCCTCGATGCGCACGAGAACGTCCTCGGGCCCGGGAACGGGCTTGGGAACCTCGCGCAATCCGATCTTGCCCACCGCTTCCAGCCGCACGGCTCTCATGGTCCACCTCGGAGCAATTTCAGGAAAAGTGTGAAGCGGTTTTCCGTCCGAAATTGCGTCAAAACAAAGAGATAGGACATTTCGGCGTTTCTGTGAAACGGTGAAATGTCCTAGTTGAATTTGGGTGGCTGCGAGAGGTCGGGCGCCGGTGCCGCCGGCTTGGCCGGCGCGTCGCCGAAGCTGGGCGGCTGCGACAGGTCGGGCGTGCCGGGCGCCGCCGGCGCGCCGCCATTGGCCGGTGCCGCGCCGTTACCGGCGGGCAGCGTGCCGAGCGGCGACAGCGAAGGCATGTCGGGCAGCTTCAGGTCTATCGTGCTGGGCTCCACCGCCGCTCCCTTGTAGCGCATGACCATCTGCGGGAAGCCGATGGTGAGCCCGATCATGATCACCTGGATGCAGACGAACGGCACGGCGCCCCAATAGATCTGCCCGGTAGAGACCGGCGCGATCTGCTTGCCGGTGATCCTGTCCAGGTAAGGCACGCGGGCCGCGACCGAGCGTAGGTAGAACAGCGCGAAGCCGAATGGCGGATGCATGAAGCTGGTCTGCATGTTGACGCCGAGCAGCACGCCGAACCAGATCAGGTCGATGCCGAGCTTGTCGGCGGCGGGCGCCAAAAGCGGCACGATGATGAAGGCGAGCTCGAAGAAATCGAGGAAGAAGGCAAGCACGAAGACCAGGATGTTGACGCCGATCAGGAAGCCCGTCTCACCGCCGGGCAGCGAGGTCAACAGATGCTCGACCCAGATGTGGCCGTTGACGCCGTAGAAGGTCAGCGAGAAGACGCGCGCGCCAATCAGGATGAACAGCACGAAGGAGGAAAGCCTGGTCGTCGAGGCGAGCGCCTGTTTGACGACGTCGAGCGACAGCCGCCCCTTGGCCGCCGCCATGATCAATGCTCCGACCGAGCCCATGGCGCCGCCCTCGGTCGGCGTGGCGATGCCGAGGAAGATTGTGCCCAGCACCAGGAAGATCAGCGCCAGCGGCGGGATCAGCACGATTACCACCTGCTGCGCCAGCTTGGACATCATGTTGATGCGCAGCCGCTGGTCGACAATGGCGGCGACATAGATGACGATGACCCCGACGGCAAAGCCGAGGATGTCGGCATTGTCGCCTTGTGTCGGTGCAAGATAGCGATAGGCGCCGTAGGAGATCGCGCCGGCAATCAGCAGCGCCACGATCAGCGACAGCACGCCGTGGCCGAGCGTGCGGGCCTCAAGCGGCAGCGCCGGCATCGAGTTCGGCCGGACGATCGACATGATCAGGATGTAGAGCATGTAGATGCCGGTCAGCACGATGCCCGGGATCAAGGCGCCGGCATACATGTCGCCGACCGAACGGCCGAGCTGGTCGGCGAGCACGATCAGCACCAGCGAGGGTGGGATGATCTGGGCAAGCGTGCCGGAGGCGGCGATGACGCCCGCCGCCAGCCGCCGGTCATAGCCGTAGCGCAGCATGATCGGCAGCGAGATCAGCCCCATGGCGATGACCGAGGCCGCCACCACGCCGGTCGTTGCGGCCAACAGCGCGCCGACGAAGATGACCGCATAGGCAAGGCCGCCGCGGATCGGCCCGAACAGCTGGCCGATCGTGTCGAGGAGGTCTTCGGCCATCCCTGAGCGCTCGAGCACGATGCCCATGAAGGTGAAGAACGGTATCGCCAGCAGCGTGTCGTTGGACATCACCCTGGTGCCGTAGAAATTGTCGGGCAGCGCATGCAGCAGCGGCCAGGCGAGGTTGATCGACCCGCCGGAATAGGGCGAGACTAGCACGCCGATGAAGAAGAACAGCAGGCCGTTGGCGGCGAGCGAGAAGGCGACGGGGTAGCCGATCAAAAGGAAGATGATCAGCGAGGCGAACATGATCGGCGCCATGTTCTGCGCGATGAACTCGATCATGGGCGGACCTCGCCGGCGATGGCTTTGGCTTCCTCGGCCAGCGCCTCCGCCTCGAGCCTGGCCTGCTCATGCGCCGATATGAAGGGATTGGGATCGTCCATGTCGCCGCGCATGATGGCCATCTTCTTGATGATCTCGGAAACGCCTTGCAGGGCCAGCAGGAAGAAGCCGACGAGCAGAATGGCCTTGGCCGGCCAGACGATCAGGCCGCCGGCATTGGTCGACATCTCGCCGCTGTGGAAGGACAGCGACACATAAGGCACGAAATAGACCACCATCAGCACGACGAAAGGCATCAGGAAGAACAGGTGGCCGAGCAGGTCGATCCAGTGCTGCACGCGCCGCGAGAACATGCCGTAGACGATGTCGATGCGGATATGGTCGTTCTGCTTCAGCGTGTAGGCCGCGGCCAGCATGAAGGCGGCGCCGAACAGATACCATTGCAGTTCGAGCCAGGCATTGGACGAGGTGTCGAACACCTTGCGGATGACGGCATTGCCGGCGCTCACGAGGATCGCGAGCAGGATCAGCCAAGAGACCCAGCGGCCGATGAACTCGTTGATGCGGTCGATCGTCCTGGATAGAGCGAGAAGCCCTGCCATGCATATCCTCCCTCACAATGCGGCGCGCCCGATTCCCCCTCCGGTGTCGCGTCGCCTGGCCCAACGGTATGCAGTGCGTGGTCCGGCAGGTCAACATGGCAAAGCCGCGCCGAGCAGATCGATAAGCCGCGCAGAGGCCGAATGCCGCCCCCTGACGATGCGTCATGCAACCAAAGTCTGGGATGCTTAAAGCATGTCTCCCGAAAGTGGGAACCGGTTTCGGGATAAAGACATGCGCAAAACCAAAAACCTAAAGCGCATGGAGCGAATCTGAAAGATCGCGACGCGCTTTACGCGATCTTGGCCTGGTCGCGCCCGGCGCCGATCAGCACCAGCATGGCGACGAGGAAGAGATAGATCCAGGCGTCGCGCCATTCGAGCGGGAAGTAGCCGGCCCAGAGCGATTCAGCCATGCCGAAGGCCGCGGCGCCAAGGGCCGCCCGAAGCGGCGACAGGTAGCCGCCGACCGCCGTCACGAACAGGATCTTCAGGCCGTAGACCAGCCCGGTGCCGAAGGACACATTGCCGTAGTAGAGGCCGGCAAGCACCCCGGCCAGGGCCGCGCAGAAACCGCCGAACAGCACGGCGCGGCGGAACACCGCGCGCACATCGACTCCGCACATCGCCGCTGCTTTCGGATCGTCGGAGACGGCACGCCAGGCGCGGCCGAAGCGCGAATGCGAAAACAGCCAGGCCGCCAGCGCCACCAGCGCGACGACCCCCGCGCAGTCGAGCAGCTGGATGACGGTGAGCGTGACCTTGAACCCTTCACCTTCGGCGAAAATGACGGGATCGGCGAGCATCGGCGGCAGCCAGAGATCATGCGTGTCGGCGGCGATGCGGCTTGCCTCCGACAGGAAAATCAAGATGCCGAGCGTCGTCACCACGATGGCGTTGGGCGAGCGGTCGGCGAGCCTCTCGAACACGCTGCGCGACAGGACATGGCTGATCAGCGCGGCGTAGAGCAGGGCCGCGGCCACGCCGAGCGCCACCGCGACGGTCAGCGTCAGCCACAGTGCCTGATAACCGAAGGCTGCGGTCAGGATCATCGTCTGGCCGCAAAAGGCGAACAGCGCGCCATAGGCTAGGTTGGTGCGGTGCAGGATGCCGTTGGTCAGCACATAGCCGAAGGCGAGCAGCGCGTAGAGCGCGCCTGAATGCAGCCCGTTCAGCACCTGCTGGAAGAAATAGAGCATGCGGCGTCCCTGGGCCGCACGACGCGACCCTGCATGGAGCGTTACATTCGGAATCTAACTTGTCAAACACGTTTTATCGGTTAGATTTCTGGTATGACGGTTTCCTGGACCCCGCACCGCTTCACCGGCGGCATCCTTGCGCTCGACACGGCGAACACCGTGGTGCTGCGCAACGATCCGCAAAAGTCCTTCGACCGTTTCGACGACCCGGCCGAGATCGCCCGTTTCGCCGAGGCGGCCAGCGGCTTCCGCGCCGCCGAGCTCGGCGGCCGGCGGCTGCGGGCGCCGGAGCCGGGCGAGATCAAACCGACCGTCATCTCGATCCGCGAAGCGACCGATCGCCTGTTTCGCCATGCCGTATCGAATGGCGCGGTGGCGACCAGCCACCTGCCCGATTTCCTCACGGCCTGCGCCAGCGGGCTGTCCGGCAGCGCGACCGAGATCGCAACGCCTGGCCAGCCTTTCGGCGACCCGCGAACGCCGATCGCCTTCGAGGCGGCTTTGGCCGTCTCGGCGCTGTCGCTGCTGCGCGACGAAACGGTGGCGAGGCTGAGGATCTGCCCCAATTGCAGCTGGCTGTTCGTCGACCGTAGCCGCAACGCCAGCCGCTTGTGGTGCGACATGGCTGTCTGCGGCAACCGCCAGAAGGCAAACCGCTATTACCGCCGCCGCACGGCGGCGAGGGAGGTTCCCAATGCTTAGAAAACTGTCACGTTCGGCTTTGATCGGCGCCGCCCTGGTCGCCGCTGTCGCGCTCGGCGCCTGCCGCGACACCGGCAAGGATCAACTCTTCGCCATCTCGGGAAAACTGTTCGAGTTCAACTACCGGCTGGCCATCGCCACCTATGTCATCACGCTGAAGCCGCTGCGGCCGATGGTCGACGGTCAGGTCGCGGTGGTGAGCTTCCAGAATCCCGCCGGCGGCGACCCGCTCATCGTCAACCAGAAGATCTGGCCGAAGCTGCCGCACATCACGCTCACCAGCCCGCCGCTCACCTGCGTGGTCAAAGATAAACCCTATTCCGTCTCGATCCGCATCGAGGATGCGAGCGGCACGCTGCTGCAGAGCATCGACACCACGATGACCTCCTCCGAGGACCAGACGATGCTGCCGGACCGGCCACTGGTGATCGGGCCGAAATACGAGCTCAACCCGGACCTTGCCGGCCATCCTGACGGCAAGCTGCCCGATGCCCAGAAGCCGGATTGCTCCAAAGCGACCTGAGCCACGAAATTTTTGTTCCTCACAAAGCGGTTAGCATGATCTTGCATGCGCCGCCGGCCACTCGCCAGACCGTTTGTTGCGTGTTATCTGGCCTCTGCGAATTTGTTTGACCTCACCGCCTAGGGACGAAAGACTGCGACGTCCCACTCGGACGTTGGCTGCCTGATGTGAGGCGCGCCTCCGCAGAGGAAATACCTGATGACGCTGCACGACGTCGCGCTCGACGACAAGTTCGACCTTGGCAAGGAGCGCATCTTCCTATCCGGCGCGCAGGCCGTCGTGCGCATGCTTCTGATGCAGCGCGAGCGCGACCGTCGCGCCGGCCTCAACACCGCGGGCTTCGTTTCCGGCTATCGCGGCTCGCCGCTAGGCGGCCTCGACATGCAGCTGTGGCGGGCGAAGAAGCAGCTTGCGCAAGCCGACATCGTCTTCCAACCGGGCCTCAACGAGGAACTCGCCGCCACCGCCTGCTGGGGTTCGCAGCAGACCGAATTGCTGGGCGAGGGCACGCATGACGGCGTTTTTTCGGTCTGGTACGGCAAGGGCCCGGGGGTCGACCGGTCCGGCGACGTCTTCCGCCACGCCAATCTTGCCGGCTCCTCCAAGCATGGCGGCGTGCTTGCCCTGATGGGCGACGACCACATGGCCGAATCCTCGACCAACGCGCATGCCACGGAATTCCTCTTTGTCGACACCATGGTGCCGATCCTCAATCCGGCCGGCGTCCAGGAGATCATCGACTACGGCCTCTACGGCTTTGCCATGTCGCGCTTCGCCGGTACCTGGGCGGCGATCAAATGCGTCAAGGACAATATCGAATCGACGGCCTCGGTCGACGCCTCGATCGAGCGTCTGGGCATCGTCATTCCCGAATTCGACATGCCGCCGGGCGGCTTGAACATCCGCCACGAGATCGACATGCTCGGCCAGGAAGAGCGGCTGCACGAGTACAAGCGCGCCGCCGCCTCGGCCTTCATCCAAGCCAATGGGCTGAACCGCATCGTCTATTCCGGCGGCCGCAATCCCAAGCTCGGCGTCATCACCATCGGCAAGAGCTATCTCGACGTCCGCCAGGCGCTGGAGGATATCGGCATCGACGAAGCGGCCGCCAACCGCATCGGCATCCGCCTGTTCAAGGTTGGCTGTCCGTGGCCGTTGGATTTCCAGCACATCGCCGACTTCGCCCGCGGCCTCGAGACCATCGTCGTCGTCGAGGAGAAGCGCTCGCTGATCGAGGTGCAGCTGCGCGAGAACCTCTACGGCACCGCCACCCAGCCGGTGATCGTCGGCAAGAAGGACGAGCGCGGCAACTGGCTGTTTCCGGCCAAGGGTGCGCTGGATCCGAACGAAATAGCGATTGCGCTCGGCGAGCGGATCCTGCGCACCATCGGCCCGTCCGAGGAGATCGCGGCGCGGGTGGCGAAGCTGCGCCAGTTCCAGGCGATGCTCGCCGACACGCTCGATATCGGCTCGCGCACGCCCTTCTTCTGCTCGGGCTGCCCGCATAATTCCTCGACCAAGGTGCCGGACGGCTCGCTGGCCGCCGCCGGCATCGGCTGCCATTTCATGGCCCTGTGGATGGACCGGAACACCGTCGGCTTCACCGCCATGGGAGGCGAGGGCGCGCAATGGGTCGGACAGGCGCCGTTCTCCAAGCGCGACCACATCTTCCAGAATCTCGGCGACGGCACCTACAACCACTCCGGCGTGCTGGCGATCCGCTTCGCGCTGTCCTCCGACGCCAACATCACCTACAAGATCCTCTACAACGATGCCGTCGCCATGACCGGCGGCCAGCCGCATGAGGGCGGCCTGACCGTCGACATGATCGCCAGGCAAGTGCGCGCCGAGGGCGTCGAGCGCATCGCCGTCGTCACCGACGAGCCCGGCAAATATGCCGGCAAGGCCGATTTCCCGGCCGGCATAACCATCCACCACCGCGACGATCTCGATCTCGTCCAGCGCGAATTGCGGGACGTGAAAGGTGTTTCGGTGCTGCTCTACGATCAGACCTGCGCCGCGGAAAAGCGCCGCCGCCGCAAGCGCGGCACCTTCCCCGATCCGGACAAGCGCGTCTTCATCAACGAGCTGGTCTGCGAAGGCTGCGGCGATTGCGGCGTGCAGTCCAACTGCGTCTCGATCCAGCCGGTCGAGACCGAATTCGGCCGCAAGCGCCGCATCGACCAGTCGAGCTGCAACAAGGATTTTTCCTGCCTCAACGGCTTCTGCCCGTCCTTCGTCACCGTCCATGGCGGCAAGATAAGGAAGGCCGAAGGGATCGCCGGCAGAGCCGATCCGCTGGACGGCGTGCCCGCGCCGGTGGAATTGCGCATGGGCAACCAGGGCTGGGCGGCGATCATCGACGGGGTCGGCGGCACCGGCGTCGTCACCGTCGGCGCGGTGCTCGGCATGGCCGCGCATCTGGAAGGCAAGGGTTGCGGCATGATCGACATGGCGGGCCTCGCCCAGAAGGGCGGTTCGGTCTTCACCCATGTCCGCATCGCCCCGACGCCTGAGGACATCCACGCCATTCGCGTCTCGGCCGGCAAGGCCGACCTTGTGCTCGGCTGCGACCTCGTCGTCTCCGGCGCCAAGAAGGTGCTGGGCGCGGTCCGCGAGGGCCACACGATTTTCCTCGCCAACACCGCCGAGATCATGCCCGGCGAATTCACCCGTTCCGCCGACTTCTCGCTGCCGGTCGAGCGGCTGAAGAAGGCGATCCGAGCGGCTGCCGGCGACGACAAGGCGCATTTCTTCGACGCCACCCGCACCGCGACCGCCCTGTTCGGCAATTCGCTCGGCGCCAACATGTTCATGCTTGGCTTCGCCTTCCAGCATGGCGGTCTGCCGCTTTCGGCCGAAGCCGTTGAAAAGGCGATAGAATTGAACGGCGAGGCGGTGGCGATGAATATCGCCGCTTTCCGCTGGGGCCGCCGCGCCGCGCATCAGCCCGATTTCGTGCGTGGCCTTGTCGCCCAGACCGGCAAGCCTGCATCCAAACCGGCCGAGACGCTGGACGATGTCATCGCCCGCCGCGTCGCCTTCCTCACCGCCTACCAGAACGCCGCCTACGCCAGGCGCTACGCCGACCGCGTGGCGGCGTTGCGCGCCGCTGAAGGCAAGGCCGTGCCGGGCTCGACCGCGGTGACCGAGGCCGTCGCCAGGAACCTTTTCAAGCTGATGGCCATCAAGGACGAGTATGAGGTGGCGAGGCTCTATACCGACGGCACTTTCGCCGCCGACCTCGCCAAGCAGTTCCAGAGCTACGAGAGGCTTGAGTTCCATCTCGCGCCGCCGATCCTTGGCCGCCGCGGCAATGACGGCAAGCCCAGGAAATCGAGCTTCGGCCCGTGGATGATGAAGGGCTTTCGACTGCTGGCGGCGATGAAGGGCCTGCGCGGCACCGCCTTCGACCTCTTCGGCTACACGGCCGAGCGGCGCATGGAGCGGCAAGCGTTGAGGGACTACGAAGCAGATCTCGGCCTCATCGCCGGCGCGCTGGCGCCGGGCAGGGTGGAGGCCGCGACAGCCCTGGCCTCCGTGCCGGCATTGATCCGCGGCTACGGCCATGTCCGGCAGGCCAGCGCCGCGAAGGCGGCGGGCGAGCGCTCGCGCTTGATCGAGCGTCTGGCCCAGGCTCCGGCGGAGACGACGCTTCGCGCCGCCGAGTGACCGCGCCGGCGCATTGACGGCGCGCCAGAACTCCCGGATTCCCTGGTCTGTCCCGCCTGCTGCAACCCTCCGCAACCGGGGTTGAACGCCGTTCTAAGCCTTTCTTAAGGCGGGTGTGGCATGACAAGGCGTAGCGTTGGGCCAGCGGCATGGGTAGAACAAAGACCGAGAACATCCCGGCGGATGTCTATATCCAGTTCGTGCGGGCATTGTTCGACAACGCCGGCATGGTCGCGATCGGCGGCGTATGCTACTGGATTCTCGGCTTCATGGTCTACCTGCGTACGCAGGATCTGCTTTATCTGACATTGGCTTTCGTTCTGCTATCGGCCAGCCTCTGGCGGTACTTCAGCATCCGAGGCTTCCATAGAGCGGGCGGCACCATAGCAAGTGTCGCAGAGGCAGAAGCGATAGAGCGCAATTACATTCTCAAAGGCAGCGCGCAGGGCCTCGCATTGGGGTCATTCTGCTTCGTGTCGATCTACCTGCGTCCTGATCAATTTGCTGAACTGGCGTCGGTGTCGTTGTCGTTGACGACCCTGGTAACGGTTGTCGGACGAAGCTACGGCTCCATGCGCATGGTCCAGATTTTTTCCTTGACCCTCGTCGGGCCCGCGGCTCTTGCGCTCATCCTGCGCATGGATATGGCTTCTGTCGTCCTAGGCTTGATGATCTTCCCGTTGACGTTCGTCACCATCAACAGCGCCGACCATGTCCGCAACGTGCTCTTCTCCGCCGTCATCGGCCACAAGCAGGCCGGGAACCTGACGCGCCGGTTCGATCGCGCGCTCAACACCATGTCGCATGGCCTGGTCATGCTAGGCCCGGACGGGCGCGTCGCGGTGGCCAACGCCGAAGCCGCCCGCCTGATGTCGCTGAGATCGGGCGACGCTTTGCTCGGACGCTCGATCCACGGCCTTTTGATGCGCGGCGTCGCAGGCGGCATGCTGGCGCCGAAAGACTGCCGCTACATCGAGGCGCAGCTGACGCGCGCCCTGCGCGAAGGCCGCGACCGCAAGGTGCTCGTTTCGCTGGCCAATGGTCAGCATTACGAATTCTCCGCCCGCGAAGGCAGCCAGGAACTGGGCGTCATCACCTTCGAGGACGTGACGGTGCGCGTCGAGGCGGAAGAAAAGATACGCTTCATGGCGCGCTACGACAATCTGACGGGCCTGCCGAACCGCGCCTATTTCCACGAGCTGGTCCGTGAGGCCATGGCCTCCGGCGAGCAGGATCGGCTCTGCGGCCTCGCGGTGCTCGATCTCGACGACTTCAAGAGCGTCAACGACACGCTCGGCCATCCGGTCGGCGACGGGCTGATCTACGCCGTGGCCGAGCGTCTCGCGGCGATTGCCGGACCGGGCATCACGGTCAGCCGCTTCGGCGGCGACGAGTTCATGATCTTCTTCGACCGCGTCGAGGACGAGAGCCATCTCGGCACCCTGCTCGACCGGATCTTCGCGGACCTGCAGGGCGAGGTGGACGTCGCCGGCCACGGCTTGCGCATCCAGGCCAGCGGCGGCGCGGTGCTGTCCAGGGTCAAGGACACCGAGGTTGATGCAATGATCGTCAAGGCCGACCTTGCCCTTTACAAGGCCAAGGAACTTGGCAAGAACAGCTGGCGGCTGTTCGAGGCGGCCATGGATGCCGCCTTCCGCAATCGCCAGCTGATGAAGGCCGATCTGCGCAATGCCGTGCAGGCGAAGGAATTGCGTGTCGTCTATCAGCCAATCGTGGCAGTAAACACGATGCGCATCTCCAGTTGCGAGGCGCTCTGCCGCTGGGATCATCCCGATCTCGGCCCGATCTCGCCCAGTGTCTTCATTCCGCTCGCCGAGGAGATGGGCATAGTTTCCGACATCAGCAGTCTCGTCTTGGAGGCAGCCTGCGCCGAATGCGCCAAATGGCCGGCCCAGACCAGCGTGTCGGTCAACCTGTCGGCCAAGGATTTCCGCAGCCGCGACATCGTCCAGAAGGTCAGGGACGCCTTGGCCAAGTCGGGCCTTGCGGCGCACCGGCTCGAGATCGAGGTCACCGAGACCGCCTTGCTCGATGACAAATCGCTGACGCGCGAATCGATCGAGGACTTGAAGGCGCTTGGCGTGCGCATCGCGCTTGACGATTTCGGCACCGGCTACTCCAGTCTGAGCTATCTCCACAAGCTGCCGCTCGACAAGATCAAGATCGACCGCTCTTTCCTGGTCGATATGAACCAGAACCGGCAGTCGCTCGATCTGCTGAAGGGCATCGTCAGCCTGTCGCGGACATTGGGCCTTTCGGTCACCATCGAAGGGGTCGAGACCTTCGAGCAGCTGAAGACGCTGGTTCATCTGGTCAAGCCGGACTTCGTGCAAGGCTTTCTGTTCGGCGCCGCGCTCAGCGCGTCGGGCATCGAGACGATGTCGAGCGTCACATGGCCATTTGTCGCGGACCTGCATATCGCCGGCAAACGAACGGCCAGCTGACCGGATTTCCCGGGCAAAGCGCAAAACGGCTTCCGCTTCGCAGAATTACGACCCGTATTGAGGGCCCGCCAAATATATTGGCCGCTACAGGACAAGTGTAGGCTGGGCAAGCCCCGGCGCTTTCGAAGCTCTGAATTCGAAATGACTTCATCAATTATAACCTGTTGGCACTAGAGGGTCGTTCGTGTCGGGATTTGCTTTTTCGCGCATGATCAGCGAAATTGGGCGCCCGGCATTAAGGTTAACAAGAGGTAAATCAGCAATATCGAATTTTCAGCTTGTGTCTCATTTCAACTCGAATAGCCTTAGTCGCAGGCGGAATTCGAGGACTGACAATGGATGCTGCGAGGAAGAGTGCGTCGGCCGACGCCAGCGCGAGGATGGACTCCGCGCTCAACCGGTCGATGATGGAACTGCTGGATCATGTCGAATATCGCCTCATCACGGGGGGTGAAGATCAGGAGGCGATCTATCGGCTCCGCTACAATTCCTATCGGCGCTCAGGTATGTGTGGTCCGATCGCAAGTGGGATGTTCGAGGATCGCTGGGATAATCTGCCCAACGCCTATCGGTTCGGTGTCTATTGCTATGACCAATTGGTCAGCACACTGCGTTTCCATTATATTACCAGTGCGCAGCCGTACTCGCCTTCGGTCGATGCCTATCCCGAAGTCTTGCTTCCACGGCTCGCCCGCGGCGAAACCTTCATTGACGGAACCCGCTTCGCAGCCGACCCCGACAGCGCGCCGGCGCCGGGGGTGCTGCCTTTCCTGACGCTCAGGATCGCCATGGTCGCCTCCTGCTACTTCGGCCAGGACTCGGTGCTGACGCCGGTCAAGATGGAGCATTCCTCTTTTTACGTTCGTTACTTTCAGGCCGTGCAGAGGACAGAGGCTAAGGCATTTCCGGGCGTTCTTCCCCCGCTCGCACTGTTCGAAATTCCGGCCGGCGAAAACATGCGCCTGACGCTCAAACGATTGCCGTTCTTCAGATCGACGCCGATGGAGCAGCGTCTGATGTTCGGCAATCCGGCCATCAACCGGCTGACGCCCCTCTCCATAGTGCCGACGGCGAAATACTATCGCGCCGCTGCCTGAACGCAGGCCATGAACCTTTTGCCGGCTGCGGCGTTAGCAAGCGATTCCAGGAAAGTGTGAGCGCTTTTCCGGCCGGAATTGCATAACGACAAGCTTCGCAGCCGTCTGACGGGCGATCGCCTGTCAAGTGAAAGGATTGCGACATGACCATTCATTCAATCGCGCTGACGCCGCTGATCTCGCTGATCGCCGGCGTGCTGATCCTGGTGATGCCGCGGCTCCTCAACTACATCGTCGCGCTTTACCTGATCGTCGTCGGCCTGCTCGGCCTTTTTCCCCAACTCGCCGGCTGAAGTCCCCTTGCCGCGCGGGCGAGCGCGCGCCGTTCAATTTCAACTTTCATTTGAGGCTGTTGTCGCAGGCTGTGCGGCAATAGCGCCATTGCTCTTGGTTCGGCTTTTCGCTATGTGCCTCAAAGGCTTTTTCGAAGGGGTACTTCCATGGCTGATCACACGCCCGCCGGTCCGGTCGAGCTTGGCGCGCAGATGGACTATGCCGAGCACGATCGCACCTATAAGGCCTTCCTCGGCCTAGCCAAATACGGCTCGCTGGTCTGCGCCGCCATCCTCATCGCCATGGCCTTCGGCTTCTTCGTCGGCGGCTTCTTCTCGGGCCTCATCGTGTTCATCCTGATCACGGCCATCGGCACTCTCATTCTGCGGTAGACTTCCCAAGCCCATCGCCCTCGACGTCGCCGGACGTCCGGCCGACGCCTTGCGTAATCAAGGTTCCAGCCGAAAGGATCGTCCGGTGGGACAAATAGTGTTCATCCCTCGTGAGCTTGACCCGAACGAGCCGCGCGTCGCGGCCTCGCCGGAGACGGTCAAACGTCTGGCTGGTCTCGGCTTCGACGTGATCGTCGAGAAGGGCGCCGGTCTCGGCTCCCGCATCCCCGACCAGGATTTTGCCGCGGTGGGTGCCGCGATCGGCACGGCGGCCGACGCCAAGAAGGCCGACGTGGTGCTGAAAGTGCGCCGACCGACGGATGCCGAGCTGAAGGGCTACAAGCCGGGCGCCGCCGTCATCGCCATCATGGACCCCTATGGCAACGATGCCGCCGTGGCCGCCATGGCCAAGGCCGGCATCACCGCCTTCTCCATGGAATTCATGCCGCGCATCACCCGCGCGCAGGTGATGGACGTGCTGTCCTCGCAGGCCAACCTTGCCGGCTACCAGGCGGTGATCGACGCCGCGTCCGAATATGACCGCGCCCTGCCGATGATGATGACCGCGGCTGGCACCGTGCCGGCGGCGAAAACTTTTATCATGGGCGTCGGCGTCGCCGGCCTGCAGGCGATCGCCACCGCGCGCCGTCTCGGCGCCGTGGTCACCGCCACCGACGTGCGCCCGGCGGTGAAGGAGCAGGTGCAGTCGCTCGGCGCTAAGTTCCTGGCGGTCGAGGACGAAGAGTTCAAGGCGGCCGAGACGGCCGGCGGCTACGCCAAGGAAATGTCGAAGGAATATCAGGCCAAGCAGGCGGCGCTGACTGCCGAGCACATCGCCAAGCAGGACATCGTCATCACCACCGCGCTGATCCCAGGACGGCCGGCGCCGAAGCTGGTCTCGGCCGCCATGGTCGCCTCGATGAAGCCGGGCTCGGTGATCGTCGATCTCGCCGTCGAGCGCGGCGGCAATGTCGAGGGCGCGGTTCCCGGTAGGGTCGTGACGACCGAGAACGGCGTCAAGATCGTCGGCCATCTCAACGTGCCTGGTCGTGTCGCGGCCTCCGCCTCGCTTCTCTACGCCAAGAACCTCTACGCCTTCCTCGAGACGATGGTCGACAAGGCGACGAAGCAACTCGCCATCAAGCGCGACGACGAACTGGTCAAGGCGACGATGCTGACCGATGGCGGCAAGGTGGTGCATCCGAACTTCGCCAAGGCGGCGGAGGAGCCGCGCACCGAGCCGGCGGCCATTCCGGCGACGACCATGGTGGCCGATGCCGCCGACGCCAAGCCGGCGGCAAAGAAGAAGGCCTCAGCCAAGCCTAAGGGGACCGCGTGATGGACGCCTTGCAGAAAGCCCTCGACCAACTCGACCAGGCGACCGCCGCGGTGCGGCTGGCGGTGCAGGATCTGGCCAGCGCGCCTGCAGGCGCCGAGGCGGCCGGCAATGCCGCGCATGCGCTCTCGGGCGGCGCCATCGATCCCTTCGTCTTCCGCTTCGCCATCTTCGTGCTGGCGATCTTCGTCGGCTATTATGTCGTCTGGTCGGTGACGCCGGCGCTGCACACGCCGCTGATGGCCGTCACCAACGCCATCTCTTCCGTCATCGTCGTCGGCGCGCTGCTTGCCGTCGGCATTGCCGCTTCCGGCCTCGCCGCAGGCTTCGGCTTCGTTGCGCTGGTGCTGGTCTCGGTCAACATCTTCGGCGGCTTCCTGGTCACCCAGCGCATGCTCGCCATGTACAAGAAGAAGGAAAAGTGACGTGACCGTCAATCTCGCTTCCTTCCTCTATCTCGTCTCCGGCATCCTGTTCATCCTGGCGCTGCGCGGCCTCTCGCACCCCACCACCAGCCGCCAGGGCAATCTCTACGGCATGATCGGCATGGGCATTGCCATCGCCACCACGCTGGCGCTGGCGACCCCCTCTGCCGGCCGCTTCGGCCTGATCGTGCTCGGCCTCGCCATCGGCGGCGGCATCGGCGCCGTCACCGCGCGCCGCATCGCCATGACCTCGATGCCGCAGCTGGTCGCCGCCTTCCATTCGCTCGTCGGCTTCGCCGCCGTGATGGTGGCCGCGGCCGCCATCTATGCGCCCGAAAGCTTCGGCATCGGCACGGCGGGCGACATCCATGCCCAGGCGCTGGTCGAGATGAGCCTCGGCGTGGCCATCGGCGCCATCACCTTCACCGGCTCGGTCATCGCCTTCCTCAAGCTCGACGGCCGCATGTCCGGCAAGCCGATCATGATCGGCGGCCGCCACCTCATCAACATCGTCCTCGGCGTCGCCCTGGTGGTGCTGATCGTGCTTCTGGTCACCACGGAGTCCAAGCTCGTCTTCTGGCTGATCGTCGCCGCCTCGCTGGTGCTCGGCGTGCTGCTCATCATCCCGATCGGCGGCGCCGACATGCCAGTCGTGGTATCGATGCTGAATTCCTATTCGGGCTGGGCGGCGGCAGCGCTTGGCTTCACCCTCGGCAACCTGGCGCTGATCATCACCGGCGCGCTGGTCGGCTCGTCCGGCGCGATCCTGTCCTACATCATGTGCAAGGGCATGAACCGCTCTTTCATCTCGGTCATCCTCGGCGGCTTCGGCGGCGAGACGGCCGCGACTGCCGACGACGGCATCGAGCGCACCGTCAAGCAGGGCTCGGCCGACGACGCGGCCTATCTGATGATGAACGCGCAGAAGGTCATCATCGTGCCGGGCTACGGTATGGCGGTCGCACAGGCGCAGCATGCGCTGCGCGAAATGGCCGATAAGCTCAAGGCCAACGGCGTCGAGGTCAAATACGCCATCCATCCGGTCGCCGGCCGCATGCCCGGCCATATGAACGTCCTTTTGGCTGAGGCCAACGTGCCTTACGACGAGGTGTTCGAGCTCGAGGACATCAACTCCGAGTTCGCGCAGGCCGACGTCGCCTATGTCATCGGCGCCAACGACGTCACCAACCCGTCCGCGCGCGACGACAAGAGCAGCCCCATCTACGGCATGCCGATCCTCGACGTCGACAAGGCCCGCACCTGCCTCTTCGTCAAGCGCTCGCTCGGCTCCGGCTATGCCGGCATCGACAACACGCTGTTCTACAAGGACGGCACCATGATGCTGCTCGGCGACGCCAAGAAGATGACGGAAGAGATCGTCAAGGCCATGGACCACTGAGCTTGATTGCAGGCTTCAAAAAGAAAGGCCCGGCAAACGCCGGGCCTCTCTTTTTGAGTGTGTAGGTGCGCTCAGATATCCAGATTGGCCACCGACAGCGCGTTGTCCTGGATGAATTCGCGCCGCGGCTCCACCTCGTCGCCCATCAGCCGCGAGAACAGCGAGTCGGCGTCGGTCGCATCGTTGACCTTGACCTGCAGCAGCGAGCGCACATTCGGGTCCAGCGTGGTTTCCCAGAGCTGCTCCGCATTCATCTCGCCAAGGCCCTTGTAGCGCTGCATGGTGAGGCCTTTGCGGCCGGAAGCGAACACCGCGTTGAGCAGCGCCAGCGGTCCCGAAACAAGCTCCGAGGTCTCCTTGCGGCGCAGCGTCGGTTGCTCGCCATAGACTTCCGAAAGCCGCGGCGCGTAGCGGTCGAGCTGGCGCGCATCGGCCGAAGCGATCAGCCCGGCATCGAGCTGCACCACATCCTTCACGCCGCGCACCGTGCGTTCGAAGACATAGCCGCCGGAGCCGTCATTGGAGGTCGACAGCCGGCCGGTCCAGCCGCGCTCGGTCTCCTCCGCGATCATGTCCAGCCGCTGCGCGACGCGCTCGGCCATGGCGTTGGCGCGGCCGAGATCGGCAAGCACGTCGGCATTGAGCGCACCGGCGATCGCCGCCTGCTCGACGACGCTGCGGTTGTAGCGCGTGTGCAGGCCGTTGATCAGCTGCCGCACCGCTAGCGCGTCGTCGACGGAGCTGCGCAGATCCTGCCCCGTCCGCACCTCGCCGGAGGCGAGCACCAGCGAGGCCTCATCCAGCCCGGAGCCGATCAGATATTCCTCATAGGCGCTCTCGTCCTTTAGATATTGCGAGCTCTTGCCCCGCGTCACTTTGTAGAGCGGCGGCTGGGCAATGTAGAGATGGCCGCGCTCGATCAGCTCCGGCATCTGCCGGAAGAAGAAGGTGAGCAGCAGCGTGCGGATGTGGGCGCCGTCGACGTCGGCGTCCGTCATCAGGATGATCTTGTGATAGCGCAGCTTGTCGGCGTTGAACTCGTCCTTGCCGATCGAGGTGCCGAGCGCGGTGATCAGCGTCCCGATCATGTCGGAGGAGAGCATGCGGTCGAAGCGCGCCCGCTCGACGTTGAGGATCTTGCCGCGCAGCGGCAGGATTGCCTGGTTCTGCCGCGAGCGCCCGCCCTTGGCCGAGCCGCCGGCGGAGTCACCCTCGACGATGAAGATTTCCGACTTGGCCGGGTCGCGCTCCTGGCAATCGGCGAGCTTGCCGGGCAGCGAGGTGACGCCGAGCGTGCTCTTGCGCGTGATGTCGCGCGCCTTGCGCGCGGCTTCGCGGGCGGCGGCCGCTTGGATCACCTTCTCGACCACCACCCTGCCTTCGCTCGGATGCTCTTCCAGCCAGGTGCCCAGCGCCTCGTTGACCAGGCTCTCCACCACCGGGCGCACCTCTGAGGAGACCAGCTTGTCCTTGGTCTGCGAGGAGAATTTCGGGTCGGGCACCTTGACCGAGAGAACAGCGGTCAAGCCTTCGCGGCAGTCGTCGCCGGTCAGCGAGACCTTTTCCTTCTTGGTCTGGCCGGAAGACTCGCCATAGCCGGTGATCTGCCTGGTCAGCGCCGCGCGGAAGCCGGCCAGATGTGTGCCGCCGTCGCGCTGCGGGATGTTGTTGGTGAAGGCCAGCACATTCTCGTGGTAGCTGTCGTTCCACCACATCGCGACTTCGACGGTGATGCCGTCGCGCTCGGCGCGGATGGCGATCGGCGCCTCGATCAGCGGCTTCTTCACCCGGTCGAGATATTTGACGAACTCTTCCAGGCCGCCGTCATAATGCAGCTCATGGCGCACAAGGTCGGCATGGCGCGCATCGGTCAGCACGATGCGCACGCCGGAATTGAGGAAGGCGAGCTCGCGCAGCCGGTGCTCCAGCGTATTGTAGTCGAACTCGACCATGGTGAAGGTCTCGGCCGACGGGAAGAAGGTGATCTCGCTGCCGCTGCGGCCTTCATAAGTGCCGGGCTGCTTGTCCTGTACGTAGCTGCCGGTTACCTTCAGCGGCGCGTCGGCATTGCCATGCGTGAAGCTCATCTCGAAGATCTCGCCGTTGCGGCGGATCTTGAGCTTGAGCCAGGCGGAAAGCGCGTTGACCACCGAGACGCCGACGCCATGCAGGCCGCCGGACACCTTGTAGGAGTTCTGGTCGAATTTGCCGCCGGCATGCAGCTGCGTCATGATCACTTCGGCCGCCGAAACGCCCTCCGAGGGGTGGATATCGGTCGGAATGCCGCGGCCATTGTCGATGACGGTGACGGAACCGTCGGGGTTGAGCGTCACCGAAACGAGGTCGGCGTGGCCGGCCAGCGCCTCGTCGATGGCGTTATCCACCACCTCATAGACCATGTGATGCAGGCCCGAGCCGTCGTCGGTGTCGCCGATATACATGCCCGGACGCTTGCGCACAGCGTCCAACCCCTTCAAAACCTTGATGGAATCGGCGCCGTACTCGGCTTGCGCGCCAATGGCGCTTTCGGTCTGATCGCTCATGAAAACCTGTCTGATTGATGTCGCTGGTCCGGCGCGGAAAAATGGCCGCGAATCGCGCCGTTTTGATGTCCTAGATATAGGCGCAAATGGCGGGTTTTCCAAGGTTTGCGGGCATTTTGCCGGCTTGGCGGCAAGGTGCGTCCACGCCCGCGCTGATACGGTCCCGGCGTTCGGCCGAACAGGGTCGATGAAACGCAAAGGGCCGCGCCTCAGCGCAGCCTGACAATTGCCTTGCTGGGAAGCTTTCGTGCCTATTCGGCCGCGCGCAGCGTCTTCAGCGCCCCGCTCCAGCGGAACAACTCGTCCAGCATCGTCTTCGCGCCGCCCTGCACCTGCTCGCTCGGGCGATAGGCGCGCTTCTCATCGAGCAGGCTCGCATAGGCCGGAAGCGCCACCCCCTCCGGGATCGGCATGACGCCGACCGAGGTGAGCAGCGGCTTCAGCGATTGCGCGGCGCGCAATCCGCCGGACACGCCGCCATAGCTGAAGATCGCCGCCGGCTTGTAGCGCCACTCATGCAGCAGATAGTCGACGGCGTTCACGATCGCGGGCGCCACGAAGTAGTTGTACTCCGGCGCCACGAACACGAAAGCGTCGGCGGCGTCGATCGCCTTCGACCAGGCCTTGGTGTGGTCGTTCTCGTATTTGCGCAGGCGCGGGTGGTGCGGCTCGTCGAGCATCGGCAGGTTGAACGCCGCGATGTCCGTCAGCACCGGCTCGAACTTGCCGTGCTCGCGCGTGAATCCTTCCAGCCATTCGCCGAAGATTGGACCGGCGCGTCCCGGCCGCGTGCTGCCGATGATGATGCTCAGACGATGCTTCACGGGAGGCTCCTTGCTTGGCGGTATCCATTGGTGACTAACGCAGGCTGCCGCCGGCAACAAGCAGCTATTGGCTGATGCCGGTCACATTCCGGCGAGGCCGCGACAGTGCGCTGCCGTCTGGTCACATGGACGCCGGCCTTGCCGGGCACTACATTCAGCACTCTCAGCGGAGCATCTTCATGGACACCAAGCCCGCCCCCTTCGTGCCGCCGGCGCCCAAGCCGCGCACCGAGCCGCCCTCGACGCTGGAGATGATGCGCATCGTCTACCGCAACCCGCTCGAATTATGGGGCGAGCACACCTACAACGAGCCGTGGGTTTCGGCCAATGGCGTCGGCGGACACCTGATCGTCGCCAACGATCCCGGCCTCATCCGCCACGTGCTGATCGACAACGCCAAAAACTACAAGATGGCGACGGTGCGCCAGCTGATCCTGCGGCCGATCCTGCGCGACGGGCTGCTGACCGCCGAGGGCGAGGTCTGGAAGCGCTCGCGCAAGGCGATGGCGCCGGTGTTCACGCCGCGCCATATCTTCGGTTTCGCCCCGCCGATGCTGAAGCGCACGCTGGAATTCGTCACCCGCTATGAAGCGGGCGGCATGACCGATGTCGCGCATGACATGACGCTGCTCACCTACGACATCCTGGCCGAGACGCTGTTTTCCGGCGAGATCGCCGGCGAGCCGGGCAGCTTCGCCAAGGAGATCGACCGCCTGTTCGAGACCATGGGCCGCGTCGACCCGCTCGACCTGCTGCGCGCGCCGGAATGGCTGCCGCGCCTCACCCGCATCCGCGGCCGCAAGACCATGGCCTATTTCCGCAACATCGTCGCCGGCACGGTGAGGATGCGCGAAGAACGGATGAAGCGCGATCCGGGTGGCGTGCCGCAGGATTTCCTTACCCTGCTGCTTCGGGCCGAGGGACCGGACGGGCTGACCCGCGCCGAAGTCGAGGACAACATCATCACCTTCATCGGCGCCGGTCACGAGACGACGGCGCGGGCGCTGGGCTGGACGATCTATTGCCTGGCCGAGGCGCCCTGGGAACGCGACAGGGTCGAGCAGGAGATCGACGCCGTGCTGGCGCGCGAGCCCGATCCAACCAAGTGGCTGGATGCCATGCCGTTCACCCGCGCGGCCTTCGAGGAGGCGCTCAGGCTCTATCCGCCGGCGCCGTCGATCAACCGCGAGCCGATCGAGCCGGAGACCTGGAACGGCCTCTATATTCCGAAATACGCCGCCGTGCTGGTGATGCCCTGGGTCGTGCACCGCCACAGAAAACTCTGGGACAAGCCGAACGCCTTCATGCCCGAGCGCTTCCATCCGGAAAATCGCGACAAGATCGACCGCTTCCAGTACCTGCCCTTCGGCGCCGGCCCGCGCGTCTGCATAGGCGCCAGCTTCGCCATGCAGGAGGCGATCATCGCGCTGGCGATCCTGTTGTCGCGCTTCCGCTTCGACGTCACCTCCGAAACGCGGCCATGGCCGGTGCAGAAGCTGACCACGCAGCCGCAGGGCGGCCTGCCGATGCAGGTCTCGCGCCGGGACTGATCAGAGCAATTCCAGGAAAAGTGTGAAGCGGTTTTCCGTCCGGAATTGCGTGAGACAAAGAGACAGGGTTACCGGTCGGCGATCGGCCGGCGCTGCTGGAACTGGCCGGCGGCGCGGAAGCGCCAGAGATAGCTGGGCAGGATGGTGGCGATCGCCTGCGGCTGGATGCCCAGGCCGGTCAGCGTCCTGGCGGCCTTGGCGGCGTCGTCCGAGACGACATTGTGCTCGCGCAGCTGCAGCACCTGGTCCTTGGTCAGGAGCGGATTGGGCAGCAGCTGCAGGATCGACGCCTGGATGTTGGCCACCCAGAACGGCACCGGCACCAGGAGGCGGCGGCGTTCGATGACCGTCAGCAGTTCTTCCATGCATTCCTTGAACGTCAACACCTGCGGGCCGCCGAGCTCATAGGCCTGGCCGCCCTTGACCTCGCCGTCGACCGAGCGCGCCACCGCTTCGGCGACATCGCCGACATAGACCGGCTGCAGCTTGTTCTGTCCGCCGCCGATCAGCGGCAGCACCGGAGAGTAGCGCGCCATGTTGGCGAAGCGGTTGAAGAAGGAGTCCTCCGGCCCGAAATTGATAGACGGGCGGAGGATGACGGCGTCCGCAATCGTCTCGAACACCGCCTTTTCGCCGAGCGCCTTGGTGCGGGCGTAGCTGGACGGGGAATTCGGGTCGGCTCCGAGCGCCGAGATGTGGGTGAGGCCGGCGCCGACTGAGCGCGCGGCCTCGGCGACGGCGCGCGCGCCGAAATCGTGCACCGCGCCGAATTTCTGGCGGCCGGTCTCATGCAGGATGGCGACGAGGTTGACGACGTGATCTGCGCCCTGCACCGCGCGGTCGACCGACCAGCGCACGCGCACATTGGCCTGCACCGGCTGAATCTGGCCGACATTGCCGAGCGGCTGCACATGGCCGGCAAGGTCGGGCCGCCGGCAGGCGACCCGGATGCGGTAGCCGCGCTTGGCCAGGGCGCGGACGACATGGCGACCGACGAAGCCCGAGCCGCCGAAGACGACGACGAGCTTGGGGGTCTGCAGGATTTCGGTCATGACTGGCTCCGCGCGTGCTTGGCTGAAGCCGTTTCTTAATCCGTTTCTCGCCAAAGGCAAAGAGCGACCGGAGGTCGCCATTGCGTTGTTTTTGGACTTGCCCGGAACGCCCTCCTGCAGGGTTTGAAGAAGACAGAAAACCCCGCCGAAGCGGGGTTTTCCGGGCAGTTCCACGCCGAAACAGGGTCCAACGAGGCGGCCTGACCTGAGACGGTATCAAGGTGGCGTGAAGCAAGCACGCCCGCCCCCGCCCTGAACGCCCGGCGCGGCGCCGCCAACCGCGAGCCGGACAAAGTCAACCAGGGCGGCTCGCGGCATGGGGTGCCGCGAATGTGTCGCGTCAGGTCGGAAAAAGGTTCAACAGCCGGGAATCAGGCCGAGTAACGCTCGGCGAATTCCGAAATGCGCTGCACGACCGACCTGGACGTGGTGATGCCACGCGCCTTTGCCTTCTCCGCGGCTTCGGCGCGCGAGCGTCCAGGAATATGCACGCCATAGCGCCGCCGCAGCCGGTCGAGCTGGTCCTTCATGCGCTGCTCGAAATCCGGATCGAGCAGCTTGGGCTCGATGGCGAGAACGAAGAGGCCGGTGCCGGGGCTGTCCGGCCCGCCGGTGAACCAGGGCGCGTCGAGCGACCAGTTGGCGCCGGAAATGCCGGCGGCCAGCACCTCGACCATCAGCGCGATGTTGGCGCCGCGCTGGCCGCCAAAGGCGAGCATCGCGCCCTTCATCGCCGCCGCCGGGTCGGTGGTCGGGTTGCCGCTGGCATCCAGCGCCCAGCCTTCGGGAATCTTCTTGCCGTCCTCGGCCGCCTTGCGGATGTTGACGAAGGCGGTGGCGCTCGACGACTGGTCGATGACCAGCGGCGGTCCGTCGGCGGCGGGCGAGGCGAAGGACATCGGGTTGGTGCAATAGACCGGCTTGACCGAGCCCGAGCCGGCCAGCACCGCCGGACCGTTGGTGGCGGCGAAGGAAACCAGCCCCTGTTCGGCCAGCCGCCCGGTGAAATAGCCGAGCGCGCCGCATGTATAGGCGTTCTTCTGCGAGAAGATCGACACGCCGAACAGTTTCGCCGCCTTCACCAGGTCGTCGATCGTGCGGTCGAAGCCGGTATGGGCAAGCCCGCCGCGTGCATCGGAGAGATAGACCGCAAGCGCCGGCCTTGTGACGACCGGATCGGCATTGCCGTCGATGCGGCCGGCTTCGAGCGCCTCCAGATAGTCGATGAAATGCGACAGCCCGACCGTCGACAGGCCTTCGGCCTCCGCGGCGATGATCGAGGCGGTCAGCGACTGCGCCGCCTCCTCATTGGCGCCGGCGCCGAGCGCGGCCATCCGGCATAGGCCTGTTGCCTGGTCGAGGGTGAGTTGCATGGTGGCGCCTTGGTGAATGGTGAATGGTGGATGGTCAAATGGTGAATGGTCGTCTTAGCCGAGGGGGCGAAAATTGCGACCATTTACCATTCACTATTCACCTTTCACTACCCGATCTTCACCGGAATCCGCGCCTCGATCCGACTGAACGCGAAGACGAGAATGCCGGTGATCGTCATATAGATCAGCGCCAGAAGCAGCAAAGGCTCGTAGGTCAGGTAGGTGTCCTGCCGCACCTTGGAGGAGACGGCGAAGATGTCGATGACGCTGATCGTCGCCACCAGCGGCGTCGACTTCAACTGCAGCACCGTCTCGCCGGTCAAGGTCGGCAGCGCCCGGTAGAAGGCCTGCGGCAGCCAGATGCGGCGGAAGATCTTCCAGCGGCTCATGCCGAAGGCGCGGGCGGCTTCCAGCTGTCCGCGCGGCACGCCGGCAAAGGCGCCGCGCATCACTTCGCCCTCATAGCCGGCGAAGGAGAAGGTCAGCGCCACCACGGCATAGGGCCAGGCCTGCCTGAGATACGGCCAGAGCCAGGATTCGCGGATCCACGGATATTGCGGAAAGATCGAGCCGAGGCCGTAATAGAGCAGCCAGAGCTGCAGGAGCAGCGGCGTTCCGCGGATGATGGTGCAGAAGACCTTGGCCGGTGCCGAGAACCAGATCGGTCCGCCGGCCTGGGCAAGCCCGAGCGGCACCGCAAGCGCGAAGCCCAGCGCGCAGGTGACGGCCAGGATCCACAGCGCCCGCCAGATGCCCATCAGGCCCATTTCCCAATATTGCGGCAGCCAGTCCCAACGCATGAAGAGGGCCGCGCAGAGCACCAGCGCCAACGCGATCAGGATAAGCACGATGCGGTGCGGCTTGAGCCAGATCGAGGCGCGCGCCGCCATGTTGATCGCGGTGGCTTCGGCTGACATCAGCGCGCCTCCTTGACGGAGGGCATGCCGCGCCGCGACCAGGACTCGACGCGGCCGATGATCAGGTTGGAGAAGAGGGTCACGGCCAGGTAAAGCACGCCGGCGGCGACGTAGAAGAGCAGATAGGCCTTGGTGACGCCCGCTGCTTGGCGCGTCGCCAGCGTCAGCTCGAAGAAGCCCACCACGGCGAGCAGCGCGGTGTCCTTGGTGGCGATCAGCCAGAGATTGGCGAGGCCGGGAATGGCGAAGGGCAACATGGCCGGCAGCGTGATGCGCCTGAGCATCAGGCCGGGCGACATGCCATAGGCGCGGGCGGCCTCGATCTGGCCTTGCGGGATGGCGAGGATGGCGCCGCGGATGACTTCGGTCGAATAGGCACCCTGGACGAAACCCAGCACGAAAATGCCGGCCGCCAGCCCGCTGATGTCGACACGGCTGTAGCCCATTGCCGCCAGCACCTGGTTGATGAGGTCGGTGCCGGCGTAATAAAGCAGCAGGATCAGAACCAGTTCCGGCACCGCACGGACAACCGTGGTGTAGACGGCCAGAAGGTCGCGCGTCACCGGTCCGCCATAGAGCTTGCCGAAGGCGCCGGCAGTGCCGATCATCAGGCCGAGGCAGGTGGCGCCGATGGCGATCTCAAGCGAATGCAGCAGCCCGACCAGCAGCGTGCCGCCCCAGCCTGGCGCCACCGGTGACAGGAGTTCGATGATGCCGGCCGCCGAGGCCGGAAGAAAGGCGTCGATCAGCTTCGCCCCCGGATTGCTGTATAGAGTGGTTAGCCGTTTCACGGAAACGGCGAACCATTCTATTTCTTTGTTTCACGCAATTCCGGACGGAAAACCGCTCACACTTTTCCTGGAATTGCTCTAGCCACTGAAGCCGAAGGTCAGCGGCAAGCGTGCGTGGCAAGGATGGGGCATGGCGCGAACGCCATGCCTCACTCAGTTGCGAGAGGGTTCAGTTCGACTGCGTGGCGCCGCCATAGATGTCGAAGTCGAAATATTTCTTCGAGATCTCGTCATATTTGCCGTTGGCGCGGATCGCCTTGATGCCGGCGTTGAACTTTTCCTTGAGCGCGGTGTCTTCCTTGCGGATGCCGGCGCCGACACCCGGTCCCAGCACCTCGTCGTCCGGGGCCACCATGCCCTTCAGGTCGCAGCAGGCCTTGCCCTGGTCGGACTTCAGGAATTCGCCGAGCGCGATCGAGTCGGCCTGCACCGCGTCGATGCGGCCGGCGGCCAGATCGTTGTTGGCTTCGTCCTGCGTCTGGTATTCCTTGATCTCCTGCGCGCCGGTGAAGTGCTTCTTGGCGTAGACCGCATGCACGGTCGAAACCTGGACACCGATCACCTTGCCCTTGAGATCGTCCGGCGTGGCGCCGAACTTCTGGTCCTTCGGCCCGATGATGGCGGTCGGGGTGTTGTAGTACTTGTCCGAGAAGTCGATCGTCTTCTCGCGCTCGGCGGTGATCGACATCGAGGAGACGATGGCGTCGATCTTCTTGGTGGTCAGCGCCGGGATGATACCGTCCCAGGCAACCGGCGTGATGACGCAGTCGAGCTTCTCTTCGGCGCAGACGGCGTCGACGAAATCGATCTCCCAGCCCACCCATTTGCCGCTGGCGTCGGGCGAGGTGAAGGGCGGGTAGGGCTCGGCGGCGACGCCGATCTTGACCTGCTCGGCCTTGGCCACGCCGCCCATCGCCGCGACGCCGAGAAGCAGCGCTGCCGCGAATGTCTTGAGAACAGTCTTCATGTCAGGACTCCCAGTTTGTTGTTGTTCCCGGTTTTCGCCCCGCTTGATGCCGGCCCTAGCCGACATTGCGGAGGAATTGTTTGAGCCTTTCGGATTTGGGCGCGCCGAACAGCTGTTCGGGCGGACCCTCTTCCTCGACCAGCCCGTTGTAGAGATAGACGACATGCGTCGCGACCTCGCGGGCAAACTTCATTTCATGCGTCACCAGCACCATGGTGCGCCCCTCGCGCGCCAGATCGCCGATCACTTTCAGCACCTCGCCGACCAACTCCGGATCGAGCGCCGACGTCGGCTCGTCGAACAGCATGACGCGCGGATTGATCGCCAGCGCCCGGGCGATCGCGGCGCGCTGCTGCTGGCCGCCGGACAGGAAGGCCGGATAGACATCGCGCTTTTCCGCCAGCCCGACGCGGGCCAGCAGCTTCTCGGCCTGGGCGATCGCCTCTTCGCGCTTGACGCCGAGCACATGCACCGGAACCTCGATGACGTTCTCGATCAGCGTCATGTGGCTCCACAGGTTGAAATTCTGGAACACCATGCCGAGCCTCGAGCGGATCCGCTCGATTTGCCGGCGGTCGGCCGGAACGGTGTGGCCGTGGCTGTCGGCCTTGAGCTTGATCTCCTCGCCATTGACACGGATGATGCCGCTGGTCGGGTTTTCAAGGCAGTTGATGCAGCGCAGCAGCGTCGATTTGCCGGAGCCGGAGCCGCCGATGATGGCGACTACCTCGCCATCGCGCGCCGACAGCGAAACGCCCTTCAGCACATGCAACTGGCCGAATTTCTTGTGCAGATTCTCGACATGGATGGCTTCGGCGGCGGCGCTTTGCGCCTTGCCGGGTTGGACTGGGGCGGCATCCGCCACGCTCACCGGGCGACCTCTCTATGGTCGAAGGCAGGTCGTCGAACGTCCATCCGGCTAATCAACATACGCTGCACTGCCCACTCCAGACCTCAGCATGGACCCGACAGCGCGAGCCCGTAAATCCTGCTCATTACGGCACTTGCGGCGTTGTTGTGCAAGTGTATAAATAGCCTTTCATGAAATTTTTTCACTTTTTTTCATCTTAGAAGGGCATCGATGAGCGCTTTCGGATCACAGTCCATGGCGGCGCCGTTGCGGCGCGTGCTGATGCGTTCGGCCGCCAACGCCATGCGCAGCGCCGACAGGGCTGTCTGGCACTATGGCCCGGGTTTCGACCCAGCGAAAGCGGCAATGCAGCACGCGGTCCTTGCCGAACTGGTGGCGGCTTCCGGCGCCGAAATAGAATGGATCGAGGACAAGGCCGACGGTCTCGCGGATTCGGTGTTCACGCATGACCCGTCGCTGATGACCGATCGCGGCGCGCTGATCCTGTCCATGGGCAAGCCGTTGCGTGCCAAGGAGCCTTCGCTGCATGAGGAGACCTATAGAAGGCTGGGCATTCCAGTCCTCGGCCGCGTCGAGGCGCCCGGCCAGGTCGAAGGTGGCGACTGTGTATGGGTGGATGCCCGCACGCTGGCGATCGGACGCGGCGTGCGCACCAACCAGGAAGGCATCCAGCAGGTCGCCAACCTGCTGACGCCGCTCGGCATTTCCGTCTACGGCTTCGACCTGCCGCTGTGGCAGGGCGAAGAGACGTGCCTGCATCTGATGTCGGTGATCAGCCCGCTGGCCGACGACCTCGCGCTGGTCTATTCGCCGCTTCTGCCGGCCCCGTTCTACCAGATGCTGAAGGCGCGCGGCATTCGCCTAGTCGAAGGCGATCCGCAAGAGTTCGCCGCGTCCAACGGCCTCAGCCTGAACGTGCTGCCGACCAGCCCGTTGAAGGTCATTGCCGTGGCCGGCTTTCCAAAGACCAAAGCCGCGATGGAAGCCGCCGGCTGCACGGTCGAAATCTTCGAGGCGGATGCGCTCTGCATCGCCTGCGAAGGTGGACCGACATGCCTGACGCGGCCGATCCTGCGCCAATGAATGCGCCGTCCCGCCGCAAGTTCCGCCGCGAGGGCGAGGAGCGGCGGCGGCAGGATTTGATCGATGCGACGCTGGACAGTGTTGCCGAACATGGCCTCGAGGGCGCCACTGTGCGCACCATCGCCTTGCGCGCCGGCGTCACCGCCGGGCTGATCCGCCACTATTTCCCCGGCAAGGAAGATCTGCTGCGGGAAGCCTATGCGGCATTGATGGGCCGCATGACCGAGCAGGCGAAAGCGGCATTGCTCATGGAAGATGCCTCGCCGCGCCGGCGTCTTGCCGCCTTCGTCACCGCCAATCTCAACGCGCCGATCATCGACCAGCGGGTGTTTTCGCTCTGGGCGACCTTCATCGGGCGTGCCGGCGCCGATCCGGCGCTCGCCCGCGCCCACCGGGAGGGCTATCTCGGCTTTCGCAATGAGGTGGAAGCGGTCGTGGCCGAAGTGCTCGCCGCCGAACGGCGCAAGCCGGACGCAAGCGAACTGCGCCACCATGCCATCGCCATCAACGCCATCATCGACGGGCTCTGGATCGAAGGCTGCCTGGCCGGCGAGATGTTCTCGCCTGGCGAATTGGCGGCGATCGGCATCAAAGCCATAGAGGCCGAGCTCGGCCTCGCGCCGGAAAAGCAATTCCAGGAAAAGTGAGAATCGGTTTTCCGTCCGGAATTGCGCAAGAAAGAAGAGACAGGGAGGAAATTGATGACCACCATCGGCGAAGCGCTGATCACCTTGCTCGAAGCGCATGGCGTCGACACCGTCTTCGGCATTCCAGGCGTGCATACGGTCGAGCTCTATCGCGGCCTGGCGCGTTCGAGGATCCGTCATGTCACGCCGCGCCACGAGCAGGGCGCCGGCTTCATGGCCGACGGCTATGCGCGCGCCGGTGGCCGGCCGGGCGTCGTCTTCGTCATCACCGGGCCGGGGCTGACCAACACCATCACGGCCATGGGCCAGGCGCGCGCCGATTCCGTGCCGATGCTGGTCATCTCCGGCGTCAACGCCACCGATACGCTGGGCAAGGGTCTGGGCTACCTGCATGAGTTGCCCGATCAGCGCGGCATGATGGAAAAGGTCGCGCTGTCTTCCGAGCGCATCACCGAGGCCGGGCAATTGCCGGGCGCGCTCGCCCGCGCCTTCGCGCTGTTCTCGTCGGCTCGGCCGGGCCCGGTGCATATCGAGATTCCCACCGACGTCATGGTGAAACCCGCCGACGGCATCGCGGCGGCGCTGAGCAACGCCGCGCCGCCGGCGCCGGACGCGGCGGCGGTCGCCGAGGCGGCGACGTTGATCAAGGCCGCCAGCCGCCTGCTGATCCTCGCTGGCGGCGGCGCCAGGAGAGCCGACGCGGCGTTGCGGCGCTTCGCCGAGACGCTCGGCGCTCCGGTCGTCGAGACCACCAATGCGCGCGGCCTGCTGCATGGCCATCCGCTTTGCGTGCCGGCCAGCCCCAGCCTCAAGGCGGTGCGCGCGCTGGTGGCGGACGCCGATCTGGTGATCGCCGCCGGCACCGAATTCGGCCCGACCGATTATGACGGCTATGGCGATGGCGGTTTCGTGCTGCCGAAGAATCTGGTCCGCATCGATATCGGCGCCGACCAGATCGCGCGCCGGCCGGTGACGGTCGGCATTCAGGCGGATTGCGCCGAAGGGATCGAGGCTTTGCTCGCGGCAATCGGGCCGGGCCATCCTGCGGCCAAGGACGGCGAAACCCGCGCCGCCGCCGCGCGCCAGGCCGCGCGGGCCGAATTGAAGCCCGAATACCTGGCGCAGCTGCGCGCGGTGGAGATGATCCGCGATGCGCTGCCTGGCGCCATCATCGTCGGCGATTCGACCCAGCCGATCTATGCCGCCAACCTCTATTACGACCATGACCGCCCCGGCGGCTGGTTCAACGCCGCGACCGGCTTCGGCGCGCTGGGCTATGGTCCGCCGGCGGCGATCGGCGCGGCGCTTGCCGTTCCGCAAGCGCCTGTGGTGTGCCTCACCGGCGATGGCGGCTTCCAGTTCACCTTGCCGGAGATCGGCGCGGCGCTCGACGCCGACACGCCGGTGATCTTCGTCGTCTGGAACAATCGCGGCTATCGCGAGATCGAGACCTCGATGCTCGACGTCGGTGTCGAGCCGGTCGGCGTCTCGCCGGCGCCGCCGGATTTCTGCAAGCTCGCCGAGGCCTATGGCATCGCGGCCGAGCGGCTGGCCGGGACCGCTGATCTGGCCGAGGCGCTGAAGCGGGCGCGGGCGGCCGGCAAGCCGCGCGTCATCGAAATCACCGTCGACTGAAAGGCTGGTGCGGTCGTCGCCCAGACGGTGCCGGCGGGCCGGCAATTGTCGTCACCGGCCACGACCCCCCACACATGCAAAGACGCTGCGCCAGCCATGTCGATATTTCAATTGAGTGACAGCGCGAAAGGCGCGACGTTCCAGCCTGGGGCGGCATAACCCGAGATATAACTATAAAAAAATGACAGGAGCGCTCAAAGTATGACGGAAACGCTTAACGGCAGGCATGTCGTGATCACGGGCGGCACTGGGGCGCTCGGCGGCGCGGTTGTCGGCAGATTGCTGGAGCAAGGCGCGATCTGCCACGTGCCCAATGCCCACGCGGCGGCCCCGCCGCATTTTCCTTACGCAGCCCACGCCAGCGTGCATCTGGCGCACAATGTCGACCTGTCGGATTCGGCCAAGGTCGAGGCCTTCTACCATCAGGTGCCCGAGCTCTGGGCCTCGATCCATCTTGCCGGCGGCTTCACCATGGCGCCGGTCGAAAAGATCGAGTCGGCCTCCTTTGCCGAAATGATGGATACCAACGCCCGCACGACCTTCCTGTGCAGCCGCGCCGCGGTGCGCTCGATGCTGGCGTCCGACACGGCCGGTCGCATCGTCAACGTCACCGCGCGCGCCGGCCTGGAACCGCGCAAAGGTTCGGGCATGGTCGCTTATACTGCGAGCAAGGCCGCGGTCGCGGCAATGACGGTGGCGATGGCCGAGGAGTTGAAGCACAAGGGCATCCTGGTCAATGCCGTGGCCCCCTCTACGCTCGACACGCAGGCAAACCGCGAAGCCATGCCAGACGCCGATTTCGCCAAATGGGTCAGCCTTGAAGCAGCTGCGGAAGCGATCGCTTACCTTGCCTCGCCCGCAAACCAGGCCATGAGCGGCACGCTGGTCCCGCTCTACGGCAGGGCCTGAGCTCTATCTCTTTTTTAACGCAATTCCGGACGGAGAACCGCTGACACTTTTCCTGGAATTGCTCTGATATCCCGACAAAAGAAAACCCCGCCGGATTGCTCCGGCGGGGTTTTGTTATTCGCGAAGCGAAAGGGCTTAGTTGCCCTGCTTCTTCAGCGCCGCGCCCAGGATGTCGCCCAGCGAGGCGCCGGAGTCGGTCGAGCCGTACTGGGCGACCGCTTCCTTTTCCTCGGCGATTTCCAGCGCCTTGATCGAGACCTGCAGCTTGCGGGTCTTCTTGTCGAAGGCGATGACGCGGGCGTCGACCTTCTGGCCGACGGTGAAGCGTTCGGGGCGCTGCTCGTCGCGGTCGCGCGAAAGGTCGGAGCGCTTGATGAAGGTCTCGATGCCGCTGTCGACCAGCCGCACGTCCAGACCGCCATCCTTCACGCCGATGACCTCGCAGGTGACGACGGCGTTCTTGCGCAGCTCCCCGCTATTGGCCGCTTCGCCGACCGTGTCACGGGCCAGCTGCTTGATGCCGAGCGAGATGCGCTCCTTCTCGATGTCGACGTCGAGCACCTGCGCCTTGACCATGTCGCCGCGATTGTACTCTTCGATGACCTGCTCGCCCGGACGGGTCCAGTCGAGGTCGGACAGGTGCACCATGCCGTCCACATCGCCTTCCAGGCCGATGAACAGGCCAAACTCGGTCTTGTTCTTGACCTCGCCCTCGACCTGGCTGCCGACCGGATGGTTGCGCGCGAAGGCTTCCCACGGATTCTCCAGCGTCTGCTTGAGACCGAGCGAGATGCGGCGCTTGGCCGGATCGACCTCCAGCACCACCACGTCGACTTCCTGCGTCGTCGACAGGATCTTGCCGGGGTGCACGTTCTTCTTCGTCCACGACATTTCCGAAACGTGGATGAGGCCCTCGATGCCCGGCTCCAGCTCGACGAACGCGCCGTAGTCGGTGATGTTGGTGACAGTGCCCTTGATCTTCTTGCCGATCGGGAACTTGGTGCCGATATCCGACCACGGATCCGACTCGAGCTGCTTCATGCCGAGCGAGATGCGGTGGGTTTCCTGGTTGATGCGGATGATCTGCACCTTGACCGTCTGGCCGATGTTGAGGATCTCGGTCGGATGGTTGACGCGGCGCCATGCCATGTCGGTGACATGCAGCAGGCCGTCGATGCCGCCGAGGTCGACGAACGCACCGTAGTCGGTGATATTCTTGACCACGCCTTCGACCACCTGGCCTTCCTCGAGGTTCTGCACGATTTCCGAACGCTGTTCGGCGCGGCTCTCCTCGAGCACGGTGCGGCGCGACACCACGATGTTGCCGCGGCGGCGATCCATCTTGAGGATCTCGAAGGGCTGCGGGTTGTGCATCAGCGGGGTGACGTCGCGGATCGGGCGGATATCGACCTGGCTGCGCGGCAGGAACGCCACGGCGCCGTCGAGATCGACGGTGAAGCCGCCCTTGACCTGGTTGAAGATGACGCCTTCGACGCGCTCACCCTTGGTGAACTTCTCCTCGAGACGCACCCAGCTCTCCTCGCGGCGAGCCTTCTCGCGCGACAGCATGGCTTCGCCAAGCGCGTTCTCGATGCGCTCGACATAGACTTCGACGGTGTCGCCGACCTTGAGGGAGGAGTCCTTGCCCTTGGCGCCGAATTCCTTCAGCGGCACGCGGCCTTCGACCTTGAGGCCGACATCGATGATGGCCATGTCCTTTTCGATCGCGGTGATCGTGCCCCGGACAACCTGGCCCTCGCCGGAATGGCCGGCGGTAAATGATTCTTCGAGCATGCTCGCGAAATCGTCGCGAGACGGATTAGCTACTGACATTGTTTCTCCTGGAATGCTCCGCTTTTGTCGCGGAGCGGGCGCCGTGGGTTAGCGTTGCGTGAGCCTGCCGGCGTTCCGGGCTGAAGAGCCCTTGGCCGCTGTTCGAGCGGCAAGTCCGGCGCATGAAGAATGCTGGCAGGCTGGTTCATGCCCGATATGGGTATTTTCGCCGCCCAAGGCAACCGAAAAAGCCCGATCAGGCCTTGTTTCTCTTGGCAAGGACGCCGTCAACGATCGCCATCGCCGCCAGAAACGCGGCTTCTATAGCCATTTCGCTGGTATCAAGCAAGTGCGCGTCCGCCGCCGGCTTCAGCGGCGAGGAGGCTCTGCCCATGTCGCGCTCGTCGCGGCGCTCGATGTCGGCGAGGATGGTGGCGAAGTCGGCGCTGCCGCCCATGCTCTCGATCTCGGCCAGCCGGCGCCTGGCGCGCACCTCGGCGCTTGCCGTGACATAGAGCTTGATGTCGGCATCCGGGCACACCACCGTGCCGATGTCGCGGCCGTCGAGCACCGCGCCCGGCGGCGCCTTGGCGAAGGCCCGCTGCTTCTCGACCAGGATGCGCCGCACCGTGGGAATGACCGCGACCTTGGAGGCCGCTTCGCCCACCGCATGCGCCGAAAGCACGGTACGGTCGAGGTTTGAGAGGTCCACCTGCCGCGCCGCGGTTTCCGCCGCCGAGACATTGTCGAGCGGCAGGCCGAGCTCGAGCAGCTTATGGGCGACGGCGCGATAGGTCAGGCCGGTGTCGAGCAGGTTGAGGCGATAGTGGTCGGCGAGCCGGCGGGCGAGTGTGCCCTTGCCCGCGCCGGCGGGGCCGTCGATCGCTATGGTGAGGCCTGTCGTCATTCTAAACCTCGATGCAAGTGCCTCACCCCACCGGCGCTCGAAGTCGGCCGCTGCAACTTCCGAGGCCTTGAATTGGCTGTCCGAATTGATCTCAGCGAGATCGGGAAAGCCCTCTGTCGAATTTCTCGTCCCGCCAACCTCAACATCCTCCGACCCGTCAAAGGCGGCGCTGCGAATAGCAAAACCAACGGAACCATCGGCATAGAACTCTATGGTGCGGTTCTGAAAATCGTCATCGGCGATTTCATACCAGAGGTCGGACGGTGCCTCCGGCATATCATGTTGCCAGTGAACGTAAACGTATCTCACTCGATCTCCGCGCCCAGCCCCTTCATCAGCCCCATGAATTCCGGAAAGCTCGTCGCGATCATGTTGGCGTCGTCGATGGTCACCGGCCTTTCCGTCGCCAGTCCCATGACCAGGAAGCTCATCGCGATGCGGTGGTCGAGATGCGTCTTGACCGCCGTGTCCGGTCCATTGGGGTGAGCGCCCAGCCCCTTGCCGCCCGGTCTGCCGCGCACGGCGAGCGAGGCCTCGCCCTCGGTACAGTCGACACCGTTTAGCTTCAGCCCGTTGGCGACCGCCGACAACCGGTCGGATTCCTTGACGCGCAATTCCTCCAGGCCCTCCATCAGCGTCTCGCCCTCGGCGAAGCTGGCCGCGACCGCCAGCACCGGATATTCGTCGATCATCGACGGCGCGCGTTCCGGCGGCACCACGGCGCCCTTCAATTCCGAATAACGCACACGCAGGTCCGCCACGTCCTCGCCGCCGGCATTGCGCGGGTTGAGGATGTCGATACGCCCGCCCATTTCCTGCAAAGTCAGCAGCAGCCCGGTGCGGGTCAGGTTCATCAGCACGTTCTCGATTGTAATGTCCGAGCCCGGCACGATCAGCGCCGCGACCAGCGGGAAGCCGGCCGAGGAAGGGTCGCCGGGCACGGCGATCGTTTGTCCGGTGAGCTTGCCCTGACCCTCGATGAAGATGTGGCGCACGCCGCGCTCGTCGGTCTCGACCGTCAGATTGGCGCCAAAGCCTTTGAGCATCTTTTCGGTGTGGTCGCGCGTCATCACCGGCTCGATCACCGTGGTGATGCCCGGCGTGTTCAGGCCGGCAAGCAGCACCGCCGACTTCACCTGGGCCGACGCCATCGGCACGCGATACGTGATCGGCGCCGCATGTTTCGGGCCGCGTAGCGTGATCGGCATGCGGTCGCCGGGCGCGGCCTTCAGCACCTGCACGCCCATCTGGCGCAGCGGGTCGAGCACGCGGCCCATCGGCCGGCCGGACAGCGAGGCGTCGCCGATGAAGGTCGTCTCCATGTCATAGGTGCCGACGAGACCCATGGTGAGCCGCGAGCCGGTGCCAGCATTGCCGAAATCGAGCGGCCCTTCCGGCTGCAGCAGCGCGCCGTTGCCGGTGCCGCGGATCACCCACTCGGCGCCGTTCTTCTCGATATGCGCGCCCATCGCCTTCATGGCGGCTCCGGTGCGCATCACGTCCTCGCCTTCGAGCAGGCCGGTGATGCGCGTCTCGCCCGAGGCAAGGCCGCCGAACATGAAGGAGCGGTGCGAAATCGACTTGTCGCCCGGCACGCGCGCGGTGCCGGCAAGGGCAGGGGATTTGCGGGCTGTGGCTGGTTTAGCGGCGGCGGAATGAGACATTTTGTCTTCCAAATGAAAGGCCGGCTCGCCGGCCCGGTTCGTCATGATGCGGCGGTCTCGTATCACGGCGCGCGGCAATGGTCATCCCCTTCGCGCGCCGTTCGAATGCAAGCTTTTGCGACGCCGGCTTTTGGCTTTGACAGCGCCCGAAACTGCGGTTAAGGGGACCACTCTTTTATTGACGAGGCCTGCTGTGGCAAAAGCTGAACTTGGCACCAAGCGTGTCGACCCCGAAACGGGTCGGAAATTCTACGATCTGAACAAGGACCCGATCGTCTCGCCCTATACCGGCAAGAGCTATCCGCGCTCCTATTTCGACGAAGGCAAGATTTCCGCCGTCGAGGAAGATGAGGAAGTCGCCGACAAGGAACTGGACGGCGACGAGGAGGAAGGCGCCGAAGTCGTCTCGCTCGAGGAAGCCGATGACGAGGCCAAGGGCGGCGGCGACGATCTTCCCGATCTCGGCGATGACGAGGACGATGTCGATCTCGGCGATGATGACGAGGACACCTTCCTGGCCGACGAAGAGGAAGAGGACGACGACGTCTCCGACATGATCGGCGTCGGCGATGACGAGGACGAGGTCTGATTTAAGACCTCGGCGCGATTGTTTGCCGGCGATTTTCGCCTGTGACGAAAAAGCGGTCTTTCGAGGCTTGATCTTGACCGAAGGCGGCGCTAGAAGCCGCCAGCACTAAACGACGGCGCGGTTCCCGACTGCGCCGGATCTCTTCGCCGGAAACGGCGCCGGCTGACTGCCGGGAGTGGGGCCATAGCTCAGTTGGGAGAGCGCTTGAATGGCATTCAAGAGGTCGTCGGTTCGATTCCGATTGGCTCCACCAAACAGTCTTTCTCTGGTGCTCGGCTTTGCGGCATTCGCGCTTGCCGCTTGCCAGTCGACTCCAGACACACAGCCTGTTGCTGGTTCGCAACCGGTTGCCGACCCGCAACCCGCTCCGGCCGCTGCACCCGCTCCGGCCTTGCCGAATTCGGCGGTGCTCGATCAGACGGTCGCGGTCGTTCCGCCCGCCAAGGGCGTTCCGGCGAGATACGCCGCCTTCTCCGGCATCTGGGCGGGGCAGCTCAACGGCATGTATGACGGCAAGCTCGCGGTGCTGACCGTATCCTCGGGCGGACAAGTGACGGTCAGCTACGCATGGGGCGACCTGGCCGACAACAAGCCGGGCGTCGCCGACGGTTCCGGCAGGATTTCCGGCAGCACGTTGAAGCTCGGGCGCCTGCCGAACGGCGCCGACATCACCGCCACGATGCCGTGGCCAGGAACACTCAACGTTACCTACACGCTTGCCGGCCAGACCTATACAGGCTCGTTCGTGCGGGTCAGCCAGTAGGGGAGCCTGCTAGCTAGGATCGAAGCGGGTCGCGGGTGATCCGCACGCACATCGGCGTTCCGATCTCGATGGCCTGCCCGGTGTCGGTCAGCCGGCCGCTTTGCTCGTGGCGGGCGAAGATCGAGATGCGGTCGGCGTTCTGGTTGGCTGAGAACAGATGCCTGCCGGATGGCGTCAGCGCCAGGTTGCGCGGAGTCGCGCCGCCGCAGGGCGTGAAGTCCACCGTTTGGAGCTTTCCCGTCTGCTGGTCGACGGCGAAGATCGCGACGCTGTCATGGCCGCGGTTGGAGCCGTAGAGGAAGCGCCCGTCGGGCGAGATCTGGATGTCGGCGCAGTGATTGTGCGCGCGAGCCTCTCCGGGAACCGCCGGCTTGCTGTCTATGAGTTCAAGCCTGCCGGAAGACGGCTCAAGCGCCAACGACACGACCGTCGAGTCCAGCTCGTTCATGACGAAGACGAAGCGGCCGTTCGGATGCAGCGCGACGTGGCGCGGCCCGGCGCCGGGCGCGAGCGCCGACGACGCGAGCTTTGCCAGCGCGCCGTCCGGCTCGATCCGGTAGGAGACCAGCTGGTCGATGCCGAGATCGGCGACGATGGCGATGCCGCCCTGGATGGTCTCGGTGACGCTGTGCGCATGCGAGCGCTCCTGCCGCTCTGCATTCGGGCCAGTGCCGGAATGCGCGACGCTCGCCAGCGGCGCCGTCAGGCCGCCATCGGCGGTAAAGCCGAACACGGCGACCGCCTTGTCGGGGCCGCCGCTGCCCATGCCGTAATTCGCGACCAGAAGCTTGCTGCCGTCGCGGGTGATCGTGTTGTGGGCGGTGATGCTGCCGAGCGATGGCTGCTTGTTGATATAGGCGAGCGAGTTGGTGGCGCGGTCGAAGCGATAGGCCGTGACCGTTCCCTCGCGCCAGGTGAAGACTTCCGAATTGGCATAGATCAGCGTCCCGTCCGGCGTCACCGACAGGAAGGTCGGATTGTCGACCTCATTGGTCTCGGCAAGTTTTTGAAAGGCAAGCGTTGCCTCGTCGAAGGCGTAGACGCCGAGGCCGAACCCGCGCGCACCCTGGAAATAGGGCGCCTCGCGGTTGAGGCTGCCGACAAAGACAAGACAGGCGCTTTGCATCGATCTTCCTCCCTAAGCAGGTTCCGCAAAAAGTGTCTTACGGTTTTGCGAAGAGAACCTGCGAAACAACAATGCCGGCGGCTCCTCCGCCTGTGCCGGCTTTGCAAAAATTTCGCCGATCGTCGCTTGCAAGGCAATCCCATATGTGAAAATATTATTCACAAAAGAAAATTGACGGGAGGAAAGCGATCATGCGTCTCGCCATCCGGCATCGTGCCCGGAACCGCCTTGCAGGCCGCGCCGAAAGCTCCCGGAGCGCGGCATGAGCGCGTTCTCGCCGACCGTCGGCGTCACCTCGACGCATCCGGCCGACATGCCTGAGGCGCATGCCGACATCCCGGTCTGGAATTCGGAAAACTGGTTCTACGAGGACTGGCAGGTCGGCCACAAAATCCGCTCGCTCCGCCGCACCATCGCCGAGGGCGAAAGCCATATGTTCAATGCGCTGGTGCTGGATATCCACCCCTACGTCCAGGACCAGATGTTCGCCGAGCGGGAAGGCATTTTCGGCAAGCGCCTGGTGGCCGGCGCCTTCGTCTTTTCCGCCGGGCTCGGCCTCGTCGCCACCAACTGCGTCAACGCCTTTTCCTATGGCTATGACAAGCTCCGCTTCATCAAGCCGGTCTTTATCGGCGACACCATTTATTCGATCCGCACCAACCTCGACAAAAAGCCGCGCTATCACGACATGGGCCTGATCCGCGCCAGCTATGAAGTTTTCAAGGGTGAAGGAGAGCTGGTGCTCTACTGCGAGCATCTGCAGACGGTGAAATACAAGAACCCGGCCGATTTCGTCGGCAAGACCGAGAAGTGAACCGTGACCGCTGACGCTGAACTTCCGCTGACCGGCCTCGTGGTCGTCGACATGAGCCAGTTCCTGTCGGGGCCTTACTGTTCGCTGCGCCTGCTCGACCTCGGCGCGCGCGTCATCAAGATCGAGCGGCCGGATGGCGGGGATCTCTCGCGCCGGCTCTATCTCAGCGACACCGAGATCGGCGGCGATTCCACCATCTTCCACGCCATCAACCGCGGCAAGGAGAGCCTGGCCATTGACCTCAAGAACGGGGCCGATCTTGCCATGCTTCGGGCGTTGATCGCCAAGGCCGACGTGCTGATCCAGAATTTCCGGCCGGGCGTCATCGGGCGGCTCGGCCTCGATTACGAGCATGTCAGCACCATCAATCCCCGGCTCGTTTACGCCTCGATCAGCGGCTATGGCGAGGACGGCCCCTGGGTGAAGCGCCCTGGGCAGGATCTGCTGGCACAGGCGCGCTCCGGCGTGATGTGGCTGAACGGCGACCAGGACCAGGGGCCGGTGCCGTTCGGGCTGGCGATCGCCGACATGCTTGCGGGCGCGGCCTGCGCGCAAGGCATCCTCGCCAAACTGGTGCGGCGCGGCATCACGGGCGAGGGTGGCCATGTCGAGACCAGCCTGCTCGAGGCGCTGGTCGATTTCCAGTTCGAGGTGCTGACCACGCATCTCAACGACGGCCGCCGCCTGCCGAAGCGCTCGTCCTTTCGCAGCGCCCATGCCTATCTCTCGGCGCCTTACGGCGTCTATCCGGCCAAGGACGGTTACCTGGCGATCGCCATGACGCCGATCCCGAAGATTGCCGACCTGCTCGAATTGCCCGAGCTCGACCCGTTCCGCGACAAGCCCGCCACCTGGTTCACCGCCCGCGATGAGATCAAGGCGATCATCGCCAGACGCATCGCCGAAAAAACCACCGACGAGTGGCTGGCCATTCTCGAGCCCGCCGACATCTGGTGCGCCAAGGTGCTGACCTGGCCGGAGCTGATGGAAAACGACGGCTTCAAGGCGCTCGACATGCTGCAGACCGTGACGCGCGAGGACAATGTCTCGATCCTCACCACGCGTTCGCCGCTGCGCGTCGATGGCGCCCGCGCCAGGGTGGATCGGGCCGCTCCGCGCATCGGCGAGCACAGCCACAAGATCCGCGCGGAGTTCGGCCTGTGATCCGGTTGAAAGGCATGACCTGGAGCCATCCGCGCGGCTACGACCCGATGGTGGCGTGCTCGGCGCTTTGGCAGGAAAAGACCGGCGTCTCGATCGAGTGGGAAAAGCGCTCGCTGCAGGATTTCGAGTCCTTCCCGGTGGAAGAGCTCGCCCGCGCCTATGATCTGATCGTCATCGACCATCCGCATGTCGGCCAGATCACCGCCGAACAGTGCCTGGCGCCGCTCGATATGGCCGGACGCGAGGCGGAACGTGCAGCGCTCGCCGAGGGAAGTGTCGGCAGATCCTATCCGAGCTACAATTGGCAGGGACGGCAATGGGCTTTTCCGATCGACGCCGCCACCCAGGTGCAGGCCTGGCGGCCGGATTTGATCGAAGCCGCGCCCGTGATCTGGACCGAAGTGCTGGCGCTTGCCGAGCAGGGCTGCGTGCTCTTGCCACTCAGGCCGCCGCATTCGCTGATGTGCTTCTACACTTTGGCCGCCGAACTCGGCCGGCCCTGCACGGTCGACGGCTCCGTTGAGCTCATAGATGGCGAAACCGGCGAAACCGCCTTCGAGATACTGAGCGAGATCGCGGCGCTCGTCGATCCCGCATGCCTGACGATGGACCCGATCGCGGTTTTCGAGAGGATGGCCGAACCCGGCTCGCGTATGGCATGCGCGCCGCTGATCTATGGCTATGTCCCCTACGCGGTGGCGGGTTTTCGGCCGCATCGCATCGCCTTTGCCGACATGCCGGTCGTCGGCGGCAACGGCCCGGTCGGCTCGGCGCTCGGCGGCACCGGCATTGCCGTCTCCGCCTTTTCCGCCCAACGCGAGGCGGCGATCGACTTCGCTTATTGGATCGCCAGCGGCGACGTGCAGCGCGGGCCTTACGCCGCCGCCGGCGGCCAGCCCGCCCATGCCGCCGCCTGGGTGGATGACGCCGTCAACGCCGCGACCGGCAACTTCTATCGCGCCACGAGGGCGACGCTCGAGGGAGCCTGGATGCGTCCGCGCCATGACGGCTACATGGCGTTTCAGCAGCAGGCTTCCGACCGCATCAATGAAGGCCTTGCCGGCAGACAGGACGCGCGCCGCGTCGTCGCCGACATCAATCGCCTGTTCCGGGAGAGTTTCGCGCCGGCCGCCGCCGGCTAGTTCACTGCAACCAAAGGGAGGAAGAAATGACCAGCCTGATACGCGGCCTGCTCGCCGCAACCGCCTTAGTCTCGATCCCGTTCGCCGCTCATGCCGCCGACGTGAAGTCGGTGATCGACGGCCTGCCCGCCGATCTCAAGGCGCAATATGATGGCGCGCCGCAGAAAGTGCTTCCTTCGGCCTGGGATAATTTCACGCCGCCGCCGAAGCCCTGGAAGTGGTGCCATTCGGAAAGCTACCAGGGCAATCCGTGGCGCGTCTCGGTCACCAAAGAGCTGAAGCGGCTGGTCGATGGCCTCATCGCCAACGGCACGGTGTCGAGCTTCGAGGTCTCGGATTCGAACAACGACCCGAGCCAGCAGATCAACCAGATCCGCTCCTTCATCGACAAGAAATGCTCGATCATCACCTCGATCCCGGGCTCGGCAACGGCGCTCGACGACGCTGTCGATGCGGCAGCCAAGGCGGGCATTCCCTTCATCACGGCGGCGGGCTCGATCACCAGCCCCAACGCAATCAATGTCGATTCCAACTATGCCCGCTGGGGCTATGACATGATGACGGCGATCGGCAAGGCGAAGCCCGATGCCAGCGTGCTGGTGGTGGAAGGCATTGCCGGTCATCCGATCGTCGTCCAGGAAAAGCAGGGCGCCGACAAGGCGCTTGCCGAGAACAAGGGTCTCAAGGTCGCTCGTACCGTCAACGGCAATTGGACGGCCAACGTCACCAAGACGGTGGTGCTGCAGGCGATCGCCACCAATCCGGCGCCGATCGACGCGGTGTGGACCACCGGCAGCGAAAGCCGCGTCGTGGCCGAGGCCTTCGCCGAAGCCGGCCGGCCGGCGCCGCTGATCACCGGCTCGATCACCGGCGATGCGCTCGGCTACTGGAAGGCCAATCCCGACAAGTACCGTTTCGAGGGCCATGCCGTTCTGCCGGGCTGGACGGCGCAGACGCTGTTCCGTGTCGGCGAGCGCATGCTCGACGGCCAGAAGCCGAAGCTCAACACGCTGCTGATCCCGATCCCGCCGGTGCACACCGCCGAGCTCGACAAATGGTACAAGGACTGCATGACGCCGGACGCCGTTTCGGTCTTCCCGGTGCCGCCGACCGACCCGATGCCGGAGGATGTGCTCGACGCCTATTTCGCCAACCCCGCGCCGACCAAGGGCTGGGATTATTCCAAGGTGCCGGACGCCTGCGCCAAGTGATGTCACGCGAAGCCGGCTCTCGCTGCAACACCCCTTAAAGGGCCGGCTTCCCTGTTTTCGGAAATACACATGCTCGAAGTCCAAGGCGTTTCCCAACGCTATGGCGAAACCGTCGCGCTGGCCGATGCGTCAATCGCCTTCCGTCCCGGCACGATCCATACGATCCTGGGTGAGAATGGTTCGGGCAAGAGCACGCTGGTGAAGCTGTTGTCCGGCATCGTGCAGCCGGATGGCGGCGCGATCCTGCTCGACGGCAAACCGTTCTCCGGCACGCAGCCCGCCGCCTTTCAGGCCGCGGGCTTTGCCACCGTTTTCCAGGAGGTGCTGGTCGCGCCTGAACGTTCGGTGACCGACAACATCCTGCTTGGCCTCGACGGCCTGTGGCGACGAGGCGTGCCGCGCGGCGAGCGGCAGGCCCGGGCACGGGCGGCGCTTAGCCGCTTCGCGGTGACGCCGATCGATCTCGACCGGCCATGCGGCGAGCTGCCGCTTGCCGCGCGCCAGCTGGTCGTGCTCGCCCGCGCCGTCATCCGCAACCCGCGTGTCCTGATCCTCGACGAAGTGACGGCCGCCCTCGACTTCGCCGACCGCGAGTCGGTCTTCGCGCTGATGCGCGCCATGGCCGGGGCGGGCACGCTGATCCTGTTCATCACGCACCGCATGGATGAAGTGATGGCTTTGTCCGACCGCATATCCATCCTGCGCGCCGGCCGCGTGGTGAAGACCGAAGAGCGCGGCACCTCGACCCCGGCCGAGCTCCTGGCGGCGATGGCGCCGCAAACGGCAGCGGAGCTGGCGCATGGCTGAGACAAAGGCGCTTCATGTGCGGGGGCTGGTCATCGCGCCGGGTGTTGATCCGATCAGCCAGACCATCGCGCCGGGCGAGATCGTCGGCCTTGCCGGGCTGGATGGCCATGGCCAGGAACGTTTCTTGCGCGCGCTGGCCGGGCTCGAGCGGCCGGTGGCTGGCGAGATCGCCGTCGACGGCAAGGCAGGCTCGATCACCAGCTTCCGCAAGGCTGTCGGCGGCGGCATCGCCTATCTGCCGCGCGATCGCCGCTCGACCGGCATTTTCCCGACCCAGTCGGTGCTCGACAATTTCGCGATTTCGACCGTGTCGAACGACCGCCGCTTCGGCCTCTTGAGCTTCGCGGCGCGTCGCCGTCGCTACGAGACGTACAGGCAAAGGCTCGGCATCGTCGCGCCGCGTCCCGATGCGGCGATAACCACGCTGTCGGGCGGCAACCAGCAGAAGGTGCTGCTCGCCCGCGCCCTTGCGCTGGAGCCGAATTTCCTCCTGCTCAACGATCCGACGCGCGGCGTCGACGTGGCGACCCGGCACGTGCTCTACGACGTCTTTCGAGGCCTTGCGGCCGAGGGCATGGCGCTGGTGATCCTGTCCAGCGAGATCGAGGAGATACTGCTTCTGTGCCACCGCGTGCTGGTGTTCCGCGAGCAGCGCGTGTTGGCCGAGCTCTCGGGCGCGGAAATGACCACAGACGCGGTGATCGCCGCCATGTTCGGACGCGCCGCATGAGCCCAGTCCTTCGCAAATTGCATGGCGTCGGCTTTGCGGTGGTGATGCTGGTCGTCCTCCTCCTGCTCAACGTCGCGCTCAATCCGGCGCGCTTTCAGCCGTCGTCCTGGGGCACGCTGCTCGGGCTGGCCGCTCCCCTGATCGGCGCGGCCGTCGCCTCCGCGCCGGCCATCCTTGCGGGACGCGGCGGCATCGACATCTCCGTCGGCCCGCTGATGGGCTTCGTCAACGCCCTGGTCATCCAGGTCCTGTTCCTCGACCTCGGCATCTCTTCGCCATGGATCGTCGTTCCGGCAGCGCTGTTGGTCGGGGCGACAGTTGGCGCCGCGAACGGCGTGCTGGCGACGATCGTTCGCATCCAGCCGATCGTGGCGACGCTCGGCACCTATCTGATCCTCACCGGCGTCACGCTCACCATCCTGCCGGCGCCGATCGGTCCGGCGCCGGACTGGCTGAAGGCCATGGCGGGACCGCTCTCGATCGTGCCGTTGGCGCTGATCGCCCTGTGCTGGCTGGTCATCCGTCGCACGCCCTATTACGACCTGCTGATGGCCGTTGGTAGCGACGACCGCGCCGCCTACACGGCCGGCGTGTCGGTGACCAGGGTGCGCCTCATCGCCTATGTCCTGACCGGGCTCTTTGCCGCCGCCGCGGGGCTGATGCTCACCTCGCTGATCGGCTCGGCCGACCCCAACATCGGCCCGACCTACACGCTGATCGCGATTGCCGCGGTGGCGCTCGGCGGCGTCAGCCTTGCCGGCGGGCGCGGCGGTCTCGGCGGCGCCGCGATCGGCGCCATCGATATCTTCCTGCTGCAGTGCCTGCTCACCACCTTCAACGTTTCGACCTATGTGCTGCAGATCGCCTACGGCCTGATCCTCGTCGTCGCCGTGGTGCTGACGGCGGTGCAGGAACGGCTGTCGCGGCGGAAAGGCTGACCGGGATGACAAGCAACTGGTTCCAGTCCACCAACGCCCGCATCGCCGGCGCCTTCGCGATGGCGCTGCTGCTGCAGGTCGTCGGCACGCTGCTCATTCCCGGCTATTCGGCGCCCTTCGCCATCCGCGCGCTGCTGGTCATCGCCTCGCTGCTCGCGGTCGCTTCGATCGGCCAGACGCTGGTCGTCATCCTCGGCGGCATCGATCTTTCCATTCCCTTCGTCATCGGCTTTGCCAATGTCGTCGCGGCGCAGCTTTACGGCCAGGGCTGGAACTTCGCCCTGGTCTGCGGTCTCGTCGGCATCCTTGCCATCGCGATCGGCGCGCTCAACGGGCTGATCTCGCGCGGGCTCAACATCCATCCACTCATCGTCACGCTCGGCATCGGCATGATCGTCCAGGGCGCCGTGCTGTTATGGACCGGCGGCTTTCCCTCCGGCTCGGCGCCGGAAGCCGTGTCCAGCTTCGTCTCGATCGGCGGCTCGGTCGGGCCCTTGCCTGTGCCCTTGCTGGTGCCCAGCCTCGTCGTGCTCACGGCGCTGATCGTGCTGGTGCTCGCCCGCACGCCCTATGGGCGCCGCCTCTATGCGGTCGGCAGCAACCCCGAAGCAGCCCCGTTGGCGCTGATCGATCCGCTGCGCATGTGGATCGTCACATATGCCGCGAGCGCCTTCTTCGCGGCTGTCGCCGGCGTGCTTTTGCTCGGCTTCACCGGCTCGGCGTATGGCGATGTCGGACAACCCTATCTGTTCCAGACGATCGCTGCCGTCGTGGTCGGCGGCGCAGCACTTGTCGGCGGCCGCGGCAGCTATCTCGGCACCATTGCCGGCGTCCTGGTGCTGACCGAAATCAACACGCTGCTGATCGGCCTCGGCTTCCGCCCGTCGACGGTGCAGGCCGCGCTCGGCCTGGTCATCCTGCTTCTGGTCTCGCTCTACGGCCGCGAGCGCCACGTGCGGACGACGATCTGAATCTAGCGTCTACTCAAGCCGCCACAGCCGGCGCGCATTGCCCGAAAGCAGGCGCGCTTGCTCCGACTCGCTCGCGCCGGCCAGCAGCGCGTGTGTGGCGGCGATCCAGGTGGTCAGCCCGCCGCCCAGCGTGCAGACCGGCCAATCGCTGCCCCAGATCACCCGGTCCCAGCCGAACGAGCCTATCGTGTGTTCGACATAGGGCCGAAGCGTATCGACCGTCCAGCTCGCCGGATCGGCATAGGCGACGACACCGGAGATCTTGGCCGTGACGTTGGGCCGTTCGGCGATCGCTTCCATATGCTCGCGCCACGGATGCTCGGCATTTCCCTTGATGTCGGGCACGCCGCAATGGTCGAGAACGAACTGCACGTCGGGCGCGAGATCGGCAAGCGCGATCGCCTTCGGGATCTGATGCGGCAGCACCACAAGGTCGAAGGTCAGGCCCGTGCCGGCCAGCCGCTTGATGTTCTGTCGAAACAGCGCCCCTTCCGAGACATTGTCGGGCACGACGTGCAGCACGCGGCGGAAACCCTTGATGAACGGGTCTGCCTTGACCGTCTCCAGATAGGCTTCGAAACCGGCCTCCTCGGGCCGGCAGGAGGCGATCGCTCCGCGAAGCAGGCTCCCGGCCCGGCCTGCGACCGACTTCACATAAGCCGTCTCGGCGGCGATGTCGGCGGGGTCGACATCGACCTCCATATGCAGCACGCCCTCGATGCCGGAACGCAACGCATCGGTGGCGTATTCCTCATAGGAGAAATCGCGGTTCAGCGCCGGCACGCCGGTCAGCCACGGGTAGCGCAGCGCGGCCTGGTCGATGAGGTGCAGATGCGTGTCGATGATCATGGCGGCGTCTCCTCCCGTAGTGCGAACAATATCCCGCCAAAAAATCCATTATTCAAATAAGAAATTACGACGATTGTGGCACATCCGAACCCGCAAGCTGCGACAGCCTAGCGGCGGCGTCCTGCAAATGCCGGATCGTCAGCGTGATGTCCGGCGCCGTAGGGGCGTTGACGAGGGTGATATAGGGGATGGTCAGCGCCGCGATGGCTCTGCCGTCGGGGCCGAGCACCGGCGTCGAGAGATTGTAGACGCCGGCGGTCTGCAGCGACGCCATCATCTCGTAGCCGCGGTCGCGCACCTGGTCGAGGCGGGCGAAGAACTCCGGCGTCAAATTGAGCTGTTCGGTGCTCTGCAAATGCTCGGCGATCATCATCTTGCGCTCCTCGGGCGAGCGGAAGGCGAGCAGCACATGTCCCGAGCCGGTGTCGAACAGGCTGATATGCGAGCCGACCCGGATCGAGATACCCCAGTAGCGCGGTGCTTCCTGCTGGGCGATGACCACGGCGGCGCCGCGGTCGAAAACCACCAATTGATTGGCCTGCCATGAGGTTTCGGCGAGATCGCGCATGATCGGCGTCGCGTAGGACACCAGACGCCGCACCGGCGCGTGCAGTTGCGCCAGCCCGAAAAGCTTGAGCGTCAGCGAATAGCGGTCGCCGTCGATCTTGGTGACATAGCCGCGCCGCACCAGGCGGTCGAGCATGCGGTAGAACTCATTCGGGCTGCGGTCGAGCCGCTTGGCGATCTCCGCCTGGGTCAGCCCGCCGTCCACGCTCGCCAGCAGCTCGAGGATGTCCAGTCCTTTGTCCAGCGCCGGCGCGCGGTAGCGGTCCCCGTCTTCTTCGTCGGCCACCTGCCCCTCCAGTGAATTTCGATCTGCATATATGCATGAAGTTCGTTCCGCTGAAAGCACATTCGTCTTGACCCGTGAATGAAAATGCTATTTGCATATGAATGAAGCTTAAGTGATCGGCTGCGCATCCGGCCGGCTGTCGCCGCGAGCTCGTGGGAGGAGAGAACATGACGAGACTGCTTCTAGGCATTTCCGCCGGCCTGGCCGGCTTGCTGCTGAGCGGCACAGCGTTTTCAGCCGATCTGCCCGGCAAATTTCCGGGCGTGACGATCGACGCGAAGCTGATCGGCGGCCAGCAATATGAGAAGCTCTACGAGCGCATTCCCGAATGGGAGAAGCTGACCGGCGCCAAGGTCAACATCCTGTCGAAGAAGAACCACTTCGATCTCGACAAGGAGATCAAGTCGGACATTGCCTCCAACTCGATCACCTGGTGCGTCGGCTCCAACCACACCTCGTTCGCGCCGCAATATCCGGGCATCTACACCGACCTCGCCAAGCTGCTGCCGAAGGAAGAGATCGACGCCTTCGTGCCGGCCAACATCGCGGCCGGCACTCTGGACGGCAAATTGGTGATGCTGCCGCGCGCTCAGTTCGACGTCTCGGCGCTCTACTACCAGAAGAGCCTCTACCAGGACGAAGCCAAGAAGAAGGCCTACAAGGACAAATACGGCGAGGAGCTCGCTCCGCCGGACACGTTCGACGAGATGGCGCAGCAGGCCGAATTCTTCGCCAGCCCGCCTGACTTCTACGGCACCCAATATGCCGGCAAGGAAGAGGCGATCAACGGCCGCTTCTACGAGATGGTGGTCGCCGATGGCGGCGAATATCTCGACAAGGACGGCAAGCCGGCCTTCAACTCCGAAGCCGGCGTCAAGGCGCTCGACTGGTTCGTCAACCTCTACAAGGCCAAGGCGGTTCCGGCCGGCACCACCAACTATCTGTGGGACGATCTCGGACAGGGCTTTGCTTCGGGCACCGTGGCGATCAACCTCGACTGGCCGGGCTGGGCCGGTTTCTTCAACGACCCCAAGTCGTCCAAGGTCGCCGGCAATGTCGGCGTCAAGGTCCAGCCCAAGGGCTCATCCGGCAAGCGTTCCGGCTGGTCCGGCGCGCATGGCTTCTCGGTGACCGAGAACTGCGCCAACAAGGAAGCCGCCGCTTCGCTGGTCTGGTGGCTGACCAATGAGGACAGCCAGAAGCTGGAAGCCGCGGCCGGCCCGCTGCCCACCCGAACCAAGGTTTGGGAATGGGATCTCGAGCAGGCTAAGTCCGATCCGTACAAGACCGAAGTGCTGCAGGCCTTCCAGGAAGCTGCCAAGAACGCTTTCCCGGTGCCGCAGACGCCGGAATGGATCGAGATCTCCAACGCCGTCTATCCCGAGCTGCAGGCCGCCATCCTCGGCGACAAGACGTCGAAGCAGGCGCTCGACGACGCTGCCGCCAAGGCAACACAGATCCTCCAGGACGCGGGCAAGCTCTAGGCAGCCGCATCCCGCAGCCGCCTCCCCGCAAACCGGGGAGGCGGCCGCGTAGTCTCGCAAAATAGGCCATCCTCGGTACCGCCCGCGGCTGGATCACATCACCTCGCTGACAGGATCCCGATGAAGGGCTTGAAGCCATCCGCGCCGATTCTCCTGCTGCTGCCGGCCTTCGTCGTGCTGGCGGCGGTGGTGCTCGTGCCGCTGCTTTTGTCGCTCTATTCCAGCTTCACGCCCTTCCGCCTGACCAGGCCCGAAACCTTCTTCGTGCTGATCGGCTTCCGGAACTACATCTCGATCCTGAGCAATCCGGACTTCTGGTGGGCCTTCGGTCGCACCGTTCTGTTGCTAACCATCGCGCTCAATCTCGAAATGCTGCTCGGCCTCGGCCTGGCCATGCTGGTCGAGAAGGCGACGCGCGGCCAGCGCATCCTGCGCACGCTGATGATGTTCCCGATGATGTTCTCGCCGATCCTGGTCGGCTTCCAGTTCAAATTCATGTTCAACGACAATATCGGCCTCGTGAACAACGCGCTGCAGTCGCTGGGCATCACTGAGGACGCCATCCCGTGGCTGATCGAAAGCCACCTCGCCTTCACCGCCATCACCATAGCGGAAGTCTGGTCGTCGACCTCGATCTTCGCCATCCTGATCCTGGCCGGTCTGCTCGCCATGCCTAAGGAGCCGATCGAGGCGGCGCGCGTCGACGGCTGCACGCCCTGGCAGACCTTCCGCTATGTGACCTGGCCCTTCGTCATGCCCTTCGCCTACATCGCCATGACGATCCGCTCGCTCGACGTCGCGCGCGCCTATGACATCGTCAAGATCATGACCGATGGCGGTCCGGCCGGCCGCACCGAGCTGTTGTGGACGCTGGTCGGGCGCACCGCCTACAGCGACGCGCGCATGGGCCTCGCCAACGCCATGGCCTATTTCTCGATCCTGCTGTCGATCGCCTTCACCGTCTATTTCTACAACAAGCTCGCCGCGGCGCGCGCGCAGATCGGCGCGGAGTGGTGACGATGGACGAGAACGCTTCCGCCCGCCTGATCCGCCGCACGCTGACCGTCGCGCATCGCGTCGGCCTCTTCCTCGCCATGCTCGTCATCTGCCTGCCGGGCATCTGGATCGTGCTGTCGTCGCTCAGGCCCACGGTCGAGATCATGGCCAAGCCGCCGGTCTGGATCCCGCAGCAACTCTCGTTCGACGCCTATGTCGCCATGTTCAGCGGCATCGGCAAAGGCGGCATTCCAGTGCTCGATTATTTCCGCAACTCGCTGATCATCTCGGTCACCTCGACGGTGATCGCGGTCGCCATCGGCATGGCCGGCGGCTACGCCTTCGCGCGCTACAGGTTTCGCGGCAAATCGGGCATGTTCCTCGGCCTGATGCTCACCCGCACCGTGCCCGGCATCGCGATGTCGCTGCCGCTCTTCTTCGTCTATGCGCGGCTCGGCATCATCGACACGCATTTCGGCATGATCCTCGCTTATGTGGCGCTGAACATCCCCTTCACCATCTGGCTGATCGACGGCTTTTTCCGCCAGGTGCCGAAGGACCTCGCCGAAGCAGCTCAGATCGACGGCTGCACGCGCTGGCAGGCCTTCTGTCAGGTCGAGTTTCCGCTGGCGCGTCCCGGCATCGCCTCGGCCGCCATCTTCGCCTTCCTCACCTGCTGGAACGAGTTCGCGCTGGCTTCGCAGCTGACCCGTTCCGTCAACTCCAAGACGCTGCCCGTCGGGCTGCTCGACTACACGGCCGAGTTCACCATCGACTGGCGCGGCATGTGCGCGCTGGCCGTGGTGATGATCATCCCGGCGCTGACCCTCACCTACATCGTCCAGAAACACCTCGTCGGCGGTCTCACCTCCGGCGCGGTGAAAGGTTGAACTTCATGGCAACGGTTTCGCTGAAAAACCTCACCAAGCGCTACGGCAATATGGAGATCGTGCACGGCATCGATCTCGATATCGCCGACCGCGAATTCATCGCGCTGGTCGGCCCGTCGGGCTGCGGCAAATCGACGACCTTGCGCATGATCGCCGGCCTCGAGGACATCAGCGGCGGCAACATCGACATCGGCGGCCGCTTGGTCAACGACCTGCCGCCGCGCTCGCGCAACATCTCTATGGTGTTCCAGTCCTACGCGCTCTATCCGCATATGACGGTGCGCGAGAATCTCGGCTTCTCGCTGAAGATCGCGGGCGCCGCCAAGGACGACATGGATAGGCGCGTGGCCGAAGCCTCCGCCATCCTCGGCCTCGACGACCTGCTGGAGCGCCGGCCCTCGCAGCTCTCCGGCGGCCAGCGCCAGCGCGTCGCCATGGGCCGCGCCATCGTGCGCGATCCGGACGTGTTTCTGTTCGACGAGCCGCTCTCCAACCTCGACGCCAAGCTTAGGACGCAGATGCGCACCGAGATCAAGAAGCTGCACGCCAAGGTGAAGTCGACGGTGATCTATGTCACCCACGACCAAGTCGAGGCGATGACGCTGGCCGACCGCATCGTCATCATGCGCGCCGGTCATATCGAGCAGGTCGGCACGCCGGACGAGGTGTTCAGTCGTCCCGCCACCCGCTTCGTCGCCGGCTTCATCGGCTCGCCGCCGATGAATCTACATGAGGCGACCGTCAGCGACGGGCGGCTGGTCTTCGGCGGTGGCGACAGCCTGCCGCTGCCCGGCCAGTTCAAGTCGAAGACGGCTGCCGGCGACAAGGTCGTGTTCGGCATCCGCCCCGACGACTTCTATCCAACCGGCCACGGACTGAGCTCGGGCGGCGAAACCGAAGTCCACCGCGTGGATCTGCCGGTCAGCATCACCGAGCCGCTCGGCAACGAAACTTTGGTCTTCGCCGAGTTCAACGGCGCCGACTGGGTCTCGCGCATGCTCAATCCCAAGCCGCTGAAAGCCGGCGACAGGATAGGCATGAGCTTCGACCTCAGCCGCGCGCATCTGTTTTCCGCCGAAACCGGCAAGTCGCTGAGGAACTGAACATGGCGAAAATCGAGAAGATCGAACTGCGCATGGTCGACCTCGTGCCGAAGGTGAAGCGCACGGACGCGATCCAGAGCTTCGTCAGCCAGGAAACGCCGATCGTCACCATCACCGATTCCGACGGCGCGACAGGCACCGGCTACAGCTACACGATCGGCACCGGCGGCTCGTCGGTGATGCGGCTTCTCGCCGACCATCTCGCGCCGCGCCTGATCGGCCGCGATGCCGACCAGATCGAGGCGATCTGGCACGATCTCGAATTCGCCACCCACGCCACCACCATCGGCGCCATCACCGCGATCGCGCTGGCAGCGATCGACACGGCGCTCTGGGATCTGCGCGCGAGAAAACAGAGCCTGCCGCTCTGGAAGCTCGCCGGCGGTGCCAAGGACCGCTGCCCGCTCTACACCACGGAAGGCGGCTGGCTGCATATCGAGACGCAGGCTTTGGTCGACGACGCGTTGGAAGCGAAGGCCAAGGGTTTCACCGGCTCGAAGGTCAAGATCGGCAAGCCGCATGGCTCGGAGGATTTTTCGCGGCTGTCGGCGGTGCGCAAGGCGGTCGGCGACGGCTACGAGATCATGACGGACTGCAACCAGGGTTTTTCCGTCGACGAGGCGATCCGCCGCGCCGAGCGGCTGCGCGATCTCGACCTCGCCTGGATCGAGGAGCCGCTGCCGGCCGACGACATAGACGGCCATGTGCGGCTGTCGAATTCGACCGCGACGCCGATCGCCGTCGGCGAGTCGCTCTATTCGATCCGGCATTTCCGCGAGTACATGCAGAAAGGCGGCGCCAATATCATCCAGGTCGATGTCGGCCGCATCGGCGGCATCACGCCCTGGCTGAAAGTCGCCCATGCCGCGGAGGCATTCGACATGCCGGTGTGCCCGCATTTCCTGATGGAATTGCATGTCAGTCTGGTCTGCGCCATCCAGAACGGCAAATATGTCGAGTATATTCCGCAGCTCGACGAGTTGACGGGCGCCAAGATGCGCATCGAGGATGGCCATGCGCTGGCGCCCAGCGAGCCTGGCATCGGCATCGACTGGGACTGGGACGCGGTCAAGGCAAGAAGCATCGCCGAATTCACCACGGCGATCGTGAAATAGGGAGGCGGTTATGCAGCGCATGGGCATGGTGCTTGGATTGAAATCCGAGAAGGTCGAGGAATATGTCCGCCTTCACGCCGCCGTCTGGCCGGACGTGCTGACCATGATCTCGGCCTGCAACATCAAGAACTATTCGATCTACCTGAAGCGGCCGGAGAACCTGCTTTTCTCCTATTTCGAATATCACGGCACTGACTACGCCGCCGACATGGCCAAGATGGCCGCCGACCCGAAGACGCAGGAATGGTGGTCGGTGTGCATGCCATGCCAGGAGCCGCTGGAAACGCGCAAGGAAGGCGAGTGGTGGGCGTCGATGGACGAGGTCTTCCATCATGACTGATGCCTTCGATCCGGCGTCGCTGGCCCAGTCCTGGCCGAAGCCGTCGAAGCCGCGCCCGATCGTCACCTTCGGCGCCGGCTCGATCGTCGGCGACGCGCATTTTCCCGCCTACCACAAGGGCGGCTTCCCGATCGCCGGCCTCTACGATCCGGACCAGGCAAAGGCGCAGAAGCTCGCCGAGACATGGGGCGTGACGGCGTTCCGTTCGGTCGAGGAAGCAGCGGCGGTGAAGGAAGCGATCTTCGATCTGGCGACCCCGCCGGGCCGGCACGCCGAGGTGCTGAAGGCCCTGCCCGATGGCGCCGTGGCGCTGATCCAGAAGCCGATGGGCAATTATCTCGGCGAGGCGACGGAAATCCTCGAAATCTGCCGCGCCAAGCAACTGAAGGCCGCGGTCAACTTCCAGCTTCGCTTCGCGCCGATGATGCTGGCGCTGAAGGACGCTATCGCCCGTGGATGGCTGGGCGAGGTCGTCGATTTCGATGCGCTGCTCGCTCTCGATACGCCGTGGCAGCTTTGGGAATTCCTGCTCAAGGCGCCGCGCGTCGAGATCGCGATGCATTCGATCCACTATCTCGACCTGATCCGCCAGCTTCTCGGCGATCCGCTGGGCGTCCACGCCAAGACGCTCGGCCATCCCAACCACAAGGTCGCGCAGACCCGAACCAGCGCCATCCTGGACTATGGCGACACGGTGCGCTGCGCACTCTCGATCAACCACGACCACAAATTCGGCCGACGCCACCAGGCCTGCGAGTTCCGCATCTGCGGCACCGAGGGCGCGGCCTATGTCAAGCTCGGCCTCAACCTCGACTACCCGCGCGGCGAGCCGGACATCCTGGAAATCCATCCCAGGGGCGGATCGGACTGGATCACCGTCCCGCTCGCCGGTGAATGGTTCCCCGATGCCTTTGTTGGCCGCATGGCCAATGTCCAGCGCTTCGCGTCCGGCGACGACGCCGAGCTGGTCAGCTCCGTCGAGGACGCCTGGCACACCATGGCGCTGGTCGAGGCTGCCTATAAATCGAGCGCCGCGCCGGCGACGCCGCTGGCCGCGAAGCCGTAAGGCCGGACATGGAACAGACCACCTATTTCGAGGATTACGAGATCGGTTCGTCGCGCCTCACCAGCGGCCGCACCATCACCGAGACCGATTTCGTCGTCCATGCCGGCCACACCGGCGATTTCTTCCCGCACCACATGGATGCCGAGTTCATGAAGACGACGCCCTTCGGCCAGCGCATCGCGCATGGCACGCTGGTCTTCTCGGTCGGCGTCGGCCTGACGGCGGGCGTCATCAATCCGGTCGCCTTCTCTTATGGTTACGACCGGCTGCGTTTCATCAAGCCGGTCTTCATCGGCGACACGATCCGCACGCGCACCACCATCGCGGCCAAGGAAGACGACCCGAAACGGCCGAACGCCGGACGCGTCATCGAACGCGTCGAGGTTTTGAACCAGCGCGACGAGGTCGTGCTGGCCGCGGACCACATCTACATCGTCGAGCGACGGCCCGGCTGAAGGAGATAAAGAATGGCTGACATCACAGGCAAGGTCGTGGTCGTCACGGCGGCCGCGCAGGGCATCGGACGGGCAAGCGCGCTGGCCTTCGTCAAAGCGGGCGCCATCGTCCATGCCACCGACATCAATGAGGCGGCCCTGGTTGAGCTCGCCGGGACGCCCGGCATCGCGACGCGCAAGCTCGACGTGCTGAACGACGCGGCGGTGAAATCCGCCTTTGCCGAGATCGGCCGCGTCGACGTGCTGTTCAACTGCGCTGGCTTCGTCCATGCCGGCTCCATCCTCGAGATGAAGGACGAGGATCTCGACTTCGCCTTCAACCTCAATGTGCGCGCCATGATCCGCACCATCCGTGCCGTGCTGCCCGGCATGCTGGAGCGCGGCGACGGCGCGATCATCAACATGGCGTCCGTCGCCGGCGCTCCGAAAGGGGTGCCGAACCGTTTTGCTTACGGCGTGACCAAGGCGGCCGTCATCGGCCTGACCAAGTCCATCGCAGCCGATTATGTCGCCAAAGGTATACGCTGCAATGCCATCTGCCCGGGCACGGTCGAGAGCCCTTCGCTTCAGGGCCGCATGCAGGCGCAGGGCGACTATGAGGCGGCGCGCGCGGCCTTCATCGCTCGCCAGCCGATGGGCAGGATCGGCACGCCGGAAGAGATCGCCGATCTCGCCGTCTATCTGGCCGGCGCCACTTATACGACGGGACAGGCCTACAACATTGATGGCGGCTGGTCGATCTGAGGCGGTTTCGGCAGGCAGGTTGAGCGCGGGCAGCAATTCAGTCACGAGGCAGCAATGACGAAAATCACGGACCTCAGAACCTTCGACCTCCGCTTCCCGACGTCGCAAAGCTTGGACGGCTCGGACGCGATGAATCCCGACCCGGATTACTCGGCCGCCTATGTCATCCTCGACACCGACGTCCCGTCGCTGAAGGGTCACGGTCTCACCTTCACCATCGGCCGCGGCAACGAGATCTGCTGCGCGGCGATCGAGGCGCTGCGCCATCTCGTCTTCGGGCTGGATCTCGACTGGGTGAAGCAGGATCCCGGCCGCTTCTGGCATCACGTGACCGGCGACAGCCAGTTGCGCTGGATCGGGCCGGACAAGGGCGCCATGCATCTCGCAGTCGGCGCGGTGGTCAACGCGGTGTGGGATCTCTGGGCCAAGGAAGCCGGCAAGCCGGTCTGGCGCCTGGTCGCCGAGATGAGCCCGGAAGAGATCCTGCGCATCGTCGACTTCCGCTACCTCACCGACGCGATCACGCCAGCCGAGGCGCTGGCGATCCTGAAGAAGGCCGAGGCCGGCAAGGCCGAGCGCATCGCAACGCTCGAGCGCGAAGGCTATGCCTGCTACACCACCTCGGCCGGCTGGCTCGGCTATCCCGACGAGAAGCTCCGGCGTCTCTGCCAGGAAGCGGTCGACGACGGCTTCAACCACATCAAGCTGAAAGTCGGCCGCGACCGCGCCGACGACATCCGTCGCCTCAGGATCGCCCGCGAGGTGATCGGTCCCGACCGTTATTTGATGATCGATGCCAACCAGGTCTGGGAGGTCGGCCAGGCAATCGATTGGCTCAAGGACCTCGCCTTCGCCAAGCCCTTCTTCATCGAGGAGCCGACCAGTCCCGACGATGTCGCCGGTCACGCGAAAATCCGTAAGGCAGTGGCGCCGATCAAGGTCGCGACCGGCGAGATGTGCCAGAACCGCATCATGTTCAAGCAGTTCATCGCCGGCGGCGCGATCGACGTGGTGCAGATCGATTCCTGTCGCATGGGCGGTCTGAACGAAGTGCTGGCGGTGCTGCTGATCGCCGCCAAGTTCGGCCTGCCGGTCTGGCCGCATGCCGGCGGCGTCGGCCTCTGCGAATATGTCCAGCATCTGTCGATGATCGACTATGTCGCCGTGTCAGGCAGCAAGGACGGACGGGTGATCGAATACGTCGACCACCTGCACGAGCATTTCATCGAACCCTGCATGATCCACGACGCCGCCTATATGCCGCCCCAGGCGCCCGGCTTCTCGATCGAGATGAAGGCGAAGTCGATCGAGGATTACCTGCACCGCGCCTGACATCGGTGCCCCGTGACGCAATGGCGCCGCTGGGCCGACCGGCTGCGAATCGGTTATGCCTCTCTCATGCAGGAAACCTCCCTCTACGAGCCGGTGAAGCGGTTTCTCGAGAGCATGGATTTCGCCGTCAAGGGCGAGGTCGGCGGCTGCGACGTGGTCGGCGTACGCGCCGGCGAGCCGCCGGTCGTCGTCATCTGCGAGCTCAAGCTGCAATTCAACCTCGAGCTCGTCCTGCAAGCCGTCGACCGCGCGGCGGCCTGCGACGAGGTGTGGCTCGCCGCCTTGATGTCGGCGCGCGGCAAGGGCCGGGAGCACGACCGGCGCTTCCGCGCGCTTTGCCGCCGCCTCGGCTTCGGCCTGCTGGGCGTCGGGAAGAAGGGCGAGGTGGAGCTGCTGCTCAGTCCCGCTGCCTTGCCGCCGCGTCGCGATCCCCGGCGGCGTTCGCGCCTGGTCGAGGAGCATCACCGCCGCAAGGGCGATCCGTCCATCGGCGGCAGCACGCGCAAGAAGCCGATCATGACCGCCTACCGGCAGGAGGCGCTCGCCTGCGCCGCCGCGATGGTCGACGGCCCGAAGCGGCCGCGCGATCTGAAGGCGCTTTCGCCGCGCGCCGCGAGCATCCTGCAGCACAATTACTATGGCTGGTTCGCCCGCGCCGAGCGCGGCATCTACGCGCTGACCGAAGCCGGCCTTGCGGCGATTGGGCCTTTGCCGGCGGCGTTATAAGCTTTCGCGGATCGGAATCTTCGCCGGCTTACCACTCCGCAAATGAGCCGTCCTTGTGGCGCCACACCGGGTTACGCCAGCGGTGTCCTTCCTTGGCGCGCTCCTTCACGTAATCCTCGTCGATCTCGACGCCCAGGCCGGGCCCATCCGGGATCGCGACATAGCCATCCTCGTAGCGGAACACGTCCTTGTTGGCGGCATAGTCGAGCAGGTCGTTGCCGGCATTGTAGTGGATGCCAAGGCTCTGCTCCTGGATGAAGCAATTGTAGCTCACGGCGTCGAGTTGCAGGCATGCGGCCAGCGCGATGGGCCCCAGCGGACAATGCGGCGCCACCGCCACGTCATAGGCTTCCGCCATCGCCGCAATCTTGCGGCATTCGGTGATGCCGCCGGCATGGGAGAGATCCGGCTGGATGATGTCGACGACAGCCTCCTCGAACACCGGCTTGAAGTCCCAGCGGCTGTAGAGCCGCTCGCCGAGCGCGATCGGCGTCGAGCCGAGCGCGGCGATCTCCTTCAGCGCCTCGCGATTCTCGCTGAGCACCGGTTCCTCGATGAACATCAGCCGGTAGGGCTCCAGTTCCTTGACCAGGATGCGCGCCATCGGCCGGTGCACGCGGCCGTGGAAATCGACCGCGATGCCGATATTCGGGCCAACGGCCTCGCGCACCATGGCGACGCGTTCGACCGCGGCATCGATCCTGTCGTGGCTGTCGACGATCTGCAGTTCCTCGGTGCCGTTCATCTTGAGCGCCTGGAAGCCGCGCGCCACCACGTCCTTGGCGCCGGCGGCGACCTCCGCCGGCCGGTCGCCGCCGATCCAGGAATAGACCTTGATCGTCTCGCGCAGCTTGCCGCCGAGCAATTCATGCACCGGGACGCCGAGCGCCTTGCCCTTGATGTCCCACAGCGCCTGGTCGATGCCGGCGATGGCGCTCATCAGGATCGGCCCGCCGCGATAGAAGCCGCCGCGATGCATCACCGTCCAATGATCCTCGATCAGACGCGGGTCCTTGCCGATCAGGTAGTCGGCCAGTTCCTTGACCGCTGCTTCTACCGTCAGCGCCTTGCCTTCGACCACAGGCTCGCCCCAGCCGCTGATGCCGGCGTCGGTCTCCACCTTGAGGAACAGCCAGCGCGGCGGAACGATGTAGGTGGTCAGAGCGGTGATCTTCATGCCGGTCTCAGTTGTTCTTCAGTTTCTTGGCGCTGACGAGGTCGCGTGCGGCGAGATCGAGTATCTTGCTGGCCGCATTGCGCGCGGCGACGGCGTCGCGCATGCGCAGCGCCTCGACCACCTCGCCATGCGCCGCAGCCGCTTCCTTGCGCCGGACCGGCGAGATCGTCGCGGTGGCTTCCAGCGAAAACAGCAACGCTGTATCGATCAGCTTTCCGATCTGGCGGAAGATCGGGTTGTGGCTCGCGCCATAGACGATCTGGTGGAAGACGATGTCGGAGCGCGAGAATTGCGTCAGGTCCTCCCCGGCGCCGGCCATGCCTTGCCAGGCCGCTTCGAGGTCGGCGATCTCCTGCAGCGTCGCGCGTGTCGCCGCAAGTTCCGCGACCAGCGGCTCGATGGCGCGGCGGGTCTCGAGGATCGCGTCGAACAGCTTGTCGTCCAGCGCATGCGGCGCATGCCAGGCCAGCACTTGCGGATCGATGATGTTCCAGTTGTCCTGGTCGCAGACCACCGTGCCGATGCGCGGCCGGGACAGCACCAGGCCTTTGGCCGCCAGCACCTTCAGCGCCTCGCGGATGACGGTGCGGCTGACGCCATATTCGACGCCCAGGTCATTTTCGGTCGGCAACGACGACCCGGCCGGATAGCGGCCGGAGAAGATGTCGGAGGCGATCGCCTTGGTCACGTCGGGCATGACGCGCGGGCGACGCGCCGTCTCGCGCTCTTGCTTGTCCTCGTCAGCCTTCTTCGGTGTTTCGTTCACCTCAGCCCCTCCTCCAAGGCAGCGAACCCTTCGGTTTGCGCGCAATTGGTCCGGCCTTAGCGGATGCGAGTGATTTGCGCCAGCGACTGCTTGTCGGACTATCTATCTTATTTATCATACCAGATCAATTGACGGGTATGACAAAATTGACTACACAGGATCAATCCGGGCTGAGCGCCCGGCCGTTTGCTGGGAGGTAATCATGCGACTTTTGAAAACCGCGCTCGTCGCGGGTGCTCTCGCCGTCTTGTCGGTCACCACGATCGCGTCGGCCTACGCTCAGGACACCAAGATCGGCTTCATCGTCAAACAGCCCGAGGAGCCCTGGTTCCAGGACGAATGGAAGTTCGCCGACCAGGCTGCCAAGGAAAAGGGTTTCACCCTCGTCAAGATCGGCGCCGAGGACGGCGAGAAGCTGATGTCGGCGATCGACAATCTGGGCGCCCAAGGCGCGCAGGGCTTCGTCGTCTGCACCCCGGACGTGAAGCTCGGCCCGGGCATCGTCGCCAAGGCCGCCGCCAACAATCTCAAGCTGATGACGGTGGACGACCGCCTCGTCGGCGCCGACGGCAAGCCGCTGGAAGACGTGCCGCATATGGGCATCTCCGCCACCAAGATCGGCGAGGCGGTGGGTCAGGCCATCATCGACGAGATGAAGGCGCGCGGCTGGAAGATGGATGAGGTCGGCGCGATTCGCGTTTCCTATGACCAGCTGCCGACCGCCGTGGACCGCGTTGAGGGCGCGATCTCGGTGCTGAAGGCAGCGGGCTTCAAGGCGGAAAACATCTTCGACGCGCCGCAGGCCAAGACCGATACCGAAGCCGCGCTCAACGCCGCGACGGTTGTGCTCAACGCCCATGCCGACATCAAGAAGTGGATCGCCTTCGGCCTCAATGACGAGGCGGTGCTGGGCGCGGTGCGCGCGTCCGAAAGCGTCGGCATCCCGGCGGACGGCATGATCGGCGTCGGCATCGGCGGCGCGGAATCGGCGATCAACGAGTTCAAGAAGCCCGCCGCCACCGGTTTCGTCGGCACGGTGATCATTTCGCCCAAGCGCCACGGCTACGAGACGGCGCTCGACATGTATGACTGGATCGCCAACAACAAGGAGCCGGCCAAGCTGACGCTGACCGCCGGCGCGCTGGCCAAGCGCGACGATTATCAGAAGGTGCGCAAGGACCTCGGCATCGAATAGTCCTCCCTGTACAAACGGGCGGCGGCTTGATGCCGCCGCCCGTTTGGCATGCTCAAGAAGGATCGAGGCCCGTGTCCTTTCTCGAATTCTCCAACATCACCAAGACCTATCCTGGCGTCAGAGCCTTGTCGGATGTGTCGTTCGGCGTCGAGAAGGGCGCCGTGCACGGGCTGATGGGCGAGAACGGCGCCGGCAAATCGACCCTTATCAAGATCCTGTCCGGCGACCAGCATGCCGATGCCGGGGAGATACGCATCGACGGCAAAGTCCAGGCCTATGCTTCGACCAGGAACGCCTTCGACAATGGCGTGATCGTCATCCACCAGGAACTGCAGCTGGTGCCCGAGCTAACCGTCGCCGAGAATCTCAGCCTCGGCCGGTTTCCGGCTAGCGGAGGCGTGATCGCCCGCCGCCGTATGCTCGACGATGTCGGCGCCAAGCTGAAATCGGCCGGCATCGACATCGACATGCGCCGCAAGGTCAAGACGCTCTCGATCGGCGAGCGCCAGATGGTCGAGATCGCCAAGGCGGTGATGCTCAACGCCCGCGTCATTGCGCTTGACGAGCCGACCTCGTCGCTGTCCTCGCGTGAAAGCGAGATCCTGTTTAAGCTGATCGACCGGCTGCGCGGCGAGGGCAAGGTCATCATCTATGTCTCGCACCGCCTCGACGAAGTGTTCCGGCTCTGCGACAGCTTGACGGTGCTGCGCGACGGCAAGCTCGCCGCGCATCACGCTTCGCTCACAGATGTGACGCGCGACCAGGTCGTGGCCGAGATGGTCGGCCGGGAGATCTCCGACATCTGGGGTTTTCGCCCGCGCAAGGCCGGCGAGGTTCGCCTCAAGGTCGAGGGCTTGAGCGGTGCCCGGCTGCGCACGCCGGCAAGCTTCGAAGCCCGCGCCGGCGAGATCGTCGGTTTCTTCGGCCTGATCGGCGCCGGACGCTCGGAGCTGATGCGGCTGGTCTTCGGCGCCGACCCGCGCTCGGGTGGCACGATCACGGTCGACGGCAAGACAATTGCCGCTGCCAGCCCACATGACGCGATCCGGGGCGGCATCGTGCTCTGCTCGGAAGACCGCAAGCATGACGGCATCATCCAGGGCCGCTCGATCGAGGAGAACATCAACATCTCGTCCAGGCGCCATCACACGCGCTTCGGCGTGCTGAGCCGCGCCAGCGAGATCGAGACCGCCGAAACCTTCATCAAGAAGCTCAAGGTGCGCACGCCGTCGCGCAAGCAGGACATCGTCAACCTCTCCGGCGGCAACCAGCAGAAGGTCATCCTCGGCCGTTGGCTGTCCGAGCAGAACATCCGCGTTTTGATCATCGACGAGCCGACGCGCGGCATCGATGTCGGCGCCAAGTCGGAGATCTACGAGCTGCTCTACCGGCTCGCCGAGGACGGCATGGCGATCGTCGTCGTCTCCTCCGAGCTGCCGGAAGTGATGGGCATCTGCGATCGCATCCTGGTGATGTGCGGCGGGCGCATCAGCGCCCAGCTCGCGCGCGGCCAGTTCGCCGAAAAGGCGATCCTGGCCGCCGCGCTCCCCGACAAGAAGACCTCCGACGCGATCGCATCCTGAGGATTTGTAATGACCGATCGATTGAAGAAGATCCTGCTCGGCGAACAAGGCCTCGTCGTCATCTTCATCGTCGCTTTCGCGCTGGTGTCGCTGCTCGTGCCGAACTTCCTCACCGACCGCAACATGCTGGGCCTGCTGCAGTCCGTGGTCACCGTCGGCATCGTCGCCTGCACGATGATGTTCTGTCTCGCGGCGCGCGACTTCGATCTCTCGGTCGGCTCCATCGTCGCCTTTGCCGGCATGGTCGCGGTGATGGCCTCGAACGCCACCGGCTCGATCCTGCTTGGCCTTATCGCAGCCATCGCCTGCGGCGCCGTCGTCGGCTGGGTCAACGGCGTCGTCATCGCCAAGTTCCGCATCAACGCCCTGATCACCACTCTGGCCACCATGCAGATCGTGCGCGGTTTCGCGCTGATCTCGTCGGACGGCAGAGCGGTGGGCATCAACAGCCCGGATTTCTACCAGCTTGCCCTGTCGAAGCTGCTCGGCATCCCGACGCCGATCTGGGTGCTGGCGGTGCTCTTCGCCATTTTCGGTTTCGTGCTCAACAGCACGGTCTTCGGTAAGAACACGCTGGCCATCGGCGGCAATCCGGAAGCCTCGCGGCTGGCCGGCGTCAATGTCGACCGGACGCGCATCTGGATCTTCACGCTGCAGGGCGTGGTCTGCGGCATCGCCGGCATCCTGCTCGCCTCGCGCATCACGTCCGGCCAGCCCAACGCCGCGGTGGGCCTGGAGCTGTCGGTGATCTCGGCCTGCGTGCTCGGCGGTGTCTCGCTGGCCGGCGGCAGGGCGACGATGTCGGGCGTCATCGTCGGCGTGCTGATCATGGGCATCGCCGAGAACGCGATGAACCTGCTCAACATCCCGGCCTTCTACCAATATATCGTGCGCGGCGTGATCCTGCTCCTGGCCGTGCTCCTCGACAATCTGCGCTCCTCGGCATTGGGGCGGCGCTGATGGGACGCCTTGAGGGAAAACGCATCTTCCTCACCGGCGCCGCGCAAGGCATCGGCTACGCCATCGCCGAGGCCTGCCTGCGCGAGAAGGCCGAGCTGTTCCTGGTCGACCGCGACGCGGAGCTGCTTGCCGAAAGCGCCGGCCGTCTGGGCAAGGTCGCATACGCGGTGGCCGACATCGCCGACGCTGCTGCAATCAACGCCGCCATGGCAGCGGCGACGAAGGCCATCGGTCCGGTCAACACCGTCATCAACAATGCCGGCGTCAACGTCTTCTCGACGCCGCTTGACGCCACCGAGGACGACTGGACCCGCAATCTCGACGTCAATGTGAAGGGCGCCTGGCACTGCGCCAAGGCGGCGCTGCCGGGGATGATCGGGCAGGGCGGCGGCGTGATCCTCAACATCGCCTCCACGCACGCCTTCACCATCATCCCGCACACCTTTCCCTATCCCGTCGCCAAGCATGCGCTGCTCGGCCTGACCAAATCGCTGGCGATCGAATATGCCGGCAACAATGTGCGCGTGAACGCATTGGCGCCCGGTTATGTCGCCACCCAGAAGGTCATCGACTACTGGAACAGCTTCGACGAGCCGGAGGCCGCGCGCGCCAAGACGCTGGCGCTGCATCCAGGCGGGCGGATCGCGACGCCCGAAGAAATCGCCATGGCGGCGGTTTTCCTCGTCTCCGACGAATGCCCCTTCATCAACGCCGCCTGCCTCGTCGCGGATGGCGGCCTGAGCGTGCTTCACCACCCCTGACACAAGCCATAGATCGGAGGATAAAATGGCAAATGATGTCTTCGCAAAATCCCTGCTGACACGTCGCCAGGCGCTGGCGCTTGGTTGCGGAAAGCTCGCGCGATAACCTGGGTGCCGGCGACGCCTTTCGCCCGTTGAGGTCATGCCGGGCCGTGGCCAGACTGCCATAAGCGGGGCAGTCAATCGCGATCAGAAGCGCTCACGGTAGTCGCGCGGGTTGGTGCCGAGGACGCGTAGGAAGCCGCGCCGCATCGTTTCTTCCGAGCCGAAGCCGCAGCGACGGGCCGTCTGGCCGACCGTTTGTCCCCGCTCCAGCATCCGCCGCGCCGCTTCGATCCGGATCTCCTCGACGGCGCGGGCGGGCGTGCGACCGGTCGCCTCCTGATAGCGCCGCGAGAAACTGCGCCGGCTCATATTGGCGCGGTCGGCCAGCTGTTCCAGCGAAAGGTCGGCGCTGAGATTGTCGAGGATCCAGCCATGCAGCCGGTCGAAGCGCCCGTCGCCTTCCTGCAGCTTGAGGGTCTGGCTGAACTGCGCCTGGCCGCCGGGACGTTTGAGGAAGACAACCAGCTCGCGCGCCACCGCCAGCGCCATGCGCCGGCCAAGGTCGGCCTCTACGAAGGAGAGCGCTAGGTCGATGCCGGCTGTCACGCCGGCCGAGGTCCAGACATTGCCGTCGCGAATGAAGATCGGGTCGGGGTCGAGCCGAACCGCCGGAAAGCGTCGGGCGAACTCCGCGCAGCGGCCCCAATGGGTCACCGCACGCCGGCCGTCGAGCAGGCCGGCCTCGCCCAACAGCATGGCGCCGCTGCAAACTGAGGCGGTTCGCGTCGCATCGCGCGAGCGGCCGATGATCCACTGCACCAACTCGGCATCCTCGCAGGCCGCGTTGACGCCCCAGCCGCCGGGTACGATGACCGTGTCGATCGTGGTCCCGTGCGCCGGCAGCGCCACTGCTTCCAATACCAAGCCGGACGATGTCCTGATCCGCGACGAAGCGGCGACGACGGCAACGTCATAGGCGGCCGCTTCGCCGGCCTGCGTTCTGAAGTCGTTGGCGCTGGCGAAAACCTGAAGCGGTCCGCTGACATCGAGGAGCTGGATGTCGGGATAGGCGAGGATTTCGACGCGGCGCATAGTCTGGCCTGAAACGAGGGATGAATGGCAATCGCGCCAAAGCATGATGCCGTAGGTTGCCCAAGTCAACTTGCGAGCAGTCAACCCCGCGGAGATTCCCATGTCCCTTCGTTTCGGCATTCTCGTATTCCCAAACGTCCAGCAGCTCGACCTCACCGGTCCTTATGAGGTCATGGCAACGGTCAAGGGCGCTGAGGTGGAACTGATCTGGAAAGATCGCAATCCGGTGACGTCGTCGACACGTCTGTCGCTTACGCCGACGGCGACCTTCGAGGATTGCCCGCCGCTCGACGTGCTGTGCATACCGGGCGGTGGCGGCGTCAACGCGCTGCTCGAGGACAAGGCAGTTCTCGATTTCATCTGGGAACGCGCGGCGCAGGCGCGCTATATCACTTCGGTGTGCAGCGGCGCCCTGGTGCTTGGCGCAGCCGGGCTGCTCAAGGGCAAACGCGCCACCACGCACTGGTATGCGCATGATTTCCTGGAAGAATTCGGCGCGATCCCGGTCGATGCGCGGATCGTCGAGGACGGCAGGCTGATCACCGCCGGCGGCGTCACCTCAGGCATCGATTTCGGCCTGACACTTGTCGCAAGGCTGCTTGGCCAGGCCGAAGCCGAGATCGTGCAGCTCTCGCTCGAATACGCGCCGGTACCGCCCTTCCGCTCCGGCACGCCGGCCGAGGCCTCGCCTTCTGTCCTAGCGGAAGCCAAGGAGCGGCTTTCGGCTTCGAGGCGGGTTCGCGAGGAAATGTTCGCTCGTTGGCGCCGGGAGCGCGCGGCTGCCGAGCCAAAGCGCATCCGCGGCTGATATGGCAGGGCCGAATGGCGAAATGCGTCGTCGGCCCAGCGTAATTTCGACCGTTGACTCATCTTTCGGTCTGTGCAGAAATTGGTTGGACCATTGAGCCACTTTAGGCGCAGCCTGCTTGACCGATCTTTTGCCCCCGATCCAGACGACGGCCCGCGATGACGCGGTGCTGAAAGCGTTGGCGGGGTTCGTGCGGCAGGAGGCTCTTGGCCCGGGCGAAAAACTGCCGACGGAGCGCATCCTCGCCGAACGCCTCAAGGTGAGCCGCAACACGGTGCGCGAGGCGCTGACGCGCTGGGAGGGGCTCGGCCTTGTCGAACGGCGGCAGGGCTCGGGCACCTATCTCAAGGCCGCCGTCTCGCCCGACATGCTGCACATGCCGCTGACGCTCGCCGGCGGCAATGATTTCGCCGGCCTGATGGCGACGCTGGAGATCCGCCGCGCGCTGGAGGCGGAGGCGGCCGCCCTTTGCGCCATTCGTGCCGGCAGGGCCGAGCTCGCCGAGATCGAGCGCAAGCTCGACCTCATGGAAGAGGCCTTCCAGACTCGCGCCGGCATGTCCTCGGACGAGGATTGGGAATTCCACCAGGCGGTCTTCCGTGCTTCGGGCAATCCGCTGTTCGAGCAGATCATCGCCGCCATGTACGAGATGTTCCACCGCTTCTGGGAACATCCGCTCGGCGTGCGCGATTTCGGCCATGCCAGCTTTCCCTATCACCGCACCATTTTCGAGCGCATCGCCGCGCATGACCCTGAGGGCGCCCGCGCCGAGGCGCTGAAGCTCATCGCCACCGTCGAGGACGATCTGAAGCGCGGCGCCGCCAATCTCAAACTTTCGGACCGCAGATGAACGAGCAGCCCAACACCTTCGACCCGGCCTCCCTGGCCAGCGACTATCTCGGCGAGGCGGCGACGCTGCTGGCGCATGATGATCCGTTCCCCGGCGGCGCCGTGGTGCCGCCGATCTACCAGACCTCGCTCTTCACCTTCGCCAATTACGCCGACATGGCCGACACCTTCGCCGGCAGAAGGAAGCAGCCGATCTATTCGCGTGGCGACAACCCGACGGTGATGGAGTTCGAGGCGCGCGTGGCGGCGCTCGAAGGCGCCGAAGCCGCGCGCGGCTTCTCCAGCGGCATGGCGGCCATCAGCGCCACGGTGCTCGCCTTCGTCGGCGCCGGCGAGCGCATGGTCGCCGTGCGCAACTGCTATGGCGATGCCTATCGCCTCTTCGAGCGCCTGTTTCCGCGCCTCCATATTAAGGTCGACTATGTCGACGGCTCGGATCCCGACGCGGTCGCCGCGGCACTTCCCGGCGCCAAGCTGCTCTACCTCGAAAGCCCGACCTCGATGATGTTCGAGCTGCAGGATATTGCCCATCTGGCGCGCCTGGCGAAGGAACAGGGCATCGTCACCACCATCGACAATTCCTGGGCGACGCCCGTCTTCCAGAAGCCGATCTCGCATGGCGTCGACCTGGTGCTGCATTCGGCCTCGAAATATCTGAGCGGCCACAGCGACACCGTCGCCGGCGTGGTGGCGGGTTCGGCCGCCCACATCAAGCATATCAACGAGCAGACCTATTCGCAGCTCGGCGGCAAGCTGTCGCCCTTCGAAGGCTGGCTGTTGCTGCGCGGCCTGCGCACGCTGCCGTTGAGGCTGCCGCACCACATGAAGAGCGGTCTCACCCTCGCCGAGCGGCTGAAGGCGCATGGCAAGGTCGAGCGCGTCAACCACCCCGCCTATTCCAACCACCCCGGCAAGAAGACGCTTGCCGGCTATGCCGGGCTGTTCTCCTTCGAGGTCACCGAGGATGTCGACATCCCGGCCTTCGTCGATGCGCTGAAGTTGTTCCGCATCGGCGTCAGCTGGGGCGGCCATGAAAGCCTGGTCGTGCCGGCAAAAGCCTCGCTCGAGCAGACGCCGGGCATCAATTCGATGGCGCGCTTCGGCGTCAGCCCCCGAACCATCCGCTTCAATGTCGGATTGGAAAATGTCGAGGATCTCTGGGCCGACATCGCCCAGGCCTTCGACAAGTCAAAAAAATAATGGATCGAAAATGGGAGTCCTGAACATGAAAAGACTGACCTTCCTGCTTGCCGCAGCGGCCGGCCTGGCGATTTCCGCCAGCGGCGCGATGGCCGACACCACCATCAAGCTGGTCGAAGTCATCACCAGCCCGCCGCGCACCGAATTCCTGAAGAAGCAGATCGCCGAATTCGAGAGCGCCAATCCGGGCATCAAGGTGGAGGTGGTCTCGCTGCCCTGGGGCCAGGCCTTCGAGAAGTTCCTCACCATGGTGCAGGCCGGCGACACGCCCGATGTCGTCGAGATGCCGGAGCGCTGGATGGGCCTTTACGCCAACAACGGCCAGCTCGAGGATCTTGGCCCCTACATGGCCAAGTGGGACGACGCCAAGACGCTGGGCGACCGCGCCAAGCAGTTCGGCTCGACCGTCAACAACACCCAGTTCATGATCCCCTATGGCTATTATGTGAACGCGCTGTTCTGGAACAAGAAGCTGTTCAAGGAGGCCGGCCTCGACCGGCCGCCGGCAACGCTGGACGAGTTCGTCGACTTCTCCAAGAAGATCTCGGCCATCCCCGGCAAATACGGCTACTGCCTGCGCGGCGGCCCCGGCGCCTTCAACGGCATGCACATGTTCATGAACATTGCCGACGGCAAGGGCGGCTACTTCACCGATGACGGTGTCTCGACTATCAACGATGAAGGCTCGGTCAAGGGCCTGCAGATGCTGGCCGATATGTACAAGAATGGCCTGGCGCCCAAGGACGCCGTCAGCTGGGGCTTCAACGAGACGGTCACCGGTTTCTATTCCGGCACCTGCGCCATGCTCAACCAGGATCCCGACGCGCTGCTCGGCATTGCCGACAAGATGAGCGCCGACGACTTCGCCGTCGCGCCGCTTCCGGTGGGCCCGAGCGGCAAATCCTATCCGACGCTGGGCTATGCCGGCTGGGCGATGTTCGCCAATTCCCAGCACAAGGACGAGGCGTGGAAGCTGATGGCGACACTGCTGTCGCCGAAGGACAATCCGGAATGGGCCAAGGAAGTCGGCGTCGTGCCGATCCACAATGGCGCCGACCAGGACGCGCACTTCAAGACCGAGCAGTTCAAGGGCTGGTTCACCGAGCTCAGCGACAGCTCCAAATATGAAATGGTGACCCCGCCGACCCATCTGGAAAACCTCGGCAACTTCGTCGACCAGGTGGCGATCAAGAACTTCCAGGAAGTGCTGCTCGGCCAGAAGCCGGCCAAGGACGTGGCCGACGAATGGGCCAAGTTCCTGACGAAGGAGCAGCAGGACTGGCTGGCCAAGAACAAGAAGTAGGCGCAGGCTTTTTCCTTCTCCCCGTTCAACGGGGAGAAGGTGGCCCGAAGGGCCGGATGAGGGGCGGCGCCAGCATTTCTAGGTGGTTCGCGCCTCTTTTTCCTTCTCCCCGTTCTACGGGGAGAAGGTGTCACGAAGTGACGGATGAGGGGCAGCGCCGAGTTCTGAAAAGCTGGCGCCGCCCCTCATCTGCCTGCCGGCATCTTCTCCCCGTAGAACGGGGAGAAGGGCGCTGTCGCATACGCCAGCATCCACCTATCACCCCGTAGAGCCAAAACTTATGACCTACGCAGTGTCCGAAATCCGATCCGCCGCCCCGCCGCGCAAGAAGCGGCTGAGCAAGGCCGCGATCGAACCGTGGCTCTATCTTTCGCCGGCTATCGTGCTTTTGGTCCTGGTGCTTCTGGTGCCGCTGATCATCGGCATCAGCTATTCCTTCCGCAAATTCTCCGCCTTCAAGTCGCAATATGTCGGCCTTGCCCAGTACCAGGCGATGTTCTCCGACCAGGTGCTTGGACAGGCGCTGATCAATACGCTGTGGTGGACGGTCGCCAGCCTGTTCTTCCAGTTCTTCCTTGGCCTGGGCCTGGCGCTGCTGCTCGACAAGCCCTTCTACGGCCGCAAGGTCGTGCAGGCTGTCGTCTTCCTGCCCTGGGCGGTGCCGTCCTTTCTCTCGGGCCTCACCTGGGCGTGGCTGTTCAACCCGATCATCGGGCCGCTGCCGCATTGGCTCTTCGCACTCGGCCTCAAGGCCGAACCGACCAACGTGCTCTCCGACCCCGCCACCGCCATGTGGGGGCCGATCGTCGCCAACATCTGGTTCGGCATCCCCTTCTTTGCCATCACGCTGCTCGCTGCGCTGAAGTCGATCCCATCCGAATTGCATGAGGCCGCGGCCATCGACGGCGCCTCGCCCTGGCAGCGCTTCACCAAGGTGACGCTGCCCTTCCTGGCGCCCACCATCGTCATCACGGTCATGCTGCGCACCATCTGGATCGCCACCTTCGCCGACCTGATCTTCGTCATGACCGAAGGCGGGCCGGCCGGGTCGACCAGCACGGTGCCGGTCTACATCTATGTCAGTGCCTTCAAGTCGCTCGATAAGGGCTATGCCTCGGCGGTCGCGGTGCTGCTTCTGGTGCTGCTCATCGCCTACGCCATCGGCCTGATCGCCATCCGCCGCACGCTGGTGAGGCACGTCTGATGATTGCCGGTCGCTCCACCTCCTCGCGCATCTTTGGCGGCATCGGCCTCTACGCCGCGATTGCGGCCTATGTGATCTTCGCGCTGTTTCCGATCTTCTGGACGCTGAAGATTTCGGTGACGCCCGAGCGCCTGCTCTATTCCGAAGGCATCACATTCTGGCCGTCTGAGACGACGCTGAAGAATTTCGACACCGTGCTCGAGGCGTCCGATTTCCCGCGTTATTTCCTCAACAGTGTCATCGTCTCGGTGTCGACGGCCGCACTTGTGACGGTCATCGCAACGCTCGCCGGCTACGCCATGTCGCGCTTCACGTTTCGCGGCAAGGCGACCTTGGCGATCCTGTTGCTGCTCACCCAGACCTTCCCGCTGGTCATGGTCATTCCCCCGATCTACCGCATCATGGGCGATCTCGGTCTCACCAACAGCCTGATCGGCCTGATCATCATCTACACCGCCTTCAACACCGCCTTCGCCACCTTCTTGATGCAGTCCTTCTTCGACGGCATCCCGAAGGACCTCGAGGAAGCGGCGATGATCGACGGCTGCACCCGCGCGCAGGCGATGCGCCGGGTGATCGTGCCGCTGACCTTGCCCGGCATGGGAGCGACGCTCGGCTTCGTCTTCACCGCCGCATGGAGCGAGCTGCTGTTCGCGCTGATGCTGATCTCCAGCGACGAGCAGAAGACCTTTGCCGTCGGCCTGCTCACCTTCATCGGCAAATTCGCCGTCGACTGGGGGCAGATGATGGCGGCCTCCATCCTGGCGCTGATCCCGGTCTGCGTCTTCTTCGCTTTCCTGCAACGCTATCTCGTCACCGGCCTCACCGCCGGCGCGGTCAAAGGATAAAAGATGGCTTCCGTCACGCTGCAACAAGTCGAGAAGGACTACGGCTCGCTGCGCATCCTGCATGGCGTCGATCTGGAAATCGCCGATGGCGAGTTCGTCGTGCTGGTCGGCCCGTCCGGCTGCGGCAAGTCCACGCTGCTGCGCATGATCGCCGGCCTCGAGGAGGTCACCGGCGGCGAGATCCATATCGGCGAGCGGCTGGTCAATGACGTCGCGCCGAAGGACCGCGACATCGCCATGGTGTTCCAGTCCTACGCGCTCTATCCGCATATGGACGTCTCCTCTAACATGGGCTTCAGCCTGATGCTGAAGAAGGCCGAGAAGACGGCGATCGACAGCCGCGTGGGCGCCGCCGCCAAGCGGCTCGGCCTCGACCCCTATCTCGGCCGCCTGCCGCGCCAATTGTCCGGCGGCCAGCGCCAGCGCGTCGCCATGGGCCGCGCCATCGTGCGCGACCCAAAAGTGTTCCTGTTCGACGAGCCGCTGTCGAACCTCGACGCCAAGCTGCGCGTCCATATGCGCGCCGAGATCAAGGCGCTGCACCAGCAGCTCAAGACCACGTCCGTCTATGTCACCCACGACCAGGTCGAGGCCATGACCATGGCCGACCGCATCGTCGTCATGCATGACGGCTATGTCCAGCAGGTTGGCCGCCCGCTCGAGCTTTACGACCGGCCGGCCAACACCTTCGTCGCTGGCTTCATCGGCTCCCCCGGCATGAATTTCCTGCCGGCCAAGGTCGTGAAGGGCGGCAAGGTCGATGCCGTGCTCGCCGACGGCCAGAAGCTGCGTCTGCCCGATGGCCTGCCGCTTAAGGACGGCGACGCTCTCACCATCGGTCTGCGGCCGGAGCACATCAAGCTGGTCGACGATGGTGCGCTCAAAGCCGAGGTCGAAGTGGTCGAGCCGCTGGGTCTCTCGACGCAATTCTATGTCAGGCTGGCAAACCAGCAGATCTGCGTCTTCGTCATGGGCCGCAGCGACGTCAGGCCGGGCGAAATCATTCGGCTGGCCGCCGATCCCGCGGCGTTGCATCTCTTCGATCCGGCGAGCGGCAGCAGGATCGAATAGTCAGCGCCACCGGAACGCATCCAGCATGTAATCCGGATGCGCGTTGAATTCGTCGAGAAGTCCGGCAAGGTCGCCGCTGTCGGCCAATATCCCGGACAGAACCAGCGCGGTCGCCACGCCGGCGGCTTGGCCGCCGGCGATGTCGTGCTCGACACTGTCGCCGACACAGATCACGTCGCCACGATCCGGATTTCGCGCAAGCGCCAGCGCCGCTTCGTAGATCGCCGGATAGGGTTTGCCGATACGGGTGACGCTGCCGCCGAGACGTTCGTAAAGGTCGGCGATCTCGCCGGCGCCGAAGCGCTGTCCGACCGCGGTCAGCATGATCCGATCCGGGTTGGTGCAGCAGCACGGCACCTGCCGTGCCGCAGCCGGGCCGAGAAGCCCGCGGTAGTGATCGAGGTCGTACCGGTCGCCTTCGCTGGCCGCGATCAGCACCAGTTCGGCGTCGTCGCCGCGCTCGGTCAAAACAAGCGGCAGGCCCTCTATCGCCGAGCGGTCGCCGTCGCGGCTGATCAGCAGGCATCTTGTGCCGGGACGCAGCGCGCCTTCGCGCGCCATGTCCGTGAAGATGCGCCAGGCCACTTCGCCGGATGAGACGAAATGGTCCCAGCTTCCCGCCTCGAAACCAAGCTTCAGCAGCCGTCTTTCATTGGGCTCCGCCCGCTTGCCGGAATTCGAGATCAGCGCCACCGTCTTGCCGGCCCGCTTCAGCGCCGACAGCGCTTCGACCGCGCCGGGATAGGGCTGCCGCCCGTCATGCAGCACGCCGAACTGGTCGAGCAGGAATACGTCGTAGCGCTCGGCAAGCGCTGCGAGCCCGTCGAGATGCATGGCGTGCTTCGCGCTCACAGCAGCCCCGCTTCGCTTGCACCCTTGAGCGCCAGCCGTGCCGTGCCTGCCGCTGCCTCGTCTGACAGCGCAGGCCGGAATTCGACGGCGAGCTTTCGTTGCCGGATCGCGGTCCAGGCGGCATTGGCGGCGCCGCCGCCGACGCTGCGCACCGATGTCAGCCGGGGTGCGCCGAGTTCGGCAAGCCTCCGGTAGCCCAGCGCCTCGATGGCGGCGATCCCTTCCAGCATCGCCTTCAGATAGTCGGCGTCGGATTGCGGCCGGGGCAGAAGCCGCGGCGGCAGCGCCGGATCGGCAATGGGAAAGCGCTCGCCGGGCGAGCCGAGCGGATAATAGTCGAGGCCGGTCTCCGTCGCGGGATCGATCGTCGCGCTGAGCTCGACGATGCGCGCGAGCGAAAAATGCAGCGCCAGCACCTTGCCGCCGGTGTTCGACGCGCCGCCGGCCAGCCAGGCGTCGCCGAGCCGATGGCTGTAGATGCCGTAGCGCGGGGCAAAGATCGGCCGGTCGGACAGGATCTTGATGGTCAGCGACGATCCGAGCGCGGTCACACCGTCGCCGGCGGCCGCCGCGCCCGTTGCCAGGAACGAGGCACACCCATCCGTGGTGCCGGCAACCACCGCGACGTCGCGCGGCAGGCCGAACAGGTCGGCGGCGGCTGCCGTGAGCCTGCCGGTCACGTTCCCCGGCCTAACGACGACGGGCAGAAGCTCCATGCGCATGCCGGTCGCCGCGATCCATTCCGGCCAGCGGCGCGCCTCGACGTCGTAGCCGGTCTTCAGGCTGTTGTTCTCGTCGCTGACGTCGAAGCGGCCGGACAATTGTCCAGAGATCCAGTCGGCCTGGTGCAGCACGGCATGGATGTCAGGCAGGCGCTGGAACCAGAGCGCCTTGGCGAGACCGGATGTCGCCCCATGCGCGGCGCTCGCCACCGGCGCCGCGCCATCGATCGTCGCGATGAAGGCCGCATCCGGAACCTTGTCGTTGTACATCAGCGGCTCGGCCAGCGGCCGTCCGGCGCCGTCGATCGGCAACAGGGTGCCGGACGTGCCGTCCACCGCGATTGTCCGCACCGCTCCGCGGTCGATTTGCGAGAAAAGCTCCTGCAGCGTCGCCTCGACCGCCGCCCACCAGACGGCAGGATCGCGGCCGTTCGCGCCGAAGCGATCGAGCGGCGCGGAGGCGGTCGCGGCGATGGAGAAGTCCGGAAGCATCGCGACGGCGCGCGACCCGGACGTGCCGATGTCGATGCCTACTGCGAGCGGCACCATTCACCTAACCCGCGGCGTTGAGTTTCTGGCGATACTGCTCGGCATCCCAGTTGACCAGCTCGTCATTCTCGGCGGCGGTGAGATAGTTCAATCGCGCCGTGATGTCGATACGGGCGGTCACGTCGGTGAGGCAGCGCTGCATGGCGTCAGCGCCGGAGCTGGCGTCGCCGCGCATCAGCACGCCGGCGTCCGGAAAGAGCACCGCGACAGGGTTTGCGCCCAGCCGGGCGGCGACGTCGGCCACCCGCTCGCCGGGCCTTGCCACCACGGAGCCCCGGCCAAGGAAGATGACATGGTCCGGGTAGAGGCTGCCGGCTTCTGCGATGCGGCAGCTGTCCGGGTCGATCGCCACCGCATGCGCCTCGACATCCGCCGGCAATCGGTATCCGCTGCCGCCGGCAAGCGCCGTCAGCGCCGCGATATCCGGGGCCGTCGTCTGCCGCGCCGGGCGGGCCAGGAGCGATCTTACCCGATGCAGCAGACGCTCCGCGTCGACCACCGTCTCCGCCGCGACGACCAGGCCGTGATTGCCGAGGATCAGCACGTCGACCCCCGGCCGGAGGCGTTCGGCAATGCCCTGGGCAAGCGGCAGGCCCGGCCGGCGATAGGGGACATACGCCCAAGCGATCCCCTGAAGACGCCGCCCGGCTTCGGCCTCGCAATCGGCCTGGACGGCAAGTGAGATCGTCTCGACGCAGTGGACATGCAGCACGACCCGTTGCGACATCAGCGCATGCACGGTGGTCTCGATCGATGGCCGCAGGCCGCGCGGATTGAGGGCATCGATGGCGAAGGCCTGAGGCTTGTCGGCGCTCGGATCGCGTCGTTTCACCGCCTCGATGAGCGGACCCATTGCCACCGGCACCATGATGTCGTCGGTCAGCGCGTCCTTCAGCCATGTGCCGGACGCCTTGATCCACAGTGTGTCGCCTGCCTTCAGCGATGTGTTGCCGCCTGCTGCCTGGGTCAGGTGCGGATCGGCGCCGATGGCGGCCGAAAGCGCCCGCAAGGCAGCCAGCTCCTGCGCATCAACTGTGGTCGCCATGGCGATCTTCCTCCAACGGCTCGGTCGGTCTCGCACGATCTCCCGTCAAGGGAGAATGATTGGTGCTGATATCGCAGATGCGAGCGAGCTACGTCAACTGTGATCTACTATCATCAAAACTGACTTGCAATCCGCCCGATGTTGAGTAAGTTGCACCAATTGCCGTGCAAATGGCATTGTCGGGAGGAAAAAATTGAGCGACTCCGGCCGCCAGCGTCAGATCGTCGAGCTATTGCGGGACCGGCCGTTCGCCTCGGTGCGCGAGCTGCAGGAGCGGCTTGGCGTCTCGGCGGCGACGGTCAGGCGCGACATCGACAAGATCGACGAGGCTGGCGAGGCCAGGAAGGTCTATGGCGGCATCTCGGCGCTCGACGGCGCAGCGCAAGCCGGCGTCGCCTATGCCAGGCCCTATGACGAGAACCGAGATCTGGCGGTCGATGCCAAACGGCAGATAGCCGCTGTTGCCGCCACAATGGTGCGCGACGGCGATGCGGTCATCGTCCATGGCGGCTCGACCTGCTTCCATCTCGGCGTCAAGCTCGCCGATCGCAACATCCGGCTCTTCACCAATTCCATGCCGCTCGCCGCCTATCTCAGCGACCATGGCCATTGCAGCCTGACCATCGCCGGCGGCGATCTGCACCGCGAGCCCGGCATCATCCATTCGCTCACCCAAGCCACGCCCTTCTATGCCTCGAAGTTCTTTCTCGGCGCGCAGGGTCTCGGCCATGAAGGCGTGTTGGAATCGCATCCGCTGCTGGTGCGCTCGATCATCGATCTCAGCCTTTGCGCCGACCAGATCGTGGTGCTGGCCGACAGCCGCAAGCTGTCGATCCATGCCCGCCACGTCGCGCTGCCGCTGTCGCGCATCGGCACGCTGGTGACCGATGACGGCCTTTCCGACGCCGATGCGCGCATGCTGGAAGATGCCGGCGTCACCGTGCGTATCGCCTCGCCGTCGGGAGCCGTCCAGTGAAGATGGCGGTGCTCGATTTCGGCAAGACCAACTCGAAGCTGTTCGTCTTCGGGCAGGACGGGCGCATCGTCGACGAACGGCGCACGAAACCCGACTGGATACGTAAGGGCGGCCTCAGTGTGCTTGACGAAGCGGCGCTGCATGACTGGGCGCTGGAAGCCGTCGACGAAGCCGCCGATGCCCACGGCATCGGAGGTCTGATGGTGTCCGGCCATGGCTGCACCTTCGCGCTGGTTGACGATACGGCGCTGACGCATCCGATCCTCGACTATGAGCAGGAGCCGCCGGCCGATATCGCCGCGCGGATCGATCGCCGCATTCCCGATTTCGCCGAGACCTTCTCGCCGCGCCTGCCGCTCGGCTTCAACTATGGCCGCCACATGTTGTGGCTGAAGGAAGTGGAGCCCGGCGCCTTCTCGGCGGCGAAGGCGATCCTCGGCTATCCGCAATATTGGAGCTGGCGCTTCGGGGGGCGCGCCGTTTCGGAGGTCTCCTATCTCAGCTGCCACTCGCATCTGTGGGCGCCGCGCAAGCGCGACTTCTCCTCGCTGGTCGACGCCGAGGGCTGGCGTGGTCAAATGCCCGCCTTCGCGCGCGCCGGCGCCGTGACCGGCGAGCGGCGCTTTGGTCGGGCCGGCAAGCCGGTCGCTATTCACAACGGCGTCCACGACAGCAACGCCGCGCTTCACGCCTATCGGCGGCAGGATCTCGGACCAGTCACTGTGGTGTCGACGGGCACCTGGGTGATCGTGCTCAACCCGGACTGCCCGCTCGAGGCGCTCGACCGCGAACGCGACATGCTGGTCAATGTCGATGTCGGCGGCGGCCCGGTGCCCACGATCCGCTTCATGGGCGGGCGCGAATTCGCGGTAGTCAGCGGCAACTGGCAGGGCGCGATTGCGCCGGCCTCGATACAGCGCGCGATCGACGCCGGCACCATGGCCCTGCCGAGCTTTGCCCCGGGCGGACCGCTGTCGGGCCGGACGGGCGAAATCGTCGGACCGGTGTCCGATGCCGGAGAACGCGCAGCGGTGGCATTGCTTTATGTGGCATTGATGATCGATCTGTCGCTCGATCTGATCCGTTCAAGCAACACCGTCATCGTCGATGGCGGGCTGAATGCGGATGGACTGCTCGCCGCCCTCCTGGCCGCGCTGCGGCCGGGCCAATCCTTCATGCAAGGGGCCACGCTGGAAGGCAGCGCCACGGGCGCCGCGGCGCTCGCCTTCGAAAGCATCGGCCACGAATTCGCCGCCGAGACTCCGGAGCCGGTACGCGCCGCGGACTTCAAGGGTCTGGACCGCTACCGCGATGACTGGCGCGGCCTCATTGCCGGACGCCACATAGCCGGCGCGGCGGAAGGAGCTGCGCTATGAGCGCCGCTGCCCATGTCGAGGCGCCGCAAAGGCCGGTGCTGGAGATGCGCCACATCTCCAAGACCTTCGGTCCCGTCCGCGCCCTGCAGGACGTTTCGCTCACCGTCAATGCCGGCGAGCTGCATGCGCTGATGGGCGAGAACGGCGCCGGCAAATCGACGCTCATGAAGGTGCTGTCCGGCGCCTATCGGCCGGATGCCGGCGGCGAGATCCTGATCGACGGCGCGCCGGTCGCCACTGGCGATCCGATCAAGGCCCGCGCCCAGGGCATCGCCGTTATCTACCAGGAGCTGTCGCTGGCGCCGAACCTGACGGTGGCGCAGAACATCTTCCTCGGCAACGAGCCGCGCAGGTTCGGCATCGTCGATCGCGACCAGTGCAACCGTCGCGCCAAGGAAATCATCGAGCGGCTCGGTGTTTCCTTTTCGGCGCGCGCCCTGGTCTCCAGCCTGTCGCTTGGCGAGCGCCAACTGGTCGAGATCGCCCGCGCGCTGTCGACCAGCGCCCGCATCATCGTCATGGACGAGCCGACCACCTCGCTGACCTCGCGCGAGACCGACCGCCTGTTCGAGGTGATCGCGACGCTGAAGGCGCAAGGCATCGCCATCATCTACATCAGCCATCGCATGGAAGAGGTCTACCAGCTTGCCGATCGCGTCAGCGTGCTGCGCGACAGCGGCTATGTCGGCACGCTGCAACGCGCCGATCTCAACGCATCGCGCCTGGTCTCGATGATGGTCGGCCGCGATCTCTCGGCCTTCTACAAGAAGGATCACCGGCCGCCGGACAGCCAGCGCCGCGTGGCGCTGTCGGTGCGCGGCATGTCGGACGGCGGATTGCTGAAGGACTGCTCGTTCGATCTTTACCACGGCGAGGTGCTGGCGCTTGCGGGGCTGGTCGGCTCCGGCCGCACCGAGCTCGCCCGGCTGATCTTCGGCGCCGACCGCCGCAGCGCGGGCACGCTGGAGCTCGACGGCAAGCCGATTGCCATCGCTTCGCCGCGCGAGGCGCTGGAGGCCGGCATTGCCTACCTCACCGAGGACCGCAAGGAGCTCGGCCTGTTCCTCGACATGTCGATCTCGGACAACATCAATATGGGCGTGCTTGCGAAGGACGCGCGCGCCGGCGGTTTTCGCGACTTCACCGCCGCCGACAGACGCGCGGCGAAGGCTGTTGCGGACCTGTCCATCCGCGCCCGTTCAGCGCAGGCCAATGCCGGCTCGCTGTCGGGCGGCAACCAGCAGAAGGTGCTGCTTGCCCGCCTGCTGGAGACCGAGCCCAAGGTCGTCATCCTCGACGAGCCGACGCGTGGCGTCGACGTCGGCGCCAAGTCGGAGATCTACCGGCTGATCGACAGCCTTGCCGGCAGGGGCATCGCCATCCTGATGATCTCCAGCGAGCTGCCCGAAGTGATCGGCGTGGCCGACCGCGTGCTGGTCATGCGCGACGGCGCCATCGCCGGCGAGGTGACAGCGTCGGAGGGCAGGCCGCTGCGTCAGGAAGAGATCATGGAACTTGCGACGGGAGCGGCCCAGGAAGGACCGACGAGATGACAGACAGCTCAACAGTGGCGAAATCGGCGGATCAGGCAGCGGTCAGGAGCCGGCGGCTGCGCACGGCCTTCGCCGCGCTCGGCATGCTGCCGGTTCTGGTGCTGCTTGCCATTGGCTTCCAGTTCATCAACCCGCGCTTCCTCACCGGCACCAACCTGCTCATCGTCAGCCAGCAGTCGTCGATCAATATCGTGCTCGCCGCCGGCATGACCTTCGTCATCCTCACCGGCGGCATCGACCTCTCCGTCGGTTCGATCCTCGCCGCCTCGGCAATGGTCGCTGTGCTGGTGTCGCTGGTGCCGGACTGGGGCATGCTCGGCATTCCGGCCGCCATTCTGCTCGGCCTCGGCTTCGGCGTCATCAACGGTCTGCTTGTCGCCTACATCAAGCTGCCGCCCTTCATCGTCACGCTGGGCTCGCTAACCGCCGTGCGCGGCGTCGCCCGCCTGCTCGGCGAGGACACGACGGTGTTCAATTCCGACCTGCCTTTCGACTTCATCGGCAATGGCTCGCTGTTCGGCATTCCGTGGCTCGTCATCATCGCGCTGACGGTGGTGGTGCTGTCCTGGCTGGTGCTCAAGCGGACCGTGCTCGGCACCTGGATCTATGCCGTGGGCGGTAATGCCGAGGCGGCGCGCCTCACCGGCATCAAGGTGCCGCTGGTGCTGCTCTTCGTCTATGGCGTGTCGGGCCTGCTCGCCGGCCTCGGCGGCGTCATGTCGGCCGCCAGGCTCTACGCCGCCAACGGCCTGCAGCTCGGCCAGTCTTATGAGCTCGACGCCATCGCCGCCGTCATTCTCGGCGGCACCAGCTTCGTCGGCGGCGTCGGCTCGATCTGGGGCACGCTGATCGGCGGGCTGATCATCGCCGTGCTTTCCAACGGGCTCATTTTGGCCGGTGTCTCGGACATCTGGCAGTACATCATCAAGGGTTTGGTCATCATCGTGGCGGTCGCCCTCGACCGTTACCGGCTCCAGGCCGGAGCAAGAACGTGAATGACCTTGGTCGCCGGCCAAGATGAGCCGGATTGTGTGTAACGCACCGTGAGAGGCGCGGGGCAATCGGAGGAAGCAAGTAAATGAAGACCATCGCCAAACTTCTCTGCGGCGCGGCCCTCGCGGTCATCGCCATCGCGCCGGCATCGGCCAAGGACCTCAACAAGGTCGGCATCTCGGTCGGCCTGCTCGGCAACCCCTTCTTCGTCGCCACCATCAAGGGCATCGAGGACGCGGCCAAGAAGATCAATCCGAAGGTCGAGGTGACGTCGGTGTCGGCCGACTACGACCTCAACAAGCAGGTCTCGCAGATCGATTCCTTCATCGCCGCCGGCGTCGACGTCATCATGCTCAACGCCGTCGACGCCAAGGCGATCGCGCCCGCGGTCAAGAAGGCGCAGGCGGCCGGCATCGTCGTCGCCGCCTTCGACGTCTCGGCGCCGGGCGCCGACGTCACCGTGATGACCAACAACGTCAAGGCCGGCGAGGAAGCCTGCCAGTATCTGGTCGACCACACGGGCGGCAAAGGCAACTACGTCATCCTCAACGGCCCGGCCTCGTCGTCGATCCTGGAGCGCGTCAAGGGGTGCAAGAACGTGCTTGCGCAGCATCCGGACATCAAGATCCTGTCCGACGACCAGAACGCCGAGGGCTCGCGCGACGGCGGCCTGAAAGTGTTCCAGTCGCTGCTCACCCGCTTCGACAAGATCGACGCGGTGTTCGCCATCAACGATCCGACGGCGATCGGCGCGCAGCTCGCCGCCAAGCAGCTCAATCGCTCGGAATTCATCATCACCGCGGTCGACGGCGCCCCCGACATCGAGAAGGAGTTCGCCTCCGGCACCTCGATGATCAAGGCTTCCGCCTCGCAGGATCCCTATGTCATGGCCGGCCAGTCGCTGACGATGGCGGCGGATGTGCTTGCCGGCAAAAAGCCGGCCGAGCCGACCGTGCTGCTCGATCCGAAGCTGATCACCGCCGAGAACCTGAAGGACTACAAGGGCTGGACGGCGACCCGCTAAAAAGCCTGCTCCCAAGGCTGGCGCGGCCGGATCGGTCCGGCCGCGCCTCATTCATCGGACGGAGATGATCATGTCGCGCATTGGAATCCACTCTTTCGTCTGGTCTGCGAGCTCGGCGCAGGCGGATCTCGAACGCACGCTCGCCAACACCAAGGAAGCCGGCTTCGACCTGATCGAGTTCTCCTATCTCGATCCGGCCGATGTCGATATCGGCAGGCTGGCCAAAAGCATCGCCGATCTCGGCCTTGGCGTCGCGATCAGCATCGGCCTGCCGGCCGATGGCGATATCTCCAGTCCCGACAGGGCGGTTGCCGCGCGTGGCGTCGAGATCTTGAACCGCACCGTCGCCCTCACGCGCGATCTCGGCGGTCAAAAGGTCGGCGGCATCCTCTCGACAAGTCACGGCTTGCAGACCGAAGCGCCGACGCGCGACCAGTGGGACCGCAGCGCCGGGACACTTGCCAAGGTTGCCGAGACCGCCAAGGCTGCCGGCGTCACGCTCAATCTCGAGATCGTCAACCGCTTCGAGAGCAACCTGCTCAACACCGCCGCGCAAGGACTGGCTTTCATCGAGGACACCGGCTCCGACAACATCTTCCTGCATCTCGACACTTTCCATATGAACATCGAGGAGGCCGATGTCGGGCTGGCCATCCGCCACGCCGCCAAGAAGATCGGCTATGTCCATATCGGTGAGAGCCATCGCGGCTTCCTCGGCACCGGCAGCATCGACTTCGCCGCGATCTTCGATGCGCTGACGGCGATCGGCTACAGCGACGACCTCAGCTTCGAGTCCTTCTCCTCGGAGATCGTCGACGAGAACCTGTCGCGGAAGACGGCGATCTGGCGCAATCTGTGGACCGACAATATGGAGCTCGCCCGCCACGCGCGCCGCTTCATCGCGGTCGGCTTGGAGACGGCGCGGCGCAAGGCCGAACTGGTCTCGGCTTCGCAGAGGCCCTGAAGCTTCGAAATTACCAGGGCTGAATTGCGACTTCTGCTGACAATGCTCTGCTAGACTCCCGTTGATTCGTCTCAGCAGGAAACGGCATGAGCAAGGCCCTCGGCACATTCGCACTGGTCACGGTTTTGAGCGCCTTGCTGATGGCGCTGTCATTGGCGGTTGCCAGGCACGGCTATCCCTACGGCGCGTTCGGCGTGAAGCGTCTCGACGGCATCGCCGACGCCGGGTCCTTCCTGGCGATTGCCGCCGTCTATTTCTTCGGCGCCATGCTGATGATGGTCCTGCCGATCCGGGCCGCCGGCGTCGTGCTGACCCATGCCGCCGACGCGATCTTCTGGGCGACGATCATGCTGTTCGCGACCATCGTCGGCGCGCTGATCGCCAGATGGGCCTTCGGCCAGCACGAGGTGCTTTGGGCGCTCTTCAACTGGCGCTTCCTGTTCGTCGCGGCGATCGTGGCGGCACACCTCACCATGAACGAGCTTCGGCGCAACATCCTGCTCAGAAGCCTGTTCTTCGTCATCTTCGGGGCGGTCACGCTCGCCTGCCTGTTCTGGTCGTTCTCGACCTGACGCGAACCAGCTCTAGGTTTAAGATCGCGGGTAGACCTACTCCCGGACAATGACTATATCATTTGTCTGACAATTGACCGGCCAAGGGCCGCCGCGACCAAAACCCAAGGAAAAACAAGATGACCCTGCACCGCAAGAACCTGATCGACGGCGAGTGGCTCGGCGAGGCCGGGTCGCGCAACATCAACCCCTCGAACACCAACGATGTCGTCGGAGAATATGCTTCGGCCGGGCCGGAGGAGGCAAAGCAGGCCATCGCCGCCGCGAAGGCAGCCTTTCCGGCCTGGTCGCGCTCGGGTCCGCTCGCCCGCCACGCGGTGCTGAAGAAGACCTCCGACGAGATCATGGCGCGCAAGGATGAGATCGGCCGCTCGCTCGCGCGTGAAGAAGGCAAGACATTGGCCGAGGGTGTCGGCGAGACGATCCGCGCCGCGCAGATCTTCGACTTCTTCGCCGGCGAGACGCTGCGCCTGTCGGGCGAGATGGTGCCGAGTGTGCGGCCCGGCGTCGGCGTCGAGATGACCCGCGAGGGTGTCGGCGTCGTCGGCATCATCACGCCGTGGAATTTCCCGATCGCAATCCCCGCCTGGAAGATCGCGCCGGCGCTCGCCTACGGCAACACCATCGTCTTCAAGCCGGCTGAGCTGGTTCCCGAAAGCGCCTGGACCATCGTCGACATCCTGCACCGCGCCGGCCTGCCCAAGGGCGTGCTCAACCTCGTCATGGGCAAGGGCTCGGTGGTCGGCCAGGCGATGCTCGACAGCCCCGACGTCAACGCCATCTCCTTCACCGGCTCGGTCGGCACCGGCAAGCGTGTCGCCGCGGCAAGCGTCGAGCATATGCGCAAGTTCCAGCTCGAAATGGGCGGCAAGAACCCGCTGGTCGTGCTCGACGATGCCGACCTCGCGGTCGCCGTCGACTGCGCCGTCAACGGCGCCTATTTCTCGACCGGGCAACGCTGCACGGCATCCTCGCGCCTGATCGTCACCGACGGCATCCACGACCGTTTCGTCGACGCGGTGAAGGAACGCCTGGACAAGCTGGTCATCGGCGACGCGCTGGACGCCAAGACGCAGATCGGTCCGGTCGTCGACCAGACCCAGCTCAAGCAGGATGAGGATTACATTGCCATCGGCCGCCAGGAAGGCGCCGAGCTTGCCTTCGGCGGCGACCGGCTCGAGCGCGGCACGCCGGGGTTCTATCTGCAGCCAGCGCTGTTTGTCGGCTCGACCAATGCGATGCGAATCTCGCGCGAAGAGATCTTTGGCCCGGTCGCCAATGTCATCCGCGTCAAGGATTATGACGAAGCGCTGTCAGTCGCCAACGACACGCCGTTCGGTCTCACCTCGGGCATCTGCACCACCAGCCTGAAGCATGCGACGCATTTCAAGCGCAATTCCGAAGCCGGCATGGTCATGGTCAACCTGCCGACGGCGGGCGTCGACTTCCACGTGCCGTTCGGCGGCCGCAAGGGCTCGAGCTACGGTCCGCGCGAGCAGGGCCGCTACGCCATGGAGTTCTACACCACGGTGAAGACGGCCTATACATTCGCCGGCTGATCCAATCGGGGAGAAGATCGATGAGCGTGGCCGACATGACATGGCTGAACCCGCCGCCGCACCACGTGGTCGGCGACGGCACGCTCACCGTCCGCACCGGCAAGGATACGGATTTCTGGCGCGAGACTTTTTACGGCTTCTGGCGCGACAACGGTCATTTCCTCTACTGTCCCGTCGAGGGTGACTTCAGCGCCGAGGTCACCGTCAAGGGCGACTACAACGTGCTCTACGATCAGGCGGGGCTGATGCTGCGCCTGAGCGAAACGCACTGGGTCAAGGCCGGCATCGAATACACCGACGGCCTGGCCTATTTCTCGGTCGTCGTCACCAACGACACCTCCGACTGGTCGCTGGTCGCCATTGCTGCCGGCAAGGACGGCGTCAGGATCCGCCTGACCCGTCACGCCGAGGCGATCCGCATCCAATATCTGGATGCCGCCGACGGCCATTGGAAGCCGGTGCGGCTGGCCTATTTCCCGGTCTCGACATCGGTCGATGTCGGCATGATGTGCTGCTCGCCGCAGCGCGAAGGATTCGAGGTGACGTTCTCCGGCTTCACGATCGGTCCACCGATTTCCAAGGATTTGCACGACTGACATCGAGAGCGGTTGTGGACGAACCCACCCCTTTCCCGATGGTTCATCGAAGCATACCGAACACCTCCATCTCGATCAGGTCGCGATAGGGGATTTCCGGAAAGCGAAGCCCGCCGCGATGCAAGGCCGCGTCGACGAGAGGCATGGTGCCGCCGACCCCGTCGAGGCCGGGAGCGTGCAAAGCAATTCTGAAAAAAGCGCAGCGGTTTCCGCCCGGATTTGCGCTTGGCTATTCTGATCAGACCGGCGCCGGGACGCGGCCATTGGCCGGCCGCTCGTTCTCGGCAGGAACGGCCACCCTGCGGCGCCGGAAGGCCGGCAACGGGGTCAGCCTGAACAGGCCGTAATAAACGATGAAGGACGCCGTGAAGTAGGGGCCGAGCATCTCGACCTCGAAGAAGGAGCGGATCAGCATCAGTCCGATCGCGCCGGCAAGCACCACCGAATCGGCGCTCCAGTCGCCGAACACCACTTTCGACACATGGCCATAGAAAGCGCGCAGGATGACCAGCGCCAGCAGGGTGACGCCGATGAAGCCGATTTCCACCAGCGTCTCGACATAGGTGTTGTGGAAGTGGAAGCCCGAGCGAGTCGAGATATAGAACTCCGCCCACAGCCGCTCCGGATCGGCAAAGCCCTGCACCCAGTAGGCGGCGTAGCCATAGCCGAGCAGCGGATGCTGCTGCGCCGCCTCCCAGCCCTGCTCCCACAGATAGGTGCGGCCGGTGAGCGTCGAATCCTTGCCGAAGATGCCGAGCACGACATCCAGCAGGCCGAGATTGAGCGCTGCCACCACAGCCGTCACCAGCGCGCCGGCGCCGACAACGAACAGCACGCGGCGATACCGCAGCGACAGCACCTTGCTCATGGTGAGCAGCGACACGACGCCGATCACGGCCGGCAGCGAGGCCACGGACGTCGCCGAATGGGCGATTGCCAGCATGTAGACCGACAAAAGCATGATTGGCGCGGTCCAGGCGAAGCCCAGCCAATTGCGCCGATAGAAGACCAGGAACGCAAGGCAGAAGAAGATGCCGAGCGAGGCGAAGAAGCCGACCTGGTTCTTGGAGCCGAAGGCACCGACGAAATTGACTGTGCCGTCCATGATGTCGAGCGCATAAGCGCCGACTTTCATTGAATAGAGCAGAACGACGAAGATACCGATCAGCGAGCCCACCACCAGCGTGCGCACGCTGATGGTGCGCGCCGCGACATAGGCGCAGACGATGTGCGAGGAATATTGCACCGCCGCGCGCGCGCTGATGCCCGCCGCCTGGGACCAGAACACCGAGAGGCAGACATAGAGCGCAAGCGTGATCGGCAGCCAGGCGGTGGAAAGCCTCCAGGTGAAGCGCCGGTAATCGACGAACAGCAGCGGCAGCCAGACGGCATAGTAGGCGAGGATCAGGATCTGGCCGAAATTGGGCGAATAGGCGAAGGCGATCACGGAAACCGCGACCGCGAAGGCGCCGTAGGTCTCGTTGCGATCGGGATCGATCAGAATGGATTTCGGAATCTTCATGCCGGATTTTGTCCGTTGAGCCCTCTTGAGTGAGCCGCGCTAAGCCATGGCTCGCGCGCGCTGCATCTGCCGCTGCAGGAAGCGCCGCACCGGCTCGTCATAAATGCGCGTGGCGATGTCCGCGATCACGACGACCGAGACCGCCATGACGATACCGAACCAGGGATGGTGCGCGAAAGGATCGATGGAGAAAGCCTTGCCGGCTCCGGCGATGATCATCAGCATCGGCGTGTGGATGATGTAGATCGGGTAGGAAATCCGCCCGAGCCAGCCATAGAAGCCTGACAGAAGCGGTGCGGTCGGCGCCACCGCGCCGGTCGCCACCATGATTGGGAAGACGATGACGATTGCCGCAAGATCGTAGACAACGCGCGCACCGCCGGCCGGTGCGATGGCGAAGACGGCAAGCGTGAGCAGGATCGCGCCTTCGACCCACAAGCCGCGCCGCAGGAAGCCGACGCTGCCCTGCCAGCGCGCCATGGAGCGGCAAAGCAGCACTCCGAGGAAGAACGAGAAGGTGACGCGCGGCAGCCCGCTGACGATGGTCTTGCCGGTCATGCCGAAATCCAGCGTGCCGGCGAAAACAGAGGCCGCGACGAGCAGGACGAGGCTGACGAAGACGATCCCCATCAGCACGCGCCGCGACAAAAGGACGAACACCGCGACATAGGCGATGTTGACGATCAGCTCGAAGAACAGCGACCACGAAGCGGGGTTGAGCGGGAAGATCGTGTGATAGGCGTCGCTGACCAGCGGGATGAAGAACATGCCTGTCGTCAGCTGCAGGCCGATCTCGGACAGCGGCATGTACTCGGCCGGCATCAGCCTGTTCTTGATCAGCAGATAGAAGAAGCCGAGCAGCGTGCCGGCGAGATAAAGCGGATAAAGCCGGATCAGGCGGATCGCCACGAACGAGCCGAAGCCCATGCCGTTCTCGATCTTGCGGTCATAGGCATGCGCTATGACGAAGCCGCTCAGCAGGAAGAAAAGGTCGACCGCGAGATAGCTCGACGGCAGCACCTTGCCGTCGGCCAGGAACGGCGAGAAGTGATAGAGCATGACGCTGATCGCCGCCACGCCGCGGATGGCGTCGAGGTTCAGATACACGTGACGCGGGGCTGCGGGCTGCATGTTATGCCTTCAAGCGGTCCAAAACAGATCGCCCGCCCCGCCGTGACGCGGACGAGCCTGACATGTCCCTCCCGCCTCCGTTCCTCGGTTCGCTGCGTGCAAGCCGTGGCCGGCGACGCTACTGGCTGGTCGTCGGCGCCAGCTTCACCTTGATCACGTCGCCCGGCAGCACAGGCGTGTCTTCCTTGGCCTCGATCTCGCTCGTCTTGCCGTCGGCGACCCGCACCAGCGAATAGAGCAGGGGCGGCTCTTGGCTGCCGGTGAGGGCGGCGGTCGTTGCTGGATCCGACGCCTGAGCGATCAGGCCCTTCTGCATGCCGACCCTCAAGGCCGCCTCGTTGAGGTTCGTCTCCGTTTGCTGCCGATCGGCAGTGAGGCTCGAACCCAGCGTGTTACGGGCATCGATGGCGTCCTGCTCTGCCTTGCTGATCGACTGCTTGGCGGTGAGGATAGCCGTCTCGTAGTCCAGGATCTTGCCTTGCAGGTCGGCGACCGTCTGCTGCGAGGAAAGCAATCTCGCATTGGCAATCAGGCCTTTCTGCGCCAGCGGACCGATGCTGTTTGCCTGCTGCTCCGCCAGATCGACCTGCTTCTGCTGGTTGGCGATCTTTTTTTGCAGCGATTCGATTTCCGACTGCAGAACACCCTTCAGCTGGTCGAGCGCATCGAGCTTCAGCTTCAGCGACTTCTGGTCGGAAACCAGGATCGCCGTTTCGTCGGCGACGATGGTCGGTAATCTCGGATCGCCCTGGATTTCCTGAGGCACCTCGAAAGTCGTTTTCCCCGCCAGGTCGGCGTCGATGCGGGCTCGCCTGACCATCAGCCGTAAGCGCTGGTCGTCATAGATGTCATAGCTGCCCTTGGCGGTGATCAGATCCTTTTCGATCTGCAGGCCGTTGTCGGCATTGCGCCGAATGCCGCCGGCGATGCTGATTGCCTTGAGCACCGTCAGATCGGGCACGAAGGGAAACTGGCCGGGATTCTGGACTTCGCCCGAAATGTAGAACGGCCGGAACTGTGCCATCTCGACAGAGGCTTCCGGCTTGTCGGGCAGCGCCAGCTTACGCTGCAGCGCGAGCCCGATCGCCGAGGCGATCTCGGCCGTCGTCTTGCCGGCGGCCTGAATGTCGCCGACGAACGGCACCGAGAGCGTCCCGCCCGGACCGACCGAATATTCGCCATTGACGGCCGACCAGTCGCGGAACGTGCCGTCGACCGTCTGCCATTCGGCGACGCGGATGTTGAGCTTGTCCTGCGGGCCGAGCTGATAGTCGCCGGCGGCGGCGAATTGCGGCATGGCCAGTGACGCCGCAAGCAAGAAGCCCGCGACGCGGGCTGGTGTCCGAGATATGAGACTGCAGGCGAAAGACAGTCCGAAGAGGTCTTTTGTCAAATGAACGTTTCCGATCCGCTTTGGCCCCATCCGCCCGAATGAGATCACTGCCGGATGCCTGCCCCTGTTGCCGCGGGGCAGGCCTGTTGGTCGATAGTTCCGGTCAATAGCTGCCGCGCGACATCCACACGGCAGGAACTGTCTTGAAGATGATGCGAATGTCCTCGAACAACGACCAGTTCTCGACATAGTGGCGATCGAAGGCGACCCGCGTGTCATAGGATACGTCGTTGCGGCCGCTCACCTGCCACAGCCCGGTGAGACCGGGACGTGACTTGAGGTAATAGACGGCGGCGCTGCCATAGATTTCCAGCTCGTCGCGCACGACCGGGCGCGGGCCGACAAGGCTCATGTCACCCTGCAGGATGTTGAGGATCTGCGGCAGCTCGTCGAGGCTGAGCTTGCGAAGCACCGCGCCGACGCGGGTGACGCGCGGATCGTTCTTCAGCTTGCGCGTCGCGATCCATTCGGCGTTGGCTTCCGGATTGGCCGCCAGATAGGCGGCAAGCACGCGCTCGCCGTCCGGCACCATGGTGCGGAATTTGAGGCAGGAGAAAATCCTGCCGCCACGGCCGATTCGCTTGTGGCCGTAGAAGATCGGACCGTTGTCCGAAAGCTTGACCAGCAAGGCGACCATCAGGAAAAGCGGGCTGAGCAGAACCAGCCCTGACAGGGAACCGACGATATCGAAGCTGCGTTTGAGCAGACCGCCGATGGGGGGTGGAAAATCAACGCCGACCTGCGCAAAACCCGCATTAGCCGACTTGGCGACATCCCTCATGCAGAAGCTCCATACGTTGAACGGATGGTTTACGGCAAGATATCAAAAAAATGCTGCAGCGCAACACACAATTTCCCATCGCGCTGAAATGTTCACGTCATGAATTGACTAAATAATAAACCTTCCCTGCCCAAATTTTCACCTTTGTGGCGCGTTTATGACAAGCTGATAGAAAACCATGAAAATGTAGTCCGCCTTTCGGGCCTTTTTTGGACAGTCCGTTCTTTGCTGCAGACGAAACGCGGTTGCATGACGCCAAAAGCACTCGCAACGGTAAGTTATTCAGATAAAATACTATTCAAAGTCGTGGGTTTTACTGAAACGAAAGGGGCGGCATTGAATAGCCGCTCAAGCCGCAGTGTGCGACGCACCATGGCAGAGTCGATCTCGTAAAATCGTTGGAAACCATACCTGCCGGGCCTTGCTCCGATCAGCCCGCCTTAATAGAGTCGCAAATTGTTCCTGTCATAGTCTGCATGGGTAAGGAAGGCCGGAAGCAACCGGCCGGATTGGGCAGCCAGAAAGAGTTCTTTGGCGCAACGGGGAGTTACGCGGGTGGGTAAGTCGCAGCTTCTGCATGCTCGTCTCGGTTGAGAGGCCGGCGAACATGTCTCTGCCAAAATTCATCATAGGCATGATGTTCGCGCTGGCGATCGTCATCGGCTGGTCCTATTTCGACGGCGCGTCGGCGGGCACCATCCTCTTGCGTGCCATCGTTTGCGCCGTGATCATCCAAGCAGGCTATTTCCTTCTGGTCTTCGCCATGATCGGCAGGGCAACGCCGACTTCGGCCGACAAGATCCGCGAAGCCGACCGCGGCACAATCCTGAACAAGGTCGCCGACGGCGAAAAGCTAAGCGCCAGACGCAGCCTCCACTGACCGTCCGGTCTGAGGGTCCTGCGCGATCTCGACCGATGGCGTGGTCTCCTGCCCTGGCTGCTCACCGGACAGCATCCTGGCCAGCCGGCTGCCGGCTTTTGCCTTCAACCGCCGATACTGTCCGACCTCGACGATGCGCCCTTTCTCGATGGCCACGACCCAGTCGGCAAAGGCGATCATCGACGGCCGGTGCGCGATGGTCAAAATCGTCATCCGGCCGCGCAAAGCCTCGATCGATTGCGCGATCAGCGACTGGTTCTGCCAGTCGAGCGCGCTCGTCGCCTCGTCGAGGATGAGAAGCGATGGCTTGCGCAGCAGCGCCCGCGCCAAGGCGATGCGCTGCCGCTCGCCGCCGGAAAGCCGGACGCCGCGGTCGCCCACCACCGTCTCCAGCCGCGATGCCAACCGTTCCACGAAATCGGCCGCATGGGCGTTGCGCAGGGCAGCCCATAGCTCCTCGTCGCCGGCCCCAGGCGCGGCAAGACGAAGATTGGCTGCGATCGTGTCATGCAGCAGGAACACATCCTGCGGTACATAGGCGACCTGATCGCGCCACGCCCTGCGATTTTGCGCGCTGATCTCCACGCCGTCGGCCAGGATCCGGCCGCTGGTGGGTTCGAGCAGGCCGAGCAGCATGTCGGCGATCGTGCTCTTGCCGGAACCGGAAGGGCCGATCAGCGCCGTCACCTTGCCGGCAGGCAGGCCGAAGGTGATATCGCTGACCACCGGCCTTGCGTCACCCTCGCCATAGGCGAACGATACCTCGCGGATATTGAGGCCGGTCTCGAGCGACAGTCTCGCGCCTCGTTCGGCCATGCTTTGGGTCGGCTCGCGCTCGGCGTCGAAGCGGGCCTGAAGGATTTGCATCGAAGAGTAGGCCGGCAGGTTGATCAGCACCTGCTGGGTTTGAAGCTGCATGTCCATGAAGCGCGGCGCCACCCGCATGAAGACCAGGAGCAGCACGACGATCTCGGCAAGCGAAAGGCGGAAGCGGACCAGCGCGATGTAGATGAAGAGGCTGAGCCCGATCACGCTCGCCATCTGGAACAGGGCGGTGCCGAGCGAAGAGTTGCGCACGAAGGCGATGTTGTCGGCCTTCATCCTGTCCAGCGTCGCGCCGAGCTCGGCGAAATAGCTCGCCTCGACATTGAGGCTCTTGGCGACCTTGATGCCGCCGAGAAACTCGGAGACCGTGCGATACTGGTCCTGGCGGTGGCCGGTCAGCGTGCGGCCATAGGCGCTGGCGCGTGCCCGGAACGGCTGCAGCGCAACCAGCAGCACCAGGCCGATGAGGATGGCGAAGGACGTCATCACCGGCGAGATGAACAGCGAGACCACGAGATAGCCGGTGAGAAGCAATGTCGCCTGGGTGAGCATCAGCAGCGAGAAGGCGGCTACCTGCACGCGGTCGACGTCGCCGTTCAGCGCGTGATCGAGATCGGAGCTGCGGATGCGGGTAAAAACACCCCAGCGCGCCCGGCCGATGCTTTCGAACAGGTTCATGCGCACGCGGTTGACGAAATCGTAGAGCAGCCGCGCCATGTAGACCGACTTGAAGCGGTTGAAAATCGCCTGCAGCGCCACCAGCGCGACAAGCAGGCAGAGCACCGTCGCCAGCGACAGCATTCCGCCGGGCACCAGCCAATGCAAGGCTTCCGGCACTCGAACTGCGTAATCCTGTTCGGCCCTGCCGATCAGGCGCAACAGCGGAACGAGTAGCAGGATCGAGATGCCTTCGGTGAGGCTGCCCAGGATCAGGAAGGTCAGCGCCGTCGCCGTGCGTCGCCCGCCGACATGCGCCATCATGGCGCCGAAGCCGGTGATGTCCCGCAACAGCGACAGGCGAAGGTTCGAGGACCAGCCCATGTCCCGGCTCACCTTGTCCCAGACGCCAGGTCGGCATCGATCGCGGCGACCGCTTCGTCGATCCGGGCTAGTCCGGCCGGCACTTCGAGGCGGCTGATGCCGACCCGTCCAGCGATCTGTGCGCATTGGCTGAGATGCATCGAGGCGAAATCGCCCGGCAGCGCCTGCCGGCCGAACCGCGTGATATACGAGAATTTGATGATCGCCGGCAGCGCGGCTGCGCCGGACAGCGGGGAGATAGCCGCCTGCACGCTCCGCTCGAGCACATAGATGCGCGACACCGGCACCGCTTCGGTCGCAAATCCGTCACGCAGCCGATGCTGCGCCTTGTCGATCTGCGGATGCACCTGCGGACGCACCTCCGCCTGCTCAAGGCGAATGGCGCCGGCCGCGTCCGGCGCAAGCTTGAGCTGCGGGAATCCGGGCAGGATCATCGGCCGGTCCGGGTCGGACAAATCCAGCGCCACGACATCGTCGGTGAGCAGTCGATGGCCGGCGCGGATCATCGCGCCTGCCGTTGTCGATTTGCCGGCGCCCTTGTCACCCATGAAGATCACGCTTTTGCCGCCGACTTCAATGGCGCTGGCATGCAGGACGAGCAGCCCGCGCTGATGCAGGGCGAGCGCCATCACCGGCCCAAGCAGCGGAAAGGCGAGCAGCGGATCGTCGACCCCTGGCGCCGGATCGACATCGATGCGGTTGGCGCCGCTGATCAAGAACGTGCCGACCGCCTGCCAGGAAAGATACTGGCGCGTCGGCTCGAACCGGAAGGCGGTGGCGTCCCGAGTTGCCTGGCCGGGAAGATCGACTCGCCCCACCGCGATCTCCAGATCCGGTGTCGCCGGGCGCGTCGGCTCCAGCTCCGGCAAGGCCACCTCGGAGGCGATCACCAGCCCGTAGGCCTTGTAGAAACGGCGGACACGCTCGCTCGCCGCCGGCGTTTGCGGCTCGGATCGCGCAAGGGAAGCGATCGGAAGGTTCATGCGGGATTCCCCTGAACTTGCCGCAGCCACAGCGACAGCGAAACCGCACGCCACACATGCTGGACGTCCGGCAGGGTCGTCTGCTCGGGCTGCCGCAGCATCCGGTCATAGACCTTGGCCACTGCAGGCAGGTTGACATAGGGCGCGATCCGATCGCTGTCCGATGTAAGCAGCCTGTCCAGAAGCTCTCGGTGATTGCCAAGCATGCCATTGACCAGGTTGGCGGTGAAATCGATCTTGTCGCGCCGCCATTGCACCGCGGGCGGCAGAACGCCTTGCATGGCCCGGCGCAGCACATGGCGGCCAAAACCGTCCTTGAGCTTTTCCTCGCCGGGCAGCGCCAGGCAGAATTCGACGAGCGGCTTGTCCCAGAACGGATAGCGCGGCTCGACGCCGAAATTGGCGGCGGCCTTGTCGAGCACTTCGAAAGCGTGCGGCACCAGCCCTGTCGACAGAAGCCAGCGATGCGTCAGCGCTTCGCTGGCGCTGACGGCGGCGGGCATGTAGCCGCTGCGATGAAAGCGTTCGGCAAGATCGGTGCGCCCGGCAAGATCTGGATTGACCAGACCCGCCCAGGCGGCGCGTGGCGCCTGCGCCGGTCTGCGCCGCACCTTGCGGACAAGGCGTTTGGCCGCCGCCCTCATCCTGGCGATCCGCCAGGCCGGTCCATAGATGGTCAGGAATTTGAAATAGAGGGGAAGCATGCCCTCGCCATAGGTGTTGGCCGCGCTGCGCAACTCGCGCCACAGCTCCAGCCATCTTCCGGCATTGGCGAGCTCGTGAAGGTGTCCGTGGCCCTGCGAAACGACCTCGTCGCCGCCATGCCCGTCGAGCAGCACCTTGACGCCCTTTGCGCCCGCCGTCCGGTAAAGGTCGCGCGTCAAGGACAGGCCGGGCGCCAGGAACGTGCCTTCCTGCTCCTTCAGGATGCGCTCGAACTCGGCGAAGGGCGCGTAATTGCCGACGGCAATCAGCGTGGCGTCGAGCGGATTGGCGTCGAGCACCGCATCGATGAACGGCTTCTCGTCCATGGACGAGCCCTTGTCGAACACCAGCGAGAAGGTCTTGAGCTTCGGGTCGCCTGTCGCCGCTGCCCTGAGGCTTGCAAGGCATGTGATCGAGGATGAATCGAGGCCGCCGCTCAGCATGGCGCCGACAGCCGACGTGCCACGCATTCGGTTCTCCACCGATTGCGCGAAGAGATGCCTGAATTCTTCGGCCGCGTCAGCGCGCGGCGGCCGCTGTGACGGCTCGATCTGCCAGTAGCGCCGCAGCGCAATCCCGTGGCCCGCCACCATCATGCTGTGTCGCGCCGGCAAGCGGAAGATTTCGGCGTAGGGCGTGGCCTGCGGATCGTCCGGCAGGCCGGCGAGAAAACCGGAAATCTGGTGCTCGCTGAGGCGCCTGCCGACGCCGTCCAGCGCCAGGATCGGCCCGATCTCCGAGGCGAAAGCAAAGCGCCTTGCGGTCGAATGATAGTAGAAGGGTTTGACGCCGAAATGGTCGCGCGCGCAAAACAGGGCCTGGCGCTCGCGGTCCCATATCGCGAAGGCGAAGTCCCCTTGCAGGTAGGTCGGGCAGGCCTCGCCCCATTTCAGGTAGGCGCGCATGATGAGCATCGCGTCGGCAATCGACCGGTCGCGCAGGCCCAGCCGCGCCAGAAGCTCGTCGCGATTGTCCAGGCGGCAATCGGCGGTGATGGCGAGCTTGCCGCCGGCCATCGCCAGCGGACCGGGCCCGTCCTCGCCGGTCGTGTCGAGCCAGGCGTGGCCGAGCGCCACGCTGCCCTCCGCCCGCCATGAGCTGCCGTCGCGGGCACGATGGCGCATGCGCGAAAGCATCTGCTGGATGTCGCTGGCCGCGGCGGGTCTGCCGTTGTCGATATGCAGGATGCCGGCCACGCCGCTCATCGGTCACGACCCATGGTCGACAAGGTGGGTGAAGCCGTTGATCGAGCCGCCAAGCACGATGTGGTTGCCGCTCATCAACCAGGCATGCGCTCTGAACTCACTGCCCGTCCCCCTTTCGATGCCGATGCTGATCTTCGAGGCGTTGCCCTGGCGGGCAAGCAGATATTGCCCGGCCAGCGCCTGGGTGAGGCAGCTGGCACCCGGCACCAGCCGCGCGGCGGCGGCAACGCCCCAAGCGACGCGCCGCAGGTCGGCGATGCCAGCGTCGCGCCTCGCGTCAAGCCGCGTGATCAGGCCGCGGACGCGGTTGTAGGAGGAAAGCGTCAGCGCGAGCCGCACCGCGCTCACCACCGCCAGGCAGCGCGCCAGAAACAGCATCTCCCGGCCGCTCAGCGAGCGGATCCTAAAGCGCGTCGCGATCCTTCGGATTCGCCCCATGCGCTTCAGGTCCTTGATTTCACGCATGTCTTTATCCCGAAACCGGTTCCCGCTTTCGGAAGACATGCTTTAGACCAGTTCCTCACTGTGGAGCCTCGCAAGTCCTGCTTCGGTCAGCCCCTTCAGCAAGCCCTCGACATCGGCCTTGCAGCGCTCGGCATCGACATTGTAGCGCGCAAGCACGGCGGCGCGGATATCGAGGATTGATCGCGGCTCCTGGATCTGCTCCCAGATGAAGGCGCCGACGCTGTTCAGGCTGTAATAGACATTGGATTTGACGTGGAGCAGCGCCAATCCGGCACCGAATTCACAAGCCACCGCCTCGCCGGTCGCGACCACGCGGTCATGGTCCGAAGGGTTCCAGTGCATGCTAAACCTCGTTGCTGGCCCGCCGCGCCCGTTGGACCTTGGCCAGGGATCGGTTGCCTGCGACCCTCGGCGGGAAGCCGGGGGGGCAAAGCCCCCCGGGCTCACCTGTTGGTGGTATCCGGAGCCCCAACTTAGACTCCCAGATGCCTGTAGGCTTAAGAGAAAGTCAGCTCGCCGACCGGCGTGTGCGCGGGAAAGCTCGCGTCAAGCGCCGTCGTGCCAGCACCGCCCTGCGTGATCGTTTCAATCGAACCATGCACCGTCAGGCTGGGGGTTTCGTACTCCTGCTTCTCAACATTCTGTTCCATTTTACTCTCCAACTGAGGACTGGAAGCGGCCGCAGAATGCCGCCAGCATATGGCTATGCTGCGATGCGATTGCTGCATGGCAATATTCATGAGTCAAGCGTGATTTACCAAGCATTAATCAATTCTCGGTTGCGCCTGCCTTCCTTGGTGATGAAGCCGCGAGCATTGTCATCGTGGTCCTTCACTGCCTGGGATTTCAACTGCGCGTTCTCGCTAAGCATCTAAGTAGTTGATCTATCTAAGATAATTTTTTGAGCGATAAATCCATACCGCGGGCGTGAAGAAATTGCTGCAAAAAAGCCATCGCTTTTCGGCAAGCCGCATCGTCCCGGAGGCTTGTCTTCAAAAGTGATTAAGTGTGTGCGATTCTAAACGCTTGGGTTGTGGAGTAGAGCCTGCTTTAGCCGCCTCTTGAACGGTCGTGTCGATTTTTCCGGTGGCTTTCTTCGCAAGTGCGGTATAGATCGCGCGGGCGGCATTTTGCGGAGAGCGACATCGGCATGGCGATGCAGGATGGCTCCTATGAAAGGCTGCGTGCCGCCGGCTGTGCCGACGAAGTCGCCTATGTGCAGGCTTGCCTGAGGCTGTTTTTCGCCCCCGGCGTCGACGCCGGGGGCGACGCTCAGGCGGATATGTCCGCGCCGACAATCTCCGCGGCTCATGTCGCCGACATCGCAAGGCTGAACAAGGTCGGCGTGTTCATGCTCAAGGCGCTCTCGCGTGCTCCTGCCGGCGCGGCGCCTCCTGGTTTGCCCGGCTGGCTCGACGGCTATCGGCGGCGCACCGTGTTCATGAACGCCGCCTGCATCGGCGATTCGGTGGCCATCGATCGCGTGCTTCGCGACAGGCGGGTCGATTTCGTCTTCCTCAAGGGACCGCTCCAGCAGCACAGGCTCTATGGCGACCATTTCATGAAGCCTTCCGGCGATGTCGACATACTGGTTTCGCCGGCGCGCTTCGCCGAGGCGCGCGCGGCGTTGCGGACCATCGGCTACGAGGTCGCCGGCAAGTCGCGCTCGGTCTGGTGGGTGCGCTTCCTCGGCGAGCAGCACATGGTCCGCGAGGATGGCGCGAGAGCGTCGACGGTCGACCTCCATCACCGGCTGCAGCAGCCGGGTTCGCCGAGCCCGCGCGACATAGACGGCTTCCTGCGCCGCAAGCGCGAGGTCGAGGTGGCCGGCGCGGTCATGCCGATCATCTCGGCGGCCGACACCTTGCTTTTGTCGTCGATCAGCGTCGCCAAGGCCTTTTTCAACCGCGAGCCTTGCGCCGGCTATGTCTGCGATGTCTGGGCCAGCGCCAGCCGGCTGAGTGAGACCGAGCAGCAGACGGTGCTTGACCACGCCGCCGAGCAGGGCCTTGCCGATACGCTGCTTCTGGGGCTGCGCGCCGCCGACGTGCTGCTAGGCGCCAGCGGCACGCTGCTCTCGGATCGCGCCGCCCGCATCCTGGCGCGTATCGGCAATGCCGACCTCTTCCACATGGTGATCGCGCCCTGGCTTGCCTCGTTGCGCTGGCCGCAGCGTCGCCATGTCCTGTGGGAACTGTGCGGCCATGAGCCCGTCCGTTACCTGGCCGAGGCTGGCTGGGCGGCCTCCGCCGACCTCAGCCGGCGCATCTTCGAGCGGCCGGCCGCTGTCGCGCCAGCGCCGGGCGGCACGATCAAGATCGCGGGCGGGACAGCCACTCATGCTAGCGAAAGGTGAACCCATGCCCCTGACGACGCCTGTGACGAGCCCGGCGGTTTGCGTCATCATTGCCGCGCGCAACGCGGCGCGGACGATTCCCGTCGCCATCGCCTCGGCGCTGCGCGAGACGGAAGTCGCCGAAGTCGTCGTGGTCGACGACGCTTCCACCGACAATACCCGCGATGTGGCCTTGGCCGCCGACGACGGCAGCGGCCGGCTTACCGTCATCCGCCTCGACGTCAATCGTGGCCCTTCCTCCGCGCGCAACGTCGCCATCCAGGCCTCCAGATCGCCCTTCATCAGCATCCTCGACGCCGACGATTTCTTCCTCGAAGGCCGCTTTCGCCGGCTTTTCGCCGCCGCCGACTGGGATTTCGCCGCCGACAACATCATGCTGATCCGCGACGACGCCGCGCCCGACCTCGCCAGGGTCGCCGCGCCGCCTTTCGCCGCCGATCCGGAATTCCTCGATTTCGAGCGCTTCATCGACGGCAACATCTCGCGGCGCCGAGTCCTGCGCGGCGAGCTCGGCTTCCTCAAGCCGGTGATCAGCCGGGCTTTCCTCGAACGGCATGGGCTGACTTACGATGAAAACCTGCGTCTTGGCGAAGACTACGAGCTCTATGCGCGCGCTGTCGCCAGCGGGGCGCGGTTCAAGATCATCAAGTCCTGCGGCTATGGCGCGATCGTGCGCGCCGATTCGCTGAGCGGCCGCCACAAGACGCAGGATCTGAAGCGCCTTGCCGATGCCGATCTGGCGTTGCTTCAGATCGACAATCTTCCCGAACGCTCGAAGGCGGCATTGCGGCGCCACGAACGTCATGTCCGCGACAAATACCGGCTGCGCAACTTCCTCGACGTGAAAGCCGAGCGCGGCTTGGCGTCGGCCGCGGCTTACGCCTTCGCCAGCCAGTCGAATTTGCTCCCGATCGTTCGCGGCGTCGCCACCGACAAGCTCGACGCGCTGTTCCGCCGCACCGGCATTGCTCCAAGGCAGCAAGTGCCGCCGATGCGCTTCCTAATGGCGGCAAGCAGCGCCGCAAACGAGTGATTGCGTATCGTCCCGGAAGCCGCCGGCCCTCAAAAAATCCGCATTTGCAAAACTATAATGTTGCCTAGTCGCTGCGGGGGTGGCAGTCTATGCTGCAATGCAGCAATTTCGAAAGGCCGGCAAGATGGCTTCGATTTTTGGCTTCAGATCCCGGGATCCGGCTCGTGACCGGCAGACCGATCTCCAGCGTTTCGACCGGCTCGCAAAGCTGTTCGATCAGATCGCGGCCGAGATCGAGACGGAGAAAACGGGACTGGAGAATCGCTACAGGTCGACGGCGGCCAATGCGGCCTTTCTGGTCGAGGCGATGGAGAATGGTTCGGCATCGGCCAGCAAGGGATCGGATGTCAGCGTGATGACCAACTCGATCCTGAACTGCGAGCGGCGCATTGCGGAGCTCGCTCGCCAGAAAGGCCTGGTGAAGGAACTGCGCCGTTCGCTCGACGCGATTGTCGAGGATGGCGCCGATCGGTCTGCTTCGCAGTCCGCGGCAAGAGGCTGACGGCGCCCGCAGGCGCCGTCATCGGTACGAGACACTAGAGGAGTTCAAAAGGGCGCAGGATCAGAGGCGGCTCGCTCGCTCGAGCCAAGAATGACTTTGGGTTGGGGCGGAACAACACAAGGTGAGTTTGTTATGAATGCAGATCCCAAGAACCCCTCCACCGTGGCGGCTTGCGAGATGTCGCATGCGCCGGGGAGTGGATTAGCCAGCCTGCGGCTCGGCGCGGCCGGCGTCCTGGTTGCAGTCGCGGCGACCCTGCATCCCGCGCATGCGCAAGGGACCCAACCAGAGCTGAAAAGCGCGCCTTCCTTCGTCGACAATTTCTCCAATTTCAATCAGTCCCGCTGGTTCGTGTCGGACGGCTGGACCAATGGCGCCCATCAGAACTGCACCTGGTCGAAGGATCTCGTGCGGCTTTCCGATGGCGTGCTGTCGCTGAGCTTCGAAAAGCGCAAGCTGAAGGACCGCGAGTTCGCCTGCGCCGAGATCCAGACCAAGCAGCGCTACGGCTACGGCGTCTACGAGGCGCGGATGAAAACCGGCACCGGCTCCGGCCTTAACGCCGCCTTCTTCTCCTATATCGGCCCGCAGGACAAACAGCCCTGGGACGAGATCGACTTCGAGGTCCTCACCAAGGACCCCTCGAAAGTGCAGGTCAACAGCTATATCCAGGGCAAGCCGAAGAACGGCAAGCTGGTCGACGTCGAGGGCGGCGCCGACAAGGGCTTCAACGACTACGGCTTCGTCTGGGAGAAGGACAGGCTGCGCTGGTACGTCAACGGCAAGCTTGTCCATGAGGTGACCAACCCGGACGAGCTGCCTACCCACTCGCAGAAAATCTTCTTCAGCCTTTGGGGTAGCGACAAGCTGACCAATTGGATGGGCGCCTTCGTCGATCCCGGCAGCAAGGTAACCATGCAGGTCAAGCGCGTCGCGTTCACCGCTTTGGGCCAGCCATGCCAGTTTCCGGAATCGCTGGCATGCAGCATAAGTAACAGCAACTAGGCATGATCCCGACCGAAGGACCGCGTTAGCGAAGGTGCGAACCGGTTTTGGGTAAGATCATGCTGAACCAGTCAGGCCGTTGGGCCTGGGGACATCTGAACCGGCCGGGCCGCTTATGGCCCGGCCTTTCACAGGAATAGAACCAAAATGAATTTGACGGTGTTTGGGATTGGCTATGTCGGTCTCGTCCAGGCCGCTGTGCTGGCCGAGGTCGGCCATGAGGTGGTGTGCGTCGATGTCGACGAGAAGAAGGTGGAGCGCCTAAACCAGGGCCTGGTGCCGATTTTCGAACCGGGCCTCGAAAGTCTCGTCAAGGAAAACCACGCGGCCGGCCGCATCCGCTTCACCACGGACGCGGCGGCGGCGGTCAGGCATGGCCAGATCCAGATGATCGCGGTCGGCACGCCGCCCGGCGAGGATGGCTCGGCCGATCTGAAATATGTGCTGGCCGTCGCCGAGACCATCGGCCGCGAGATGGACAGCGCCAAGATTGTCGTCGGCAAGTCGACCGTGCCGGTCGGCACCTGCGAGAAGGTGAAGGCCAGGATCGCCGAAACGCTGAAGAAGCGCGGCCGCGAGGACCTCGCCTTCGACGTCGCCTCGAACCCCGAATTCCTCAAGGAAGGCTCGGCGGTCGCTGATTGCATGAAGCCGGACCGCATCATCGTCGGCACGTCGAGCGAGGATACCGAGATGGTGATGCGCGAGCTCTACGCGCCGTTCAACCGCAACCACGAGAAGATGATCGTGATGGACGTGCGCAGCGCCGAATTCACCAAATACGCCGCCAACTGCATGCTGGCGACCAAGATCAGCTTCATGAACGAAATGGCCAATCTCGCCGAACAGCTGGGGGCGGACATCGAGGAGGTGCGCAAGGGCATCGGCTCAGATCCGCGCATCGGCTACCACTTCATCTATCCCGGCCTCGGCTATGGCGGCTCATGCTTCCCGAAGGACGTGCGGGCGCTGATCAAGACCGCCGAGGGCGTCAAGTTCGACGCCAAGCTGCTGCGCGCCGTCGAGGAGCGCAACAATGCGCAAAAGTCGGTGCTGTTCGACAAGGTCAACCACTATTTCAAGGGCGCGCTCAGGGACAAGACATTCGCCGTCTGGGGGCTCGCCTTCAAGCCCAACACCGACGACATGCGCGAGGCGCCGTCGCGCACGCTGATGGAAGCGCTGTGGGCGGCCGGCGCCAAGGTGCAGGCCTATGATCCCGAGGCGATGCAGGAGTGCCAGGCCATCTACGGCCTGCGCGAGGATCTGCTCTTGTGCGGCACCAAGGAGGCGGCGCTGCGCGGCGCCGACGCGCTGTTGATCTGCACCGAATGGAAGAGCTTCCGCGCGCCGTCCTTCGACGCGCTCAAGGATGCGCTGACGACGGCGGTCATCTTCGACGGCCGCAACCTCTACGATCCCAAGGTGATCGCGCGCTACGGCATCGAATATTTCTCGATCGGCAGGATGGCGGCATGAGGCCCTGGCGTCGAGGCCGGCCCAACAAGGAGCGTGAAGCATGAAAGTTCTGTTCGCCGGCGGTTCCGGCTACACGCCGCAATTCAGCGGCGGTGTTCAGTCGAGCACGCATCATCTGGTTGAGCAGTTGCGCGAGCATGGTCATGAAGCATCGGTACTGGCCGCTTTGTTTGGAGACGGCATCTTCGGCTTCAAGGCGCGCGCCAAGATGAAGCTGCTCCGCCAGCCCGCGGTGATCGACACGTTTCCGGGGTACCCGGTGGTGCGTGCTTGGTTTCCCTGGGAGGCGGCAGGCTTCGCTGTCAAGCGATTGCAGCCCGATGTCGCGGTCGTTCAGTGTCACAACTCCGTGCCGATCGGCAAGGAACTGCAGGCCCTTGGCGTACCATTGGTCGTCTACCTGCGGAACGTCGAATTCCACGAATTGGCCGGAGATCTGCGCGAATTGCGATCCGCGCACTACATTGCCAATTCCGATTTTACCGCCCGTGCGTACCAGGAGAAGTTCGGCATCGAATCGACGGTGATTCCGCCCACGATCAACCCCGCATTTTACAGCACGCCTACGACCGGCGAGTTTGTGACGATGATCAACCCTTACAATGAGAAGGGATTCGAACTGGCCGTCCAAATTGCCCGGGAATGCAATGAAATACCGTTTCTGTTTGTCGAGAGCTGGATGCTCGACGACGAGCACCGCGCCGAGATCGAACAGACACTCGCCCCGCTTGGCAACGCCACATTGGAGAGCCGTACCAGCGATATGAAGACTGTCTATGGCCGTACGAGGGTCCTTCTTGCTCCTAGCAAATGGGAAGAGGCCTGGGGCAGGGTCGCGTCGGAGGCGCATTGCAGCGGCATTCCCGTCGTCGGATCCCGGCGCGGCGGTCTTCCGGAAGCGATCGGCGACGGCGGAGTGGTGCTGGATTATGACGCTCCGCTGGCCGACTGGGTGGCGGCGGTTCGGCGCTTGTGGAATGACAAGGTCGAGTACGAAAGAGTGTCATCAGCGGCGCGCCTGTTTTCGGAGCGGCCGCAACTGAATCCCGACCGCCAATTTGCTACATTTATGGACGTCTTGAACAGTGCCGCCGAAAGGCAGAGTCTGCGCAAAGCCTCGTGAACTGACGCCTCCACATTCGCGTGGACTTGATACTGCAGCGCGCAAAAATTCCATGCTGCAGTGCAACAATTTTATAGCAAGTCATTAGCCAACATGTATATTGGTCACCAGGCAACATTGGCTTGGCGGGACCGTAAGTCTGGCCGGCCCTAATTCCGTGCAGGCGGTTTATGCGCGTTGGTTTTATCGTCGGCGAGTTCCCGCTGCTTTCCGAAACATTCGTCATAGACCAGATGGCCGGACTCGTTGCCCGCGGGTTTGAGGTCGAGGTCCTGTGCAACAGGCTGAAGCGTGACGACCGAATCGATCGACATACTGAGCCGATGGTCACACTGCTTGGAGAAACGCGTCGATGGTGGGGTTGGGCCGCCGGCCTAAGCGGTTTGGTGGCTCGGCTCCCAGCACGCCTGCGGTACAGGGTTTCAACTGTTCTCGACATCCTTTTCGCCCGTCGCCTGAACCGCTGCGATGTGATTGTCGCGCATTTTGGACAGAACGGAGAGAGAGCAGCTTCGCTCAAGAAATGGCAGGTCCTCAAACCACCTATCATAACCATCTTTCATGGTGCCGACGTAGCCATCCCGTCTCACAAGTCTTTGCTTGCATCTCAGTATGCGGGGCTTATCAAGCACGGTGTCTTGAATCTCACGGTCAATGAGCTCTTTCGCGGCATGCTCTTGTCGGCGGGTGCCTCCCCGGCGAGCACCGCGGTCCATCATATGGGAATCAGCCCTCACGATATCGGCTACCATTGGCGATCCTGGGAAGGCAGCCAGCTGATCGTGATGACCGTCTGTCGCTTGGTGGAAAAGAAGGGCGTCGAGCTTGCCTTGCGCGCTCTTTCTGTTTTGGAGGCTTCTCGCCCGGAGATGGACTGGCGCTACCATATCATCGGCGATGGTCCGTTGCGGGCAAGTCTGGAAGGGCTCGCCTCAGAACTGGGTCTCGCACACCGCGTGACATTCTTGGGCAGCCTCCCACACCGTGAGGTCAAAGGTCACCTCCAATCGGCGCATCTATTCCTGCTGCCAAGTGTGACCGCGAGTGACGGCGACATGGAAGGCATTCCAGTTGCCCTCATGGAGGCGATGGCTGCAGGCTTGATCGCAGTCAGCACCTATCATTCGGGCATCCCCGAACTCATTGAAGATGGAGCGACGGGATTTCTCGCGCCCGAGAGGGATGCCGTGGCGCTGGCCACCAAGCTCGCCTGGGTGTTCGATCATCCGCGGGAATGCGAGGATGTGGCGCTCGCTGCGCGTCGCAAGGTGGAGGAGCAGTTCAATGCCGATGTGTTGAACGGCCGTTTTGCCCAGATCATAGCCCAGGTGGCCATGCAAGCGCCAACACGGACATCTGATCCGCGAGTCGGCACTGCCGAGCCGGTTGGAAATCACCCCGAACAGCCGGCAATCGGTTGAAGTTACGGCCCAGGAAAAACAGTGCGCCGCCGAAAAAATGTTGCGGTGCAGCAATGCCTGTACTAGAAATGGAACCGGGCGGGCCAACAGCGGTCGAGTTTATGCTGCATGTTCCGTGCCTCGGGCATCAATTCCGCCCCGTTACCGTCGCCGCTCACTTTTTCACGACGGCCGAAACCGTCGCTTGCGACCTGACAACCAGGTTCGGATGGCCCGGAGAGGGCCGACTTCTGGCTAACACAGGCTGTCCGATCAGCCTCGGCGCGAGCGCGGATTGCCTATGAAGATATGCTTCGTCGTCGACAAGTTCCCCTCCCTGTCGGAGACCTTTGTCCTTGACCAGATAGCAGGCTGCCTTGAGCGCGGCATGGAAGTCGGGGTCGTCTGCAACGAGACGACGTTCGGCAAGGACGTCAATGTCGACGATCGGCGCTGGAAGAGTCTGCCCGGAAAAGTCGTGTGCTGGTGGGGCTGGCTCGGCCGTTATCGACCCTTGCTGAGGAAATGGTCAGGCAAGTCTTGGGACAAGCTCTCGACCGCTATCGACCTCCTCTACGCGCGCAAACTGCACAAGGCCGATGTCATCGTCGCGCATTTCGGCACGAACGGCTTACGGGTGGCGCGTGTCATCAAGCGTGGGCGGATTTCCGCGCCGCTGGTGACCGTCTTCCACGGCAACGACGTCGGCGGCCCGGTGCATGACAACACGCTGGCGCGCTACAGGACGGTGTTCGAGAACGGCGTCCTCCAGATGCCGGTGAATGCCTTCTTTCGCGATGCCCTTATCGAGGTCGGCGCCCCGCCGGACGAGGTCGTCGTGCACCATATGGGCGTTCGACCCGGCGAGATAGAATACCGATGGCGATCCTGGCAGAATGAAACGCTGTCGTTCATTTCGGTCTGTCGTCTGACCGAAAAAAAAGGTGTTGAATATGCGCTTCGCGCGCTGGCCAGGCTGCCGCGTGATGACTGGCACTATTCGGTGATCGGCGCCGGCGAATTGCTGGAGCAATTGAAACGATTGGCCGCCGAGCTCGGCATTGCCGGGCGCGTCGATTTCCTCGGCCCCAGGCCGCATGCGGAGGTCAAGCAGCGCTTGCGGGACGCGCATGTCTTCGTGCTGCCCAGCGTAAGCGCCCACAACGGCGACCTCGAAGGCATCCCGGTCGCCCTGATGGAGGCGATGGCTGCCGGGTTGACGGTGGTCAGCACCTACCATTCAGGGATACCGGAACTGATCGAGGACGGGAAAACCGGCTTCCTCGCGCCGGAACGGGACGTTGCGGCGTTGGCCGCCAAACTCGTCTGGGTCGCCGACAACCCGGTCCTGTGCGAACCGATCGCGATCGCCGCACGGCGCAAGATTGAAACAGACTTCAATGCCGACGTGCTGAACCAGCGGTTCGCACGGATTGCAACTGAACTGGCCGGAACGAGAGCACACTGATGAACGCTAACCCGCCCCCGCCGCAGTTCGGACGCGTCGCCCTGCGCGGCGGGCTGGTCACTGCCGGTGCCCAGGGTTTCAAGATGGTGATCCAGTTCCTCTCGGTCATCATCCTTGCCCGGCTGCTGCTGCCGGAAGATTTCGGCCTTGTGGCGTCGGTCGGGCCGATCGTCGCCTTTGTCGGGCTTCTGCAAAATCTCGGGCTGCAGCAGGCTCTTGTCCAGCGCAAGGACATCAGCGACAGGCAGCTCAATCAGGTGTTCTGGATCAGCGCGCTGGTCGGATTGGGCAGCGCGGTGGTAGTGGCGGCATTGGCCCCGGCCATTGCCGGCTTCTACGGCGATCAGCGCATGTTAGGAATCACGGTCGCCTCCGCGCTGCCGTTGCTTCTCGGCAGCATCGCAGCCGTCCCGCTCGCCTTGATGAACCGACACCTTCAGTTCGGCCAGCTGGCCCTCAACGATGTCATAACGGCGGCCGCCGGTCTTGTTGCCGCCGCCATCGCGGCCTGGGCGGGAATGGGATACTGGTCGTTGGTGCTGGGGCCGGCCGTGGCGGCGGTCGTCGCGCTCGCCGCCGCATGGCTGGTGGTGCGCTGGACGCCGTCGCGTCCGGACTTCAGGGTCGAGAGCGAGATCCTGTCGTTCGGAGCCAATCTGACCGGCTTCAATCTCGTCAACTTCTTTTCACGCAATCTCGACAACATCCTGATCGGAAAATATTCCGGAGCGATCGAGCTTGGCTACTATGACCGGGCCTACAAACTTCTCCTGTTTCCCCTGCAAAACATCACCCAGCCGCTGACGCGCGTGATGGTGCCGTTGCTCAGCCGCATCCACGAGGACAAGGTGCGGTTCCGCGATCTGTACGTGCGCACCAACTGGATGCTGGCGGCCGTGACCATGCCCGGCATAGCGGCGCTGACATTGACTTCCGAGCAGGTGGTCGCGCTTCTCTTCGGGCCGCGCTGGACCGCCGTGGCGCCAATCTTCGCGTGGCTGGGCATCGCCAGCCTGATGCAATCCGTATCGAGCACCACCGGCTGGATATTCATCTGCCAGGGCAAGACAAAGGCCATGTTCCAGTGGGGCGCCTACTCGTCGCTCACCACCGTGGCCTCTTTTGTCGTCGGCCTGCATTGGGGCGCCGTCGGCGTCGCGGCCGCCTACGCGATCAGCGGCTACGTTCTGCGCGTGCCGGTGCTCGCGGTCATGATCCACCGCGTCGGGCCGGTGACGGCAGGGGACTTCCTGATCATGCAGGGCCTTTTCATTGCATCGTCCCTGCTTGCCTGGCTTGCCTATCTCGGCCTGCCAGCGTCCCTTACCGGCCAGTCGGACCTTCTCGCCGTCGTCCTGGCTTTATGCCTCGACTACGGGCTTGCCTTCGTCCTTATGGCGATCTTCCCCCAGCCGCGCAGGATACTGCTCACCACGCTTGCCAACATCGCGCGCAATCTGCGCTGATGCCTTGGCCATGAGAGGCTTCAGCAACTCCGCGGCAGACATCGCCGAAGCATGTTCCTCGAGCACGGCTTGGAGGATGGTGCGGCGGTAGTCTTCAAGCTTGCCGACGAACCGGCCGAGCTTTTCGGCCGCCTCCGGCGGGGTGACAGTGTCGATATCGAGCAGCAGATCGGCAACACCGATCCTCTTGGCGACTTCCTTGGTCTTGAACTCATAGGCGATCGGAAGCACAGGCGTTCCCACGCAGAGCGACATGATCATCATGTGCATGCGGGTCGCGACGACGAAATCGAAACCCTTGACCAGAGCCATCAGTTGCTCGGGGGTGTGGAATGAAGCGTCCACGCTGACATTCCTCGCAATTTCTGGATCGAGCTCGGCGATGATCTTGCGTGCTGTCTTGGAATCGTCATGGGCATATTCCGGAACGCCCTGGCAGGTGGAGACAAAGGTCACCTGCTTGCCATGGTCCCGGACAAGGATGGTCGCGATCTCACGTACCGAATCGATATAGCGGCGCATCCCGTCTTGGCCGTCATTGACGTAGTTCCAGTGGCGGACGGAAATGGCTACGCGGCCCGTCTTCGCAGGCGGCTGAGCCGAGGCGAGGCGCTTGCCGATGCCGTCCGTGTCGGCAAGGGCAAACACGGCATCGGCCACCACGTGACATTTGCCCGGCTCCTTGACCATGTCCGCTATGTGGTGGCGGGAGCGCTCGTCGCGCAGCAGGATGAGCGGACTACGATCGAAAATCGGGCTCAGTTCGTGTCGATTGTAAGGTTTGTTGAACGGACCGAGGGACTGCGTGAAGAATACGGGATCCTTGCCGATGGCCGCATCCAGGCGGAACTGGTTCAGTCGCCGTTCAAGGTTGTAGTTCTCGACCAGATAGGTGCCGCCAGTCGTGACCACGAGGTCGGCGTTCTGGTAGATATCGAGGCTGCGGCGGTCGCTCTCCTTGAAAAAAGCGCGGCCGACAAGGCTGTCAGATCCGAAATTCCGCAGCACCTTGTGGACCAGGCGGTTGTAGTGCGGCTTGAGCCGATCTTTCACCCCGCTTCCCGAAGGATAGCGGAAGAGGGTTTCCGACAGGAGCTTGTGAAATTCCAGGTCGGGGTAATCCTTCTTTGGATAGAGCCTCGCGGCGACCTCGGGCTGGCTGTCGAAGACGAAAAAGTGCAAGCCGTCGCCGGCGACAGTCCTCAGAATGTGGCGAATGGCCAGCAGGATCGCTGCGTCTCCTGTGTTCAGGCAGACCGTGTTCTCGACGATGATCTTCATCGCATCTCCTCATCTTGGGCAGGTTTCCGAAAAAGGCGGCCCCCTTGTCGCCCAAATGCCGGTATGTCGATCCGCTGTGCCTGTGCGCTCTACCACCCTTCCGACGACCGACCGGTCGCCAACTGTTGCCGAGGACAGCTTAAGCTCAGGGCTTTTGCAGTGCAACAAAAAGCGCAATGCGCTTTGCTACGCCGCACCAAAATTGTTGCGATGCAGCAAAAGCTGTAATAGCATCCCCGATGGGTGGGCCGAACATCGGTCGAGTTTCATGCTGCATGTCTTGTACCTTGTGCATGACGTATCCGACCCGGCTGTGCGCCGGAGGGTCCAGATGCTCAAGGCAGGAGGCGCCGGGGTCACCCTGGCGGGCTTCCGTCGCACCACCAGTCCGGTCGCCGAGATCGAGGGTATCAGGCCTGTCGACCTCGGCGCGACACGCGACGGCCGATTCGCGCAGCGCCTCGGGGCAGTCGCCAAGGCAGCCATGTCGATCGGTGCGAAACTGGGCGCCCTGCCCAGGCCCGATCTCATCATCGCGCGCAATCTCGAAATGCTGGCGCTTGCCCGCCGCGCCAATGCCGCCCTCGGGGCGAACGTGCCCATCGTCTATGAATGCCTCGATATCCATCGCCTGGTGCTGCGCGACGATTTTGTAGGCAGGACATTGCGCGGCGCCGAGCGTCGTCTCGCCCGCGACGTGAAGCTTCTGGTGACCAGTTCGCCGGCCTTCATCGCCAATTATTTCGAGCCCTTCGGGCAGATCGGCGCGCCTGTCGAGCTGATCGAGAACAAATATTTCGAGGCGGCATCCGTTGTCGCCGCGCAGTCTTTCGAGGACGACGGCCCGGCGACGCCGCCCTGGCGGATCGGCTGGTTCGGCGCGCTGCGCTGCCGCCGCTCGCTGAAGCTGCTGGCCGACTTCACCCGCCGGCAGGCGGGGCGTTTCGAGGTCGTGCTCAGAGGCCGTCCGGCGCTGTCCGAATTTCCGGATTTTCATGGTTTCGTCGAGGCCGAGCCTTGGCTTTCGTTCGGTGGTCCTTACCGCAATCCGGAGGACATGGCGGCCATCTACGGGGAGGTGCACTTCTCCTGGGCGATCGATTTCTTCGAGGCCGGCCAGAATTCCGAATGGCTGCTTCCCAACCGCCTCTACGAAGGCTGCCGCTTCGGCGCCGTGCCGATTTCGATGGCCGGCACCGAAACCGGCCGGTTCCTCAAAGGGCAGGACATCGGCGTGCTTCTGTCCGAGGCGACGCCCGAAGATCTTGAGGCGATGCTCGGCCGAATGGATCAGGACAGATACCGCGCCCTGAAGTCGCGGGTGTTGGCCCGCAATCCACGGACCTGGAGCTACGACCGCAGCGACTGCGCGGAGTTCGTCGAAAAGCTGCGCGGCCTCACCGCCATGCCTTCGGCTTTTGCGGCGGCGGCATGATGGCAAAGGACGCGCAAAGACCGATGACGCAGGCAAATCCATCGATCCTGATTGTCATTCCCTGCCTCAACGAGGCGGCCCATATCGGCGGCCTGCTCGACCAGTTGCGGCCTGCGGCGGCACGGCTCGGCGGCCGCATCGTCGTCGCGGACGGCGGCAGCAGCGACGGCACGCAGGCCATCGTCGAAAACATCGTGGCGAAGGATCCCCGGGTCATCCTGCTCGCCAATCCGAAGCGCCTGCAAAGCGCTGCCATCAATCTGGCGGTGGCGACGCTAGGCGAAGGCGCCGACTATCTCATCCGCATCGACGCGCATGGCGACTATCCTGACGATTACTGCGACCGGCTGGTCGAGGAGGCGCTTGCGACCGGCGCTGATTCGGTCGTCGTTTCGATGCTTACCGCCGGCACCGGGGCCGTGCAGAAGGCCGTCGCGGCGGCGCAGAATTCCAAGCTTGGCACCGGCGGCTCGAAGCACCGGCACATGTCCGAGGGCGAATGGGTCGACCACGGCCACCACGCGCTGATGCGCATCGCCGCTTTCAGCCATGCCGGCGGCTATGACGAGAGCTTCAGCCACAACGAGGACGCCGAGCTCGACTACCGTCTGCGCCAGGCCGGCTACCGCATCTGGATGAGCGGCAGGACGCATATGGTCTACTATCCGCGCTCGTCGCTGAAGAGCCTCTATCTCCAATATCTTGGCTATGGCCGCGGCCGCGCCAGGAATGTGCTCAAGCACCGCATGGTGCCGAAGGTCCGGCAGATGGTCCCGCTGCTGGTGGCGCCCGTGGTGCTGTTGGCCCTGTTCTCCTTCGTCCACTGGCTGGCGGCGGTGCCATTCCTTTTGTGGGCGGCGGTGTGTCTCGGCTACGGCCTGGTAACGGCGGTGCGCCAGCGCAACGCCAGCATCGCGCTGGCCGGCGTCTCGGCCATGGTCATGCATTTCGGCTGGTCCGTTGGTTTCTGGCAGCAGCTTTTGACGCCGCGCTCGCAGCGCGAGGTGGCGTGATGGCCGGCCGCTCGATCGACATTTGCATCTGCACCTTCCGCCGGCCTGAGCTGGCCGACACGCTGCGCTCCGTCGCCGCCCTGGAGAAGCCTGAAGGTCTGGAGATCGGCATCGTCGTTGCCGATAATGACGATGAACCAGGCGCCCAAAAACTGGTGAAGGCGCTGGCCGAGGAATTGAAGCTGCCGGTCCGCTATCGCCACGCGCCGGCGCGCAACATCTCGATTGCCCGCAACGCCTGCCTCGACGCCAGCGTATCGGACTTCGTCGCCTTCATCGACGATGACGAGACGGCGTCGCCCGGTTGGCTGGTCGAGTTGATGGCGACGGCCGATGCCACCGGCGCCGCGGCGGTGCTTGGGCCGGTGCGGGCGCATTATCGCCAGGACGCGCCGGACTGGATGCAGAAGGGTGACTTCCATTCCACCTTGCCGGTCTGGGTGCGCGGCGAGATCCGCACCGGTTACACCTGCAACGTCCTGCTCCGAACGACCGACGCGAGCCTGCGCGGCCGGCGCTTCAGCCTGGCGCGCGGCCAGACCGGCGGCGAGGATACCGAGTTCTTCGATGCCATGGTCAAGGCCGGCGGCCGCATCGCCTTTGCGCCGCAAGCCTTCGTCGACGAGGTCGTGCCGCGCGCCAGGGCCGCGTTCGATTGGCTGCGCCGTCGCCGCTTCCGCTTCGGCCAGACGCATGGCCATTTGATCGGCCACGGCGCCGGCGGCATCCGCCGCGCCGGCCAGGTCGGGCTGGCTTCGGCCAAGGCGGCCTACTGCTTCGGCATGGCTGTTTTGACCGCGATCAGCCCGGTGCGACGGAACCGCAGCGTGCTGCGCGGCATTATGCACGTTGGTGTCGTCTCCGGTTTGGTCGGCGTCCGTGAAATCCGCCAGTACGGCCTCACTTCGCCAGAACAAGGGAACAAGCGTGCAGCCTGACGTCAGCTTCGTCATCGCCGCCTACAATGCGGAGGCCACTCTCGACCGCGCCATCGCCGGCGCGATCGCGCAACTCGGCGTGACCGTCGAGGTCATCGTCGTCGACGACCAGTCGCGCGACGGCACGCTGGATGTGGCGCGCGCCTATCCCGAAGACATCGTCAAGGTGGTGGCGTTGCCGCAGAATCGCGGCCCAGGCGGCGCCAGGAATGCCGGCCTCGATTTCGCGCGCGGCCGCTGGGTGGCTGTGCTGGATTCCGACGACGCCGTTCTTCCTGGCCGTATGGCGGCGATGATCGCGCGGGCGGAAGCGGCCGGCGCCCAAATCGCGGTCGACAATGTCCAGGTCGTGCGCGAGGACGGTACCCCCGACGACACCATGTTCCCGGCCGACTATCTCGAAGCTTTGCGCGAAATCTCGCTGGCCGATTACATCGAGGGCAATCTGGTATTCGAATCGCGCTTCAATCTCGGCTATCTCAAGCCGGTCTTCTTGCGGCGGTTCCTCGATGAGAACCGGCTGCGCTACGACGAGAAGCTGCGCATCGGCGAGGACTACATTCTGCTTGCAAGCGCGCTGGCCAGCGGTGGCCGTTGCGCTGTCGAGCCGACCGTCGGTTATGTCTACCATATCCGCGCCGGCTCGATCTCGCGCGTGCTCGAATTGCACCACGTCGAGGCAATGACGCTGGCCGACGCCGCCTTCGCTGCGGCATATCCCATGGACAGCACCGCCAAGGCGGCCTTCGCCCGGCGCGGCCGCAGCCTGCGCAAGGCGGCGTCGTTCCTGTCCTTGGTCCAGCACATCAAGGCGCGCGCGCCGCTCAAGGCAATCGGCGCGGCGCTCAGGGATCCGGCCGCGATCGGGCATTTGTCGATGCCGATCGCGGTTCGGCTCAGAAGGGTTGCGGCGCAGGTTCGCCGTGGGGGCGGGGAGATGAAGCATGCGGGCGATTTGATAGCCGGCGATAGGTAGAAATCTTTTTCTCTCAGAAGGAAGACCAGATGCAGAAAGTCAGGAAGGCAGTCATCCCGGTGGCGGGGCTCGGAACGCGGTTCCTGCCGGCGACCAAGTCCATGCCGAAGGAAATGCTTCCCGTCGTCGACAAGCCTGTCGTGCAATATGCCGTGGACGAGGCGTTCGAAGCCGGCATCGAGCACATCGTCTTCGTCACCGGCCGCAACAAGGCGGTCATCGAGGACTATTTCGACCTGCATCCTGAACTGATCGGCACGCTGGAACAGACCGGCAAGAAGGCGCAGCTCGAATCGCTGGAAAGCCTGCTGCCGGTGGCCGGCGCCACCTCCTTCATCCGCCAGCAGTCGCCGCAGGGCCTCGGTCACGCCGTCTGGTGCGCTCGCGACGTGATCGGCAACGAGCCCTTCGCGCTGCTGCTTCCCGACATGGTATCCTTCGGCTCGCGCGGCTGCCTTGCCGAGACCGTCGATCTTTATCAGCGGACCGGCGGCAACGTCATCGCCGTCGAGCGCTGCGATCCCGCCGAAACCAGCAAATACGGCATTGTCGGCCGCGGCGACGAGGTCGGCTCCGGCTTCCAGGTTACTGAGATGGTCGAAAAGCCGGCGCCAGCCAAGGCGCCGTCGAATTTTTACATCAATGGCCGCTACGTACTGCAGCCGGAAATCTTTGCGCTGCTCGGCAATCAGCAGCGCGGCGCCGGCAACGAGATCCAGCTCACCGACGCCATGGTGCGCCTTGCCCAGAGCCAGCCCTTCTATGCCCAGCCTTTCGATGGCCGCATGTTCGACTGCGGCTCCAAGGAAGGCTTCATCGAGGCCACCATTGCCTTCGCCCTGGCTCGCGACGACATGAAAGGCCCTGTCTTCGAAATGCTGCAGCAATTCGTCCGGTCGCATGAGCGCCGGGAAGTAGCCGCATAATGCCCATCTTTCGGGTGCATATGCGGTTTTGCGATGGCGCGACAGCCACTCAGGCGCCCGGACCTTCAGGCCCGGCGCATCCTGGCAACAACGTTGCGCGGTCTTTTCTGGTCACGACGCGGATCTACCAAGGCCGATAGCGCCTGCAACCTGGAATTGGACCGAACATGAATTATGCCAACTTCCCTCTCGACAAGAGGACGCCCTTGCCCAGTGCCGATCAGGAAAAGGGTGAAGACTTCATCGATGTCGAGCGTCTGCTTGGCATGGCCGCCCGTCAGGCCAAGGTGGTGGCGATCTGCGCCGCCATCGGTCTGGTCCTGGGCGTGATCTATCTGCAGACCACGCCCAAGCAGTATACGTCGGTGGCGAGCGTCCTGATCGACGGGGGCATGAACAAGGTCATGGACGACATCTCGGCTGCCAGCGTCACGCAGCAGACCGACGCGACGATCCTCAGCCAGATCGAGATCCTCAATTCGGCGCGGCTGGCGTCGGAGGTGGTCGACAAGTTGAAGCTCGACCAGAACCAGGACTTCATGAGCCCGCCTCAATCGGCTTTGGCCAAGGGCATCGGGTTCCTGCGCGGCATCGTCGGCTATTTCCGCGGCAATGCCGCCGATCAACTCCCCGGCATCCAGAATGTCGATGCCGCCACGCGCGAAGCCATGATCAAGGCCGCGACTCACGACTACGCGGTTCTTATGCTGCAGACAGGATTATCGGCCGATCGCGTCAGCCGCTCCAATGTCATCAGCATCAGCTACCAGGCGACAAACCCGGCACTCGCCACGGCCATCACCAAGGCCTATGCGGACGCCTATCTCGCCGACCAGCTCAACGCCAGCTTCGACGCCACCGAGCGCGCGGCCGTATGGCTGCAGGGCCGGCTGACCGAGTTGCGCGAAAGCTCGCAGGCCGCTTCGCTGGCGGTCGAGAAGTTCAGGGCCGAGCACGGCCTTTCCGCCAACAGCGACGGCCAGTTGCTGAGCGACAAGCAACTAGCCGACCTTAACGCCCAGCTCATCGTCGCGCAGGCCGATACGGCTCGCACCAGCGCCCGCTACCAACAGTACAAGGCGATCGTCGACAGCGGCTCGGAAAGCGCCTTCAACGATTCGGCCATAGCGGCTGACCAGCCGAGCAGCTCAGTCATCATCGGGCTCAAGACCCGCTATCTGGCCATTGCCAAGCGCCTGCAGGGCGTCGAGACCAATTTCGGCAAGGATCACCCGCAGGCGGTCGCGCTGACCAAGGAAAAGGCCGATGTCTCGGCGCAGATCTTCGGGCAGCTGAAGCAGATCACCGAAAGCTACCGCAACGACTTCGAAGTGGCGCAGGCGCGCGAAACCGCGCTTCGCGACAAGATTTCCACAGCCGCCGGCAAGAGCTCGATCGACAATCAGTCGCAGGTGAAGCTGAAGGAACTCGACCAGCAGGCGCAGGCGCTGACCACGCTCTACCAGACCTTCCTCAGCCGTTATGAGGAAGCTTCGCAGCAGCAGTCCTTCCCGGTCGGCAAGGCCCGCATCATTTCCGATGCGACGATGCCGCTGGCGGCCTCGAGCCCTCGCACCATGCGTGTGCTGGCTCTGTCGCTGGTGCTCGGCCTGATGCTCGGCGCCGGTTTCGGCGGCCTCAACGAGTTCAACGAGCGCTTCTTCAGGACGGGCGAGGATATTCGTGATCGCGCCGGCCTGAAATTCCTCGGCTATCTGCCGACGATCGGCGGCGGCAGGGCCAAGGATTCCAAAGCCGACGACCTGCCGGCCGACGGCAAGGTGACCAGCCTCTCCTCGGCAGAGAGGCGCGCGCGCATGCGCGTCAGCATCGATGCTCCGGCTTCGATGTTCGCCGAGACGCTGCGCAACGCCAAGATCGCCTTCGACGTCGTGATGGAGGACCGCGGCAGCCGGGTCATCGGCATCATTTCGGTGCTGCCGGGCGAAGGCAAATCGACGGTGGCTGCGAACCTCGCCGGCCTGCTTGCCGCAAACGGCGCCAAGACCTTGCTCGTCGACGGCGACCTGCGCAATCCTGGCTTGAGCCGCAGCCTTGGCATGGAGGCCGAGCAGGGCCTGATGGAAGCGGTGGTCAATGGCCAGACCTGGCAGTCGGTCGGCAAGGTCGACCGCCAGACCAAGCTTGCGATCATTCCAGCCGTGCTCCGTGGCCAGTTCTCGCACACCAGCGAGCTGCTGGGCTCCGCCGGGATGCGGCGCTTCATCGAGAACGCCAAGGAGACGTTCGAGTACATCATCGTCGACCTGCCGCCGCTCGGACCTGTGGTCGACGCCAAAGCCTTCGCGCCGCTGGTCGACGGCTTCGTGCTGGTCACCGAATGGGGCCGCACGCCGCGCAACATGGTGCGCTCGATGCTGGAATCAGAGCCCTATATCGCCAACAAGGTGATCGGGGCGGTGCTCAACAAGGTCGATTTGAAGAAGCTGGCCAAATACGGCGCGCTCGGCGGCTCGGAAAGGTTCTTCGACCGCTACTCGAGCTACTATCTGGAGAAGTCGGAAGCGCGCGCCAAGCAGGCTGCCTGACGTGGAACAGGATCAGGGCGGTTCAGCCCGAAACGGCGAATTGCCTAATCCCGTGAGGACAGCAGCCGACCGTATTTGCCGACGATCCTGAGCGCGGTCAGCCGCCCGGTCTGGAAGGCGCCGGTGTCGATGTCGAGCCGGCGCCCGTCGAGCTTTGGGACGTCGACGATCGTGTGCCCGTGCACCACCCAGCGGTCGAGCCGGTGCGCCGCCTCGAAGAACTCCTCGCGGATGTTGAGGAGGTCGCCCTCGTCCTGCGCCTCCAGCGCGATGCCGGGCCGGATGCCGGCATGAACGAAGACGAATTGGTCGGAGCAGACCATCGCCGGCAGCGTGCGCAGGAAGTCGACATGGCTGGCGGGAATGGCCTCGCGTATGCGCGCGTCCGCCTGGGCGCTCGAACCGTAGAGGCTAATCAGCCGGTCGGGGTCGACGCCGTAGGAGAACAGGGTCTCGCGGCCGCCATAGCCGAGCCAGGTTTCACGCGAGAGATGTCCGTCCAGATAAAGGAGCAGCGCGACTTCATGGTTTCCCACCAGACAGACGCGCTGAAAGCCCCTCGGTGGTGGCGCCATCAGATGGTCGACCACGCGCCGCGAATGCGGCCCGCGATCGATATAGTCGCCCAGCATGATGATGATCTTGCGGCCACGGAACCGCTGTGCGTCGAGCTCGATTTTCTGTTCCAGCGCGCTCAGTTCGTCATGACAGCCATGCACGTCGCCGATCGCATAGACGATCGTGTCGCGCATATCCATCACAAGGCGCTCGCGCGGCGCGGGTCGAGGACGTTTCGATCGTTGGAACAGGCTCACGGATTGAGACTCGGATACTTGCACTGATTTGCGCCTCGATATCATGCCGAATGCAAACAATTCCACACCGGCGGTCCAGGCAGCCAGACGAGCGGTTTCCCGCTTCCACGAAACGGTGAACCGCTCTCGGCAGCATTAAAAGGATGACGGAACAGGGTGGGACCGAGCGATGGCAGCGTGCGCGGCTCGCCGCCGGCCGCTACCGGCCGGTTGAGGGCGACGATAGCAAGGCATCGCGGTGTGTCGACGCCGCCGAATGTCGTCTCTTGTTGAGCCATGCCGTGCCTTCGGTATGGCCCCCCAGGCAAACTTAAAGTCTGATGTTGCATCGCACAACAAGCGATTGCAGCGCGGGGGAAACTGGCTAATACATTATTAACGCGTCGGGCTGCCGGGTGGCTAAATGCCGATGCCGCGGCCCTTCAGCGCCGCCGTGATCTCGTCGAGGATCGCGGGGTCGTCGATGGTCGCCGGCATCGCCCATTCCTCCTTGTCGGCGATCTTCTGCATCGTGCCGCGCAGGATCTTGCCGGAACGGGTCTTGGGCAGCCGCTTGATCGTCACCACGGTCTTGAAGGCGGCAACCGGGCCGATCCGCTCGCGCACCAGCCCCACCACCTCGCTCTCGATCGCGCCGCTGTCGCGCGCCACACCCGCATTGAGCACGACGAAGCCCAGCGGCACCTGGCCCTTCATGGCGTCGGCGATGCCGATGACGGCGCACTCGGCGACGTCCGGGTGGGCAGCCAGCACCTCTTCCATGGCGCCGGTCGAGAGCCGGTGGCCGGCGACATTTATGATGTCGTCGGTGCGGGCCATCACATAGAGATAGCCGTCCTCGTCCATCATGCCGGCATCAGCTGTCTTGTAGTAGCCGGGGAATTCTTCGAGATAGGCCTGGCGGAAGCGGGCGTCGGCATTCCACAGCGTCGGCAGGCAGCCGGCGGGCAGCGGCAGCTTGACCACGACATTGCCGAGCGTGCCGCGCGGCACTTCGTGGCCGGCATCGTCGAGGATGCGGATGTCATAGCCCGGCATCGGCAAGCCGGGCGAGCCGTATTTCACCGGCAGCAGCCCGAGACCGGCCGGATTGATCGTCATCGGCGAGCCGGTCTCGGTCTGCCACCAATGGTCGATCACCGGCCGATCGAGCTTCTGCTCGGCCCATTTGATTGTCTCGGGGTCGGCGCGCTCGCCGGCGAGAAACAGGGTGCGGAATTTCGACAAATCGTATTTCGGCACGAACTCGCCCTTGGGGTCCTGCCCCTTGATGGCGCGGAAGGCGGTCGGCGCGGTGAACAGCGCCACGACGCCATGCTCGGAGATCACCCGCCAATAGGTGCCGGCGTCCGGCGTGCCGATCGGCTTGCCCTCGAACAGCACGCTGGTGCAGCCATGCAGAAGCGGCCCGTAGACGATGTACGAATGGCCGACCACCCAGCCGACGTCGGAAGCCGCCCAGAACACTTCGCCGGGCTTGACGCCGAACTCGTTGTCCATGGTCCATTTCAGCGCGACCATATGGCCGCCATTGTCGCGCACGATGCCCTTCGGCTGGCCGGTCGTGCCGGAGGTGTAGATGATGTAGAGCGGGTCGGTGGCCAGCACCGGCACGCAGTCGACATTGGCGCCGGCTGCGCGCTCGCGGGCGACCGCATCGGCATAGTCGATGTCGTAATTCTCCTTCATCTCGCAGCGCAGTTGCTCGCGCTGCAGGATGAGGCAGGCGTCGGGCTTGTGCTTCGACATCTCGATCGCCTTGTCGAGCAGCGGCTTGTAGGCGACGATGCGGCCGGGCTCCAGGCCGCAGGAAGCGCTGACGATCAGCTTCGGCTTGGCGTCGTCGACACGGGTGGCGAGCTCATGCGAGGCGAAGCCTCCGAACACCACCGAATGCACGGCGCCTAGCCTCGCGCAGGCCAGCATCGCGATCGCCGCTTCCGCCACCATCGGCATGTAGATGATGACGCGGTCGCCCTTGCCGACGCCGCGATGCCGCATCACCGAGGCCAGCGCCACCACCTCGCGCTTCAGTTCGGTATAGGTGAATTTCCGGATCGTTCCGGTGATCGCGCTGTCATGGATCAGCGCCAGCTGGTCGGCGCGTCCGCCGGCGACATGGCGGTCGATGGCGTTGTGGCAGGTGTTGCAGGAAGCGCCGACGAACCAGCGGCCATAGACGCCTTGCGCCGGATCGAAGACCTTCTCGGCCGGCTTGTACCAGTCGATCGCCTTCGCCGCTTCGGCCCAGAATCCTACGGCGTCGCGCTTCCAGCCCTCATAGACTTCGTGATAGCGTGAGGCCATCGACATTCCCTCCCAGGACATTTTTTTGCCGTCTGGGAATAGCCTAAGTCGCTTTCATAGGCCATGTCTTCCTGACTTTCGTCGATATCGCCCGTCAAGCTCCCCTGTCCGGCGCCGCCATGGCGTCGCCGCTCTTGCTGTCCGTGACGTAAGCCGGCTTAAAGCGGCAGCGCCGCCAGCATCAGCCCGACGCCGCCGGCGATCAGGATCGCCGCTGCAAGCGCCTTCCGGTGGCGCTCGAATGCCGTCGGAGCCCGTTCCCAATTGTAACGCATACAGATCACTCCCCAAAGCCCGGCGGACTCATAGCTTACGCAAGGGCGGGAAGGCAAGACCTCGCTAATATTCGCCCCACGGCGGGCCGCCCGGCACGGCCGGTCGTTCCCTCCGCCGTCCATGGCGATGGACAGCCTCGCGGTGCCGCGCTATTTGCTCCCGGGCGAAGGGGAGCGGGCGCATGGCCGAGATTGGTTCCAAAACGGTGCTTCGGATGGCGGACGACGCGTCCGTCCAGCATGTCGGCGACGGCGCAGTCGTGCTGTTGGCGCGCAGCGGCCAGCTCTACACCTGCAACGACACGACCGAGGCTTTTCTCGACAAGGTTGATGGCGCGCGCAGCCTCGACCAGATCATCGACCTGTTGTCGGACGAATTCGAGGTCGACAAGGCAACGCTCGACGAGGATATGGCCGAATTGGCCGCCGAGCTGGTGGCTGAGGGCATCCTCGCCGACCCAGGCGTGTGATGACCGACGGACCGGTCCTGCGCGCCCTGTTCCGTGCCCATTTGTGGCTCAGCGCCCGGCTGCTGCCGGTGCTGGTTGGCCGGCGCGATTTCGAAAGCGTGTTGAAGCTGGCGCCGCTGCGCTCGCCCATGCCCTATCGAGACCTGCCATGGACCTACATCGTGCAACGCGTCAACCGAACGGTCCGGCACCCCTGGTTCATGCGCGACCGCAGATGCCTTCGCGAGGGTCTGCTCGGTTTCCGCTTTCTGCGCATGGCCGGTCTCGACCCGGAGCTGCGTTTCGGCGTCGATGCCAAATCGATGCACGAGCCCCGCTTGTCGGCGCATTGCTGGGTCTGCCTCGACGGCAAGCCGGTGGTCAGCGACAGTCAGCCAGGCATGGTAGAGATCTACCGCCATCCGCCCAGCGTGAAGGCGTCCGCTGCTTGAGCGACCGGACAACGACTTTCTTCTACGACCTCAAAGGGCAGGTCATGAGCGTCACCGCCGCCCGCGCCGACCTCTGGCCGAGCTTCGACCTGATGCTCGGCGCCCTGCGTGTGAGCGAGGCCGCCCGGCCCGGCTTTCGTGTCGATATCATCGAAACGCTTGATCTGCAGGAAAGCCCTGAAGGGAAACTGGCGTTCGACGGCGAAGTGCCCTTCGATGGCCATTGCCGGATGATCGACGCCGGAGACGTCTTCCACCTCGTCTTTCCAGGTCAGCAGACGCTGTCGATCCGCGATGAGGAGGGCAGGGCAGAAATCCGCGTTAGTCCTGACAGCAAGATCAAATGGACGCTGCTTATGATGGTGCTGGATGCCGCGCTCGACGCCGAAGGTCAGCACATGCTGCACACGGCCGGCCTGACGCTGCCGGCCAGCGAGGCGCTTGTGCTGATCCATGCGCCGAGCGGCACCGGCAAGTCGACGACGTCGCTGGCTCTGGCCTCGCAGGGCTTCGGCCTCTGTTCCGACGACGTCATGATCCTCAGGGCGACACAGGACGGCGTCACGGCCTGGGGCATGCCGCGCAAAGTGAAGATCCATCGCAACACCGCGGCGATGCTGCCTTTCGTGTCTCCCTGCCTTGGCGAGACATGGGATGCTGAGGGCGAGCAGGCCGTGTCGCTCGATCGTCTTGGCGAGATCATCCGTGTCGAGGATGTTCGCGCCAGGCCGATCGCGGCTCTTCTTCATCTTGCCCGCTCGGCGGATGGCGAGACAAGGCTGGTGCCCATGGCCAGGACCGATGCCATGGTGGCTTTGGCCGCCGACAATGTGAGGACCGGCATGACCGGCCTTTTGCCGCTGCAGAAAAGGCGAATGGCGACGATCGCAATATTGGTCAAGACGGTGCCGACCTTCACGCTGGAAGTAGGCGCGAGACCGGTCGAAGCGGCGCAGCTGATCCGCGCCGCGCTGCATCAGGCCGGATAGGGCCGTGCCCGCGCCAGCCTCTGCACCCAGCGGAAGGCGTCGCGGCTGAGGCGCGAGCGCAGCTTTTCGCGCGAGTTGACACGCAGCAGCATGTTGCCGGTGATCAGCCATTTCGCCAGCCTTATCGAGAGGTCCGGCTTGATGCGGTCGGCAAGCTCGATCGCGCGCGGCGCGCCGAACAGGCGCCCGGTGACGTTGAGGACCGTCGCAAGCTCAAGCACGATGCCGGTCATGCGGGCCGCCTCCAGCAGGCTCGCTTCGTCTTCCGGCGATCTCAGCGCCCGCACGCCTTGCAGCACGTCGACGCAGAGCTGCAGCCGGTGGAACTTGTGGCCGCCGGCGGCATGGACGATGGCGATGGTCAGAAGTGCGGCCGGCGTATCGGTTTCGCCGCCGTCGATCGCCTGCAGCTCGCGGAAGCCAAGCGACAGGCGCCGGCGCATGCCGGTGTCGTGCACCAGATTGCCGTGCAATTCGATGAGCAGGCTGGAATTCTCTTTCTCCAGCCATTTGAACTCCTGCAGTTGGTGCGACTCCGCCTCTCCGCTGCCGAGCCTGAAGCCGCATTCGGCGATCGTCCTGTTGGCTTCCTCGATGCCGGCGGGGTCGACGAGAATGTCGATGTCGGTGAACGGCCGGTCGGCAGGTTGGTGGTAGAGCCTGCGCGCGAACACCGGCCCCTTCACGATCCGGGCCGGAGCGCCTTTCGCCACCAGCGCCTTCATGATGCGGTCGCCGTGATATTGCAGCAGCATCGACTGCCCGGTCGCCATCGTCATCTGGTCGCGCAACTCGGCAAGCTTTTGCCGCAGACCCGCGTCTTTCGGCAGATTGGCGTCGCCGCGTTCCCTGAGCTTGCGCAGTACGATCGGCAGCACGCCGTGGAACTCCGCATTGGCGAGCAGCGCCAACAGGTCACCTGCGGAAACGTCCTTGTCCCAATCGGCGGGCGCCTCGGGGTCGGCAAGGCTGATCAGCAGTTTTTCCTGGGCAGGCGAAAGCTCGGGCAGCATCGTTCAGGCAACAGCGGCAAGGTTCCGCGCATGCTTGCCAGAAAAGTACCGGGGAAGCCAGCGACAGCGGTTCACCGTTTCAGAGGAACGCAGAACCTACATCCCCCAGCGCAGCGCCGCCGTGTGCACCGGAGCATCCCACAGCGCCGTCATGTCATCGTCGAGCATGGTCAGCGTGATCGAGCATCCAGCCATGTCGAGCGAGGTCACATACGAACCGACGAGCGAGCGGATCACCGTCACGCCGTGTCTTTCGAAGATTCTGCGGGCGCTGTTGTACATCAGGTAGAGCTCCATCGAGGGCGTGCCGCCGAAGCCGTTGACGAACAGCAGCGCCGGCCCCTTGGCGCGGTCGCCGAAATCGCCGGCGATCGCCGCGCAGACCTCCTCGGCGATGGCGTCGGCGCTCTTCAGCGCGTCGCGCCGCCGGCCGGGCTCGCCATGGATGCCGACGCCGAACTCCATCTCGCCGTCGCCGATCTCGAAGGTCGGCTTGCCGGCGGCGGGCACCGTGCCGCTGGTCAACGCCACGCCCATCGAGCGCGTCGCGGCATTGACGCGGTCGCCCAGCGCCTTGAGCGCGGGCAGCGCCATGCCTTGCTCAGCCGCGGCACCGAGGATCTTTTCCACCACCAGCGTGCCGGCGACACCGCGCCGTCCGGTCGTGTAGGACGAGTTCTCGACCGCGACGTCGTCATTGGTCACCACCTGCAGCACGCCGTCCGCCATCTCGGCCGCCATGTCGAAATTCATCACGTCGCCTTCGTAGTTCTTGACGATGAACAGGCAGCCGGCGCCCGTGTCGACGGCCTGCACGGCCGCGAGCATCTGGTCGGGCGTCGGCGAGGTGAAGACCTGGCCCGGGCAGGCGGCGTCGAGCATGCCGTGGCCGACAAAGCCGCCATGCAGCGGCTCATGGCCCGAGCCGCCGCCCGAGATCAGCGCCACCTTGCCGGGCTTCAACTCCTTGCGGCGGATGAATTTGTGGTCGTCGCCAAGCACGAGGATATCGGCATGAGCCGCCGCAAAGCCATCGAGGCTTTCGGTCAGCACCGTGTCCACTGTGTTCATAAATTTCTTCATGGCGTCCTCCCAAACAGCCCGGCAACAAAGGTCAGCCGCTGCCCTTGCCGGCGATGCTGGTTATTTTCTGGATGAAGTCGTTGATCGCCCGGTCGAGCGCCGCGTTCTGCTTGTCGTCGCCGAAATCCGGCACGATGAGCGAGACATGGCGAGTCCTGCGCGGCCCGGACGCCGCGGGCGCCTTGCCAGGATGCGCCTGGTGATAGGCGGCCATGAACTGGTCGCGCTCGGCCTGGCTGAAATGGCAGACGGAAAAGATGGAAGGCAGATGCTTTGACGGGATCGGGACCGTATAGGCGGGGCTGGAAATCTGCGTGACGAAGCTGCGGTGCTTGCCGAGCGCGTCGGCCAGGCGCTGGCGCATGCCGGACGGGCGCTGGTCGATGACCTGCGACAGGATCGTCTTGTAGGCGCGGATCGCCTCTTCCGAGCCTGCTTCCGGTATTCGTTCCATCCTGGCCATGCGCCTACACCGCAACGCCCGCGATGGCCGCCTTGGCCATCGCCAGTTGAGCAGGGGCGACCGAGAGGTCGCGCAAACCGGCCTCGAGCAGCGCCGGGATGGTTTCAGGGTCGCCACCGGCATCGCCGCAGAGGCTGACCGGAATTCCCTTCTCCAGTCCGAACGCCGCAACCGCCGCGATCAGCCGCAGCACCGCCGGCTGACGAACGGAATTGAGATGCGCCACGGCTGCGTTGTCCCGCGCGGCCGCCATCACATATTGCGTCAGGTCGTTGGAGCCGATCGAGAAGAAGGCGACGTCAGCGAAATCCTCCGGCGCCAGCGCCACGGACGGCACCTCGACCATGATGCCGAGGGGCGGCAGCCTGTGCGCCACGCCCCGCGCGACAAGCGCGGCCCGTTCTTCCGCGAACAGCGCGGCGGCTTGGCTGTATTCGTCAGGCGTGGCGATCATCGGGAACATCACCCTCAGATTGCCGTGGATGGCGGCGCGCAGCAATGCCCGGATCTGCACGCGGAAGATATCGAGCCGCTTGAGCGACAATCTGATGCCGCGCAGGCCGAGAAACGGATTGATCTCCTCGACGGTGAAACCCGGCACCGGCTTGTCGCCGCCGGCATCGACGGTGCGGATGGTCACCGGCTTGCCGCCGGCCCATTCCAGCACCTTGCGGTAGGCGTGATATTGCGTCTCCTCGTCCGGCAGTGTCTTGCCGAACAGGAATTCCGTTCGCATCAGGCCGACGCCGTCGCAGCTCTCGATATCGATGCCTTCGACATCGGAAGGGTAGGCGATATTGACCTGCACGCGCACCGCGGTGCCGGCTTTGGTCACCGCCGGCTCCGTCAGGAATGTCTTCGCCGCGCCCAGGCGGTCGGCGAAAGCAGAGGCCGATTGCCGGAAAGCTTCGGTCTCGGCCAGCGACGGTGAGAAAATGATCGCGCCATGCTCGGCATTGAGCAGCGCGTCACCCGTGCGCGGTGCGGCCAAGGCGCCGAGACCGACGACCATAGGCACGCCGCGCGAGCGCGCCAGCATCGCGACATGGCTGGCCGTGCTGCCGCGCTGTAGCGCGATGCCGCCGCCCTTGCTCCAATCGGTTTCGAGGAAGCGCGTCGGCGCGATGTCCTCGCCATGGAGGATCGCGCCCGGAGGCGCCGCAGCCTCGCCATCCTCGCTCAGCGCCCGCAGCACCTGGTCGCGGATGTCGCGCAGATCGGCGGCGCGGGCGCGGAAATAATCCTGGTCCGACGCTTCGTAGCCGGCGATCTCACGGTCGAGCGCCGCGCGCCAGGCGGCGTCCGCCGGCTGCCCGGAGCCGATCGCCGTCAGGGCCGGACCGCTCAAGGCATCGTCCTCCAGCATGGCGATGTGGAATTCGAGGATGCCGGCGGCGTCGCCATCGGCGGTTTCGACCAGAACCGCCAGCCGACCGACGGCCTTGCCGATTGCGCTCACCAGTGCGGTTTGCTCTTCCTCGGCGCTCGCCTTGGCCTTGTAGCTGACCGGAGGCTGGTCGAGGTCGAACAGCGGACCTTCGGCATAACCGGGAGAGGCGGGGATACCCTCAATCCGCATGACCCGGTTTCCCACGGACATGCGGATCCGATTCAAGCGGTCCGGGCATGATCCGCATCCTCGTCGAAATCGCGCTGCACCAGATCGACCAGCGCTTTCACAGCCTGGGTCGCGCCGTCGCCCTTGGCGCGGATATGCAGCAGCGTCCCCTTGGGCGCCTTTGCCGCCATCACCTTGACGATGCTCTTGGCGTCGAACCAGGGGCCGTTCGCCGCCACCGCCACCTCCACCTCGGCCGCGAACGTCTTGGCGAGCTTGGTGAACTTCACCGAGGGGCGCGCGTGCAGGCCCACCGCGTGGGTGATCAGGACCGTTGCTTCGGCAGATGCGGACATTCAGTCGGTTCCCGTTCGTTCACGACGGCGACAGTTCATGCGCCGTCGCCACCACTTCCTTGAGCGAGGCGCCGCCGGAGGATTCGGTCGCGGCCATCACCGCGCCTTCGACGATCGGCGCGTTGCAGACCACGATCTTGTGCGAGCGCGGCTCGCCGATCATCTCGACCGCCATCTCCGAGTTGGTCTCGGCGCCGCCAAGATCCACCAGGATGGCGACGCCTGCTTCCGACCAGGCCTTGTCGATCGCGCCCATGATCGCCTCGACGCTGGTGCCGAGCCCGCCATGGCCGTTTCCGCCGCACCATGCAAGCGGCACTTCGTCGCCCACCATCTGGCGCACCATGTCGGCCGTGCCCTCGGCGACGAGGGGCGAATGCGACACGATGACGATCCCGACATTGCTCATCAATTGCCCTCTATCGCCTCCGCGACCGCGCGCACCAGAAGCGCGGTCGAGCGCGCTCCGGCGTCCATATGCCCGATCGAGCGCTCTCCCAGGAAGGAAGCGCGCCCGCGCAGGGCCTTCATCGGCACCGTGGCCTCGGCCGCCTTGTCGGCTGCGTCGGCGATCTCGCCGGCCGTCTTGCCTTGCGCCAGCGCCTCATACACCGGCTGCAGCACGTCGAGCATGGTTTTTTGTCCCGGCTGCGATTTGCCGCGCGCGGCAACCGCCTCGATCGCCTTGCCGAACGCCGCCGTCAGTCTGTCTCTATCCGGCGCCGTCGGCAGGTCCTTGCCGAGCGCCATGAAGAACGTGCCGAACAGAGGGCCGGAGGCGCCGCCCACCGTCATCACCAGCTTGGTGCCCACCGCTTTCAGCGCTTCGGGCAGCGGCTTCGCTGAAAAGACGTCCGCCTCCGCGCGCACCGCCTCGAAGCCGCGCTTCATGTTCAGCCCGTGGTCGCCGTCGCCGATCGCCTGGTCGAGCGCGGTCAATTCCTCGGCATGCGCCGCGATCGTATTGGCCGCCGCCGCGATCAGTCGGGAGAAATCGGCTGCGGCCATTGTCCGTCCTTCATGCCGGGGCGAACAGCGCCGCCACGGCAGCGAAAACTTCGGCGACCGCGAAGGCGCCGGGATCCGCGCTGTCGAGTTGCCTGCCGATATAGGCGGAGCGGCCGGCTTTTGCCTTCTGCATCGCGGCGGTCGCCTTGGCGCCCTGCCGCGCAGCCTTGGCGGCCGCTTCCAGCCCGCTCGCGTCAAGGGCTTTCAGCGCCGGCTCGAGCGCATCGACCATGGTCCGGTCGCCGACCTTGGCGCCGCCATAGAAGGTCATCCGGTCGAGCCCGGCGAGCAAGGCCTTGCTGAGCGGCGCGCCGGCGCCGAGCGATTGCGAGGCTGCGGTGAGGAAGATCGACAACAGCACGCCGCTGGAACCGCCCATCGAGGTGCCGAGCGTATCGCCGATCGCGGCAGCGGTTGCGGCCCTGTCGGCAAGCGGCAGCGCATCGATGCGCTCGAGAATGCTGCGTGCCCCGGTCGCAACGGTCGAGCCGGTGTCGCCGTCGCCAGCCTTGGCGTCGAGCGCGTTGAGCGGCTCTTCGAGCGCGATCAGCTTCTGGCAGACGGCCTTGATCAGCCGCTCGGCGGCCGCATCGCGGCTGGCGGGCTTTGCGGTCGCACCGGCAGCGGGTCTTGCCATCGCCACGACGACCGGCGCGCGAACCGGCTTTGCCGGCAGCCAGGCATGCGGGCCGACGGGCGCCAGCAGCGCTTTCTCGCGTTCCGCTTCCAGTCTGATCAGCGACAGCGAGAAGCCGTTCATGTTGAGCGCCGTCATCAGGTGCCCGGGTCCGATCGTCAGAGCCACCGCCTTTGCCAGCGACGAAGACAGCACGGCATTCGCGATCAGCGCCATTTCGAGCGGCGGCACTGATCCGAGATTGTTGATCAAAAGCGCGTAGCGGCTGTGCGGATCGAGCCGCGCGGCGAGGCGCTCCGCCATGATGGCGACCAGCTTGCTGGCCGCCTCCAGGGCGATGCGCTCGACGCCGGGCTCGCCATGGATGCCGAGTCCGAGCTCGCCATCGTCAGCGCCGAAACGCTCCTCATGCGCCTGTCCGGGGATCGAGCAGGAGGAAAGCGAGATGCCGAGCGAAACGATGTCCTTGGCCGCCGCACGCGCCGCCGCGGCAACCGATGCCAGGTCATGGCCGGATTCCGACAGGTGCCCGGCGATCTTGTGCACGAACAGCGTGCCGGCGACGCCGCGCGGCTGCGCGATGTCCGGCAAGGCGATATCGTCAGCGACAATCACCATCTCGACCGCGAGACCTTCGGCGCGCGCCTTCTCCGCCGCCAGTCCGAAATTGAGCCGATCGCCGGTATAGTTCTTGACGATCAGCAGGCAGCCGGCGGGGCCGGTCGTGGCGCGGATCGCCGCCAGCACCGCCTCGACGCTCGGCGAGGCGAAGATCTCGCCGGAGACGGCCGCCGTCAGCATGCCGGCGCCGACGAAGCCGGCATGCGAGGGTTCATGCCCGGCGCCGCCGCCCGAAACCACGGCCACTTTCGTCTTGTCCCAGTCGGCGCGCAGCACGACCTTGATCTCGGGATAGCCGTCGAGGCGGGCCAGCGCGCCCGATCCCGCCGTGGCGAGGAAGCCGTCGAGCGCCTCGGTGACGATCGTTTCCTTGCGGTTGAAAAAGTGCTTCATGGATTCGTCCAGTCCGTATCTGCGGCCGTCAATCGGTGTGCGAAAATATGGGGCGTCGCGGCTACATCAGTCCTCCGCTACATCAATCTCTGCCCGTCCGAGCCGAAATAGAGCGGTGCGATGTAGCGGATCGTCACCTTGTCCCCCTTGGCTAAAGGCGTGTCGGGATCGGTCAGCGTCACCAGCTTCTTCGCCCCCACCGTCACATGCAGATGGTTCTGGTCGCCGAGATGCTCGACCCAGTCGACGACGCCGTCGGCATGGCCGTTCGTTGCCTTCTCGATCGCGAGATGCTCGGTGCGGGCGCCGATCGTTTTCGTTCCGGCCGGCGCGCCGCCGTCGGGCAGGAGCCCGGCCGGCAGGAGGTTGATCGCCGGCTGGCCGAGGCGAGCCGCGACATGCAGGTTCGCCGGCTCGGAATAGATCGCGCGCGGCGTGCCGATCTGGACCAGCACGCCGTCGGCCAGGATGCCGATGCGGTCGGCCATGGTCATCGCCTCGATCTGGTCGTGCGTGACATAGAGCATGGTGGCGCCGAGCTCGGACTGGATGCGTTTCAGCTCGAGCCTCAGATCGGCGCGCAGCTTGGCGTCGAGCGAGGACAGCGGCTCGTCCATCAGGTAGATCGCCGGCTTGCGCACCAGCGCGCGGCCGATGGCGACACGCTGCATCTCGCCGCCCGACAGCTTCGTCGAGCGGTTGTCGAGCTTATGGTCGATGCGCACCATGCGCGCGACCTCCTCGACGCGGCGGCGCACCGCTTCCTCCGGAAACCGCCGCGCCGGCGAGCGCAGCGGGAAGGCGAGGTTGTCGAACACCGACAGATGCGGATAGAGCGAATATTGCTGGAAGACGAAAGCGGTGTCGCGCTCGGCCGGCGACAGCGCAGTCGCCTCATGGCCGCCGATATGGATCGTGCCGCTGTCCGGCCGCTCCAGCCCGGCGATCAGCCTCAGCGTCGTTGTCTTGCCGGCGCCGGTCGGGCCGAGCAGCACGACGAACTCGCCGTCCTTGATCGTGAGGTCGAGATCGTCGATCGCGACGGTGTCGCCGAAACTCTTGGTCACGCCCTGGATGCGGACATCAGCCATGGCGCGCCTCCGCTGCCTGATCATGCATGGCGGTCCTGACCGCGCGTCCGGAACCCTTCTCGAACAGCGACAGCCGCGCGCTGCTCAGCGTGAGCCCGACCTGCTCGCCGGGGCTGAGATGGATGCCGGCCGGCACCCGCGCCTTGATGATGCCGTCGGCCGTCTCTACCGCGACGATCTGCGTGGTGCCGAGATATTCGGTGCCGTAGATCGCGCCGCGCAGCTTCGAGCCGTCGTCGAAGCGGATGTGCTCGGGCCGGATGCCGAGCGCCATGTCGGCGGGCGCGATGTCCTCGCGCACTTCAGGCACCGCCACCTTGGCGCCCTGCACGACGATCTCCTTCGCGCCCTTCGCGAGCCCGCCGCCGAATTTCAGGAAATTCATCGGCGGCGAGCCGATGAAATCGGCGACGAACATGGTCGCCGGCCGCTCGTAGATCTCGCGCGGCGTGCCGAACTGCTCGATGACGCCGTGGTTCATTACCGCGATTTTGTCGGCCATCGACATCGCTTCCATCTGGTCATGCGTGACATAGACGGTGGTCGCGTGGATGCGGTTGTGCAGCTCGCGCAGCTCATGCACCATCAGATCGCGGAACTCGGTGTCGAGCGTGCCGAGCGGCTCGTCCATGAGAAAACATTTCGGCCGCCGCACGATGGCGCGGCCGAGCGCGACGCGCTGGCGGTCGCCGCCGGCAAGGCCGGAGACGGATTTGTCGAGCAGGTGATCGATGCGCAGCAGCTTGGCGGTCTCTTCGACCCTCTGGCGGATCTCGGCCGCCGGCATACCCTGCGCCAAGAGCGGGAAGCCGATATTCTTGCGCACGTTCATATGCGGGTAGAGCGCGAAGAGCTGGAAGACGAAGGCGATGTCGCGCTCGCGCGCCCGGCGCATGGTGACGTCCTCGCCGCCGAGCAGGATCTTGCCGCCGGTCGGCAGCTCGAGACCGGCGATCATGCGCAGCGTCGTCGTCTTGCCGCAACCGGACGGCCCGAGCATGACGAAGAACTCGCCATCCTCGACGACGAAATTGGAATCCTGCACGGCAACGAATGCGCCGAAGGCTTTCCTCAGATTCTGAACACGGATCTCGGCCATCTCTATTCCGGGAATTTCGAGACGATGATGAACATCACCGTGCCGGCAAGCATGGTGATGAAGGAATAGGTGTAGAGCGACAGCGCGAAGGGCTGGAACAGCATCAGGAAGCCGATCGCGATGATCGCCGTAGCGATGTTCTCCATCAGGCCGCGTCTTGCCCAAATGGGCCAGCGCGATTTGCGTTTTGCAGTCTGGATCGTGCTCATTTGCGCACCGCGCCGAAGGTGATGCCGCGCAAGAGCTGCTTGCGGAGCAGAATGGTGAAGACGAGGATCGGCACCAGGAAGATCGTTGTGCCCGCCGCCACCGCCGGCCAGTCCTGGCCGCCCTCGCCTATGATGGTCGGGATGAAGGGCGGCGCGGTCTGCGCCGTCCCTGAGGTCAGGAGCGCTGCGAACGCATATTCGTTCCAGGCGAAGATCAGGCAGAAGATCGCGGTGGCGGCGATGCCGGTCGTGGCCTGCGGCAGCACGGTGCGCCAGAACGCCTGCAGTCGCGTATAGCCGTCGATCATCGCCGCCTCTTCATACTCGCGCGGGATCTCGTCGATGAAGCCCTTCAAGAGCCAGACAGCCAGCGAGACGTTGACCGCGGTGTAGAGCAGGATCATGCCGAGCGCGGTGTCGGAGAGGCCGAGCTCGCGATACATCAGGTAGATCGGGATCGCCACCGCGATCGGCGGCATGAAGCGCGTCGACAGGATGAAGAACAGGAGGTCGTCGGCCAGCGGCACCTTGAAGCGCGAGAAGCCATAGGCCGACAGCGTGCCCAAAAACACCGCGCAGAAGGTCGAGCCAAAGGCGATGATCAGCGAGTTGACGAAACGCGGCAGGAAGTTGGACGGCCCGGCGATCACCATGTTGCGCTTGCGCACGGTCTCGTCGCAGAAGCCGGTCGCCGGTCCGAGCGAGTTGATATATTCCGGCGTCTGCCTTGTGCGCGTGGTGAACAGGTTGCAATAACCCTCGATGCTCGGCTGGAAGACGATCTTGGGCGGATAGGCGATCGAGTCCGGCGGCGTCTTGAAGCTGGTGGCGAAGATCCACAGCAGCGGCACGATCGAGATCAGCGCGTAGGCTACAATGATCGTGCCGGCGATCAGCTTCGCGTTCGACGAGGGTGCGACGACGGAATGGGCGGTGGTCAGGCTCATCTCTGCTTCACCTTGTTGAGCGCCTTGACGTAGATGTTGGCCAGCCCGAACACCGCGACGAACAGGATGATGGCGAAGGCCGAGGAATAGCCGGTGCGCCAGCTTTCGAAGGCCTGCCGCTTCAGCGTGATCGAGGCGACCTCGGTGGTCGAGCCGGGCCCACCGCCGGTCAAGAGGTTGACCATGTCGAACATCTTGAAGTTCTCGATGCCGCGGAACAGCACCGCCAGCATGATGAAGGGCAGCGCCATCGGCAGCGTGATCGACCAGAACTGCCGCCAATTGGAGGCGCGGTCGACCTCGGCCGCCTCATAGATGTATTCGGGGATCGAGCGCAGGCCGGCGAGGCAGATCAGCATCACGTAAGGCGTCCACATCCAGGTGTCGACGATGATGATCGCCCACGGGGCCAGCTCGACACTGGACAGCATCTGCACATTCGTCGGCGGAATGCCGGTAACGAAGGAGATGACATAGGAGAACAGCCCGATCTGCGGCTCGTAGAGGAAGCGCCAGAAATTGCCGACCACCGCCGGCGACAGCATCATCGGCACTAGGATGATTGTGGTCCAGAAGGCATGGCCGCGGAACTTGCGGTCGATCAGCCAGGCCAGCGTGAAGCCGATCACCGTCTGCAGCAGGATCGTCCAGAACACGAAATGCGCCGTCGTCTGCATGGCGATCCAGATGTCATGGTCGCCGAGGATGCGCTGGTAGTTGGCGAGCCCGAGATTCTTCACCACCTCGTTGGGCCGGTTGGCGCGGTAGTTGGTGAAGGAAAGATAGATCGCCCAGAACAGCGGGAAGATGTTGATGGCCAACAGCAAAAGGATCGTCGGCGAGATGAACAGCCAGGCGAGACCCTTGTCGCTGATGCCCCGGATCTTCTTGGCCAACGGCTCCGGTGTGGCCCGGGCAACGTTGTCCGCAGTCCGATTGAGCATGGTTAGTCCTGCTTCGGTCACGTCAAGTCTCGACAATGGAATTTATCTGAACTGCGTCCCGTGCCAAGGGCGGCACGGGACGCTTCGATCAAGCTCGGGAGGAGCCTTACATCTTGCCGTCGTCCTGGAACACCTGCGTCCAGTCCTTGACGAGACCGTCCAGCGCGTCCTTGGCCGAGCCCTGGCCGGCCACGACATAGTCATGGAAGCGCTTCTGCGAAGCCTGCAGCAGCGGCGCGTAGCTCGGCTCGGCCCAGAAGTCCTTCACGATGGCCATCGAGTCGAGGAAGGCCTGCGCATAGGGCTGGCTGGACGGGAACTTCGGGTCCTTGACCACGGAGTTCAGGCAGGAATAGCCGCCGAGCGACCACCACTTGGCCTGCACGTCCTTGTTGGCGAACCACTTGATGTATTTCAGCGCCGATTCCTGCTTGTCGGAATAGGACACCACCGAGATACCCTGGCCGCCGAGCTGCGCGAACTGGTCGCCGTCGGGTCCCTTCGGATTGACGAAGTAGCCGATCTTGTCGCCGCCGACATTCTCGTCCTTCTGCAGGCCGGGCCAGGTGAAGGCGAAGTTCATATGCATCGCCACCTGTCCGGATTTGAAGGCGTCGACGCCTTCGCCCATGTAGGCATTGGAGGAACCAGGAGGCGTGCAGCAGTCATAGAGCGCCTTGTAGAATTCCAGCCCCTTCACCGATTTCTCGGAGTTGACGAAGCCTTCCATCTCATAGGGCTTCTTTGGGTTCTCATACTGGAAGCCGTAGCTGTAGAGCACGTCCATGGCGCCCATGGTGATGCCTTCAGAGCCGCGCTCGGTGTAGATCGAGGCGCCATAGACGGTCTTGCCGTCGATCTGCCGCTTCTGGAAGAACTCCGCGATCTGCTTCAGCTGGTCGAAGGTGGTCGGCGCGGCGAGGTCCCAGCCATACTTTTCCTTGAATTCCTTCTGCAGCTCGGGTCGCGAGAACCAGTCCTTACGATAGGTCCAGCCGACGACGTCGCCCATGGCCGGCAGCGCCCAGTAGTTCGGCGTGTTCTTCGGCCATTCCGAATAGCCGACGACGGTCGCCGGCACGAAGTCGTCCATGCTGATCTTCTCCTTGTCGAAGAAGTCGTTCAGCTTGACGTAATGGCCGTTCTCGGCGGCGCCGCCGATCCACTGGCTGTCGCCGATGATCAGGTCGCAGAGCTTGCCGTGCGAGTTGAGCTCGTTGAGGAAACGGTCGGCGTAGTTCGTCCACGGCACGAACTCGAACTTCATGCCGATGCCGGTTTCCTTGGTGAAGTCCTTGGACAGTTCCACGAGCGCGTTGGCCGGATCCCAGGCCGCCCAGCACAGCGTCAGGTCTTCCGCATGCGCGACGTTCGAGACGGCTGTCGACGCAAACATCGCCGAGGCCAGTCCCAACGCCAGTTTCAAGGTCGATTTCATGCCTTACCTCCCATTTGCGAAACGCGTCCGGATGACGGTTTCAAGAGCCCCTCAACCCCCGCTCCTCCGAGGGCCTAAACAGGCGCGCTATGCGTCGCCATGAAGCGCGCTGCACAGCCGATGTTTAGTAATTTGTTTAGTGATGCTCTTTTTACTAAACAACGCAAGTGAATTCGTTGCTGCGTCGCAGCATGGCGAAACGGGTGCTTGAAATCGTTGGGAAATGATCGCTGGGCCTGTGTCCGCGGCGGTCAGCTGGCCCCGGTGGCAGGGCTGGGGCTCGCGGTCACTGGCCGGATCGCCGGTGCCGGCGGCAACAGCGCGCGTATGTCGGCGAAGGGGAAAATAGGCTCGAAGCGGAAGGCTTCTGCCAGCGCGCCGGAGGCGCTGTTGCACTGGCCGGCGCGGAACTCGTTCTGGAGGCGCGCCCTGTGCACATAATGCTCGGGACCTTGCGACTGGTGCGCCCGGATCGCTTCAGCCTTGATGTCCCAATGCTGCGAGATTTCGACATAATGCGTCGGTGAAAAACCGGTGCCGCCGAGCGTGTCGGCATGCAGCACCGGCACCGCGAAGGACGCCGCGATGCGCACGCCGTCGGACAGCGCGCGGTGGTCGCCGTGATAGTCATAGGGCGCATGGGTGATTGCGAGGTCGGGCTTCACCTCGCCGATCAGCTCCCTCAGCGCCGCAATGAACGCCGCATCGGCAACGAGCGCACCGTCGGGGAAATCGAGGAAGCGCGGCTCGACGCCGAGCAGCCCTGCCGCCTTGGCCGCTTCCTTGCGCCGCAGGCGGGCGAGCGCCGCCGGGTCGCCGGTGCCGCCCTTGGCACCATCGGTGGCTATCGCAAAATTGAGCTCTGCGCCTTGCGCGGCATAGGCGGCCAGCGTACCGAACATGAAGATCTCGATGTCGTCGGGATGGGCGCCCAGCGCCAGTATCTTCACGTCTTCTCTCCCGGAAATCACATGCCGAACGGAATTCTGCTCGCCCTGATCGCCTATGCAAGCTATTCGTTCAGCGACGCGGTCATCAAGAGCCTGGGCGGGCAGTTCACCGTCTTCGAGATCGGCTTCTTCTCGACCCTGTTTGCCGGCTGCTTCCTGTTCTTCACCAAGCCCGGGGATGAGCGCTGGCGCGATTTCTGGCGCACCAAAAGGCCATGGGCGGTGCAAGCGCGCGCTCTGGCCGGCATCGCCTCGGGCGTGCTCAGCGTCTTTGCCTTCACCACTATTCCGCTGGCGGAAGTGTATGCGCTGATCTTCCTTGCGCCGTTGCTGGTCACCATCCTGTCGACGGTCATCTTGAAGGAAAAGGTCGGTCCCTGGCGGTGGCTGGCCGTGGTCGCCGGCTTTGCCGGCGTCATGCTGGTGGTGCGGCCGGGCTTTCGCGAATTGCATCTCGGCCATCTCGCCGCCTTCGCCAACGCCTTCCTCGCCGCCATCAGCGTCATCCTGATGCGCTCGCTCGCCCAGCAGGAAAAGCGCACGACGATCCTCGGCGCGCTGGTCGGCTACGGCCTTGTCTTCAACGGCGTCGGCGCGGCCGCCACCTCGTTCGCGCTCCCCAATCTCGTGCAGCTGGTCTGGCTGATGATGGCGGGCCTCTTCACCGCCGGCGGGCAGCTGCTGCAATTGCTCGCGGTCAAATACGCGCCCGCGAACCGCATCGCGCCGACGCATTATTCGCAGATCGTCTGGGCGGTTATCCTCGGCGCGCTGTTCTTCCAGGAATATCCCGACTGGCTGTCGCTGGTCGGCCTGGCGGTGGTCGGCGCATCCGGCCTGCTGACCATGGTGCGTGAAGAAGTCCGGCTCGGCACCGTGCGCTGGAACCCGTTTTCGCGCACCAGGCTTTGAGCGCATACGTTGCGTGGCGACCGCGACCGCTGATATGCGGGCGACATGACGACGAAACCCTTGCCGGAGCTTCCGGTCACGGCCGTGCTGCCGGCACTCGGCGAAGCGCTCTCGCGGCGCAACAGCGCCGTGCTGGTGGCGCCGCCCGGCGCCGGCAAGACCACGCTGGTGCCGCTGGCGCTGCTCGCCGCGCCATGGCTGGGGCAGGGCCGGATCGTGCTCCTCGAACCGCGCCGGCTCGCCGCTCGCGCCGCCGCCCGCCGCATGGCGGACTTGCTCGGCGAGGAGCCGGGCGGCACGGTCGGCTACGCCATGCGCATGGAGAACCGCACTACCGCGCGGACAAGAATTCTGGTCGTCACCGAAGGCGTGCTCTCGCGCATGATCCTCGACGATCCGGAGCTGCCGGGCGTCTCGGCGGTGATCTTCGACGAATTCCATGAGCGCTCGCTCGACGGCGATTTCGGCCTGGCGCTGGCGCTCGACGTGCAGGGCGCGCTGCGGCCGGACCTGCGTCTGCTGGTCATGTCGGCGACGCTCGACGGCGCGCGGGTGGCGAAGCTTCTGTCGGAGGCGCCGGTGATCGAAAGCGAGGGCCGCGCCTATCCGGTCGATATCCGCTACGACGAACGGCCGCCCGGCACGGCGATCGAGGACGCCATGGCAAAGGCCGTGCGCTCCGCATTGGCCACCGAGCAGGGCAGCGTGCTCGCCTTCCTGCCTGGACAGCGCGAGATCGGAAGAGCGT
>CCNC01000142.1 GCA_000824845.1 Mesorhizobium sp. ORS 3359 | reverse complement strand
GTCGCTCATCCGTCTCGGCGCTAAAGCGCCGATCCACCTTCTCCCACAAGGGGAGAAGGAAAATCGCTACATCTTCACCCGTTCCGCCTTCGGATCATACATCGGCTTCAGCGATGCTTCCGCTGCGAACCGCTCGCCGGCGATCTCCACCTCGTAGGATGAGCCAAGCACATCCGGCTCGCTCTCGCCCTGGCAGGGCACATAGCCAAGCCCGATCGCGCCGCCGAGGTGATGTCCGTAATTGCCTGAGGTGATCGGGCCGACAATCCGGCCGTCGCGCAGAATGGCCTCGTTGTGGAACAGAAGGGGCTGAGGATCCTTCAGGCGGAACTGCACCAGCCGGCGCGACAGGCCAGCTTCCTTCTTCCTGAGCACGGCATCGCGGCCGATGAAGCCGGCTTTGCTGGTCTTCACCGCGAAGCCCAGACCGGCCTCCAGCACATTGTCCTCGTCAGTGATGTCGTGGCCGAAATGGCGGAAGGCCTTTTCGATGCGGCAGGAATCCAGCGTATGCAGGCCGCAGAGCTTCAGGCCGACATCGGCGCCGGCTTCAGTGATCGCCTCGAAGACATGGGCGGCCTGCTCGGTCGAGACATAGAGTTCCCAGCCAAGCTCGCCGACATAGGTGACGCGGTGGGCGCGGGCCAGCCCCATGCCGATCTCGATCTCCTGGAACGTGCCGAACGGATTGGCCGCGTTGGAGAAGTCGTTCGGGCTGACTTTCTGGATCAGTTTTCGCGCCTCCGGACCCATCACGCAGATCACGGCTTCCGCGGCAGTCACGTCGGTGATGACGACGAACTCGTCGGCGACATGCTTGCGCAGCCAGGCAAGGTCGCGCTGCAAGGTCGCGCCCGGCACGACGAGGAAATAGGCCGTTTCCGAAAGCCGCGTCACCGTGAGGTCGCTCTCGATGCCGCCGCGCTGGTTGAGCATCTGCGTGTAGACGATCCTGCCTGGCGCCACGTCCATGTCGTTGGCGCAAAGCCGCTGCAGGAAGGCGCAGGCATCGCGGCCCTCCACACGGATCTTGCCGAAGGAGGTCATGTCGAACAGGCCGACGCCGTTGCGCACGGCGAGATGTTCCTCACGCTGGTTGTCGAACCAGTTCTGCCGCTTCCAGGAATAGCGGTACTCGCGCTCCTGGCCTTCGCGGGCGAACCAGTTGGCGCGCTCCCAGCCGGCGACTTCGCCGAAGACGGCGCCGCGCGCCTTGAGATGCTCGTGCAAGGGCGAGCGGCGCACGCCGCGCGACGTCGCCATCTGGCGGTAGGGGAAATGGTCGGCATAAAGCAGGCCGAGCGTTTCGGACACCCGCTCCTTGAGATAGCGGCGGTTCTTCTGGAAGGGCTGGGCGCGGCGGATGTCGACCTCCCAAAGATCGAAAGGCGCCTCGCCGTCGTTGATCCATTGTGCCAGCGCCATGCCGGCGCCCCCGGAGGACACGATGCCGATCGAATTATAGCCGGTCGCCATCCAATAGCCGGAAAGTTCCGGCGCTTCGCCGAGATAATAGCGGTCGTCCGGGGTAAAGCTCTCTGGACCATTGAAGAAGGTGTGGATGCCGGCGGTGCCCAGCATCGGCATGCGGTTGACGCCCATTTCGAGGATCGGCTCGAAATGATCCATGTCCTCGGGCAGCTGGTCAAAGCAGAAATCCTCGCGGATGCCGTCCATTCCCCAGGGTTTGGCCACCGGCTCGAAGGCGCCTAGCATCATCTTGCCGGCATCCTCCTTGTAGTAGGCGCACTCGTCCGGCACGCGCAGCACCGGAAGACGGGAGAGGCCCGGGATCGGCTCGGTGACGAGATAGAAATGCTCGCAGGCATGCAGCGGAATGGTGACGCCGTTCTGCCGGCCAAGCTCGCGCGCCCACATGCCGGCGCAGTTGACGACGATGTCGGTCTCGATCGTGCCCTGATCCTCGCCCTGCGCCCAGGAGACCCCGGAGACGCGGCCGTTCCTGGTGTAGACCTTGGTGACCTTGACGTTCTCGATGATGCTCGCGCCGCGCTGGCGAGCGCCCTTGGCCAGCGCCATGGCGATGTTGGCCGGGTCGCACTGGCCGTCAAGCGGCAGGTGCACCGCGCCGACCACATCCGAGACATTGAGATGCGGGTACATCTCCTTGACCTCGCGCGGCGAAATCTCGCGCACGTCGACGTCGAAGGCGCGGGCAAGCGAGGCCTGCCGATAGATCTCGTGCTTGCGCTCCTCGGTCAGCGCGACGGTGATCGAGCCGACCTGGCGCATGCCGGTGCCGACATCGGTCTCGGCCTCCAGCTTGACGTAGAGGTCGGCTGAGTATTTCGCCAGCCGCGTCATGTTCTGCGAGGCGCGCAATTGGCCGATCAGGCCGGCCGCATGCCAGGTGGTGCCCGAGGTGAGCTGCTTGCGCTCCAGGAGCACGATGTCGGTCCAGCCGAGCTTCGCCAGGTGATAGGCGACCGAGCAGCCGGAGACGCCGCCGCCGATGATCACGGCGCGGGCTTTTGTCGGAACAGTCTTGGTCATGCGGCCTCGCGGCGGTAATTGGAGGCGAAGCGGCGCAGGCGAAGCGCTGCTTCCTTGAGGATGGGCTCGGGCTGGCAGAGGCTGATGCGGATGTGCCCGGCGGCGGCCTCGCCGAAGCTCGATCCGGGCATGACGCCGACCTTCTCCTTGTCGAGCAGGCCCCAGGCGAATTTCTCGTCGTCGGGCTCGATGGCGGAGATATCGAGCATGACATACATGCCGCCTTCCGAGCCGTGCACGGTGACGTCGTTCATGCCGCGTATGGCATCCAGCATCAGGGCGCGGCGCGCCGCATATCGCTCGGCGATCTCTTTCACGCCATAGTGGTTCTCGAGCGCTTCGGCGCAGGCGATCGAGATGAAGGCCGGCAGGCCGTAGGTCGTCACGAGGTTGAGATCGGTGAGCAGCCGGATCATCTCTGTCGGGCCGGTCAGCCAGCCCATGCGCCATCCCGTCATACCATGGCTTTTCGACATCGAGTTGATGACCAGCGTGCGCTCGGCCATACCGGGCAGCGAGCGCGGCGAGATGTGCTCGCCGCCGCCGAGCGTCCAGTAGACTTCGTCGGAGAGCAGCCAGAGATCGTGCTCCTTGCAGATCGTGGCCAGCTCCTCCAGCCGCTCGCGCGAATAGACAGCACCGGTCGGGTTGTTCGGCGTGTTGATCAGGATGGCGCGGGTGTTGGGCTTCAGCGCGGCGCGGATCATGTCCGCGCGGGGCTGGAACCCGTCCTCTGCCGGTGTCTCGACCACGGTGAAGGTCGCGCCGGCGGCGCTGAAGGTGTTGGGGTAAGTGGCGTAATAGGGCGCAACGACGATGGCGTGGTCGCCAGGATCCAGCACGGTCTGCACAGCGGCGTAAAGTGCTGCCTGGCCGCCTTGGGTGGCGATGATCTCGTCCGGCTCCGTCTCGATGCCGGTGCAGGCGGTGGATGCCGCCGCCATTGCCTTGCGCAGACGCGGCAGGCCGGGCAGCGGCGTATAATGATGGTTGCTGCCGCGCACAGCGTTGACGCAGGCTTCGATCGTTTCCGAAGGCGTGTCGAAGTCGTGGTCGCCGACCGACAGCATGATGATGTCCTCGCCGGCCTGCTGGCGGGCCCAGGCGGCCGAATGGACCTCCCAGCCGTCCTTGCCCGACGGAACGATAGCGGTAATGCGCTTTGATGGCCTTGGCATCAGGAAACTCCCGAGATCCGATGGCCGGCCTGTTCGATCCGGTCGCGCAGGGCGGCGATATGGGCGGGGCCGACCTCGCAGCAGCCACCGACGATGTGAGCGCCGGCATCGACCCAGCCCATGGCTTGCTCGGCATAGGCCTGTGGGTCGAGGTCGTGGCGGGCATGCAGCACATCGACGGTGCCGCCATGCTTCAGCGCCTCGACCGAGGTGAAGCCATTGGCATAGGCGCCGACCGGCCCGCCAAGTGCGATCAGTTCGGATATTGCGGCGGTAACCGCTTCCGGCCGACAGCAATTGATGAGCCTGGCGGCGACCGACAGGTCGCCGAGCGCGGCTGAAGCCGCAGCGATCGTTTCGCCGCTGCGCAGGCGTGGTGCGCCATGGTCGGCGAGCGTCCAGGACACCCATACAGGCTTGCCGCTTTCCGAGGCCGCGGTGACGGCCGCGCGTGCCTCCTCTGCCGAGGCCATCGTCTCGCAGAGAAACAGATCAACGCCGTCCGCCTGTTCGGCGACGATGCGGCGATAGATGTCCAGCGTCTCGTCGTAAGAAATGGTGAGAGCTGGCGCATAGCTGCCGAACAGAGGCGACAGGCAACCGGCTATGGCAGTGTCGCCCGCTTCGTCGCGGGCCTGTCTCGCCAGTTCGATACCGCGCTTCTGCAAAGGCCGGAACAGGTCTTCCGCGCCCTCGCGCGCCAGGCGCTCCGGCGTCGCCGCATAGGTGTTGATGGTGATGACGCGGGCGCCCGCCTGGATGAATTCGATATGCAGGTTGCGCACCAGATCCGGCTCGTCGATCAGCACCCTGGCCGACCAAAGCGGCGTCGGCTCGGATTTGCTGCGCCGGACCAGTTCCTGACCCATGCCGCCGTCGGTGAGAATGACGGAAGTCATGCGCGCAACCTCTCATTCTTCGGATCCCATAGCGGCTCGTCCTTCTGGACGACGGCCTTGAAGCGATCGCCGAAAATCTCGACTTCGACCGCCGTGCCCGGCTCCGTGAGATCGGCGCGCAGCATGCCGAGCGCAATCGACTTGCCGACGCGGTGGCCCCAGCCGCCTGAGGTCGTCTCGCCGACGATCATGCCATCATGCCAGAGCGTTGACATGTAGGGCGCGTCGCAGTCGCCGGGGTTCTCGACGACCAGCGTGACGAAGCGCTTCTTCACGCCCTGCTGTTTCTCATTGAGCAAGGCCGCCTTGCCGCGGAAATCGGGCTTGTCCCATCTGACGAACCGCTCCAGCCCGCCCTGCAGGATCGAATAGTCGGTCGACAGATCGCCCTTCCAGGTGCGGTAGCCTTTTTCCAGGCGCAGCGAATCCAGCGCGTACATGCCGAAGGGTTTCAGGCCGTGCTTCTGGCCGGCGGCCCAGACGGCGTCGAAGACCGCCAACGTATCGGCAACCTTGGTGTGGATTTCCCAGCCGAGCTCGCCGGCGAAGGAGACGCGCACCAGCTTCGCCCAGCGCCCGGCGATGGTGGTTTCCTGATGCGTCAGCCAAGGCAGGGCCAAATCTGCGTCGCAGACCTCGGCCAGGATCTTGCGCGAATTCGGGCCGGCGAGGATCTGGGTCGAGTATTCCTCGGTGCGGTCGGTCAGCGTGAAGGCAGCGTCGGCGGGCATGCGCGACTTCAGCCATTCGAAATCGTGCCATTGCGCCACCGCGGCGGTGATCAGCGTCATCAGGTCTTCGCGGTGACGCACCACCGACATCTCTGTGACGATGCGGCCCTTGTCGTCCGCGAAATAGACAAGGCCGATGCGGCCGGGTTTTGGCACCAGGCCGGTGACGTGCAGCGCCAGCCAGTCGGCGGCGCCTGGACCTTCGAGGTTGAAGCGCGAGAAACCTGGCAGGTCGAGGATGCCGGCGGCGTCGCGCACGGCCAGGCATTCCTCACGCACGGCGCGGTGCCACGGCCCGCCGCGTCGGAAGGTGAGCGTCGCTTCTTCGGAGGTGTCGTCGCCGGGTCCAGCATACCAGGTGGCGCGTTCCCAGCCATTATAGGCGTCGAACTGGCCGCCCAGCGCCTTGATGCGCTCATGCAGCGGCGAAAGCTTGCGGTTGCGCCCCTCCGGCCAGGCATGGCGCGGAAACTGGATGGCGTATTCGTTGCCGTAGATCTCCATCCCCTTGGCGACGCAATAATCGGGCGCCGAGGCGAAGGACGTAAAGCGGCGCGGATCGCAAGACCACATGTCCCATTCGGTCTGGCCTTCGGTCACCCATTCGGCCAGCACCTTGCCGGCGCCGCCGCCTTGCGCGATGCCGAAGGTGAAGACGCAGGCCTCGAAGGCGTTGGGCACGCCGGGCATCGGTCCGATCAAGGGATTGCCGTCCGGTGCATAAGGGATCGGCCCGTTGATCACCTTGGAAAGGCCGGCGGTGCCGAGGATCGGCACGCGGGCGACGGCGTCGGCGAGATAATGCTCGAGACGGTCGAGATCGTCGGGGAAAAGCTGGAAGGAAAAATCCTCAGGCATCGGATCGTTGTGGGTCGCCCAATGCGCGCGGCAATTGCGCTCATAGGGGCCGAGATTCATGCCGCTCTTTTCCTGGCGCAGGTAATAGGAGGTATCGACGTCGCGCAGCAGCGGCAGCTTATGGCCCTGCGCCTTCGTCCAGGCGGCCAGCTCGGGGATCTCCTCGAACAAAATGTATTGATGGCTCATCACCATCATCGGCACGTCGCGGCCGAACATTTTTCCAACCTCGGCAGCGCGATAGCCGGCTGCGTTGATGACGATCTCGCAGCGGATCTCGCCTTGCGGTGTTTCGACCACCCATTCGCCGTTCTCGCGACGCACGCCCGTGACCGGGCAGAAGCGGATGATCCTGGCGCCCATGTCGCGCGCGCCCTTGGCCAGCGCCTGTGTCAGCTGCGCCGGGTCGATGTCGCCGTCGCTCGGATCGTAGAGCGCGCCCTTCAGCTCATGCGTCTCGATGAAGGGGTAGCGTCGCTTGATCTCGTCGAGGCCGACCACGTCGATATCCATGCCCTGGTAGCGGCCCATGCCCTTGGCGCGCTGGAATTCCTGCATGCGCTCCTTCGTATGGGCGAGCCGAAGCGACCCAGTGACATGGTAGTTCATCGGATAGTCGACCGCTTCGGCCAGGCCCCGGTAAAGCTCGGTGGAATAGCGCTGCATGTTCATCAGCGACCAGGACGAGGAGAAGGTCGGCACGTTGCCGGCGGCATGCCAGGTCGAGCCCGAGGTCAACTCGTTCTTTTCCAGAAGCACGCAGTCTGTCCAGCCCGCCTTGCAGAGGTGATAGAGCGATGAGCAGCCGACGACGCCGCCTCCGATGATCACCACGCGCGCCGTGGTCGGCAAACCGGCCATGTTTTTCTCCTGTTCAATCAATACACCGGTGGTGAAACCACCCAGATCACCACAGCCGGCTCGGTGCCCGGATTGCGCCAGCGATAAGGCTTGCCCTCGAAGCGAAACGAGTCGCCTTCGCCAAGCCGATGCCAGACGCCCGCTATCTCGATGTCGAACAGTCCGGAGACGATGTATCCGGCCTCCTCGGTCGGCCGAAGTGCTGCGGCCTTCATCTCTGCGCCGGGCGCGAACACCGAGCGCACTACCTCGAAACTACCGCCGAGATCGGGCGACAGAAGCTCCTCCACCAGACCCGATTCGCTTGTGCCAAGCACGCGGCGCCGGCCGGCGCGCACGATCACCCCACGTTCTTCCTCAGCGGGCACCTCATGACTGAAGAACAGGCTGATCGGCACATCGAAGAGATCGGCGAAGGCCCGCAAGTCGCCGACCGAAGGCACCGAGAGGCCGCGCTCGACCTGGCTGACCCAACCAACCGAACGGCCCAACTTGAGCGCAATTTCACTGAGCGTGAGGCCGCGCGCTTTGCGGAGCGCGCGGATGTCGCCGGCCAGCAGCCGGTCGCCATTGTCCTGCTCCAATCTGGCCGTGGTCGAGCTCAAAAGCTTCTCGTGAAAAAAACCGGATAAATTTCATGAGAGGATAAAACCATGAAAAAATCAAGGAGATTTTCATAGGCCACAAGATTTGCTTGCGCGTTTTCGGCGGTTGATGCAAAGGCTCGCACACGAGCGGCGAGTGGGGCGCCCGGTCGGAGACCACTTCTAGTTCATAGTCTGCGGATGGTCGTCAAGGAAACCGGGTTGCGGTTTCTGGCCATTCCGAAAGGGACGACCCATGCTTGAGAAGAACATCCGGATCGCGTCGGATGCGGAGATCGTCGATGAGGCGATCACGTCGCGCCGGTCGGTGCGCGCTTTCCTGCCCGATATGGTCGATGACGATACGATCCGCGCGATCCTCGCGGTCGCCGCGCGCGCGCCGTCCGGCACCAACATGCAGCCCTGGCGTGTCTATGTGACCAAGGGCGAGGTCAAGCAGCGGATCAGCAACGCGATCCTCAACTCCGGCATCCGCGCCGAGAAGGCCGAGTGGGACGAGTATCGCTATTATCCCGACCAGTTCTTCGAACCTTACCTCACGCGCCGGCGCGCCAATGGCTTCGGCCTTTACGGCGCGCTGGGCATCGGCCGGCGCGAGGTCGACAAGATGCGGGCGCAGCACGACCGCAACTTCATCTTCTTCGATGCGCCGGTCGGCATGATCTTCACGATCGACCGGAGACTGAACCAGGGCTCGTGGATCGACTACGGCATGTTCCTGCAGAACATCATGGTCGCGGCGCGGGGCAGGGGGCTGCATACCTGCCCGCAGGCGGCCTTCGCTCCCTACCATCGGCAGATCAGGCCGGTGCTCAACATTCCCGACGAGGAGATCGTCGTGTGCGGCATGGCGCTCGGCTATGAGGATACATCCAAGCCAGAAAACGAGTTCCGCACCGACCGCGCTCCACTCGAGGACTGGGTGACTTTCTCGGAATAGTGACGGCTTAATCTGTGCTCATATGCGCGGCGTGGCCGCTGACATGGGCGCCGTCACGCGGCGTCAGCCGCAGGTAAGCCGATAGCGCGCAAAGCGTGATCAGGCCTTCGACAACGAACAGGATGCGATAGTCGTCGACGCTGGCCTTGCCGCCGCCGGCAAGCAGCGAGAGCAGCGCTGCCGCAAGGCCGACGCTGATCGCCACCGCAAGCTGCCACAGGATATAATAGAGCGCGCTGAAGCGGGCGAGTTGCTCCGGCGCGATGTCCGAATAGGAAAGATTGCCGGTCGAGGCCCATTGCACCGAGCGGAAGACGCCGAAAACAAAAATGTAGGCCAGCACGATCCAGGCAGGCAGGCTCTCCTGCATCAGGGCAAAGCCCGCGACCAGCAAGGCGACAATCGGGGTGTTGGTGACCAGCACGCGCCTGAAGCCGAACCGGTTCAGAAGCCGCGGCATGAAGAAGCGCATGATGAGCGATCCGATCGCGGCGACGAAGGTCAGCGAGCCGGCCTGCACGGCGCTCATGCCGAAGCCGAGCTGGAACATCAGCGGCAGCAGGAAGACCACCGAGCTGAGGCCGATCGTGTCAAGGCTGCCGCCGGTAAGGAACGAGATGCGGAAGGTGCGGATGCGCAGCAGGTTGAGATCGAGCAGCGGGTTGCGGACGCGCAGGCAGTAGAAGGAGGCAACGGCCAGGATGATGATCGCCAGGCCAAGCTCGATGGCGATCAGGCTGCTCGCGGCATCCTTCGCGGCAAGCGAGTCCATGCCGAAGATCAGAAGACCCATGCCGCTGCCGACGAGCAGGAAGCCCGGAAAATCGAACGGCGTGCGCACCGGCTTGGTCGTTGACGGAAACAGCGAGGCAGCCAGAAGCGCGGCGGTCAGCGCGATCGGGATGTTGATGTAGAAGATCCAGCGCCAGGAGACATAGGTGGTGAGCGCGCCGCCGACCAGCGGTCCGACCAGCGGTCCCGATTGCCCGGCGAGCGAGATATACATGTTGATCTTGAGCGTACGGCCGCGCGGGAAGCTCGACAGGATCACGACCTGGCCAAGCGTGCCCATCAGCGCGCCGCCGCAGCCCTGCAAGGCGCGCGAGCCGACCAGCATCCAGAAGTTTTCCGAAAGGCCGCACAAGGCCGAGGCGCTGGCGAAGACCAGCAGCGCGAAGCAATAGACATTGCGCAGGCCGAAGCGGTCGGCCAGCCAGCCGCCGAGCGGCATGGTGACGATGAGGCTGGCGACATAAACGGTGATCAAAAGGCCGAGCTGGCTTGGCGGGCGGTCGAGGCTCTCGCCGATGCCGGGCAGCGCCGTGACCACGACGTTCTGGTCGAGGCTGGTCATGAACACGCCGCAAGCGACGGTTGCCGGCAACAACATCGACGGGCCCTCCGCCGGAGCAAAGCGGGTCGTGGCCGTCGCCGAAGTCTCAACAGTCATGGAAGGGTATGGTCGAACTGGTTGACTGAGCGGGCGCCTGCATTGGCAAACGCTCGTGATTCCTTAGCTATCGCCCCTGCTGGCCCAACGCTCAAGCAGCAGTTGTAGCCGTCGATAGTGCCAGATAGCCTGCTGGCCAAATGCGGAGCCAGCAACGCCGAGTCTATTGCACCTCGTAGCCGACTTCTTCGCTGGCGTGGCACAGCGCCTTCCAGAACGAGCGCGCGAAGGAACGGAAGACGTAGATGTCGAACTGGTCGGCGCCTGTGCGCTGGATCTGGGCGAAGATGTCGTGATGGTTGGTCGAGCGGCCGGCGCCGAGCGGGAAGGCCGGCAAGGCGAAGTCGATGGCAAAAAACTTCGCCATCACCCATTCGGCCTTCGGGCCGGCGATGCGGATCGCAGTGCGGCCATGCGACAGATCGGTGAGCGTGCCGATGGCCGGCGTGATGATGCCGGCGAAGGCCGCAGCCAGTCCTTCGGCTTCGTCGACCACGGTGAATTTCCCCGGCGCGAAGCCGAAAACGGCACGGGCGCCGCTGCTTGTGCCGCCGCCAGCGCCGTCAGGCAAAGTGAGACCGGTGACCTTGCGGATGATCTCGATCAGTCGCTTCTCTTCGCCCGGCCAGGCGGCAAGCTGCAGGATCGAGCCGGGCCGCGTCTCGGACAGGATGACATCGATGCCATGTTCGAAATTGCCGTGCGAACCCGGATGGTACTCCGGCTCCAGCGGCGACTGGCGCTCGGGCAATTGCTGCTCAGCCATGCATGCGGCTCCCGTCCGGATCGTAGAAATGGTTGGAGACGATCTCGACCGGCCCGAACCGGTTGCGCAGCGGATCCGAGACGAAGGCGCGGGTCCCGTGCCGCGCCCTGCCGCCCTTTACCAGGGCCAAGGCGATGTATTTGCCCAGCGCCGGTGAGTAGCAGCAGGCGGTGATGTGGCCGAGCGAATCGTGCGGGTTGACCTCGTCCAGTGCCTCGACGATATGTCCGCCGCCGTTGAGGGCTCGGTTGTCGAGGGCGATCAGCCCGACCAGCTCGAGCCGGTCCGGGGCGATCAGGCCTTCGCGGTCCATCATGGCCGAGCCGATGAAGGGCTTCTTCTTCGACAGCATCCAGTCGAGATGGAGGTCGCGCGCCGTGGTGCGGCCGTCGATCTCGGCGCCGGTGACATGGCCCTTCTCGATGCGCATCGTGCCCAGCGCCTCGAGCCCGTAGGTGACAAGGCCAAAAGGCTTGCCGGCCTCGATCAGCGCTTCCCAGACGCGGGTGCCGTAGCCTGCGCCGGAATAGACCTCGAACGCCATTTCGCCGGAGAAGGACAGCCGGCAGATCATCACCGGCACGCCGGCGATCCGGCCATGCACGATGCCCATGAAGGGCAAGGTGGCGTTGTCGACGGCAGTGCCTGTGACGCAGGAAGCGAGGATGGCGCGCGCGTTCGGGCCGCCGATAGCAGCCCCCGCCCATTCGTCGGTGACCGAGGTGACGGTGACCTTCAGTTCCGGCCAGATGACATCGAGGAAATATTCCAGATGCTGCATCACCTTGCCGGCATTGGCGGTGGTGGTGGTCATCAGGAAATCCTGCTCGCCGAGCCGCCAGGTGGTGCCGTCGTCGAAGGCCAGTCCATCCTCGCGCAGCATCAGGCCGTAGCGCGCCTTGCCGACGGCTAAAGTGGAAAACATGTTGGTGTAGACGCGGTCGAGGAACTCGGCCGCGTCGGGTCCCTGCACGGCGATCTTGCCCAGCGTCGAGACATCGACGATGCCGGCGCTGTCGCGCGTTGCCTTGGCCTCGCGCACATAGGCTTGCTCGACCGTCTCGCCGGGGAGGCCGTAGATCATCGGCCGGTACCAGAGGCCTGCCGAATACATCCTTGCGCCATTGGCGATGTGCCAGTCATGCATCGGGGTCAGCCGCTCGGGCTTGAGGTCGCCGAAGCGCTCTGCCGCCAGCGAGCCGATCGACACCGCCGTGTAGGGCGGGCGGAAGCGCGTCGTGCCGACTTCGGGGATCGGCTTGCCGAGCGCCTCGGCCATGATGGCGAGGCCCGGCACGTTGGAATTCTTGCCCTGATCGGTCGCCATGCCGAGCGTGGTGTAGCGCTTCAGATGCTCGACCGAGACGAAGCCTTCGCGATGCGCCAGCCGTACGTCCTCGGCCGTGACGTCGTGCTGGAAGTCGACAAAGCTCTTGCCCTTGGCCCTGATCTCGAAGACCGGCGCCGGATCGGGATCACCCGGGACCGCCTCGACGACGGGCAGGGGAGCAGACAATGCCGCACCCCCGGCGGCCTGGAGACCGGCGGCGCGACCCTCCGCGATTGCCTCCGCTGTCGAAAAACTGCCGGTGAAGGCGCCGGCGCCGATCCAGCGCTGCGTCGGCTTCGGCGGCAGGAAGGCTTGTCTCGACGAATCCCATTCGGCCTTTGCGCCGGCCTGGCTGGCGAGGTGGATGGTCGGCGACCAGCCGCCCGACATCAGAAGGCTGTCGGCGTGGACGCTGCGCTCGTCGCCGCTGAGCGAGCCGCTCACGGCGTCGAAGCGCTGCACCTTGAGGCCGGTGAGCGCCTTCCCGCCCTCGGTCGCGACCACGGCGTGACCGGCAAGCAGCTCGGCTTCCGCATCGCTCGCCAGCCGGCGCATCTCGTTCGAGACATCGCTGCGGACATCGATGATGGCGACGACCGCGGCGCCGGCCTTCTTCAGGGCGACGGCCGAGCGGTAGGCGCTGTCGTTGTTGGTGAAGAGCGCGACGCGCTGTCCAGGCAGCACGCCATATTCATTGACATAGCGCTCGGCGGCGTGCGCGAGCATCACGCCTGGGCGGTCATTGCCCGGGAACACCAGCGGCCGTTCGAAGGAGCCGGTGGCGAGCACCACTTTGCCCGCGCGGATCGCCCAGTAGCGCTGGCGCGGCTCACCCTTGGCGGCGACTTCCTTGTGGTCGGTCACCCGTTCAAGCGCGGCCAGCGTGTTGCCGTCATAATAGCCCCACACCGTCGTGCGCGGCAAAAGCCGCACATTGTCGTTGCCTGCGAGCTGCGCAGCCATGCGCTGGGCCCAGTCGGCGGCAGGCATGCCGTCGATGCTCTCGCCCGACCAGTTGGCGGAGCCGCCAAAATGGGCTTCGAGATCGGCCAGGATAACGCGGACGCCCTGGTCGGCGGCGGCCTTCGCCGCCATCAGGCCGGCCGGACCGGAGCCGACGACCAGCACGTCGCAGAAAGCGTTCATGCGTTCGTAGCGCGCCGGGTCGGGGGCGGTGCCCGCCTTGCCGAGACCGGCGGCGCGGCGGATGAAATGCTCGCAGAACATCCAGAAGCGCGTGCCCTTCAGCGGTCCGATCACCGGCCCCATGAAGGTCTTGTAGTAGAAGCCGGCCGACAGGATCTTGCCGCCGAGCTGGTTGAGGGCGCCAATGTCCCAGGCAAGCGAGGGGGTGCGGTTCTGGCTGACGGCGACGAGCCCGTCATAAATCTCGACCATGGTGGCCGGGATGTTCGGCTCGCGCACTTCGCCGCGCAGCACCGTCACCAACGCGTTGGGCTCCTCGACGCCGGCGGCGAGCAGGCCGCGCGGGCGGTGGTATTTGAAGGAGCGCCCGAACAGCGTCACGCCGCTGGCGAGCAGCGCCGAGGCCAGCGTGTCGCCGGCATGGCCGGTGTAAGGCGCGCCGTCGAAGGTGAAGCGGATGGTGCGCAGCCGGTCGATGCGGCCGCCGGTCTCGGTGCGGCGAGGGCTCACGAACGGCCCTCCGCCCTGTTGTCGGCAGATTTGTGGCCGCCACGCGCGAAGGCGGTGCTCAGGATCTCATGCGTGATAGTGTTTCGCACGACCCTCAGATGCGCGCGGCAGCCGCCGGAATGCTGCCATATCTCATTGTGGTCGCCGGCCGGATTGAGCCGGTCGTAGACATAGGCGTTCCAGGCATCGAGGTCTTGCGAAGGCGGCTGCGGCCGCTCCCGGTTGCCGTCGCCCTGGTAGGTGAATTCGATGACGTCGCGCGGCCCGCAATAGGGACAGGTGATCAGCATTGTCTGGTATCTTCTTGTTCAACCATGATCTTTTCCAAAAAACCGGTTCCCACTTTTTGGGATCATGGTTCCCTAGTGCAGCCGCGGGTTCGCGCCCTGGCCTTTGTCGTCGATGATCAAGCCGCGATAGAAGCGGTCGAGCGTGAAGGGCGCGTTGAACTCGTGCGGCTCGTCCTTGGCGATGGTATAGGCAAAGCACCAGCCAGAGGCGGGCGTCGCCTTGAAGCCGCCGTAGCACCAGCCGCAATTGAGATACATGCCCGGCAGCGGGCCGGTGGTGATGATCGGCGAGCCGTCCATCGTCATGTCGCACAACCCGCCCCAGGAGCGCAGCATGCGCACCCGGGCGAGACCCGGGAACAGCGCCAGCATCTCGCTCATCACCTCATCGACGATCGGCAGGCTGCCGCGCTGGGCGTAGCTGTTGTAGCCGTCGAGGTCGCCGCCATAGACGAGGCCGCCCTTGTCGGACTGCGAGATGTAGAAGTGGCCCATGCCGAAGGTGAGAACGGTGTCGATGACCGGCTTCAGCGATTCCGAGACGAAGGCCTGCAGCACATGGCTTTCGATCGGCATGTGCGAAATGCCGGCAAGCTGCATGACGTGGCTGGTACTGCCGGCAACGGCAAGTGCGACCTTCTTGGCGCGGATTTCGCCACGCGTCGTCGAAACGCCGGTGATGCGGCCGCCGTCGCGCAGGAAGCCGGTCACCTCGCAATTCTCGATGATGTCGACGCCGCGCCGGTCGGCGCCGCGCGCATAGCCCCAGGCGACCGCGTCGTGACGGGCGGTGCCGGCGCGCGGCTGCATCAGCCCGCCAAGCACCGGGAATCGCGCCGAGCCCGACACGTCCAGCGCCGGCACAAGCCGCTTGATCTGCTCGACATTCATCAACTCGGCGTCGACGCCGAGATGGCGCATGGCGTTGCCGCGCCTCGCATAATCGTCGAGCTGGGCAGGCGTGTGCGCAAGATTCAGGCAGCCGCGCTGCGAGAACATGACGTTGTAGTTGAGGTCGTGCGAGAGGTTCTCCCACAGCTTCATCGAATGCTCGTAGAAGCGTGTGTTCTGCGGCAGAAGATAGTTGGAGCGCACGGCCGTGGTGTTGCGGCCGACATTGCCCGAGCCCAGCCAGCCTTTTTCCAGCACGGCGACATTGGTGATGCCGTGTTCCTTGGCAAGGTAATAGGCGGTCGAAAGACCGTGCCCGCCGCCGCCGATGACGATCACATCGTAGGAAGCCTTGGGGTCAGGCTTGCGCCAGGCGGGCTTCCAATCCTTGTTGCCGGCCAGCGCATTCTTGAGCAGCGAAAAGGCTGAATATTCCGCCATTCTTCCTATCGTCCTTATGATGCGAGGCGGCAGACTATAGAGCAGGCGGGAAGCGCAAAGCCAAGATTGCGCCATCGCTTTTCGACAGGCCGACTCCGCTCGATGCGACCGGGACGGCTTGCCGCCCGATAGGCCGGTCTTTATCAAGGGCGGAAATTTCGAGGATTTTTCGGCCGCGAGTCGCCACAACGCCATGTTTTTCCGACTGCTACGCCTGATCTTGGTCGTCATCGTCGCTGTCTTCGGGCAGCCGGCGCTCGAGGTGTCGGCGCAGGCGATCGGCCACGGCTCGGCGCAGCTAATCGCCGACCAGACCAAGGTTATCCAGGACCTGACGGCCAGGACTGACGGTCTGGAAAAGAAACTGAGCGATTCCGACCAGGACGACGCGGGGCTTGTCGATATCCGCCTGCAGCTCGAGGACATCTCGCGGGCGGCGCTGACCAGCGCGCTGGCATTCCGCCAGCGCCTCAACGACATCAACGCCCGCATCGAAGTGCTTGGACCGCCTCCGGCACAGGGGCAGCCGCCCGAGCCGGCGATCGTCAGCAACGAGCGCAGCGCGCTTGTTTCGGAGAAGGCCGAGATCAACGCGGTCGTCGCCAGCGCGCAGAATCTGTCGGTCCGCGTCAACGGGCTGGTCGACAAGATTTCAGTGATGCGCAGCGAGCTTTTCCGCAGCGTCATCACCAAACACTATGATCTGAACGACGCGCTGAGCCCCCAGGCCTTTTCCGACGCGCATGACCAGATCACCGGCCTTTACAAGGCGGTGTCGTCCTGGCTGAGCTTCGCCCTCAAATTCAAGTTCCAGGCGATCCTTGCCGCGACGCTCATGGCGCTGGCGCTGGCAGCCGTGCTCTTGATCGGCGGCAGGCGCTTGTTCGGGCGCATATTCGAGGCCGACCCAACCGTCGAGGAGCCGTCCTATCTCAGCCGGCTGTCGGTCGCCTTCTGGTCGACGCTGCTGCCGACCCTGGCGCTCGGCGTCTTCTTCGCCTCGGCCGTGTTCTTCTTCAACTATTACAATGTGCTGCGAGGAGACATCGGCACGTTCCTCAACGCCTTGCTGACGGTGATCGGCATGGTGTTCTGCGTCAACCGGCTGACCAACGCTGCGCTTGAGCCGCGGCTGCCCAACTGGCGCCTGATCCCGGTCGCGACTGGGCCGGCGCGCTGGCTGGTCGGGTTAACGACCGCGATGGCCCTGGTGCTCGGCTTGAATTACTTCCTGTCGGTCGTCAACGAGAAGATGGGCTCGCCGCTTTCGCTGACGATCGCCAGGAGCTTTATCGCTACCATCATCATCGGGGTCATCCTGATCCTGATGGGATGGTTGAAGCCTTTCAAGGCGCAGGACGGCTCATGGCGTCCCTGGCCGGCCTGGCTTCGTTTCCTTGCCGTCGGGCTCGGCCTGTTCACCATTGCCGCGGCATTGCTCGGCTATATCGGCCTGTCGCTTTTCGTCGCGTTCCAGGTCGTGGTGACCGGGACCGTCCTGGTGACGGCCTATATCGGTTTCCTCTCGGCGCGCGCGATCGGCGAGGAGGGCGGCTTCGCCGACACTTCGGTCGGGCGCTGGCTTTCGGAAAATTCAAGCTACGAGGATACCGCGCTCGACCAGCTCGGGCTGGTGGTCAGCATCGCCATCAACCTGATGATCGTCGTGGTGTTCCTGCCGCTGATCCTGTTGATGTGGGGATTCCAGCCCGGCGATATCGAGGCCTGGGCCTATAAGCTGGCGACCGGCGTCTCGATCGGTTCGGTGACCATCTCTTTCCTCGGCATCCTCAGCGGCATCGTCGTCTTCATCATCGGCTATTTCCTGACGCGCTGGTTCCAGGGCTGGCTGGACGGCTCGGTGATGGCGCGCGGCAAGGTCGATGCCGGCGTGCGCAACTCGATCCGCCTCGGCGTCGGCTATGCCGGTGTGGCGATTGCCGGCCTGGTTGGCATCTCGGCGGCCGGCATCGATCTTTCCAACCTGGCGCTGGTCGCCGGCGCCCTTTCGCTCGGCATCGGCTTCGGCCTGCAGAACGTCGTCTCGAATTTCGTCTCTGGCCTCATCCTGCTTGCCGAACGGCCGTTCAAGGTCGGCGACTGGATCGTCGCCGGCGATGTCAGCGGCACGGTGCGCAAGATCAGCGTGCGCGCCACCGAGATCGAGACCTTCCAGCGGCAGTCGGTGATCCTGCCCAATTCGAACCTCATCAACAACGCGGTCGGCAACTGGACGCATCGCAATAAGCTGGGCAGGGTCGAAATCAAGGTCGGCGTCGCCTATGGCAGCGACGTGAGGCGCGTCCATGCCATCCTGCTGGATATTGCCCGCGCCCATCCGATGGTGCTGAAGAATCCGGAGCCGTTCGTCCTCTTCGCCAATTTCGGGGCGGCCGCGCTCGAGTTCGAAATTCGCGTTTTCGTTGCCGACATCATGAACAGCAGCGTCGTGCAGAACGATATTCGTTTCGCCATCTTCGATATCTTCGAGGACGAGCGGATCGAAATCCCGTCGACGCCGCGCGCCGTGGTCGAGACGAACAAGCACGAAGCCTGGCCGATCGACGACGACAAGATCGAAGCCGAATTCGCCGAGCGCCAGAGGCTGGAGGAGGAAGCCGCGGCCGAACGGGAACGGCTTGCCAAGATGAAGCGGAAGGGCCGCAAGCCCGACCCTGGCTAAGGTGCATCGACATTCGGGTGAGGCCGGTCTGCAAATGGCGGTTTCCTGCGCTTCCGG
>CCNC01000141.1 GCA_000824845.1 Mesorhizobium sp. ORS 3359 | reverse complement strand
GCTCCGGTTCTCGGAACCCACCATTTTCGACTCGGCCTGACCCGAATATCGATACACCTTCGGCGGCATGCCGTGGCCGGCCGAAAACCGATTGTGGCATGAATGCGGCATTCAGTTGCGGTTCAGGTAACATCTCATATAAGCTTCGATGCAAAGGGCGAGAATGCCTTGCAAATTTTGAACAGAGGCGGTGTGTGAAACACCGAAAATGCAATGTGGAAGTCTGTCGTTGCCGCCATTGCTTTGCTGGCCTTGGGCGGTTCGGCTTTCGCCGCCAGCGCGATCAACAGGGACGCCCAGACGCGGACCCTGGTGGTGACCGAAGGCGGCGCCAAGAGCGAGCTGACGCTCGGTGCCGGCGAGACGGTGGAGTTCTGCTCGAATGGCTGCTTCGTCACCCTGCCCAATGGTGACCTCGAAGCCCTGACCGGTTCGGAAACGGTCGAAATTTCGGGCGGGACCGCCCGCATCAAGTAACGCGCCACGGATCAGCGCGGTAAGATTGGCAAAGGCCGGACCGATGTCCGGCCTTTTATCGTTTCCGGTAGCCGAGGCTTAACGATGACGCCCGAAAAACCGGTATGACCATCCCCTGCAACCGCACGTTTTAACGTTCGCTGCGTCATCCCCGGCTATATCTGCCCCGTGGACGCCGGCACACGGCGTGGGTTGAATTGGCGCGTGGTTCTTTCCGGATTTGGAGTTTCGGGATCCTGCGCTCGATCGGGGCAGGACAATGGACGCGAGGTCGGACAGGAACGCAATTCCGCTTGCGGTCGATCTCGACGGGACGTTGGTTGCAACGGACCTTCTGTGGGAAGGCCTGTTCATCCTCCTCAAGAAGAACCCGCTCTATTTCTTTCTGCTGCCGCTCTGGCTGACCGGCGGTCCGGCGCGGCTTAAGCAGGAAATATCCCTGCGCGTCCACATCGACCCGGCCTCGCTGCCTTACCGTCAGGAATTGATCGACCGTTTGCGCGCCGAGCATCGGGAGGGCCGCGTGATCGTGCTGGCGACGGGAACGCCCCGCAAGTTTGCGGAAGCCATCGCGGCGCATCTCGGCATTTTTGATCGCGTGCTGGCGACCGACGGCCCGCATAACATGACCTCGGGCCGCAAATGCGCCGCTCTGGTCGCCGTCTATGGCGACGCGGGCTTCGATTATGCGGGCAACAGCCGCCACGACCTCAAAGTGTTCGATGCGGCGCGCAATGCGCTCGTGGTGGCGCCCGACCGCAGCGCCCGGCGCTGGCAGGCGGCGCATCAAGCCGAGGCGATGCCGGCGCCGAAGCCGACGCTCAGAACCTACATCAAGATGCTGCGCATGCATCAGTGGCTGAAGAACGCGCTGATCGCCGTGCCGATGGTGCTGTCGCACGAATATTTCAATCCCAATATGATCTGGGAATGCCTGCTGGCGTTCGTGTCCTTCAGCGCCGTGGCGTCCGCCATCTACATCCTCAACGATTTCTTCGACCTCGCGCTCGACCGCAAGCATCCGACCAAGCGAAGTCGGCCTTTCGCCAGCGGCGCATTGTCCATTCCGTTCGGCATGGGCGCGATCGCGGCGCTGCTTGCGATCGGCATCGCCGCCGGCCTGTTCCTGCCGATCGAATTCCTTGGCGTGCTTGCCGGCTATCTGGTCGTCACCACCGCCTATTCGCTGTCGTTCAAGCGCATGCTTCTGGTCGATGTGCTGACGCTTGCCGGCCTTTACACGATCCGCGTGCTGGCGGGCGCGGCCGCCACCGGCGTGGACGTTTCCTTCTGGCTCCTTGCCTTCTCGATCTTCTTCTTCCTGTCGCTGGCGCTGGTGAAGCGCTTCGTCGAACTGCGCACCACGGCCATCCCTCCGGGCGAGCGCATCGCCGGCCGCGGCTATCGCACCGAGGACCAGGAGATCGTCGCCCAGGCCGGCATGGCGTCGGCCTTCTCCTCGGCGCTGGTGCTCGCGCTCTATATGGACAGCCCGGCGGTGCGCGAGCTTTATCCGCATCCATGGCTGATATGGCCGCTGGCGCCGATCGTGCTCTACCTGACGATGCGCGTCTGGATCCTCGCCCGACGCGACGAGATGCATGACGATCCGGTCGTTTTCATCATCCGTGACTGGCGCAGCCAGATCGTCGTCGCCATCGGCGCCGTCTTCCTCGTCGCGGGAGGCTGGTGATGGGGGAAAGTCGCTTCGGCAGCTTCGGGCTGGCGACCCCACCGACGCGCAAGGCGATCCCGGCGGATGAGGCAATCGCCTTGCTGAAGCGCGGCGAGGCGCCCCCGGGATCGCTGCTCGGCTACGGCAATGGCCGCTCCTATGGCGACAGCTGTCAGAACGATGCCGGCATGGTGGTCGACATGCGGCCGCTCAACCGCATCCGTTCCTTCAATGCCGAGACCGGCGTGCTCGAAGCGGATGCCGGCACGCTGCTTTGCGACATCATCGCCTATGCCGCGCCCTACGGCTTCTTTCCAGCCGTTGTTCCCGGCACGCAGTTCGTGACGCTGGGCGGTGCGATCGCCAACGACGTCCACGGCAAGAACCATCATCGGCGCGGCACCTTTGGCTGTCATGTCGAGGCCTTGACGCTGCTGCGGTCCGACGGCCGGACCTCTCGCTGCTCGCAGACCGACAATGTCCGCCTGTTCGGGGCGACGATCGGCGGCATGGGTCTGACCGGGCTGATCCTTTCGGCATCGATCAAGCTGATGCGGGTGCCGTCGCTCGACATCGTTGAGAAGGCGACGCGGTTTCGCGATCTCGACGAATTCTTCGATCTTGCCGAGGCGGCGGACCAGGCTAACGAATATGCCGTCGCCTGGATCGACCAGCTTGCCGGCGGCCATGGGCGCGGGCGCGGCCTTTTGTTCACCGGCAACCATGCCGAACACGGCTCGCACGCCGCGGCGAATGCCGGCAGCTGGCTTTCCGTGCCCGTGCAGCCGCCGTTCAATGTGCTGAACCGGCCCTTCCTCACGGCCTTCAACGCGGCCTACCGCTGGACAAAGCGCAAGTCCGCGGTCCCGCGCCAGGCGGGCTATCAGGGCTTCTTCTTTCCGCTCGACGGCGTCCGCGACTGGAACCGGCTCTACGGGCCGCGCGGGTTTTTCCAGCACCAGAGCGTGGTGCCGGAGGCCAATGCGCGCCGCATCGTGCCTGCGCTGCTCGAGGTGGCGCGACGGGCGGGGCAGGGATCGTTTCTGACGGTGCTCAAGCGCTTCGGCGATGTCCCCTCGCCGGCGCTGCTGTCTTTCCCGCGGCCGGGCTACACGCTGACGCTCGATTTCCCCAACCTGGGCGAAAGGACGTTGCGGCTGCTTGCCGAGCTCGACCGCATCACGGTGGAGGCGGGCGGGGCGGTGAACCCCTACAAGGACGCCCGGATGGGGCCTGAGACATTCGCCGCATCGTTCCCGCATTGGCAACGGCTGGAGGCGCTTCGCGACCCGGCTTTCCTATCAAGCTTCTGGGCGCGTACCGCCAAGAGACTGGAGATCGGACAAGGAAGAGCTGAAGCCGCGGAATAGATAAAATTCGAATAGATCATGGTAAACAAAGCGTTATGCCATGGTTTACTCAAATAGGGTTGCGACTTCACGAAATATTTGCAGGTCTGTAATAGGACCGCCCAGGGGGCGGGTGGCAACAATGAAATACATAGTCTTCATTCTCTTCACGGTCATGACCAATGCCGCAGCGCAGCTGATGCTGAAGCAGGGCATGATGTCGATGGGGCCGATCTCCTTCGAAGGTGTCAATCCCCTCGTCAGGCTGCTGCAGATCGTGTTCAGCCCCTGGGTGTTCCTCGGCCTGTGCACCTTCGTCATCTCGATGGCGTCGCATCTCTATGTGCTGTCCAAGGTCGAGCTCAGCTTCGCCTATCCGTTCCTCAGCCTCGCCTATGTCGCCGTGGCGATCTTTGCCTATTTCGTCTTCCGCGAGGACCTCAATGGCTGGCGCATCGCCGGCATCGCCTGCATCTGCGTCGGCACGATCCTGATCGCGCAGAGTGGCAGAGAAATGGGTGGGCGCGAGCACAATGACCGGACCGCTTCCATCGCGTCCGACAAAATCCAGACAAGCGAGATCTTTCGATGAGACATGTGATTTTCGGCGGCGACGGTTTTGTCGGCCGTCACCTTGCACCCAAGCTCGTCGCCGATGGCGAGACTGTTGTCGTCGCCGACATCGTGAAGAGCGACCTGCCGCATTACCGTTCGACGCGCTTCATTACCTGCGATGTGACCAATCCGGCCTCGGTCGCGGCGGTCGGGCTCAAGGCGGACGACATGGTCTACAATCTGTCGGCCAAGATGCTGTCGCCGATCCAGGTGCGGGCCAAGCGGCATGATTTCTTCTTCCCGGTGAACTTCCACGGCACCGAGAACATCATCCAGGCGATGGACAAGGCCGGCGCCTCGAAGCTCGTCCACTACACGACCGACATGATCTACGGCCACACGGTGGTGCTGCCCATGACCGAGGACCATCCGGTCTCGCCGCTCGGCGAATATGGCCTATCGAAGCTGAAGACTGAGGAACTCGCCGCCGAATGGCGCAAGCGCGGCATGTCGATCTCGCTGTTCAGGCCGCGCCTGATCATCGGGCCGGGGCGCCTCGGCATCCTGGAAAAACTGTTCAAGCTGATCGACTGGAATCTTCCGGTGCCGATGATCGGTTCGGGCAAGAACCCCTATCAGTTCATCTCGGTGTTCGACTGCGCGGAGGCCGCCCGCGCCGCCTGGAAGGCCGGCGTGCCCAACGAGGCTTACAATCTTGGCTCGCTCAATCCGCCGCCGGTCAAGAAACTGCTCGGCGACCTCATCCGCCATGCCGGCTCGAAGTCGATCCTGCTGCCGACGCCTGGGTGGGCAGTCAAGCGCACGCTCGACCTGCTCGATTTGCTCAACATGCCGATCATGGATCCGGAGCAGTATCTGATCGCCGACGAGGAGTGCGTGCTCGACGTGTCGAAGGCCGAGCGCCAACTCGGCTGGGTGCCGCAATATCGCGACGAGGACATGCTGATCGCCGCCTACAGCGAATACCGCGCCACGAAGGACGGCCACGCTGTGACCACCAGACACGTGCCCGCCGAATAGAGCGCGAAGGGGAGATTTTCAGATGACCGTCATGGCCAAGCCGGAACAGACGGGCGCGCGCACGCTGGTTGAAGCGCCGGCGCTGTCGCCCACCTCCATCGCCAAGCCAGACTTGATCAGCGTCGAGCAAGCCAAGGCGCTGGATGTCGCCCGCATCACCGACCTGTTCAAGGCGCATCTCAATCCCGGACAGCTGCATTTCATGAAGCTGCTCGGCTTCCACAGGATCAAGATCGAGCGCGCCGAGGGCATGTTCTATATCGACCAGAACGGCCGCAAGATCCTCGATTTCTTCGGTGGCTTCGGCTCGCTGGCCTTCGGCCACAACCATCCGCGCATCCTGGAAGCCCGCAAAAAGTTCCAGGAGGAGAAGCGCCAAGAGATCGCCATTGCCTTCATGTCGCAATATGCGGCCGCACTTGCGCACAACATCGCCAAGTGCTCGCCCGGCGACCTGGACATGGTGTTCTTGGGCTCCTCCGGCTCGGAGGCCATGGAAGCAGCGGTGAAGCTTGCCGAGCGCGCCGCCGGCCCGAAGCGGCCGAAAATCGTCTATGCGGAAAATTCCTTCCACGGGAAGACCAAGGGCGTGCTGGCGATCACCGACGGCCAACTTTATCGTGCCGACTTCAAGGTTGCCGACAATGTCGTGCGCGTGCCCTTCGCCGACATCGACGCCGTCGAGCGACTGTTCAAGAGCGATCCGGAGATCGGCGTCATCGTGCTCGAAACCATCCAGGGCGGCGGCGGCATCATCCAGGCAGAGGCGCAATACTGGCAGAAGCTGCGCGCGCTGTGCGACCAGCATGGCGTTCTGTGGGTCGCCGACGAGGTGCAATGCGGTTACGGCCGCTCAGGCCGCTTCTACGCCTTCGAGCATTACGGCGTGGTGCCGGACGTGACGGCGCTGGCGAAATCGCTCGGCGCCGGCAAGGCGGCCGTCGGTGCCATGATCGCCAGGCGTGACGTCTATATGAAAGCCTATGGCACGCCGAAGACGGCGATGATCCACGCCATGGCGACCTTCGGCGGCATGGGCGAGGCCTGCGTCACCGCGATCGAGGGCATCAATGTCCTCTATGACGAGGGGCTGATCGACAACGCGGCCTCGACCGGCGAGTACCTTCTGCAGCGGCTGCAGGCACTGAAGGAGAAATATCCGAAGATCATCAAGGACGTGCGCGGCAAGGGTTTCATGATCGGGCTCGAGTTCCACGATTTCTCGCAGACCTTGCCGATGGTGCTGCGTCCGATCGTGAGCGTGCTCGACGACAAGCTGAAGGGCTCGCTATCCGGCTTCGTCGGCTCGCTGCTGCTGCGCGATTACGACGTGCTCGTCGCCTTCACCGAATACAACCGCAACGTCATCCGGCTCGAGCCGCCGCTGATCTGCCGGCCCGAGCATGTCGACCGCTTTGTCGATGCCTTCGACAGCCTGTTGTCGCGCGGCATCGTGGCGATCGTGAAGGATTTCGTCAAAAGCCAGGTCGGCAAATAAGAGGCCGCCGAGCATGCTGACCAGGCCGTCCGCTCCGACCCATCCGCTGGACCGGTTGACCTACGCCGGCCTGGCGTGGGGCGAGGGGGCTTACGCGAAATGGGCCGCGTCGATCGGGGCGATTGCGTTTTCGCTCTACATCCTGCTCACCGCGGCGACCGCCTGGTTCATGCCCGACGCCAATTGGGACATGCTGCCTTATCTGGCGATCGCCGAGGAAGGCGCCTATCCCGATCCGCAGGCGCTGCATGATTATGCCTACAGCACGGTCAAGGCAGGCGTGTCGGCCGGCGACTACAAGATCCTGACCGACGATGGCGGCGGGTTCCGCAGCCACATGACGGAGAACGCCGCCGACTTTCATTCGCTGCTCGGCATGTACCGGATCAAGTTCCTTTATGCGGAAATCCTGTCCAGCCTCAGCCATGTCGTCTCGCCGGTCGAGGCGATGCGGCTGGTGCAGGTTTTTTCGGTACTGCTGTTCGGCGCCATCACGCTCGCCTGGCTGCGCGCGGAAGGCGCGCTGGCGCTGGCGCCGTTCGTCGGCGCGATCCTGATCATGGCCGATTTCGGCGACGCGGCGCGCGCCTCGACGCCCGACCTTTTATGTTCGGCGCTGTTCCTCGGCGGTGTTTTCGCCTATGTGCGCAAGCGCGAGGCGGCGACGGCGGTCCTGCTTTTCCTCGCTTTCATGGCCAGGCCCGACAACATCGTCTTCCTCGCCATTTTCGCCGTGCTGCTCGTCGCTTTCCGCGAGAAGGCATGGGGCGCGCTGGCCGGTTTCGCGGCATCCTTCGTCGCCTATTTCGCCATCTCGCACTGGGCGCAGCATCCCGGCTGGTGGCCGCATCTGTGGTTCTCAAGCATCGAGCAGCATTACAACATGGACGGATTCGAGCCGCCATTTTCCATTGCTGCCTATCTGAAGGCCCTCGCCGCCTCGGTAGTCCGCGCCGTCACCCTCAACAATTGGGTTGGCGTGTCGGTGCTGGCATTGGCCGGATGGTATGGGCTCGACCGCGCCGGCTTCCGTCTCGACCGACGCGCCGGCATTTTGCTTGCGGCGCTGGTGCTGGGCGTGCTGGCGAAGTTCACCATCTTCCCGATCCACGACACCCGCATCTATTTCCCCAATCTCCTGCCGCCCTTCCTGCTGCTCGCCGCGCCCTTGATGGCGCTTTGGGCGGCCGCAAGCCAGGGCGGGCGCCGCGCGGCGCTGCAGGTCATTCCCGGAGACAAGTCATGAGCTCGCTTTCCAGCCTCGCGCGCACCTTGCTGTCGCTTAGCCTTCCAGTCGGCCTGCTCGATCGCGGCCCGGCTTTGCACGGCACGAAATTTCTTGCCAAAGCTGCCCTAAAGGCCCGTTTCGGCGGCGACGGCCGGCCGTTCCAGATGGTCAATGTTGGCGCCTGCGACTGCGCGCTGTTCGACGATGTGACGCCCTGGCTGCATCGCATTCCGGGGGCGCGCGCCATGCTGGTCGAGCCGATTCCCTACAACCAGAAGCGCCTGCGTGCCAATTACCCGGATGCCAGCCGCTTCATCATCGAGCCGGTGGCGGTCACGAAAACCAAAGGCACGATCACCGTCCATACTTTCGACACCGCCGCGCTCGAGGCCGGCACGCTGCCGATCGAGTTCATCGGCTGCTCGTCGGTCACCGACACCAATCTGATGTCGGGCAAGAACGCCTGGGGCGAGGCGGACACCAACTTCAACAAGTTCGCGCCGCATTTGAAGGACATCGAGGTGCCGTCCGAGACCTTGCAGACGCTGCTCGACCGCAACGGCATTGCCCATATCGACGCGTTCCTAGTTGACTGCGAGGGCGCCGACTGGACGGTGTTCGAGCAGCTTGATCTGCAACGCTACCGCCCCGGCATGATCAAGATCGAGGTCGGCGCGCTGCCTGCCGCCGAGATCGGCCAGGTCGTGGTCAAGCTGAAGACCGCCGGTTATCAGGTCGGCTTCCAGGCCGAGGACATCTGGGCCTTCGCCTGAGTTGATTCCCTCCGGGTGACCGCTCAGCGCGCGGGGTCGCGCCGCACCTGCGGCGTGTCGCAAACAGGCGGTAGCCCAGCCGTTGTCCTCTGCATATTGTGCGCCATTCGAAGGGCGCGCAAACGCGCCCGTCTATCCCTTTGGAGTCGCGGGCAATGGCAGAGTTTCCGAAAAAGGCGAAGGTCGTCATCGTCGGCCTGGGCGGTATCGTCGGCGCGTCGGTCGCGCATCACCTGATCGAGCGCGGCTGGGACGATATCGTCGGCATCGACAAGTCGGGCATCCCGACCGATATCGGCTCGACGGCGCATGCCTCGGATTTCTGCTACACGACCAGCCACGATTTCCTGTCCTGCTGGACGACGCTCTACTCCATCGATTTCTACGAAAAGATGGGGCATTACGCGCGCGTCGGCGGCCTCGAGGTTGCCCGCGTCGGCGACGATGCCCGCATGGACGAGATCAAGCGCAAGATCGCCTCCGCCAAGGCGTTCGGCACCCGTGCGCGGTTCATCGAGCCGGCCGAGATCAAGGAGAAATTCCCGCTGATCGAGGAGCATATGGTGCAGGGCGGCCTGTGGGACCCGGATGCCGGCCTCGTCATCCCGCGCTCGCAGACGGTGGCCGGCAAGCTGGTCGACCAGGGTGTCGCTTCCGGCAAGCTGCAGGCTTTCGCCAATACCTCGGCCAAGGAGCTGATCGTCGAGAACGGCCGCATCAAGGGCGTGGTCACCGAGCGCGGCACGATCGAGGCTGATTATGTCGTGGTCTGCACCGGCATCTGGGGCCGGCTCACCGCGGCGCTGGTCGGCGAGGACCTGCCGGTCATGCCGATCGACCATCCGCTGACCTTCTTCGGCCCCTACAACGAATTTGCCGGCACCGGCAAGGAGATCGGCTGGCCGCTGCTGCGCGACCAGGGCAACTCGGCCTATATGCGCGACACCGGCGATCCGAAGACCGCCGAGGGCGGGCAGATCGAATGGGGTTATTACGAGGAGACCAATCCGCGCCTCTGCCACCCGCGCGACCTGCTCGAGAAGCATGAGGCGCGGCTGTCGCCGTCGCAGCGCGATCTCGACATGGAGCAGATCATGGCGCCACTGGAGCGTGCCATGGAATTGACGCCGATCCTGGGCGAACTGGGTTACAATGAAGGTCATTCCTTCAACGGCTTGCTGCAAGTGACCACCGATGGCGGCCCGTCGATGGGCGAGAGCCAGAAGGTGAGGGGCCTGTGGTACGCCGTCGCCATCTGGGTCAAGGACGGCCCCGGCATGGGCAAGCTGATCGCCGACTGGATGACCGACGGTCGCACCGCGATCGACCATCACCAGATCGACTATTCGCGCTTCTACCCGCACCAGACGCAGGAGCAGTTCATCTGGGATCGCTGCACCGAGACGGCGATGAAGGTCTATAATCCAGCGGTGCATCCGCGCGAGCCCTTCTCGAAGGGCCGCAACATCCGCCGCTCGCCGTTCTGGGAACGCGAGAAGGAGCTCGGCGGGTATTTCATGGAACTGGGCGGCTGGGAGCGTGCCCACGGCTACGCCGCCAACGAGCATCTGCTGGAGAAATACGGCAACCGGGTGCCGGTGCGCGAGAACGAATGGGACAACCGCCATTTCTGGCGTGTCTCCAATGCGGAGCATCTGGCGATGAGCGAGGATTGCGGCATCGTCAACCTGTCGCATTTCTCGATGTATGACGTAGAGGGTCCCGACCATGTAGCCCTGCTCGAATGGCTGTGCGCGGCCAAGATCGGCGGCGACAACAATATCGGCAAGGGCATCTACACCCACTTCCTCGACGAGGAAGGCATGGTGCGCGCCGACTTCACCGTCATCCGCATGGCCGACCGCTGCCGAGTGATCGACGGCGCCGACGCCGGCCCGCGCGACTTCCGCTACATGCAGCGCACCGCGCAGGACAAGGGTTTCGACGTCACCGTCACCGACGTGACGGAGAAATACGTCACCATCGGTATCTGGGGGCCGAATGCCCGCACGACCTTGCAGAAGGTGGTCGAGGATCCGAATGGCCTGGCGCCGGAGAATTTCCCCTTCGCGGCGATCAAGCCGATCCGGATCGGCGGCAAGGATGTGACCGCCTTCCGCATCTCCTATGTCGGCGAGCAGGGCTGGGAACTGCATATGCGCTACGAGGACGGACTCGCCGTGTGGGACGCGCTACGCTCCACCGGCGTCATGCCGTTCGGCGTCGAGACCTACGCCAACACGCGCCGCATGGAAAAGAGCCTGCGGCTGCAGAACGCCGATCTGCTGACCGAATACAATCTGCTCGAGGCCGACCTTGCCCGTCCGAAGGTCAAGGACAACGACTTCTGCGGCAAAGCCAAGCATCTGGAGTATCGCGCCCGCGAGCATCAGCCGGCGATGCTGTGCACGCTGGTGATGACCGAGAACACCGATTCCAAGGGCGTCGCGCGCTATCCGGTCGGCACCATGCCGGTGCAGGATCCCGCGAGCGGCGAGACGCTGGTCGACGAGCTCGGCCGCCGCTCCTTCACCACTTCGGTCGCCTATGGCCCGACGATCGGCAAGAACATCGCGCTTGCCTATCTGCCCTGGGCGTACTGCCAGGAAGGCCGCAAGCTGCAGGTCGAGTATTTCGGCGAGACCTATCCGGTCGAGGTGGCTGGAGTCGGTTACAAGCCGCTCTACGACCCGGAGAACCTCAAGCCGAGGAGCTGAGGATCGGAGGCAGAAAGATGCAAAGCCCGGCTCCGGTCAGGCTTTCGCTTTTGTGCGGGCCGTGATTCGCATAACGTTGCGCCGGGCGGAGTGAGCAGGTTTGCAACGGTTCGGTTGGGACAGGAAGAACGACGCATTCACCTTCGTGATGAAGGGGAACATTCCCGTTCATGTCAGCTGGACCTTTGCCATTCCGGCCGTCCTGCCGTTCATGCATGAATGGTCGAGGCATCCCAGGCTCGCCCTGATCCATACGGTCGTATTCGCCGCGCTCCTGTTCCTGTCGGTGTTTCTGCATGAACTTGCCCATGTCTGGGTAGCGCGACGGCGCGGCATCGGCACCCAACGGATAGACCTGTACCTGTTCGGCGGAATTGCCTGGTTCAAGTCCGGCGCGGCCTCGCCCTATGGCTGGGCGTGGATCGCCTTCGCCGGGCCGTTGGTGAACATCGTCCTGGCGGCGGGCTTTGCCGCTGCCTATTACCTTCTTGCGCGGCCCTTGTCGGCTGTCTATCCGGACGGTCTTTTCAGCTCACCGCCGCCGAGACCGGACACGCTTCTTGAGTGGACGCTTTGGCTTGGCGCCTTGGTGAATGCGGCCCTGGCCATTCTCAACCTCCTTCCGGCCATTCCGCTCGATGGCGGGGCGATCGCCAGGCATCTGCTTGCGCCGCGTTTCGGCGCGGAGGCTGCCACGCGGATCGTCGGCTTCTGCGGCGTCGTGCTTTCGGTCCTGCGTTTCGCGGTCATCGTGCCTGCGGCCCTGGCCGGTATCCTGCTGTGGTTTCCCCCTTCCTTCAGGCCGAACTGGCGGGCGTTTCGCGCCGCCGGCAATAAGAAGCCCGTTCCGCAGCATCCGGCTTGATGTGCAGGGAGCCAGCGGCTTATGTGGCTCGATCAGAAGCCTGCGAAAGCCCACGCCCCATGCGCATCCTGTCCGAAGCCTTCATTCCCGAGCTCCCCAATCACTATCAGGGCAAGGTGCGCGAAAATTACGACCTGCCGGACGGGCGTCGCATCATCATCGCCACCGACCGCTTGAGCGCGTTCGACATCATCCTGGCCTCGATCCCGTTCAAGGGCGAGGTGCTCACCCAAACGGCGCGCTACTGGTTCGAGGAAACCGGCGACATCTGTCCCAACCACGTGCTGGAATATCCCGACCCCAACGTCGTCGTCGGCACGCGGCTCGACATGCTGCCGGTCGAGATGGTCGTGCGTGGCTATCTGGCGGGGACCACCAGCACCTCGATCCTGACCAAGTATCGCAAAGGCGAGCGCAGCTTCTACGGCCACAGCTTTCCCGACGGGCTGCGCGACAATGAAAAGCTGCCACAGGCGATCATCACGCCGACCAGCAAGGCCGCCCATGGCGGCCATGACGAGCCCTTGTCGGAGGCCGGGATCATCGACCAGGGGCTGCTCACGCAGGAACAGTGGGATACGGTATCGCGCTATGCGCTGCAGCTGTTCGCTCGCGGCCAGCAGCGCGCCGCCGAACGCGGCCTGATTCTCGCCGACACCAAATATGAATTCGGCACCGCGCCGGACGGCACCATCGTGCTGGCGGACGAAATCCATACGCCTGACAGCAGCCGCTATTGGATCGCTGCGAGTTATGACGAGGCGTTCGCAAGCGGCGGGCGCCCGCAGAGCTTCGACAAGGATTTCGTCCGCTCCTGGGTGTCAGCGCGGTGCGATCCCTACAAGGACCCGATCCCGCCAATTCCGGACGAGATCATCAACCAGGCCTCTGCGGTCTATATCCAGGCCTATGAAGCGATCACCGGCGCGAAATTCGTGCCCGACCTTTCCGGCGATACGGTGCTGGAGCGTATCCGTTCGAACCTCGCGCGGTATTTCTAGAAGATCCAGGCCGGCCAGATCCGGCGCCCGGGAATTCCCGGCTTTTGTGCGTGGCGATTTTCGCCTAACCTTCCGTCATGTCTGCTTATGCCCGCGCAAGGCATATCTTTTCAGGCAGCGCCGCTCTGGCGCTGGCGCTTTGGCTGACGCCAGCGGCTTCTCCCGCCGAGCCGGTCGATGTCGAGCTGGTGCTGGCGGTCGATGTCTCGCTTTCCATGTCGCCGGCCGAGCTGGAGATCCAGCGTCACGGCTACGCGGCGGCGCTGACGCATGACAATGTGCTGAAGGCCATCGCCGACGGCGCCTATGGCAAGATCGCCGTCACCTATGTCGAATGGGCGGGCACGACCTGGCAGCGAGTCGTCGTGCCGTGGACCGTGATCGCCAACCGCGCCGATGCCGAGGGGTTCGTCGCGAAGCTCGACGCCAACCCGCCGGACAGCGCCCGGCGCACCTCGATTTCCGGGGCGCTGAGCTTCGGCAGCGATCTGTTCGCAGAGAGCGGATTCCAGGGGACCAAGCGTGTCATCGACGTTTCCGGCGACGGGCCGAACAACCAGGGCGCGCCGGTCGATCTCACGCGCGACGAGGTGGTCAGGCAAGGCATCACCATCAACGGCCTGCCGCTGATGACGCGCGGCGGCTTCAGCGGCGCCTTCGACGTCGATAATCTGGACCGCTACTACAGCGACTGCGTCATCGGCGGGCCGGGCGCCTTCATGATCCCGGTCAATGACTGGACGCAGTTTCCCGAAGCGATCCGCCGCAAGCTGGTACTCGAGCTCGCCGGCCCCGCTTCGCCGCAATGGGCAGCCGAAGAGGCCGCTCATCCGCCGGTCGTGCTCGCCGACGACAGGCCGGCCACCGATTGCCTCGCCGGCGAAAAGATGTGGCGCAACCGCGGCTGGGGCATGCCGTGAGGGTTGGAGAAGAGGCATCCGATCAGGATGACGTTTCGTTGAAACGCCGCTTCATTGACAAGCCTTTTGGTGTCTGTGAGACAATCTTTGCTCACCACAAAAAGGGGAACCACAAATGAACAGGACCACCATTTTCGCGGCGGCGCTGACGGCGGCCGCCATGCTCAGCGCGCCGGCGATGGCAGCCACCTCGCTTACCATCGGTATCAGCGGCTGGACCGGCTTCGCGCCGCTGACGCTGGCCAAGCAGGCCGGGCTTTTCGAAAAGCACGGGCTCGACGTCACGCTGAAGAAGGTGCCGCAAGCGAGCCGCCCGCTGGCGATTGCCAGCGGCGACCTGCAATGCGCGGCGACCACGGTTGAGACCTGGATGGTGTGGAACGCCAGCGGCGTCACCACCAAGCAGATCTTCCAGCTCGACAAGTCCTATGGCGCCGACGGCATCGTCGTGCGCAACGACATCAAGTCCGTCGCCGACCTCAAGGGCAAGAATGTCGCCTCGTCCGCGCCCGGAACCTCGCCCTATTTCCTGCTCGCCTGGGTGCTCAACAAGAACGGCATGTCGACCAAGGACGTCACCGTCGTCAATCTGGAGCCGGATGCGGCGGCGCAGGCCTTCCTGGCCGGCCAGAACGATGCCGCCGTCACCTATGAGCCGTTCATCTCGGCGGTCCGCGACAAGGCCGACCAGGGCCATATCCTGGCGACCACGCTCGACTACCCGATGGTGCTGGACACGGTCGGCTGCACGCCGGACTTCCTCAAGGCCAATCCCGATGCCGCCAAGGCGCTCGCCGACAGCTATTTCGACGCGCTAGACCTGATCAAGAAGGACCCGCAGAAGTCCTACGAGATCATGGGCGCCGACGTGAAGCAGTCGGCCAAGGAGTTCGAGGATTCGGCCAAATACCTGAAATGGGCCGACAAGGCGGAGAACAAGCAGTTCTTCACCAAGGAATTCCAGGATTTTTCCAAGACCGCGGCCGAGCTTTTGCTGCAGATGGGGCTGATCAAGGAAGTCCCGGATGTGACGACGCTTGCCGATACCAGCGCGGTCGCCAACTGATCGCGCATCAGCCGATCGTGCGGCGCAAGGCCGCCGATCCCTTCTCGCTAAAGCGCGTCGCGATCCTTCAGATACGCTCCTCGCGCTTTAGTTCTTTCATTTTGCGCATGTCTTTACTCGAAAACCGGTTCCCGCTTTCGGGGCACATGCTTTAAGGACAGGGCCTGATGCTGCGTCCCTTGCACCCCGTTGCGCCGGGCACGCGAACCGTGCTCGGCATCGCTTTCTTCGTGCTGTTCGTGGCGTTCTGGGCATGGATCACGCTCGGCGGCCATGTGAACCGGATCTTCCTTGCCGATCCTCTGTCGATGCTCAAGGACGGCTGGCGGCTGCTCGTCGAAGACCGGTTCTGGCTCGACATAATGATCACCATCTGGCGGGTCTTCGGCGGCTTCGTGCTGGCCTCGATCGTGGCGGTGCCGATCGGCATCGCCATGGGCGCCTGGAAGCCGGTCGAAGCCTTCCTCGAGCCGTTCGTGTCCTTTGCGCGCTACCTGCCGGCCTCTGCCTTCATCCCGTTGCTCATCCTGTGGGCCGGCATCGGCGAGTTTGAAAAGCTCCTGGTGATCTTCGTCGGCTCGGTGTTCCAGATCATTCTGATCGTCGCGGTCAAGGTCGGCGCTACGCGCCGCGACCTCGTCGAAGCCGCCTATACGCTGGGGGCGACCGACAACGGCATCGTCAAGCGGGTGATCATGCCGGCCAATGCGCCGGAAATCGCCGAAACGCTGCGGCTGGTGCTCGGCTGGGCGTGGACCTATGTGATCGTCGCCGAGCTGATCGGCTCGTCGTCGGGCATCGGCTACATGATCATCAACAGCCAGTCGCGGCTGGCGACAGGGCAGATCATCTTCGGCATCATCGTCATCGGGCTGATCGGGCTTCTGTCCGATTTCGCCTTCAAGGCGCTGAACCGCTGGCTCTTTCCATGGAGCCTGGCATGAGCAAGCTGCTGATCGAAGGCGTTTCGCGGACCTTTACCGGGGTCGGGGGCGGGCAGCCGGTGCGGGCGCTGCAGCCGATCGACCTTGCGGTGGCGGCCAATGATTTCATCACCATCCTGGGGCCATCCGGCTGCGGCAAGTCGACCTTGCTCCGGATCGTCGCCGGACTGGAAGCGCCGAGCACCGGTCGCGTGCTGCTCGACGGCAAGGCTGTCACGAGGCCGGGACCGGATCGCGGCATGGTGTTCCAGTCCTACACGCTGTTTCCCTGGCTGACGGTCGCCGAGAACATCGGCTTCGGCCTGCGCGAGCAAGGCCGGCCCGAGCGCGAGCGCAACGAGATCGTCGCCTCCTATGTCGATCTCGTCGGCCTGAAAGGCTTCGAGAGCCACTGGCCGAAGCAACTGTCGGGCGGCATGCAGCAGCGCACGGCGATCGCGCGGGCGCTGGCCAACGATCCCGAAATCCTGCTGCTCGACGAGCCGTTCGGCGCGCTCGACAACCAGACGCGCGGTCTGATGCAGGAATTGCTGCTCGGCATCTGGGAGCGGCGCAAGAAGACGGTGCTGTTCGTCACCCACGACATCGAGGAGGCGATCTTCATGGCGTCGCGGGTGATCGTGATGAGCGCCCGGCCCGGCCGCATCAAGTCGGACGTGCCAGTCGACCTGCCGCATCCGCGCCACTACACACTGAAGACCAGCCCGGAATTCTCCGCGCTCAAGGCGCAGCTCACCGAAGACATCCGCATCGAGGCGATGCGAACGGCGCAGACGCAATCCGCTTAGAGCATTCCAGGAAAAGTGTGAGCGGTTTTCCGTCCGGAATTGCGTAAAAACAAAGAGATAGAGCGGTTCACCGTTTCCGTGAAACGGTGAACCGCTCTAGACTGCGTCTGCTGCCTGCTTAGGCCGCCAACAGCTGCTTGCGGTCGACGCGTTCCTGCTGCGGCGAGCGGGCATAGAGCTCGCGGTAGCATTTGGAGAAATGCGAGGCGGAGACGAAGCCGCAGGCGACCGCCACCTCGACCACCGGCATCGACGACTGGATCAGCAGATGCCTGGCGCGGTCGAGCCGGATCTCCAGATAATAGCGGGCGGGCGACCGGCCCATCTCGGTGCGGAACAGGCGCTCGATCTGCCGGCGCGACAGATCGACATGGTCGGCGATCTCGATCAGCGACAGCGGCTCGGAGAGGTTCGCCTCCATCAGCTCGATGATGGTGAGCACCTTGGAATTCTGGACGCCGAGGCGGGCACGCAGCGGCAGGCGTTGGCGGTCCGTCGGGCTGCGCACGCGGTCGGTCAGCACCTGCTCGCAGACGCGGTTGACGAGGCTCTCGTCGAAATCGTCGCCAATCAGCTTCAGCATCATATCGAGCGCGGCGGTGCCGCCGGCGCAGGTGTAGACATTCTGGTCGATTTCGAAGAGGTCGGCGAAGACATTGGCTTTCGGGAAGGCCTCGGAGAAGCCCGGAAGGTTCTCCCAATGGATGGCGCAGCGCTTGTTGGACAGCAGGCCCGCGGCAGCCAGGATATGGGCGCCGGTGCACAGGCCGCCGACGGCGACGCCGCGGTTGTATTCCTCGCGCAGCCAGGCGAAGGCCGATTTGTTGTGGTAGCGCTCGACATTGATGCCGCTGCAGACGATCGCCATGTTCGGCCGGTCCGGTCCGGCCATCTTCCTGCGCTCCTCCTCGAGCGAGGTGTTGACGGCACATTCGACGCCGTTCGAGGCGCGAACCGGCTTGCCGTCGATGCTCGCCAGGCGCCAGCTATAGGCCTCGTAGCCGAGCATCCGATTGGCGGAGCGCAGCGGGTCGAGCGCCGTCGCGAAGGCGATCATGGTGAAGTCGGGAACGAGGAAGAAGACGAACGATCTCTTGATCGGGTGCTTTACGGCATTCACGGTGAAACCCCACGCAGCCATGACGCGAACAGAACGTCGCGAACAGCATAGCGACAACAGGAAAAACCATTCCTGTCAATCGGGTAGGCGGATAAGTGAAGATTAAATTTGCGACATGGGTCGCAAATGGGCAATCGGTACAACCGCAGGGCGTCACTGCGCGGCCGACAACTGCCCGTCCCAAATGAAAACGCCGCCTCGGCAAGCCGGGCGGCGTTCAATTCAGCCTATCGGTGCTGGATTGTCTCAGGCAACAAAGCCGAGACGGGCAGCGGCCACGGCGCCGGTCTGGCCGGGCATGGTCTTGGCGAGGCGCTGACGCTCCAGAGCGGTCGTCAGGTTCATTTCGCGGCGGGCAAACAGGCGGGCAAAGAGCTTCATCATCATCTCCATTTGGTTGCTCAGACGGGTCGCCTTCGCTTGATGGAGTGGGGCAGCTCGTTTTTGCTGGCGCTGATATAGGCTCGCTTCGGCAAAAACTAAATCGCAAAAACGAAGCACTTGATATGAAAAGCGACACGATTTGCGACATTTTTGGGCAATGTGCCCATAATTTCCTATTGGTTACAATGCCTTACCTGGCCTGTTAACCCGTTATGCGAGTGGTTCATATGCGTCATGCAGCGGCGGCATGGCTGGAAGAGTCGTTTGAATGCAAACAAAAAGACCTAAAACAAACAAAAAGGCCTGCCGAGCTGACGCGGCAGGCCTTCAGATCTCCATACACACGTGATTACTTCGCTCCGGCCCAGCTTCCGACACCGTGGCGCAGGCCGGTCTTGACGTCGGCTGCTTCCGGCCAGCCAATATCCTTCTGCAGTTCGATCGGCAGCGCATGGATGGCGCGTTCGGTCTGATAGCGGGCGCGGGCCGCGCTGAATTCGGTCGCAAGCCGACCAATGGACGACAGGATAGACATTTCTTTCTCCTTTATGCGGGCAGGGAGGCGCCCGTCACTGCGTTAAGTCAGGTCTGTTTCAGCTTCATTTCGTGTCGATTGCAGGACTGTGTCAGGGTCGTTTCATGGCTGCTTTTGGCAGCATCCTGCATCGATCGAGTTGACTATGCGCCCGGAGTGATGTTCAATCAAACGAAATGGAATGATGGATTGCATCAGAAAAATTGAAGGTCGGCTCCCATGAACGCCCCGCTCAATCACCCTTTGCCGCTGCTTGACCTCGATGTGCTGCGCACTTTCGTGGCGATCGCCGAGACCGGCTCCTTCACCACCGCCGCCAACGCGGTGTTCCGCACGCCGTCGGCCGTCTCCATGCAGATCAAGAAGCTGGAGGATATTCTCGGCCGTTCCGTCTTCGCGCGCGATGCGCGTTCGGTGACGCTGACGACGGATGGCGAGATGCTGCTCGGCTATGCCCGCCGGCTTTTGTCGATCAACCGCGAGGTGGTGTCGAAGTTCATCATTCCCGACATTGTCGGCGTGGTGCGGCTTGGGTCCCCGGACGATTATGGCGAGCGCGTGCTGCCGCATGTGCTGAAGCGCTTCGCGCAGTCGCATCCTTCGATCGCCGTCGACGTCACCATCGACCAGAGCATCAATCTGCGCCGGCGCATGGATGACCGCGCGCTCGACATCACGCTGCTCACCAATTCCTACAAGACCAGCGCCGTCGGCGCGGAGGTCCTGCTGACCGAGCCGATCGTGTGGGCCGGCGCCAAGGGCGGCTGCGCGCATCTGCGCGAACCTTTGCCGGTGTCGCTGTGGGAGGAGGGCTGCGCCTGGCGGGCCGGCGCGCTCGAAGCGCTTGGACGCGAAGGCCGCAATTACCGCATCGCCTATATGAGCGCCCACACGGCCGGCCAGCGCGCCGCGATCATGGCCGACCTTGCGGTGGCGCCGCTGCCGAAATCCTTCCTTGGCGACGAGATGGTCTCGCTGGGCGCCAAGGACGGGATGCCGGAGATTGGCACCTACAATCTCGCCATGGTGGTGGCGCCCGACGCCAGCGCGCCGGTGAAGGCCGTGGCCGACCATATCCGCGCGACGTTCGAGCTGTTCCGCGAGACCGGCAAGTTCTGACGAACGTGATGGACCGACTTTCGGTGCTCAGCGACCTCGTTGCATTCGCAAAGCCGATTGAGCGGCTGACCGACATGATTGGAGAGCTTGGCTGGTCGGATACGCCGATCGTTGTCCTTAGCGCCGATCACATAGCGAGGACGCTCCGTCGCTTTCTCACGGGGGAGCTAGCCGCGTCCGACGTGGAGGAATGGGCAAATCTGATCGAACTCAGGGACGATATCAGCTACCAGCCCGATCGAAGCGATGAAATCGCCGACGCGATCTTCGTACTCGCAAATCCGGTCATCAACGGAGCTCTTGATAGGCCCTTGGCCGACGAGTTGACCGTCTCCCTTTCGGCTTGACTGCGGGCTTCATCCCTCAGGAACGATACGATGCTGTCGCGCGCGCGGCGCGCTTCCGGCATCTCGATCAGCGGCCAGACGTGGAACATGCCCTCCTCATAGACCACGTCGACCTCGACGCCGGCAGCCCGCGCCCGTTCGGCGAAGATGAGATTATCCGGTGTCAGCATGTCGCGTGAACCGGTCAGCAGCAGCGTCTTCGGCAGCACGGATAAGTCGCCGTAAAGCGGGCTGATGTGCCAGTCTTTGCGGTCGAAACCGGCGCTGTAGAGCCGCACTGCTTCCAGCCCACCCGGAATGCCTAGCCAAGGATCCTGCCGCTCGGCCTCGAAGACTTCAGGATTTGCAAGCGAAACGTCGAGGCCGGGCGAGATCAGCACATGGCGCGACGGCGAGGGCAGGCCCTCCTCGGCCGCCATCATAGTCAGCACGACGGCCATGTTGCCGCCGGCGGAATCACCCATGAAGACGATGTCCTCGGCCTCGGTCTCTTCGAGCATGCGCCGGTAGACGTCGCCGACCATGCCGAACATATCGTGGAAATCGTGCTCCGGCGCGATTGGGTAGATCGGCACGGTGATGCCGAAGCCGAGACGCTCGGCCATCTCGGCGATCAGTCCCCAATGATAGGAGGTGATCTGAAAAACATAGGCGCCGCCATGCATGTAGAGAATGCGCCGACGTTCGCCTGCCTTCGGCGCGATCTCATAGACGGGAAAACCGCCGATCTCGGTCTCGGCGATGTCCAGCCGCGCCTTGAGCAAGGCCGGCGGATGATGGTCCTCGGTCTTGCGGGCATAGGCGATCCAGCGCTGCAGGTTCTCGGGGCTGGAAAACGCCTTCTTGCGGCTGTGCCGCAGGACGAACGAAACGAGGTGGCTTTTCAAACTGGGCATGCGGATACACGGATCTCGGCAGAGCCGACTAAAAGAATTCCCCCGCTCTGCGAAGATTGTACCGCTGAAAAAAATGTCAAGGATTCACGCTGGCACATCGGCGTGATCCGGTCGTGCCGGTTTCCCTGTCTAGGCAATTACGGAGGAGCTATGGCGAAGTCGCTGAGCCAGTCGCTGAACGCTTTCCCTGGAATTGCCTTAGATCAGAACGACGTTTCGCTGAATCGTCGTACTGATCAAACTTCTTGTTGGAGCATGATCTTCTCCGAAAACCGGTTCCCACTTTTCGGGATCATGCTCTAACGCCGCTTCGGCAGCAGCGCGGCGCGCAGTTTGTTGTCCCCGGTCGCCGGAACCGCATCGTGGCCCCGGCGCTTGCCGAGCAGCTTGCATTTGTCTGCGAAGGTCATCAGCGCGGCGTGCCCAAAAGCAGCTTGTGCAGGGCTGCCTGCGGGTCGCTCGGCGGCGAAGCCGGCCAACCGATATCCTTCTGGACATGTGCCGGCAGATCGTTGAGCGCGCGGATCGCCTTGTTCCTGGCGTGGGCCTGCCTGATGGTGACACCGAAGCGGCTGAGATTTCCGAACATTGACATTTTCTTCTCCCTTGAAGACCAGCGGCGCCCGAGAATGATCCCCGGCCGCCATGCGATGGCCGCTAAATGCGTCACGCCTGTATCGGGTCGATTTCGCGAGAACAGCGCTTCGGTTTCCGGATCGTGCGGATCCGGAAACATTTGCATGCAAATGAATTTGAAGTTTTGGAGGCGGAAAGATGCCTACCCGCGACCCCGCCGCGCCGCGCGCTCCTCGCGTGAGCGCCGGCGCGGGGTGGCGTCGCCTGCGGCGCCGTCCTCGCTCATTGCCTTGCGCGGCGGCAGCTTCACTGCGGCGGCCAGCTTGGGGAAGGGGTCGACCTTGTTCGGCAGCGCCATGGCGTAGACGAAGTGCTCCTGGAATTTCGGTTCCAGCGCCGTCTCGATCTTCTCGATCCTGCTCACCGTCTCTTCGATCTCGCGACGGTAGCCACGGTTCAAGAGCGCCATGCGCGCGCCGGCGCCGGCGGCGTTGCCGACGGCCGAGACCTTGTCGAGGTCGCAGTCCGGGATCAGGCCGAGCACCATGGCGTATTTCGGATCGATGAAGGAGCCGAAGGCGCCGGCGAAATGGATGCGGTCGACATGATCGGTGTGCTGCTTTTCCATCAACAGCTTGGTGCCGGCATAGAGCGCCGCCTTGGCAAGCTGGATGGCGCGCACGTCGTTCTGGGTGATGGTGATCTTCGGCTCGCCTTCCTTCAGCACATAGGAGAAGGTGCGGCCGTTGGCCACGACGCGCGGCGAGCGCATGCTAAGCGATCCGTCGACGACGCCGTCCTCGGAAATGATGCCTGACAGATACATCTCGGCGATCACCTCGATGATGCCGGAGCCGCAGATGCCGGTGACGCCGGTCGCCTGCACGCTCTCGGCGAATCCCGGCTGATCCGACCACAGTTCCGAGCCGATGACGCGGTAGCGCGGCTCCAACGTGTCCGGATCGATGCGCACGCGCTCGATGGCGCCGGGCGCCGCGCGCTGGCCGCCGGAGATTTCCGCGCCCTCGAAGGCCGGGCCGGTGGGGGAGGAGGCCGCGACGACGCGAGCCCGGTTGCCCAGCACGATCTCGGCGTTGGTACCGACGTCGACGATCAGCATCATCTCGTCCTGGCGATGCGGGCCTTCCGACAGCGTGACGGCGGCGGCATCGGCGCCGACATGGCCGGCGATGCAGGGCAGCATATAGAGGCGCGCGCCCTGGTTGAGCTTCAAGCCGATGTCGGAGGCCTTGATACGCACCGCGCCCGAGACGGCCAGCGCGAAGGGCGCGCCGCCAAGCTCCGTCGGATCGATGCCGAGGAACAAATGATGCATGATCGGATTGCCGACGAAGACGGAATCCAGGATGTCCGCGCGCTGGACGTTGCCTTCGGCGCACACCTTGTCGACCAGGCTGGAAATGGCCTCGCGCACGGCAACCGTCATGCCCTCGCGGCCGTCCGGGTTCATCATCACATAGGAAACGCGGCTCATCAGATCCTCGCCGAAGCGGATCTGCGGATTGGAGGTGCCGGAGGACGCGGCGACGCGGCCCGACAGCAGCGACACCAGATGCATGGCAATGGTGGTCGAGCCGATGTCGCAGGCGAGGCCGTAGGCCTCATTCTTCAGGCCCGGCCACAGCGCGATGACGCGTGCGATGTCGCTGTCGGCGTCCTTGTGGATGGCGGCCGTTGCGGTCCAGTTGCCCTTGCGCAGGATGCCCTGTACCTGCGGCAGCAGATAGAAGTCGAATTCGAGATTCTTGAGACCCCAGTCTTTCATCAGGGCGATCTTGAGCCGGTCGAGGTCGCCGAGCGGCTTGTGCATGTCGGGCTCTTCGATCTCGACATAGCACATGCGGATTGCCGTATCGCGGGCGATCACCCTGGTGTCGGCGTCCTTGCGGATGGTCTGGGCGTTGATGACCGTGTCCTGCGGCACGTCGATGACCAGATCGCCGAGAATCTGCGCCGAGCAGGAAAGACGACGCCGCTCGGGCAGGCCGCGCACGCGCTCGTAGCGCTCCTCCTTGGCGCCCTTGGGCGAGATGTGGTCGTTGGACGAGATGATCTTGTGCTTGGCGAAATTGCCTTCCTGCACCTCGATCTGGCAGCGCCCGCAGGTGGCGCGGCCGCCGCACACGCTTTCGACATAGACGCCGAGCTGGCGCGCCGCATCGAGCACCGGCGTGCCGACCGGGAACCGGCCGCGCTTGCCCGACGGCATGAACAGGACGAGCGGATCGGTGATGTTGGGGGGAGGATTCATGCTGGCACGCGTCTCGATGGCAATTGCCGATGCCGTTTAACGGATCGTTCTACTATTGGGCGGAGAGTCCATTGGTCCAGGGGCCAACCATGTCGGATCTGCTGCCCTCCGCCATCTTCACCGCGTTCACCATGGTGCGCGTGATCAAGGGCTCGTGGTTGCGCAATCCGCAATATCTTGCCACAGGGATTGTCGGCGCGGTCGTCGGAACCCTGGCGCTGCACGCCTATTGGCCCGCCTATGACGATGATTTCATCGTCGGCGGCGTCACGGGCATTTTCGGATCGTGGGCGGGGATGGCGCTGTTCGACGCCATTTTGGGCATGGCCTGAACGCAAAGCAGAACTGTCCGAACGCATCCGCGATGCGATCGGACCAGCATTGTTTGCGGTGCGGCCCACGATTGCGCGCTTATCCCCTGGCCATGCGGGCTTCGCGGCCGCCGCGGCGGCGGCCGCCGGCGGCAGCGCCTTCACCGGGAGCGGTGACAGCGACCGGAGCCGCAACGGCATGGCCGCCTTCGGCCGGCTTGTAGTCCTTGTAGGTGCGGATCCAGTTGGTGCAGTTCTCGTCGGTGCCGTTGAGCACATTGGCGCCGCGCACGGCTTCCATTTCCTGCGGCCGCACCGGGTTCATGATTGCGGAGGTCATGCCGGCGCCGATCACCATCGGGATGAAGGCGGCGTTGATGCCATGGCGGTGCGGCAGGCCGAAGGAGATGTTGGAGAGGCCGCAGGTGGTGTTGACCTTGAGCTCTTCACGCAGGCGGCGCAGCAGCGCGAACACCTGGCGGCCGGCATCGCCCAGCGCGCCGATCGGCATCACCAGCGGATCGACGACGACGTCATGCGCGGGAATGCCGAAATCGGCGCAACGCTCGACGATCTTCTTGGCGACAGCGAAGCGGACATCCGGATCCATCGAGATGCCGGTCTCGTCGTTGGAGATGGCGACGACCGGGACGTTGTATTTCTTGACCAGCGGCAGGATGGCCTCGAGCTTCTCTTCCTCGCCGGTGACGGAGTTGACGAGCGGGCGGCCCTTGGCGACCTTCAGCGCGGCCTCGATCGCTGCGGTCACCGAAGAGTCGATCGACAGCGGCAGATCGACCAGGCCCTGCACAATCTCGAGCGTCTGCACCAGAAGCGCCGGCTCGGTGGCGTTCGGGTCAACGGCGGTGACGCCGGCATTGACGTCGAGCATGGTGGCGCCGCAGGCGGCCTGCTCCAGCGCGTCCTTGATGACAGTCTCGAAGTTGCCGGCCACCATCTCGGCGGCGAGCTTCTTCCTGCCGGTCGGGTTGATGCGTTCGCCGATCACGCAGAAGGGCTGATCGAAGCCGATGACGATTTCTCGGGTCGCCGAGGCGACGATGGTGCGGGTCATGCGATCTCTCCGTCGGGATATAAAGAGTTCTTTATATCGTTATCTGATTTGGTTCAAGTGAATGCGTGCCGGCCGCGCTCTAGACTCTAAGTTGATGTATGTCGTTGCCCCAAAACCGGTTCCCACTTTTGGGCGACATACATCAGTGCGCGGTCTTCACCATGTCCACCTGGGTTTCGGTAATCTCGTCGTGCAGTATGTGGTCGAGCCGCTGGGCGACGATCTGGTCGTCGCGGCGGATCTCGCGTTTCCAGGGCTGGCGGCCTTTCAGCACGCCGGATTCATCGACGATCTCGGCGACATATTCTTCCTGGCGATAGGCCATCACATGGATGCCGGCGACGCCCGGGATTTCCTTCACCTCGTTGATGATGTCGATGCAGAGCTGCTTGCCTTCCTTCTTCTGATCCTGCGCGCCTTCCAGCCGCTTGATCACCGCATCGGGGATGTGAATGCCCGGCACGTTGGAGCGGATCCACTTCGCCGTCTTGGCGGACGCCAGCGGACCGACGCCGCAGAGCAGGAAGAGCCTTTCGGTGTGGCCGAGGTCGCGGGCCTTCTGCATGAAGGCTTTGAACATCGGCACGTCGAAGCAGTACTGCGTCTGCGCGAATTGCGCCCCGGCGGCGATCTTCTTGCCGAGATGGATCGGGCGGAAGTCGTAAGGCGGCGCGAAAGGATTGACCGCGCAGCCGAGGAAAACCTGCGGCGGCGTCGTCAGCTTGCGGCCGGACAGGAACTTGCCGTTGTCGCGCATTATGCGGATAGTTTCGAGCAGCGACATGGAATCGAGGTCGAAGACCGGCTTGGCGCCGGGCTGGTCGCCGGCCTGCACGCCGTCGCCGGTGAGGCAAAGCATGTTGGCGACGCCCATGGCGGCGCCGCCCAGCACGTCGCCCTGGATGGCAATGCGGTTCTTGTCACGGCAGGCGATCTGCATGATCGGCGCGTAGCCCATGCGGGTAAGCAGCGCGCAAATGCCCACCGAGGACATGTGGCAGTTGGCGCCCGAGGCGTCGACCGCGTTGATGGCGTCGACCCAGCCGTCGAAGATCTTGGCGCGATTGTAGACATCTTCCGGGTCGGCGCTGTCGGGCGGGTTGAGCTCGGTGGTGACCGCGAACTCGCCGCGGCGCAGCACGCGCTCCAGCCGGCCGCGCGACGTGTGGCCGGGCAGGGGATCGAGCGGCAAATGGATGCCGGCCGGGTTCTCGTCGAGCTGGCGGGCGGTCATGCCGAAGCTCCCGGATTCTGGATCGTTTCACGCGCCGCGGCGGCCTGCGCGGTCACCCGCAGCCAGGCCGAGGTTTCTCGCAACGACTGATCGACGGGCTTCTGCACGGTCAGGATCTTGTCGCCATGCACCATATTGCGCGAGCCTTCCCAGGCCTTGACCCAGACGCAAGGCATGTCCGGCTCGACCTCGCAATTGCCGTTGGCGCGCACGCCGCCGCAAGGGCCGTTGCGCAGCTGCTTGGGGCAGTTCATAGGGCAGGACATGCCGGTGGAGGAAAGCACGCACTGGCCGCACATCCGGCAGTCGAACATGAAGCCCTTCACGCGCTTTTCGACAAACTTGACTGGAGCTTCGACGCGGCCGTAGCCGATGCCTTTCCAGAGCGGGTGCAAGAGCAGGAAGACGTCGGCGAATCGGCTGTAGAACCATTCGAGCAAGCGCGAATGCCTGATCGACCAAAGCCGCACGGCGAAGGTGCGCTGGACGCGGCGCTGCGGCGACACGTCGGCAGGCTTGTAGTCGGATTTCGGCGCTGCCTTCTTGACCAATGTGGCCTGGGTAACCGCCGGCTGCTTGTCAGACATTTTCTTTCCCGCCAGCCTTGACCAGAGCGACCAGCCGCTCGCGATCATATTTCGCGTCGAGTTCCTGATAGGCCTTCTCGACCTCGGCCTCGATGTCGTCGCCGACCGGGACGGGGTCGGCCTTGCGCCATTCCGCCAGATAGTCGTCGGTGCCGCCGGCGCCGGTGCGCATGGCGCACATGTCGATCGCCTCGGTGAAGCGCAGCGGCAGTTCGCGCTTGGCGTTCTGCCGGCCCTTCCTGACGATGACCTGGGCGGGGATATCGCGCCAATAGACGACGATCAGATCGGCCATGAATTTTCAACTCCTCGATACGTTGGAGCATTGCCGCATGCGCTGTTGGGCTGCTTGTTATGGGACGACGCGCGCCCCTTCAAAAGCGACGCTGGCGATGGCGCAAAGCGAATGCCGGAATCCGTCGCCGGCTGATTACCAGACGCGCTTGGTCAAACCGGTCCAGAGATAGAACCAGATCGTCGGGTGATACCACTGCTTCGACTGCAGTCCGGGATCGATCGTTTCCAGCTTCCCGGCCAGCGCATCCTTCACCGCCTCGACGCAGATATCGCGCGAAAACGCTGCCTGGCGTAGCGCGTAGCTGGCGATGGTGTCGCCCGTCTTGGGCTTGCCGCGCGCCTGCTTGAGCACGCCGCCGGTGTCGACGCCCGCATCGACGAGATGCACGGTGGTGCCGAAGTTCTGCGCGTCGCCGGAGGCCAGCGCCCAGTAGCCACCATTCATGCCGCGATATTTCGGCGCGATGCCGGCGTGATAGTTGAGCACCTGGCAAGGCATCCTGGACAACGTGTCCTTCGACAGCAGCCTGCAGCCGGCGAGCAGGACGACGCCCGGTCCGATGCTGGCGATTTCCTTCAGGCATTCCGGCCCGTTGGCTGAGGGCACATGGATGATCGCCTGGCCTTGCCGCGGCTCGGTCGCGAGCTTCTCTTCGGCGATAAGCCGCTCGGAATGGCCGGCAAGGAAGCGCTTGCCGAGCCTGGTCAGCACCATGGTGCCGAGCTGCCCGATGGCCGAGATCCAGCCCTGCCGCCGGGCGCGGCCCATGAGCAGCCGCTTTTTGGATTCAGGGTTCTCGAGGATGACGCTGACAGGACCGACGCGATCAGCAATCGCATTGACGATGGCCCAGATATGCGGGCCACCTTCCGTGACGACCACGATCGGTCGCGTACTCGATTCCGACGCTGCCACGGCAAGCACCCGCTTTGAAAACCGGGCGCATGCTATGCGGGGCGGGTTAATCCTTGGTGTGCCGGAGGCGTTTCAGAACCCGGCTCAGCGCTTGAATTCCATGATGTCGAGCTTGGATTCGTAATAGGGCGCGGGGAATTCGATACGCCATTCGGCGGCGCTGTTGCGGAAGGCGTAGCCGACCTGGTCGCTCTCAGGACCGCTGCCATAGGGCTTGGCCTTGTCGTTGTTCACCGAGAACGAGCCGAGATAGATCGAGCGCTTCTCCCCATCGTCGAAGAAGCGACCGGTGGTGCGTTGCGAGCCGTTGATCTTGGCAAGCCGCCAGCCGGAGCCGTGTCGGTCACCTTGCACCTGAACCAGCCATAGATGATCAGCGGGCTCAAGCCGCCCGCCTTGATGGTGCGGCATTTCCAGCTGCCCGTGAGGTCCTTGTCCGAGAATGTGACGAGCGGCTTGGCGAGCAGGTCATCCAACTGCTTGACCTCCGCCGGATTGCCGGCCTTTGCCTCCTCGAGAGCCGCCTTGCGGGTCTCGCCATATTTATCCAGCCGCGCCTTGTCGGCGGCGGTGATCAGCTTCTGCACCTGGCCGTCGGCATGGGCGGGCAAGGTGAGGGCGACGAGGCCGAGAGCGGCAAAAAGCAGGCGAGGGGTCATGAAAAGTGTCTCCTGAAATCGATGGCTGGAACAGTTCTTTTCGTCACTGGCGCACAACTTACCGGTTCGCGCTCGCCTGTCATCCGTGCTTAACAGCGTGAGCTCAAAAATGGCGGTTGATCGATGCGGATATTGCTCACGGGATCGTCCGGCTGGCTGGGCAGCGCGCTTCTGCCACGGCTCGAAGCGCTCGGCCATGACGTCATCGGCCTCGATCCGATCGCCTCAGCGCGCACGCAGGTCGTCGGCTCGGTCGCGGATCGCGATCTTGTCTTGAGCACGGTCCGCGACAATCGGATCGAGGCCATCATTCACAGCGGCGCGCTGCACAAGCCCAACATCGAGCATTTCGAGAACACGGATTTCGTCTCGACCAACGTCCAGGGGACGCTGAATCTGCTCGATGCGGCGGTCGCCTTCGGTGCCGAACGCTTCGTCTTCACGTCGACGACGTCGCTGATGATCTCGCAGGCGATCCGCGCCGGCTTCCAGGGCGGCGCGCGCAAGGCCGCCTGGCTGACGGAGGAGATGTCGCCAGAGCCGCGCAACATCTATGGCGTGACGAAGCTGTCGGCCGAGCATCTGTGCCGTCTTTATAACCTTCAGCATGGATTGCCGGTCGTGGTGCTGCGTACGGCACGCTTCTTTCCCGAAGCGGACGACATGGCGCATGCCATCGAGCAATCCGACGCCAACACCAAGGCCAACGAATTTCTGTTTCGCCGGCTGACGGTGGAGGATGCCGCGAAGGCTCATGTCGCGGCGCTGGAGAAAGCTCCGCTGCTCGGGTTCGACACGTTTATCATCTCGGCGCCGACTCCGTTCCGGCCGCTTGACTGCGCCGAGCTCATCGCCGACGCGCCATCGGTTGTCGCGCGCTATTTCCCGGATTATCCCGGGCTCTATACGAGGAAGGGCTGGACGATGTTTTCGTCGATCGACCGCGTCTACGATCCCTCGCGGGCAAAAGAGCGGCTGGGCTTCGTGTGCAAGACAAGTTTTGCCGATGTATTGGCGGCGCTCGAAGCGGAGGCTTGAAGCCGTCAAGCGCCGGTTGCCACCCGCGCCAGTTCGCTCGTCAGATCACCATAGCCAGTCCGGCGGCGCTCGTAGGCGAGGCCGAGCATAACCGCAGCCTTCTCGGCGACCTTGTCGAGTTCCGGATCGTCGGTCTGGGCGAGATAGATGAGCTTCTCGTAATTGCCGAAATAGTCCTTGATCAGCTCGGGATGCCGGTCGAGGCCGAGCGGCTTGATGAAGAAGGCCTCGAACTGGCGGCAGAGGAAGTCGGTCATGTAGAACGACATCATGTCGCCATCGGCGACCTTCGCATAGGTGTCCATGCCCTGGTAGAAGGCAAAGCAGTGCGGCCCTGCCATGCGCTCGACGCCATGCTTCTCGATGACATGATCGAGCAGGCCGCCCGTGCCGCAGTCGGCATAGCCGACGAAGATGTGATCGTAGCCCTCCGCCTTGGCCTTCTCGATCGCCTTATCCATCGCCGGCGCGATGCGGTCCGGATAGAAATGGAACTCGGCCGGCAGGCAGGTCAGCTCGAGATGGTCGAGCTTTAGCTGTTGCTTGACGGCCAAAACTTCGCGCGCAATCATCCCGCAGGCGATGACGAGCAGCCTGTCTGTTTGATTCGGTTCCGTTTTTTGCGTCTTGACCAAGTCGGGCCGGCCTTCGCTGCGGGGCTTAATATCTGTCGAGGGAGACACCGTTCATGAAACTGCTACGCGTCGCGCCGATCGCCATCCTGGCCTGCGCGCTTGCGCTCACCGCTTGCGCCAACACCATCCGGGGCGTCGGCAAGGACGTCAAATCGACGGCAAGGGCGGTCAAGGACACTGTCAACTGATCGGCAGCCTTTTCCATCATCTGGGAACAAAAAAGCCGCGCTGCAAGGCGCGGCTTTTTTAGATCCATCCTGATGCCTCGTATCAGGCGGAAGCGCGAACGTTGTGCTTGCGCTTCATGAAATCCTTTGCGGTTTCGACGGCCACCGCGGCGTCGCGGCAATAGGCGTCGGCGCCGACGGCCTTGCCGAACTCCTCATTGAGGGGCGCGCCGCCGACCAGGACGACGTAATCGTCGCGGATGCCCTTTTCCTTCATCGTGTCGATGACGACCTTCATATAAGGCATGGTGGTGGTGAGCAGCGCCGACATGCCGATGATGTCGGGCTGGTGCTGCTCGATGGCGTCGAGATATTTCTCGACCGCGTTGTTGATGCCGAGGTCGATGACGTCGAAGCCGGCGCCTTCCATCATCATGCCGACGAGGTTCTTGCCGATGTCGTGGATGTCGCCCTTGACGGTGCCGATCACCATCTTGCCCTGCTTGGGCGCGCCGGTGGCGGCGAGCAGCGGACGCAGAATGGCCATGCCGGCCTTCATGGCGTTGGCCGAGAGCAGCACTTCCGGCACGAAGAGGATGCCGTCGCGGAAATCCTCGCCGACGATGCGCATGCCCTCGACCAGCGCCTCGGTCAGCACCGTATAGGGCTGCCAGCCGCGCTCCAGAAGGATGTTGGTGCCTTCCTCGATTTCTTCCTTCAGACCGTCATAGAGGTCGTCGTGCATCTGCTGCACAAGCTCCTCGTCGGAAAGCTCGGAAAGGATGATCTCGTCGTCGGCCATTTTTCCTCGGGCTCCTTGCTGCTCGGAATGACTGCGGCAGCCTAAAAATCGATGCGCCAATACCTAACCCGCGAGGGCAAGCTAGCCATAGCTGATTTGCGACTTCCCGCAAAAGGAAAGCGACTGAAAAATTGACGCTTTTCTTGTCGATTTTGCGACAGGCGTTGGCGCTGGCTGGCCGTTTCCAATAGGGTGCATGACTACGATCCAGGCAAGAGGCGGCAGCGACGGGCCGCCCCAGCCAATTCAGGCCAAGTTACAGGAAGAACGATCATGAGCGATAACGTGGCAGTCGAGCAGGAAGCGCCGGGTGGACGGCGCGGACGCGGCGCCAGCGGCGGCGCGGCGGCACGTCGCGCGGCCCGTTCGGGCGGCGGTCCGGGCACCCAGCTCACCTACATCAAGCGCAAGATCAACGTCTACGAGGTCCTCAACGAGGAAGGCCTGGCGCTGATCGAGAAGAACACCGACACGGTGCTGGAAGAGATCGGCATCATCTTTCGCGATGACGCCGAGGCGCTGGCGCTGTGGAAGGAAGCGGGCGCCGACGTCAAGGGCGAGCGCGTCCACTTCCCCAAGGGCCTCTGCCGCTCGCTCTTGAAGACCGCGCCTTCGATCTACACCCAGCATGCGCGCAACCCGGAACGTTCGGTGCAGATCGGCGGCAATGCGACGGTGTTCGCGCCGGTCTACGGCCCGCCCTTCGTGCGCGACCTCGACGGCAACCGCCGCTACGCGACAATCGAGGATTTCCAGAATTTCGTGAAGCTCGCCTATATGGCGCCGTCGATCCACCATTCGGGCGGCACGGTCTGTGAGCCGGTCGACGTGCCGGTCAACAAGCGCCATCTCGACATGGTCTATTCGCACATCCGCTATTCGGATAAGCCGTTCATGGGTTCGGTGACGGCGCCGGAGCGGGCCGAGGACACGGTGGCGATGGCCAAGCTCGTCTTCGGGGACGACTTCGTCGAGAACAACACGGTGCTGACCAGCCTGATCAACGCCAACTCGCCGATGGTGTTCGACGAAACCATGCTCGGCGCGCTGAAAGTCTATTCGCGCCACAACCAGGCCTGCATCGTCACGCCCTTCATCCTGGCCGGTGCGATGAGCCCGGTGACGGTCGCCGGCACGCTGACGCAGGTGCTGGCAGAAGTGCTCGCCGGCGCCTCGTTCACGCAGCTGATCAAGCCCGGCGCGCCGGTGCTGTTCGGCACCTTCGCCTCGTCAATCTCGATGCAGTCCGGCGCGCCGACCTTCGGCACGCCAGAGCCGTCGCTCGTCTCCTACGGCGCGGCGCAGCTCGCGCGCCGGCTCGGCCTGCCGTTCCGCACCGGCGGCTCGCTTTGCGCCTCGAAGATCCCGGATGCGCAGGCGGCCTATGAGAGCGCCAACACGCTCAACTCGACGATCCTTGCAGGCACCAATTTCGTGCTGCATTCGGCCGGCTGGCTCGAGGGCGGTCTCGCATCCTGCTACGAGAAATTCATGATGGACATCGACCAGCTCGGCATGCAGCAGAAGTTCTGCGAGGGCGTCGACCTGTCGGAAAACGGCCAGGCGATGGACGCCATCCGCCAGGTCGGTCCGGGCAGCCATTATCTCGGCTGCGACCACACCCAGGCGAATTTCCAGACCGCCTTCTACCGCTCCAACATCGCCGACAACAATTCTTACGAGCAGTGGCTGGCCGAGGGCGAGAAGACCGCGCCACAGCGCGCCAACGAGCTCGCCCGCCGCTGGCTGGAAAGCTACGAGGCGCCGCATCTCGATCCGGCCGTCGACGAGGCGCTGAAGGAGTTCATCGCCAAGAAGAAAGGCTCGATGCCCGACGCCTTCACCTGAAAGGAGCCCGATTCAGGCCGGGCTAAAGTGGCCGACATCATCCATAAGGAAGTCTGGCGGAGCGCGTTCTCCGACCCGGACCGGAAGGGATGATTTTTGCCCGTGACGCGACTATTCTCCGGCGGTTCAAGTCGGAGGTCCAAATGCGTCGAAGGGCGTTGAAGGGGATCGCGGCTGATGTTGCCGCGTCGTTCATCAGCCGTAACAACGATTGCGATGGCTACTGGACTGTCGGCAGACTTCATTCGTACGCGAGAGAACACTCGTCGACTAAAGTCCTGATCGATATATCGGGCCAGTTGCCGAGCACGCTGTCCGAATTCGCTTCGATAGCCGCCAAATACGGTTCAATGATCGAAGCTCAGGCTGCCGCGAAGGGCTTGGGAATTCGTGCCGGTCAAATTGAAGTCGAGTTCGATCTTCCGAAAACTAACCAGTGCTCGGCGGACGAAGCCGGATTCATCTGCGCGGTGACAATCGTTGACGACCGAGGGCAAGCTTGGATCCGCAAGGCCCTCGGCTGCTCCCGCCCGCATGATCCAAAACGAGAGCGACGTAGCTCGCGAGCCCAGGGCGAAGCTATTGTCCTATGATCGGTGATTATCATCATGCCAGTGAGGCTCTGGTCCGATATGGACTAATCGTCCGTGGTGGCTTCAATTTCGTCGATGACGAAGACGTTCCCCTCGGTCCATCAGGCGTTTCCGCCAAATCTGCGCTGCTCGTTGGGCAGGCGGGCGCGGCGCCTTGGCCGCATTTCCAGCGCTGGCTGGGGCAGCAGGCGAGGGACATCGCCAATCCGCTCGACACCTGGTCGCGCGAGGTGATCGGCGTCGTAGCGAAGGAATTCGGCGCGCGAGCCGTTTCGCCTTCAGACCGGCCTTACCTGCCGTTCCAGCAATGGGCGATGCGGGCGGAAGGGCTGAAGCCGTCGCCGCTCGGCATCCTCATGCATCCTCAGTATGGGCTTTGGCACGCCTATCGCGGCGCGTTGCTGTTCGAGGACGAGATTTCTGTTCCCGAACCTCATGCAGCGATTCATCTTTGCGACACATGCGTCGAAAAACCCTGCCTGAAATCCTGTCCGGTGGACGCCTATTCGGTGGATGGCTTTGCGCACCAGGCGTGCCTGGCGCATGTGCGCGGACCGCGAGGCGAGCCCTGCCGGAGCGGGGGCTGCCTCGACCGCAACGCTTGTCCCTACGGCGCTGCGTATCGCTATCCGGCTGATGTCCAGGCTTTCCATATGGCGGCGTTCGCCGGGGTGTAGACATTCTTCCGGACCGCACGGAAACTTGACCGCCGTTGAGATGTCGTGGCTTGCCCTGGCGGGCGGCGCAGATATCTATCGCGTGGCAACAAGCGGAGCGCGCAATGACGAAGCGGGACATCGAGATCAAGACCCTGGACGGCACGGCGAAGGCTCGGCTGTTTCGTCCAGCCGCGCCGGCCAAGGCCGGAATCATCCTCTACATGGATATTTTCGGTCCGCGTCCGGTGCTCGACCAGATGGCGGAGCGCCTCTCTGGGCATGGCTATGCCGTGCTGGTGCCCGATCTCTTCTATCGCTATGCGCCCTATGGCCCGTTCGATCCCAAAACCGGGTTCACCGATGCAAAGACCAAGGCCCTGCTGTTGATGCTGAGCGGCGGTACGACGCAGGGCATGACCATCCGCGACGGCAGCGCCTTCCTCGACGCGTTCGCGGCCGAAGGCATTGGCGGACCGATCGGCGTCGTCGGCTATTGCATGGGCGGCGCGCGGGCGTTGAACGCGGCGGCGAGCTATCCGGACCGGATCGTTGCCGCGGCAAGCTTCCATGGCGGTAATCTGGCTAGCGACGCGGCCGACAGCCCGCATCGCAAGGCGGCTTCGATCAAGGCGCGCGTCTATGTCGGCGTCGCCGGCGTCGACCATAGCTTCCCGCCCGAGCAGTCGGCGCGGCTGGCGGAGGCATTGAGGGTTGCCGAGGTCGACCATGTGATCGAGAACTATGTCGGCGTCGGCCATGGCTGGTGCGTGCCGGATCATAGCGTCTATGACGAGGCGGGCGCCGAGAGGCATTGGAAGCGGCTGACGACGTTTTTCAAAGAGACGCTGGGGTAGCCTTCGCTTTCAGATTATGCAGATAGCGCGGACCTTCGAAAGTTCCCGCTGCCCCTCATCCGTCCTTCGGACACCTTCTCCCCCGCGAGCGGGGAGAAGGAAAGAATGCCGCAAAAAATTCTTTTCATCACCCCAAGGATTGGTCATTAGCCTTCGTCCAATAGGCAAATGACGGCGATGATGCTGGACGACAGCGAAGCCTCCGATGCCGAGTTGATCGGGCGGGCGAGGGGCGGAGACAGGGGGGCTTTCGGCGTTTTGCTCGAAAGGCACTATGGCTTCGTCTATCGCGCCGCCTATCGCTGGTGCGGCAGGAAGGCCGACGCCGAGGACATTGCCCAGGATGTCTGCGTGCGGCTCGGCCGCGCGATCCGCGACTATAAGGGCAATGGAGCCTTCACGACATGGCTCTATGCCATGACGCTGAATGCTTCGCGCGACATGATGCGCAAGCGCGCCCGCGACACCGCCAAGGCCGATGCCTATGGCGCCTATGCGTCGATCGCGGGCGAAACACCGGCGGACGATCCCGCCGAGGCGTTGTGGACGGCGGTGCGGCTGCTGCCGGACAAGCAACGCGATGCGGTGTTGCTGGTCTATGGCGAAGGTCTCAATCACGCGGCGGCGGCGGAGGTGATGGCGATCTCGGAGACGACGGTTTCCTGGCACATCCATGAAGCGAAGAAACGGCTGAAGCTGCTGATGCGTTCAGCCGGGGAAGTGTGACCATGGTCGACGACAACGAACTCGAACGGCTGCGTGACATCGCTGTGCCGGCGCCGGACGGCGAAGCGAAGGCGCGTGCGATGGCCGCCGCAATGCAGGCGTTCGACCTCGACGAAAAAACTTCGACGGCCGCCCAAGGAACGTCCGCAGGCCTTCGTCTCACGGAGCGAGCAAGAAAGCTCTGGAGAGACATCATGCAACGGAAACTCATTGCCACGCCGGCCATCACCGCGCTGGTCGCGCTGCCCATCGCCGGATATGCCGCTTTCGAGATGCTGAAGGAGCAGCCGCCCGTCACTACCGGCAACGGCACGGTCACCGAGACGCTGGCCGACAAGCCGGTGGAGCAGAAGCCCGCGCCGGAAAAACCGGAGATCAAAGAGCCGCTGGCGGCTGCGCCGGCGACGGCGAAGAAGACCTACGCGGACGCCGAGACGCGAGCCAATTCCCAGGTGGCACCGGCACCTCCCAAGCCGGCGACAGAAGTCGACAGCCTGCTCAAGCAGGAGGCAGCGCCCGAAGCCGAGCCGGCCCTGCAACCCGCACCAGCCGAGAATGGCCAGCTCGCGGCCGGTGGCAAGGACGGGGCCGGGGCAATTGCGGGCTATTCTCCGCAGCGGAGCGCCGACGCATTGGAGCGAGCCGACAAGGCGCCGGCTGGTGTCACTGCCGCGATGCCGGCGTCTCCTCCGGCAATGGCCGATTCCAAGCTCACGGTGCAGCCCGTGCCCATGCCGTCCGACCAGATGCAGCCGCAGGAGGAAAACCGCGACCGCATCGAGACCTTCAAGACCAATCCGGTGCACGAAACCGCGCAGGACCCGGTCTCGACCTTCTCGATCGATGTCGACACGGCCTCCTATTCCTTCGTGCGGCGCTCGCTGAAGGAAGGCACGCTGCCCGACCCCGACACCGTCCGGGTCGAGGAAATGATCAATTACTTCCCCTATAACTGGAAGGGGCCGGATTCGGCGTCAATGCCGTTCAACTCGACCGTCACCGTCATGCCGACGCCGTGGAACGAGCACACCAAGCTCATGCATGTCGCGATCAAGGGTTTCGACGTGAAGCCGGCCGAGCAGCCGAAGGCCAATCTGGTCTTCCTGATCGATGTGTCGGGCTCGATGGACGAGCCGGACAAGCTGCCGCTGCTCAAATCCGCCTTTCGCCTGCTGGTGAGCAAGCTGAAGCCCGACGACGCCGTCTCGATCGTCACCTATGCCGGCAATGCCGGCACGGTGCTGATGCCGACCAAGGCGTCGGAGAAGCAGAAGATACTCGCGGCCATCGATAATCTGGAACCCGGCGGCTCGACGGCCGGCGAGGAAGGCATCCGCGAAGCCTACAAGCTTGCTCAGCAATCCTTCGTCAAGGACGGCGTCAACCGCGTGATGCTTGCCACCGACGGCGACTTCAATGTCGGCCAGACCGATGACGACGATCTCAAGCGGCTGATCGAGAAGGAGCGCAAGACCGGCGTGTTTCTGTCAGTCTTCGGCTTCGGGCGCGGCAATCTCAACGACCAGATGATGCAGACCATTGCCCAGAACGGCAACGGCACGGCCGCCTATATCGACACTTTGGCCGAAGCCGAGAAGGTGCTGGTCGAGGATGCCTCCTCGACGCTGTTCACCATCGCCAAGGACGTCAAGATCCAGGTCGAGTTCAATCCGGCCAAGGTCTCCGAATACCGTCTCATCGGTTATGAGACCCGCGCCCTCAACCGCGAGGATTTCAACAATGACCGCGTCGATGCCGGCGATATCGGCTCGGGCCATTCGGTGACCGCGGTCTATGAAATCACGCCGAAAGGGAGCGGCGGCGAGCAGGTCGATCCGCTGCGCTACGGCCAGGCCAAGGTCGACAATGGCGGCGTCGCCAATGCCGACGAATATGCCTTCGTCAAGATCCGCTACAAGCTGCCGAGCGAGAATGTCTCGAAGCTGATCACCACGCCGGTGACCACCGCCAACGAGGTCTCGTCCTTCGACGCGGCCGGTGCCGACCAGCGTTTCTCGGTTGCCGTCGCCGCCTTCGGGCAGAAGCTTCGCGACGAGGATCAGACGGCGAATTTCGGCTATGATCGGATCGCCGAGATCGCCAATGCCGCGCGTGGCGCCGATCCGTTCGGCTACAGGGCGGAGTTCCTGTCGCTGGTGCGTCTGGCCTCATCGCTGGACGGCAACAAGTAGAGCGCTAGCAATTCTAACGAAGAGGCCGGCGAGAGAAGTCCCGCTGGCCTTTTTGCGATCGTTAAATTGCATTGCTTTTCCGGAACCTCGCCGCAATTAACATTTGTTAGTACGTGCTCATAGAACTTGAGGGACCAGCAGTGCACATCACGACAATCGGCAATGCGAACGCGACGGCGGCCAGTGCGCCGGTGCGGGGATCGTCGGCGCCTTCAGCGGAATCGGCGCGCATCAGGAGCGATGTCGATGCGGCTCGCAACACGGCGCTTTCGGCGCTCAACAACGACCGTTTTCGCGTGATGCTGGAACAGATCACCGACCCCCGCGCGTCGGGCGCTCTGGCGACGATGAATTCCGAGAACGTCGTCGATTTCAGCACCGCGCTGTCGCGCTACGCCGAAAACAGCAAATAATCGGGGCCTGTCAGGCGCGGCTGCGCCTGCGTTCGCGCCTGCCTTCGCCGCTGTCCCCGGCGCTTGCCGTCTTGTTGCGCATCGGACCGATGCGCTCGACGATCGTCTCGACGGTCGGGCGCTCAGCCTTGGTGTGGCCGTCGAGCGCTTTGCGCATGGCGGCAAGGTGGGCGAAGGAGGTGCCGCAGCAGCCGCCGACGATCTTGGCGCCGGCATCGACCGCCAGCCGCACATAATCGGACATCAGCTCCGGCGTACCGGAATAGTGGATTTCACTGCCGCGGAATTCCGGAATGCCGCAATTGCCCTTGACGATCACGGTCGCCTCCGGCTTCGCCTCGGTCATGTCGAGCAGCGAAGCGAGAATATCGGAAGCTCCGACGCCGCAATTGGCTCCGACACCGAGCGGGGCCTGCGACAGGCCGTCGGCGACAGCGTGGATATCCTTCGGCAGCAGGCCCATCATGGTGCGGCCGGCCGTGTCGAAGGAACCGGTATAGGTATAGGGCAGGCCGACGCGGATGGCGGCTTCGGCCGCGGCGCGGATCTCGTCGGGCGCCGACATGGTCTCGATCCAGGCGACTTCGGCGCCGCCGGCCTTGAGACCCTCGATCTGCTCGGCGAAGGCATTGACGGCATCGTCATAGGTCAGGGCGCCGAGCGGCACCAGCAACTCGCCGGTCGGGCCGACAGAGCCGGCGACGATCACCTTGCGGCCGGCCTTGTCGGCGACGGAGCGGGCGATCTCGGCGGCGCGCTTGTTCAACTCGTGCACGCGGTCCTGCGCATGATGCAGCTTGAGCCGGTGGCGGGTGCCGCCGAAGGAGTTGGTCAGGATGATGTCGGCGCCGGCATCGACGAAATTCTGATGGAGGCTGGCAATGGTCTCGGGCGCCGTTTCGTTGAGCAGCTCGGGCGCCTCGCCGGCCGGCAAGCCCATCGCGAACAGATTGGTGCCGGTGGCGCCGTCGGCCAGAAGCACACCCTTTTCGGCAATCAGGGCGTCAATCGGGTTGGTCGCGGTCATGACTTTGGCTTTCGTGTTCGAATTCAAATAACGATATAAAGAAGTCTTTATGTCCAGTCAACGCGTTTGCGGCCGAGAAGACCTTATAGGCCGGATTGATCTCGGCCTCGATCTCGGCGCAGGCCTCGCCATTCGTTGGATGGTGGTCGATCGTGCAGGCAAGTGCTCAAAAGGAGCCGGACGGGAAGGACGTCGCGGCCAGCTTCTGCGCGAAGCTCGCCGCCTCATGCGCATTGATGTCGGCTGCGCGGATCAGATTGTCGAAATGGCTGGTGAGGGTGCGGATCGGCTGGGTCGCGTTCAACACCAGATACATGTCGCCGACATAGATCGCGGCGCGGTAGGGGCCGAAGATCGTGTAAGGGATCGAATAGCGCATGCGTCCGTCATAGAGGAACAGGCGGAAGGTCGGATATAGGTCGTCGAGCAGGGCCGCCATGTGCAGCAATTGCTTGCGCCTTTCGGCTTCGGGAAAACGATCCCAGACGCCGAGGCCGCGCGCGAAGATCTCCAGCGTGTGGCGCGGCATGCAGACCTCCATGTCGGTCTCCGGCCGCCTTGTATAGTCGATGCGGTATTGCGTTTCGCCGGCCTGCGCCTCGCGGCTCTTGTTGGTGATGCCGGCCTCATATTCGATCAGCGCCTCGGTGCGCAGAAGGTCAGGGATGCCTGCCGGCACGTAGCGGATTTTCGTGCCTGCCGCCTCGGCGTGCCACTTGGCGAGCAGCGTGCGGTCAAAACCGTCCGGCGCCTCCTCGATCTCCAGGCTCTCTCTAATCTCGCCGGTTACGCCTTCGTCCTGGGAGAGGCCCAGCAACCAGTCGAGCGACACTTTGAACTCGGCCGCGATATTGAGAAGCGTCTCGGCACGGGGCAGGCGGGTCGAGGCGCCTGACAGGAGCTGCGACAATGCCGAGCGGTCGATGCCGACCGCGGCCGCGAAGGCCGACTGGTTGAGGTCGGATCGTGTCAAGAGCATTTTCAACCGCTCCCGGAAGAGAGTCGACAGATCGCGTTTGTCCATCACGCTGCTCCTGCTTCGGAGAGGAAAAATTTGCGCCGAGAGCGTCTTGAACGTGGCTCAGGCGGAAATGAATCCCCATATTTGTTTACAATGCATAACATATGCGGCTGAAAATGCGCACTCGCAACAGTTTGTGCGCTTTGTCGCGTTGCGGCAACGATAGGCTCCTGACACAATGCTGTCAGGAATCGGATTGGTTCCGGCGACTGAGGGGCAGTGGTCGATAGCATGGCAAGCACGAATACCGGCATGAACAAGAGACGCAGCAAAGCACCGGCAATCGAATGGCCGACAGTCTGCCTCATTCTCTTCTGCTACGGTGCGTGGTTCGCAATAGGCTTTCTGCTGTGGCCATCTTATCCGCTTTTGGCGCTTGCCATCCTGCCCTTTATCCTGGCTCTGCAATCCTCGCTGATGCATGAGGTGTCGCACGGCCATCCGACCCGCAGCGCCAGGATCAATGAAGCCTTCGTCTTTTTGCCGATCGGCATGGTGTGGCCGTTCCGCCGCTTCAAGACCATCCACCTTCGTCATCACGCGGACGAGCGGCTGACCGATCCGCTCGACGATCCGGAGAGCTATTACCAGGCGCTCTGGATGCACGAGGAACTGCCGCCGACAATGAAGCTTCTGCTCAAGATCAACAACACGATGGTCGGCCGCTTCATTCTCGGACCGTTGCTGTCCTCGGTCGGCTTCTTCATCGACGACGCCAAGCAGATCCTTGCCGGCGACAAGGTGATCCGCAAGGCTTGGCTGCTGCATGCCATCGGTCTCGCGGTTGCGGTGCCGATCGTCACGTTTGGCTTCGGCATTCCGCTCTGGCTCTATATCCTGGTGCCGGTGTGGTTCGGCCAGTCGCTGATCTCGATCCGCACCTATGCGGAGCACCAGTGGTCGGAGCATCCGGAGGGGCGCACGGTGATCGTCGAGCGTTCGCCGCTCTCCTTCCTGTTCCTGAACAACAATCTGCATTTCATTCATCACAAGAGCCCGACCATTGCCTGGTACAGGTTGCCAAAGCTGTTTCGCGAGCGCCGCGAAGAGTGGCTGCGGATGAACAACGGTTATGCCTATCCGAACTATTTCGCGATGCTCAAGGCCCACGCTTTCAAGGCCAAGGAGCCGGTCGTCCATCCGGTGCTGCGGCGCACGCCGGAGCCCGGCCGCGCCTTCAAGCCGCGCGTCAGGGCACGCAATGTGAGCGGGCTTGGCACGGCGCCGGTTCCGGCCGAGCCGCCGAAAGAGTAATCTCGACTTTCCGCGCTCGCTTTTTTCGCGGCGGAACGCAGGCGCCGAGGATCGCCTGTCCTTGAAAGCTGTTCGACATGAGAACGTTCGTTGCGGCCCTGCCGATGTATGACTGGCCCGAAGCGCGGGGCGGGGTCGATGAGCAATGGGCGCGGCTGCGTGAGGCCTTCCGGCAAAGGGGCATCGACGCGCCGGAAACGATTGTGCGCCGCAATGGTGATCTGCCGCCGGTGCCCGGGGGGATCCTCGACGACGCCGGTGAGGTGATCGCGCCGGACCCGGCGACGCTACCCCCGGACGAGTTCGATTTCCACCAGCTCTGGCTGAGCCCGGCGCTTCTGTTCGGGCAAACCTGCTGGGGGCCGATGGAACTCGGCCTTGCCCGGCATGTGCAGGTGATCGCGCAACCGAACTACGATGCGTTCGAGGGCGGGCAGGGCGAACTTTATTCCAGCGCGCTGGTGATGGCCGCGGATGGCGGTTCGTCGGTTGCCTCGCCGCAGGACGGCAAGACCGTCATCCCGCTCGATCTTCTGCGCGGCAAGCGCTTCGCTTACAACAATCCGGATTCGATGTCCGGGCTGATCGCGCTGACGCGCGACCTGGAGGCTATGGGCGAAAGCCTGGATATCTTCGCCTCGCGCGGCGAGAGCGGCGGCCACCGGTCGTCAATCGTCGCCATCGCCGAGGGCAGGGCCGACATCGCGGCGATCGACTGCCAAAGCTGGGCGCTGGGGCAGCGCTTCGAGCCGGCCGCGCTGGATGTCAAGGTCGTGGGCTGGACAGCGCGGCGCAAGGGCCTGCCCTATATCACCGCCAGGACCACCCCGGCCCCGATCGTCGCCGCGATGCGCGAGGCCGTCGCGGCGATCGAAGGCGGTGCGTCAGAGCAGCCGCTCGTCCAGCTTGTAGGCTGAGAGCTTTTCGTTGCCTGTCTCGGTGATCAGGATCTGCTCCTCGATCTTGACGCCTTCCCGTCCGCCAAGCCTGCCGATATAGCTTTCGACGCAGAGCACCATGCCGGGCTCAAGCACGCCGTCCGGCGTGTCGGTGGTCCAATCGCCGGGGTGCGGCAGCGTCGGATATTCGTCCGCCAGGCCGACGCCGTGATAGAGCACGCCGTAGCGCGTGGGGTAGCAATCGTCCGGCGGCACCGCCGAGCGCTCGACGAGATCGCGGAAGGAGGTGCCCGGCCGCATCAGATCCGTGTTATGGGCGATCTGATCGGCGGCGATGCGGAACAGATCCCGCTGCTCGTTCGAGGGTTGCCTGTCGCCGCAAAGCCATGTGCGCGAGAGATCGGCGCAGAAGCCATAGGGACCGATCAGGTCGGTGTCGAAGGCGACGAGGTCGCCATTCTCGATGACGCGCGAGGAGCATTCCTGGAACCAGGGATTGGTGCGAGGGCCGGACGACAGAAGCCGCGTTTCGATCCATTCGCCGCCGCGCGCGATGTTGCCGCGATGCAGCTCCGCCCATAATTCGTTCTCGGAGATGCCGGGCTTCAGCGCCGCTTCCATGTCGCCCATCGCCGCCTCGCAGGCGATGATCGAGCGCCGCATGGCGAGGATCTCGTCCGGCGACTTGATGAGTCGCGCATTCTCCATCACCGCCTCGCCATTGCCGACGGAAATGCCGCGGCGGGCGAGTTCCTCGACGCCTTCGGGATTGATGTGGTCGACGGCGATGCGTCGATTGCCGCCGCCATGGTCGGCAACAAGTTCGGCGATGCCGGCGCCCCAGCGGCGGACCTTCTCATCGGTCAACTCGCCGCTGTAGAGATACATCCACGATACCGCCGGCCGCACCTCGTCGACGACGCCCGAATGATCGGAGAGGTGCTCGCAGGAGAAATAGTCGAACAGCACCACCGGGCCTTCGGTGGCGACGAAACAGTGGCGCGTCGGGTTGTGCGCGACCCAGAGCTGCATGTTGGTCGAGTCCGTCGCGTAGCGGATGTTGACCGGATCGTAGAGCAGGGCGCCGGCATAGTCGCGGCGCTTCAGCTCGGCACGGATGCGCTCGAGCCGGTAGCTCCGCATGGCAACCAGGTTTGGAGCGGCAGCGCCTGCAGCCGCCCATTCGGCCTCGGCTGTCGCGCCATAGCCCAGCACATGCTGGTTGAGCGAGGCCGCCTTGTCGCGCGAGGCCCCGCGCAGCGCATCGACCGAGCCGGGCTCGAAGGGCATGATCTTGCGATTGCGGCCGAAGCCCAGCTTGTCCATTCGTCCCCCTCGCACCTTACGGCGCGATCTTCTTATGCAGTCTGGTGATCGTGACCTTGCGCGGCGGGAAACCGAGCGCCTGCGGCACCTCGACAGTGCGGTGTACAGTGTCCATCGCATAGCCGGCGCTCGCCAACTCTTCGAAGACGTCCGAGGACGATTCCCTGTCATCGGTCAGGACAAGCACCGCCGGCTCGCGGATCGACCGCGCGAAGTCCGGTGTCTCGTCATCGAGCGCGATGAGATCGGCATCGACCAGGCGCAGATTGCCGACCCAGAACCAGCTCGACACCACGGTCTTGACGGGTCCGTCAGCGCTGATCTGCTCGTAAAGCGACCGGTAATCCATACGCACGACGCCGCCGCGGCTGTCGCCGCCGTGCAGATGCATGTACCAGCTCAGCGGCAGCACAAGGACGGCAAGAAGAGCGCCGACGAAGACGATGGTGGCTTGCGTCTTGCGGCCCCTTTGACCCATGGCGTCGAAGCGCATGGCAAGAGCCGCCGGCAGGAGGATAAAGATGGGCAGCATCCAGCGGTCGCGAAACTGCGTGATGCCGGCAGCCAGCACGACCGTCACCATGACCACAAGGCCAAGGACGATGGCTCGCCATAACAGTTTTTCCGGCCACCGCACCGGCTGAGGCGGTTCCGTCTGTTCTCTTATCGCCAGGCCGTAGGCGACGGCAAAGATCGCCACCGGCAATCCAGTGAAATTGAGGATCGCGTTGGCCAATCTGCGGATGCCGAGAAGTGCCGTTTTCGCGACGCTGCCGCCTCCGGCGATGCCTAGGCCTCCCTGGTGCGAGAACAGATCGTCCAAATGCGTGACGCTCCAATAAAGCGTCGGCAGGCAGGCAAGGATCGCTACCGCCACGCTGATCAGGAAGCGACGGTCGAAGATCGCCTCACGGGTCTCACGAACCGAGAGGGATGCCAGGAACAGGGCGGCAAGGAAGATGACGATGTTGTATTTCGACAGCATCGCGGCCGCCGTCGCCAAACCCAAAAACGCATAAGCAACGGCCGATCGCCGCTTTTCCACTTCGACCAGCGCCAGAAGCAGCACCGAGGTGAAACAGAATATGGCGACCGAGTGGGTGAGGGCGTGCTGCATTTCCCAGAAGATCTGAGGAAACAGAAGCAGCCCGAACATGCCGGCGGCAGCGGCGCGGTTCGAGTAGCCGAGGCGGCGTATGGCGGTGAAATAGGCGGTCAGTCCCGCCGCCAGCAAGCCATATTTGACGATCTTGAGGGCAAGGACGCTGGTTCCGACCACAGAGGCCGCGAGCATCGCCAGCCAGGTGTATAGAGGCGGCTGCGAACTGCCGTAGCCGGCGGCCAAAAACCGCATCTCCATCAGCTGCTCGGAATCGTCGACGCCGACGCCGGTGCCCGCGACATGGGACAACAGCGTCATCGCCACGATCTGCATCAGGCAGTAGACGAGGACCGACGCGATCGCGGCGCTGAATGGACCGACCCGTCCATCGCAGAGCCAATCAGTCCATTTCTCTAGCTGCCGCAAGGGGTGGTCTTCTCATGCTGATGCGCCGATAGCGGGGCATCGACCATGCCACACCAATCGGCGCGATCCAACAATTCGTGGGGCTTCAGGTCCGCATCTTCTCGCCGCTCGGGTCGAAGGGCGGCTCGACATTGATGCGGGCGGAACGCCGGTGGCCGAGGATCTCGATCTCGAACAGGCCGGCGCTTTCGTCCTCGGCGAGAGCGGCAGGGACGTAGCCCTGCGCCATCGACTTCTGGACGTAATGCGCATAGCCGCCGGAGGTCACCCAGCCGACGACGCGCCACTCGCCATCGACGATGCCGCGCACGGCGGAGGCGCCTTCGGCAGCCTTGGAGCCGCGGACTTCCTTGCCCGTTTCGTCGAAGCGCGGCGCGCCGTAGCCATGCGGCTTCTCGACCGTGCCATAGTCCTTGCTGACCTTGGCCCAGATCGGCTCGTCGCCCATCACGTCGGCGTCGACGGCATCGACGATGAAGGAGACGCGCCGCAGTTTTGGTCCTTGCGCCTGCTCCTTGGCCGACGCCTCGCGGCCGATGAAGTCGTTCTTCTCCAGCTTGATGAAGCGGTCCATCGAGCCTTCGAACGGACCGTAGATCGGGCGCAACTCGCGGAACCAGGTCGGGAAGTTCTTTTCCAGACGCATCGACAGCAGCGCGCGCATGCCGAAATCGACGACGCCGAATTCCTCGCCCGCCTCCTTGATCGCCTTGTAGACAAGGCGCTGATAGGCTGGCGCCATCCAGATCTCGTAGCCGAGGTCGCCGGTATAGGTGATGCGGTTGACCATGCAGGGCGCGCCGCCGACCGCCATCTCGCGGAAATCCATGAAGCGGAAGGCCTTGGTCGAGACATCGACATCGACCAATTTTTGCAGCAAATCCCTCGACTTCGGTCCGGCGATCGAGAGCCCCACCAGCGTCTGGTCGAAGCGGTGGATGCGCACCGAACCGTCCTTGGGCAGGTGCTTCTCGAACCAGCGCATATGGTATTTCTGCGCGGCCGACGAGCCCCAGATCATGAAACGATCCTCGCCTGATTTGGCGATGGTGAAGTCGCCGATCAGCTTGCCGAACTCGTTGACCATCGGGGTCAGCACGATGCGGCCGGTCTTCGGCATGCGGTTCGTCATCAGCCGGTTGAGGAAATCCTCGGCGCCCGGGCCGGACACTTCGTATTTGGCGAAGTTGGCGATCTCGGTGACGCCGACTTTCTCGCGCGTGGCGCGCACTTCCTCGCCGATCGGGCCGAAGTCGTTGGAGCGGTGGAAGGATACGATGTCCTTGGGCTCCGTGCCTTTCGGCGCGAACCAGAGCGGGGTTTCCAGACCCCAGCTATCGCCCATGACGGCGTTGTTGGCGAGCATGGTGTCGTAGAGCGGCGTCGTCTGCGCCGGGCGGGCGGCCGGCAGTTCCTCATTCGGGAAGCGGATCGAGAAGCGGCGCGAATAGTTCTCGCGCACCTTGGCGTTGGTGTAGCGCAGCGTCGCCCATTCGCCGAAGCGGGCGACGTCCATGCCCCAGACGTCGAAGCCCGGATCGCCATGCACCATCCAGTTGGAGAGCGCCAGGCCGACGCCGCCGCCCTGGCTGAAGCCGGCCATGACGGCGCAGGCGCACCAGAAATTGGTCAGGCCCTGCACCGGGCCGACCAGCGGGTTGCCGTCGAGCGCGAAGGTGAAGGGACCGTTGATGATCTGCTTGATGCCGGCCTTCTCGATGCCGGGGAAATGCTTGAAGCCGATCTCCAGCGACGGCGCGATGCGGTCGATGTCGGGCTGCAAGAGTTCATGGCCGAAATCCCACGGCGTGTTGACCGGCGACCACGGCTTGCAGGCCTTCTCATAGGTGCCGAGCAGGATGCCGTTGCGCTCCTGGCGGGTGTAGATCTCGCCCTTGAAGTCGAGCACGCCGATCATCTCGCGGCCGGTCGACTTGTTGAATTCCTCGACCTCCGGCATCGGCTCGGTCAAGAGGTACATATGCTCCATTGCCAGCACCGGCAGCTCGACGCCGACCATGCGGCCGATCTCGCGCGCCCACAGGCCGCCGCAGTTGACGACATGCTCGGCGTGGACCGTGCCCTGCTCGGTGACGACGTTCCAGGTGCCGTCCGGCTGCTGCGTAAGATCAACGACGCGGTTGCGCAGCACGATCTCGGCGCCGAGCTTCTTGGCCGCCTTGGAGTAGGCGATGGTGGTGCCCGACGGATCAAGATGGCCTTCGACCGGGTCCCACATGGCGCCGACGAAGTTCTTCTCGTCCATCAGCGGGAACATCGCCTTGGCTTCCGAGGGCGTTATCAGCTCGGTGTCCATGCCGAGATAACGGCCCTTGGCGTGGGCCAGCCGCAGGAAGTCCATGCGCTCGGGCGTGTCCGCCATCATGACGCCGCCGGTCAGATGCAGCGAGCAGGACTGGCCGGAAAGCTCCTCGATCTCCTTGTAGAGCTGGACCGTATAGGCCTGCAGCTTGGCGACATTCGGGTCGCCGTTCAGCGTGTGGAAGCCGCCCGCCGCATGCCAGGACGAGCCGGAAGTCAGCTCCGAGCGCTCGATCAGCATGATGTCGGTCCAGCCGGCCTTGGCGAGGTGATAGAGCACCGAGCAGCCGACGACCCCGCCGCCGATGACAACCGCTTTTACATGAGATTTCATACAGATAGATCCGTCTTGTGCAATGTGGAGTCAGAAATGAAGGCGAGCGGCAGGCAGTTGCCCAGCCGGTCGCAGATCAGAAATCCGTCGGCGCGCCGCCTTCGGCGCGGCGCTTCTCGACGAAGTCGTTGAGTTCCTCGCGTATAGCCGGATCCATATAAGGCTCCTCGTAGGAGGCAAGGCGCTCCTTCCACACCTTGTTGGTGCGCTCCATCGCCGTCGGCGAGCCGGCCTCCGTCCAGGTCTCGAAGTTGCGCCAGTCGGAGACGATCGGCGAGTAGAAGGCGGTCTTGTAGCGCTCCTGCGTGTGCTGGGTGCCGAAGAAATGGCCGCCGGGGCCGACCGACTGGATGGCGTCGAAGCCGAGCGCGTCCTCGGAGAGATCGAGGGGGGTGAGGAACTCGGCAACCATCTGCAACAGGTCGATATCGAGAATGGTCTTTTCGTAGGAGCAGCGCAGGCCGCCTTCCAGCCAGCCAGCGCCGTGCATCATCAGGTTGCCGCCGCCCTGGATCGCGCCCCAGAGCGAGAACACGCTCTCATAGGCAGCCTGCGCGTCGACCGTGTTGGCGGCGCAAGTGTTGGAGGTACGGTAGGGGATGTTGTAGCGGCGGGCGAGCTGGCCGCCGACGAGCTGCGCCTTCATATATTCCGGCGTGCCGAAGGCTGGCGCGCCCGACTTCATATCCACATTGGAAGTGAAGCCGCCATAGCCGACCGGGGCGCCTTTCTTGACCATCTGCGCGAAGGCGATGCCGGAAAGCGCCTCGGCATTCTGCTGCACCAGCGCGCCGGCGACGGTGACCGGCGCCATGGCGCCCGACAGCGTGAACGGCGTGACGATGACGGCCTGGCCCATGCTCGACATCTGGATGATGCCTTCCATCATCGGCACGTCGAGCTTGAGCGGCGAATTGGTATTGATGATGGTGAAGACCGACGGTTCGGCCATCAACTGCTCGCGGCTGATGCCACGGGCGATGCGGGTGATCTCGATGCCGTCCACATTGCGCTCCTTGCCGAGCGAATAGATGTGGAAGACCTTGTCGGTCAGCATGGCGAGGTCGCGGATGCACTCCAGGTGCCGCACCGACGGGTGGATGTCGATCGGCTCGACCGGATAGCCTCCGGTGCAGTTGAGGATGTTGTGCATCTGCGCCAGCCGCAGGAAGTTGCGGTAGTCGGCCTGGTTGCCGGGCCGGCGGCCTCGGTCGAGATCGGAGCAGTTCGGCGCCGAGGCCATCATCGACAGGATGACGTTGTTGCCGCCGAAGCGCAGATTGTGCGCCGGGTTGCGGGCGTGCAGCGTGAATTCCGAGGGGCAGTGCGAGACGAGCTCGAGGATCATGTCGCTGTCGAAGCGCACGCGCTCGGACCCTTCGCGCACATCCGCGCCATGCGCCTTCATGATGCGGCGGGCTTCGTCGTGCAAAACGTCGACGCCGATCTCCTTCAGCACGCGCAGCGAGGCGAGGTGGATCGATTCCAATTCGTCGTCGGACACGAACTTGGTCGGCGTCAGCGGGTTCTTCAACTGCCGGAAGGCGGGCTGCTCGAAGGCGGCCGAGCCGCCGGCGCGCTTTCCCGCGCGGCCGCCACGGCGGGCGCGATCGGTTGCCAGGGCCGGTTCGGCGGGATGGAGGGCAGCGGTCATGAGAAGCCTCGTGAGAATGCGAATTTGGCCGGCATAATGGACCGGCGACCATGCAGCCGGTGAGGAGGCGGCGACCACTAGGGCGAGGGAAGCGACATGACGAAAGGGGAAAGATGCGCGGGCTTATGGCAGCGCCGGGGGCTCCTGACAGGGAGTGGCTGGAACATACGCTTTCGCGGCCAATTGGCCCTTACAGCGACCGGCCGCAACGGCTAAGCCTCCAACCCATTGGATCAAGAACTGATGGCTCTGGCGGATTCAGAGAGAAGCGAGACTGTGCAGTGGGCTGCGATCACAGGCGTGATCGCGACCGTGTCGGTGTTCGCCGTCGCGCAAGGGCTATCCTATCCGCTGCTGAGCTTCATCCTGCAGCGGCAAGGTGTTTCGCCGGCGATGATCGGGCTGTCCGCGGCGATGACGCCGGTCGGCTTCATCGTCTCCTCGCCGCCAATTCCAGCATTGGCGCGCCGGTTCGGGGCAGGGCGAACCGCGCTCACCTGCGCCGCGCTTTCGGCGCTGGTGCTGGCGCTGATCGGCTGGACGCAGAATGTTTATCTGTGGTTCCCGCTGCGCTTCCTGATCGGCGTGGTGACCAACCCTCTTTATGTGCTCAGCGAAATCTGGGTGATCGCGCTGGCGCCGCCGTCGCGCCGCGGACGCGTCATGGGCATCTATTCCACCATCATCTCGGCCGGCTTCGCGGCCGGACCGCTCTGCCTGCTTGCCGTCGGCACCGAAGGCTGGCCGCCTTTCCTGGTCGGCATCGGCGCCTTCCTGTTCTGCGGCGCCTGTCTGGCCGCGGTGGTGCGCCGCCTGCCCAAGGTCGACGAGGCCGACAACAAGGTTTCGGTCCTGGGCTTCATACCGTCGGCTTGGCTGCTTCTGTCGGCGGTCGTCGTCGCGGCCGGTTTCGAGCAGGCGATCCTGGCGCTTCTGCCGGTCTATGGAACGCATCACAACATTCCTGAAGCGCGCATGTCGGCGCTGCTGTCGGTGATGATCGCCGGCAACATCGCCATGCAAGTGCCGCTTGGGCTGCTCGCCGAAAGGCTGACGGCGCGCCTGGTGCGGTTCGGTTGCGTGGCGGTGACGATCCTCGGCTGCGTGCTCTTGCCGGCGCTGATCGAGACGCCGCTGATCTGGGTCTGCGTCTTTGTCTGGGGCGCCGTTTCCTACGGCATCTACACCATGTCGATCATCGAGCTCGGCGAACGTTTCACCGGCTCGGCGCTGGTCGCCGGCAATGCCGCCTTCTCGCTGATGTGGGGTCTTGGCGGCATCGTGGTGCCGCCGCTCACTGGCGGCGTGATGGATGTGATCGGCGCCCCAGGCCTGCCGGTCACGCTGGGCGTGATTTGCGCGGCGCTGGCGATGGCAACGGTCGCGCGCCGACGGGTTTTGTGATCGGCCTCGCTAGGGCTCTTGAATATCCAAGCAGCGAACGCGATGTAGGCGGGGCCCCTGATGGAGACCCGCATGACCAGCACGATGACCAAAACCCAGCCCGAGTCCACGGCTGACGATCCCTTCCTGTGGCTGGAGGATCGCAACGGCAACGAAGCGCTGGACTGGGTTCACCGCCAGAATGCGCTGACGGTGGCCGAATTGCAGGGCGATCCGTTCTATCAGGCAACCTTCGAGACCGCGCTCGATCTGATGACGGCCGAGGACAATATGCCGGTCGGAGCAGCGCTTGCCGGTTACGTCTATAATTTCTGGCAGGACAAGACCAATGCGCTGGGCCTGTGGCGACGCACGCCCGTCGCTTCCTACAAGGCCGAGAAGCCGGGTTGGGAGACGATCATCGATTTCGATGAGCTCTCGGCGAAGGAAGGCGTGAAATGGGTGTTCGGCGGGGCGAGCCGGCTCTATCCGGATTTCAACCGCTGCCTGCTCTATATGTCGCCGGACGGCGGCGACGCCAGCGAGATGCGCGAGTTCGACATCGCGACCAAATCCTTTGTCGAGGACGGGTTTCGGGCTCCGGCATCCAAGTCGGGCTTTTCCTGGCTGGACAAGGACACGGTGCTCGTCTCGGCGGCTTTCGAGGAAGAAGACAAGACGCAGTCCGGCTATCCGCGCGTCATCAAGCTTTGGCGGCGCGGCACAAAGCTCGACGACGCGACGCCTATCTTCGAAGGCGAGAAACAGCATCTCGCGGTGGGCGGCGGCGTCGAGTATGACGGCGACAAGCGGCATGTGCTGCTCGGCAAGACGCTCGACTTCTTCACCTCGCACAGTTTCCTGCGGCTGGCTTCTGGCGAGAACCGGCGCATCCCGCTGCCCGACGACGCCACGGACACGGCGATTTTCAAGGGCCAGCTGGTCTTCGGCGTGCGCAGAGCTTGGACGGCGCCCGACGGCACCCAATGCCTGCCTGACGGCCTTTACTCGGTCGATTTCGACCGCTGGATCGACGCGGACGAGTTCGGCCCGTTCGAAACCGTGCTTGCGCCAGCGCATCGCGTGTCGATCGCCGGGCTCGCCAGGACACAAGACCGGCTGTTCATCAACCTGATGGACAATGTGCGCGGCAAGGTCATCGCCTGTGACCGTACCGCCGAAGGCTGGTCGCTTAAGCCTGTCGCGCTGCCCGACAACGGCAATGTCGGCATCAGTCATGCAGAGCATTTCGGCTCCAGCGTCTCCTTCTCCTTCACCGATTTCCTGACGCCGAGCTCGATCATCTGGTCAGACGACAATGGCGAGACGCTTGAAACCGTGAAATCGCAGCCGGCCCGCTTCGATGCCTCGCCTTATGTTTCGGAGCAGTTCGAGGCGCGCTCGAAGGACGGCACGATGATCCCGTATTTCGTGGTGCGGCGCCGCGACCAGAGCGGGCCAGTGCCGGCGCTGCTCTACGGCTATGGCGGCTTCGAAGTGCCGCTGCTGCCGGGTTATGCCGGCATTCGCGGCAAGCTCTGGCTGGACAAGGGCAACGCCTATGTCCAGGCCAACATCCGCGGCGGCGGCGAGTTCGGTCCGGCCTGGCATCAGGCGGCGCTGAAAGGCAAGCGCCAGAATGCCTTCGACGATTTCGCGGCGGTTGCCGAGGATGTGGTCAGGCGCGGCATCACCACGGCGGCACAGCTCGGCATCCAGGGCGGCTCGAATGGCGGCCTGCTCACCGGCACGTCGCTGACGCAGCGGCCGGAACTGTTCGGCGCCGTCATCATCGACGTGCCGCTGCTCGACATGCTGCGCTACACGGAATTGCCACCCGGCGCTTCCTGGATCGCCGAATATGGCGACCCGTCGAAGCCGGAGGAGGCGGCTTGGCTCGGCGCCTATTCGCCCTACCAGCATGTCGCGGCCGATGTCGCCTATCCGCCGGTGCTGCTGATGACCTCGACCGCCGACGACCGCGTGCATCCCGGGCATGCGCGGAAGATGGCGGCGCGACTGCAGGAGGCAGGCCACGGCAAGACGCTGTTCTTCGAGGAGACCGAAGGCGGCCATGGCGGGCGCGGCGATCGCCGGCCCCAGGCGGCGCAGACAGCGATGCGCTACATGTTCCTCAAGCGGGCGCTGACCAGAACAGCTTGAATTTTGGGCCTCAGGCGGCATAAGCTGCCGCCATGATCCGCTTCAGCACATCAGGCGCCTTCGGGGTCGCGGTGACGCCGTCACGGCGGACCCTTCGCGCCGAGTTGTTGCGGCTTTGTGCCCGCATCGGCTATTCGCCGCCCGCCTTCCTCTAAGAGCCTGACTCGAAAGTCGGTCGGGTCGGCTCGGCGGGTCTTTTCGCCGCCCGGTACGTCGCCAATCTTGCCGATATCCTATATCGGCTGCGATCGGCTCCTTCCGGATCGACAAAAATCCCTCGCCGACCCTCAGCCGCCGACTTCCGAGTCAGGCTCCGAATCCGCCCCGGCTGTTGCCGGATTGATTCAAGAGGAAAGACCAAATCCATGACCTATCAGAACTATTCGCTGAAGCAGCTTCAGCAGATCGACGCCGCGCATCACCTTCATCCCTTCACCGACCACAAGGAGCTGCGTGAGGCCGGCTCGCGCATCATCACCCATGCCAAGGGACCGTTCATCTACGACGCCGACGGCACCGAAATCCTCGACGGCATGGCCGGCCTTTGGTGCGTCAATGTCGGCTATGGCCGCGACGAGCTGGCCGAGGCGGCTTACGCGCAGATGAAGGAGCTGCCTTACTACAACTCCTTCTTCAAATGCTCGACGCCGACGCCGGTGCTGTTGTCGAAGAAGCTGGCGGAACTCGCGCCGAAGCATGTCAGCCAGGTTTTCTACGGTTCGTCCGGTTCGGAAGCCAATGATACCGCGCTTCGGCTCGTCCGCCATTACTGGGCGCTTGAAGGCAAGCCCGAGAAGAACCGCATCATCTCACGCAAATTGGCCTATCACGGCTCGACCATCGCCGGCACGTCGCTGGGTGGTATGGAGCCGATGCACAAGCAGCTAGGCGGCGCAGTGCCCAACATCGTCCATGTTATGATGCCCTATGCCTATGAGCTGGCGCTGCCCGGCGAGAGCGACCATGATTTCGGCATCCGCGCGGCGAAGGCCGTCGAGGACGCGATCCTCGAAGCCGGCGCCGACAAGGTCGCCGCCTTCATCGGCGAACCGGTGATGGGCGCCGGCGGGGTGAAAATCCCGCCGATGAGCTACTGGCCGGAAGTCGAGCGCATCTGCCGCAAATACGATGTGCTGTTGATGCTGGACGAGGTCATCACCGGCTATGGCCGCACCGGCGAATGGTTCGCGGCGCAGACCTTCGGCATCGAGCCCGACACGATCACCACCGCCAAGGCGCTGACCTCCGGCTATCAGCCGCTGTCGGCGCTGCTGGTCGGCGACCGCGTGGCCAGGACGCTGGTCGAGAAGGGTGGCGAGTTCTATCACGGCTACACCTATTCCGGTCATCCGGTGGCGTGCGCGGTGGCGCTGAAGAACCTCGAGATCATCGAGAAGGAAGGGCTGGTCGAGAGGGTCAGGAACGACACCGGGCCGTATTTCGCGCAGGCGCTGCAGGAGCGGATCGCCGGGCACAGGCTGGTCGGCGAGGTGCGTTCGATCGGCCTGATGGGCGCGATCGAGATCGTCAAGGACAAGGCGACCAAGGAACGCTACCTGCCGTCGGGAAGTGCGGCGGTCGTCGTGCGCGACCACGCGATCGCGAACGGCATGATGCTGCGGGCCACCGGCGACACCATGATTCTCTCGCCGCCGCTGATCTGGACGCGCGACACGATCGACATGGCCTGCGAGCGGATCGCCAAAGCGCTCGATCTCGCTGATACCGATTTGCGGAAGCGCTGAGGGGTATTGTCCGGGCGCTCCTCAATGGGTGCCCGGTCCATTCCTGGACGCCGTGCGTGATGTCCCCAAACGCAAAAACCGCGCCCCAAAGGGAACGCGGCTTTGCCAGATACGCATGGCGTTTCGCTACGAAACACTTGCGAAACTTACGGGCTCCGGTACGCGAGACCTGATCCGGAGCGCCGGGCGGACGCGCTGTCCGCCTCGCAGTCCGTTTTAAAGGCACATCGTTACCGGTGGGTTAGCGAGACCTTAAGCAAATCTAAATTTGCCGGCTTCGCGCCGGCAAATATCTAAAATAACCTTTGAAAAACAGTGGCTTACGCCTGATTGCCGCGCAGGAAATTAATAATGCCGGAAAAATCGGCGCCCGCATGGCCCTGCGCGTTGAACAGCGCATAGAGCTGCGTGGCTTCGGCGCCGAGCGGGGTTACGGCGCCCGCGCTCTGCGCGGCTTCCTGCGACAGTTTCAGGTCCTTCAGCATGAGCGCGGCGGCAAAGCCCGGCTTGTAGTCGCGATTGGCCGGCGAGGCCGGTACAGGGCCGGGCACCGGGCAATAGGTGGTAAGCGACCAGCACTGCCCCGACGAGGTGGAGGCGACGTCGAACAGCGCCTGATGCGACAGGCCGAGCTTTTCGGCGAGCACAAAGGCTTCGGCGACGCCGATCATCGAGATGCCGAGAATCATGTTGTTGCAGATCTTGGCGGCCTGGCCGGCGCCGTCGCCGCCGCAATGAACGATGCGCCCGGCCATCGGCTTCAGGATCGGCTCGGCGGTGGCGAAGGCCTCGTCCGCTCCGCCAGCCATGAAGGTGAGCGTGCCGGCCGTGGCGCCGCCCGTGCCGCCGGAGACCGGGGCGTCGATCGAGGGCAGGCCGTGCTTGGCGGCAATCGCATGCGCCTTGCGCGCCGATTCGACATCGATGGTCGAGGAATCGATGAACAGCGCGCCTTTCTTTGCCTTGGGCGCGATGTCTTCGTAAACCGACAGCACATGCTTGCCGGCAGGCAGCATGGTGATGACGACGTCGGCGTCTTTCACCGCGGCGACGGCATTGGCCATGACGGTCACGCCATGTTCCTTTGCGACGGCAAGGTTCTCTGGCACAAGGTCGAAGCCGAGAACCGCATGGCCTGCTTTTACGAGGTTGGCGGCCATGGGATTCCCCATGTTGCCGAGGCCGATGAAGGCGATGGTTGCCATCGTTTTCTCCCGATTTGTTGCCGTCAGCGCCCAATCAGCGTCCGCGCAATGATGACGCGCATGATCTCGTTAGTGCCTTCGAGGATCTGGTGGACGCGGAGATCCCGCACCAGCTTCTCGATGCCGTAATCGTGCAGATAGCCGTAGCCGCCATGCAGCTGCAGCGCCTGGTTGGCGACATCGAAGCCGATATCGGTGACGAAGCGCTTGGCCATGGCCGACCATTTGCCGGCGTCCGGCGCCTTGCGGTCGAGCTTGGAAGCGGCGGCGTAGAGGAAGATGCGCGCCGCCTGCAGCTCCGTCTCCATGTCGGCCAGCTTGAACTGCAGCGCCTGGAACTGGTTGATCTTCGAGCCGAAGGCCTTGCGCTCGGCAGTATAGGCAAGCGCCTTGTCGAGCGCCAACTGCGCGCCGCCCAGCGAACAGGCGGCGATGTTCAACCGTCCGCCGTCGAGCCCGGCCATGGCGATGCCGAAGCCGGCGCCTTCCGCGGCGAGCAGGTTTTCGGACGGCACCTTGCAATCCTCGAAGATGACCTGGCGGGTCGATTGCATGTGCCAGCCCATCTTGTGCTCGTTGGCGCCGAAGGACAGGCCCGGCGCATCCTTGGGCACGACGAAGGTCGAGATCCCCTTCGGTCCGTCGCCGCCGGTGCGCGCCATCACGACATAGAGGTCGCTGTCGCCGGCGCCGGAAATGAACTGCTTGGCGCCGTTGAGAAGATAATCGTCGCCGCTCTTTACCGCGCGCGTCTTCAGCGCGGCGGCGTCGGAGCCGGAGCCGGGCTCGGTCAGGCAATAGCTTGCCAGCCACTCCATCGACGTCAGTTTCGGCAGGAAGCGCTGGCGCTGCTCGTCCGAGCCGAAGCGGTCGATCATCGAGGCCGCCATGTTGTGGATCGAGATGAAGGAGGAGAAGGCCGGATCGGCGTGGGCAAGCGCCTCGAAGATCAGAACGGCGTCGAGCCGCCCAAGCGCCGAGCCGCCGACATCGTCGCGCACATAGATGCCGCCGAGGCCGAGCGGGCCGGTCTCGCGGATCACGTCGGCGGGAAAATGCTTTGCCCTGTCCCAGTCGAGCGCATTGGGCGCGACGCGATCGGCCGCGAAGGCCTGAGCCATCTCCTGGATGGCGCGCTGTTCCTCATTGAGTTCGAACTGGCCAGTGCCCGCATCGACTGCAGCGTCCATGGCGTGCTCCCTGTCGTTTCAGGCCTTCTGGCCTGTCGTTTTTGGCTTTGCGCGCGGTTCAATCTAGACCAATGATGCCGCCGCGCAACCCGGGCCGTTGAGAACCGGCTGTGCATGGGATGACTAACGGAGCTCTTGCGTGCCGACAATTTTCGATGAGTTGCTGGAGCGATTCCACGCCTATCTAGCCGGCGTCGACCACGATCTGGTCGCGAACGAAGTCGCGCGCATCGGCTGGGATATGCCTGCCCGTTCTCTCGAACCGCGCGCGCTTGGCTGCCTTGGCTATGTCGATAGCATCGCCGCGCTTGCACCGGCGGACGCGAAGCCGCTGACGCGGTTGGTTGCCGACCATCGGGGCGAGCTGGGCTGGGGACAGACCTATAGCGCCGCCGATTTCGGGCAGGGTTTCATCGACAATTACGGCTGGCTGGAAGTGTTCGGCACGCGCGGGCATTTCGTCAATGATGCGGTCGCGGGCGGTCTGCTGATCCTCGGGCCGAACATCGTCTATCCCGACCACCACCACATCGCGGAAGAAATCTACATTCCACTGACCGGCGGCACCGAGTGGCGAATGGGCGAGGGGGATTTTCATATTCGCGACGCCGGCGAGGTCATCCACCACGCCTCCAACGTCAGTCACGCCATGCGCACGGGCAAGGAGCCGTTGATGGCGCTTTATCTGTGGCGCGGCGGGCCGCTGGCGCAGAAATCGACGATCGGCTCGGAGGGCAGGGGCTGATGGCAAAAGCGGTCATGCTGCAGGGCACCGGCTCGGATGTCGGCAAGACCGTTCTGGTCGCGGGGCTTTGCCGCGCCGCGAAAAATCGCGGCCTGAAGGTCAGGCCGTTCAAGCCGCAGAACATGTCGAACAATGCCGCCGTCGCCGACGTTCCGGGCGATATAGCCGGCGCAGGCGAGATCGGCCGCGGGCAGTGGCTGCAGGCGCTGGCCTGCGGCGTGCGGCCGACCGTGCATATGAACCCGGTGCTGCTCAAGCCGCAGAGCGACATGGGCTCGCAAGTGGTGGTGCAGGGCAAGGTCCATGGCGAGGCGCGGGCACGCGACTACCAGGCGATGAAAGCCAGGCTGATGGACGCGGTGCTCGATTCCTGGGCCAAGGTCGGCGAGGGGGCCGACCTGGTCATTGTCGAGGGCGCGGGCTCGCCAGCCGAGATCAATCTCCGCAGCCGCGACATCGCCAATATGGGCTTTGCGACGCGCGCCAATGTGCCGGTGATCCTGGTCGGCGACATCGATCGTGGCGGCGTCATCGCCTCTGTCGCCGGCACGCATCTCATCCTGGCGGAAGAAGACCGGCGCATGATCGCCGGCTACCTCATCAACAAGTTCCGCGGCGATGTCTCGCTGTTCGACGACGGCATCAAGGCCATCGAGAAATTCACCGGCTGGCGTTGCTTCGGCGTCGTGCCGTGGCTGACGGCGGCCGGGCGGCTGCCGTCCGAAGATTCCGTCGTGCTCGAACGCCTCGTTTCCGGCGGGAAACGGGCGCTGAAGGTGGCGGTGCCAATGCTGGCGCGCATCGCCAATTTCGACGATCTCGATCCGCTGAAAGCCGAGCCGCAGGTCGAGGTCGTGTTCGTGCCGCCGGGCAAGAGGCTGCCGGAGGACGCCGGGCTCGTCGTCATTCCCGGCTCCAAATCGACCATCGGCGACCTCATCAAATTCCGTGAGAACGGCTGGGACCGCGATCTTTCCGCCCACCGCAAGCGCGGCGGCCATGTCGTCGGCATCTGCGGCGGCTATCAGATGCTCGGCCGCAGGGTGCGCGATCCCGACGGCATCGAGGGCAGCGTGAGAGAGGCCGAGGGCCTCGGCCTGCTCGACATCGAAACGGTGATGGAGCCGGAAAAGACCGTGCGCAATTCAAGCGCCCAGTCGGTGCAGTTCGGCCTGCCGCTCGAAGGCTATGAAATCCATCTCGGCCGCACCACAGGTCCGGACACGGCGCGGCCGTCGACGATCCTCAACGGCGCCGAGGACGGCGCGGTCTCCGCCGATGGCAAGGTTATCGGCACCTACCTGCACGGGCTGTTTTCCGCCAACGCGTTTCGCGCCGCTTACCTGGAGAGCCTTGGCGTCAAAGGCGGCGGCATTGACTATCGCGTCGAGGTCGAGAAGGCGCTTGACGAGGTCGCGGCCGAACTGGAGCGGCATCTCGACTGCGATGCGATTTTTGGGTTGGCGCGGTAGGTCCGTTCCACCGCACAGCGGCCGGACCAGCCGCATGTGCCCTGCGCATCGGTGTCTTGGCGGTTAGCCGAGCCATTTATGCGGTCGTCATTCTATGGCGGAGCAAGGAGCGAAGCGACGCGCGCAGACCATAGAATCCATTCCGTGACGTCGAGGCGTTGCAGCCGTGCAGAATTCTACTCCGCTGCATTCCGCGGCGAAAGTAACGGAATGGATCCTCGGGTCTACGCGTCCGCTTCGCTCCCGCTCCGCCCGTGGATGACGAAGTTGGGATGCTGTCGCTAACGTTCAAGCGACGACGCTGGAAATTATCCTGGGATGGCGCGCTGGCTCGTCGGACAAGGCGCAAGCCAGGCAGACCGCGTCCTCAAATCAAAAGCGCCCGGCAGGGCCGGGCGCTCCGAGTTGCCTGAGATCTGCGAATTTCAGGCGCCGCGCATCAAACAGCCGGCGGCGAGCACGATGTAGGCGATGAGCATGATCCAAACGGACGCAAGCGGAATGAATGCAAGAACGCCAAGAGCGGCAAGAAGGCCGATGACAGCGATGACCAACGAAATAATGAACACGATCTGGGTGGGTGCACTGAGATTCATGTCTGGTCCCTCCAACATGATTCGCAACGCCTGGAGTCTACCAGCAGGCGCTTCATACACCAATGAGCTGGCGCAGCGGATTGGCGGGATCGGCTAACAACTTGATCGCCAGGGCCAGGCAGACCACCACAAGCAGCGGCTTGATCAGCCGGGCACCGATGCGGATGGCAAGGCTCGCGCCGACGCGGGCGCCGATGAACTGTGCTGCGCCCATCATCAGGCCGACCTTCCAGTCGATGACGCCGACGGCCGCGAAGACGACGAAGCCACCGATGTTGGAAGCGAAATTGAGCAGCTTCGTGTGCGCCGTCGCCTTGAGCACGCCGTAGCCGGCAAGCGTGACGAAGGCGAGCATGTAGAAGGAGCCGGCGCCGGGGCCGAACACGCCGTCATAGAAGCCGATCAGCGGCGGGATGATCAGCCCGAACAGGAAAGGCGAAAGCCGCTCTGCGCGGTCGACGTCGTTCATGTTCGGCTTCAGCGCGAAATATAGCGCGATGGCGATCAGGAGCAGCGGCAGCAGTGCACGCAGGAAATCGCCGGGCACGACCGTCGCCAAAAGCGCCCCAACTGCGCCCCCGGCAAACGCCAGCAGCGCCGACGGCAGCTGGCGGCGCAGGTCGACCTGGCCGTTGGCGGCATAGTGGATGGTGGCCGAGCCGGAGCCGAACATGCCCTGCAATTTGTTGGTGCCAAGGGCTGCGACCGGCGAAAAGCCGGCGAGCAGCAGCGCCGGGATGGTGATCAGCCCGCCGCCGCCGGCGATCGAGTCGACGAAGCCGGCCGCGAAGGCGGCAGCAATCAGGATCAGGACGGTCTGCAGGGTGAGTTCGATCATCGGGGAGGGATGCCTGGAAGGAAGCCGCAGCTTCCACCACGCTCGCCCGGTTTGCGCAAGGGCGATTCCAAGCCAGAGCGACTCGCCGTTACACGCCGAACCGCTCTGTCCGTTGCTTTGGCGCAATTGCGGACGGAAAACCGCTTCACACTTTTCCTGGAATTGCTCTAAAAATCAGGTGGAATCGCAAAGGGGAGCTTGATGGCGATGGCGCTGCTCGACCAGATACGTTCGATCTTCGACGGTGACCCGGGCGTTCGCAAGGTGGCGGACGATCCGGTGCTGTCGGCGGAGCTTTTGATGCTGTTTCGCATGATCCTGGCCGACGGCTCGGTCTCGGAGAGCGAGATGGTCGTCTTCCGTCGCATCTGCAGGGAAGCCTTCGGCATCCCCGAGGCCTCGATCGACAGCGTCATTGAATATCTCAACGATTATGGCTACGAGACCAACGGCTCGCAGGCGATCGCACTGTTCCGCGACCTCGATGTCGAGCGCCGGAAGCTGCTCGCGCGCCATATGGCCGAGATCGCCAAGGCCGATTCCAAACTGGCGGAGAGTGAGGTGAAGCTGCTGCGCCGCACGCTCGACCTGCTCGATATCAGCCCGGTCGATTTGGTGAAGCCGGAGGAATAGCCGGCCCGGCCGGGTCCCGGCTGCCTAGCCCTGTTCCTGCATGCGTCGCGCGATGGCTCGGTGAAGATCAGGCGCCGCCGCGACCAGCGCCCGTGCCGGTTCGGAACGCGGATGATCGAGCACGTCGGCGGTCTTGCCGCGCTCGACGATCTTGCCTTCATGCATGACCAGCACCTCGTCCGCGATGGCGCGGGCGACCGTCAGGTCATGGGTGATGAAGAGATAGGCGATGCCGAGCTTCTGGTTGAGCTCGGCGAAAAGGTCGAGGATCTGGGCGCGGATCGAGACATCGAGCGCCGAGACCGGCTCGTCGGCAACCACCAGCTTCGGGCGGGTGATGATGGCGCGGGCGATCGACAGGCGCTGGCGCTGGCCACCCGAGAATTCATGCGGGTATTTGTCCATGTCGCGCGGACCGAGCCCGACTTCATCGAGCGCATGCGCGACCATCTCGCGGCGCTCGGCCGCGGCCGGCTGCTTTTCCAGAAGATGCAGCGGCTCGGCCACCAGCTTCTCCACTTTCTGGCGCGGGTCGAAGGAGCCGTAGGGATCCTGGAACACGACCTGCATGTCGCGCCGGGCCGGCTGCAGCTCGGCCTCTGATTTTCCGGTGATAGCCTCGCCGCGAAAGCGGATCGTGCCCGCCGTCGGCTTGTCCAAGGCGAGGATCATGCGGGCAAGCGTGGACTTGCCGCAGCCCGAGCGCCCGACGAGCGCCACGGATTGCGCGGGCTCGATGGTGAGCGAGACATTGTCGACGGCGCGGATCGGCTGCGCCGGCCGGAACAGGGATTTGCGCCGGCCCGGATAGTCCCGGCCGACACCTTCGACTTCGAGCAATGGCTTTGCCGAGCCGGCAAGATGCGGTTTCGGCCTTGCCGGCAGGTGCATGGAAGCGAGTGCCAACTCGCGCGTGTAGGGATGCTGCTGCTCGGATAGCGTGCGCGCGGTGTCGCCGGCTTCCGTCACCTCGCCATGGCGCAGGATGGTCAGGCGATCGGCCATCTCGGTCACCACCGCGAGGTCGTGCGAGATCAGCAGCAGGCCCATGCGGTTCTCGCGGACCAGATCGCGCAACAGGTCGAGGATCTGCGCCTGCAGGACGACGTCGAGCGCCGTCGTCGGCTCGTCGGCGATCAGCAGCTTCGGCCTCAGCGCGCAGGCAATGGCGATAACAACGCGCTGGCGCTGGCCGCCGGACAGTTCGTGCGGGTAGCGCGACAGCGGGAACTTGGCCTCCGGCAGCCCGACGCGGTCCAGGATTTTTCGCGCGCGATCCTCGGCCTCGGCGCGGCTCGCCTTGGCGTGCCAGCGAATGCCTTCGGCCACCTGTTCGCCGATCGTCTTGACAGGATTGAGCGCCGTCATTGGCTCCTGGAAGACCATGCCGATATCGTCGCCGCGCAAGGCGCACATCTGGTCTTCGGTGGCGCCGAGGATGTCGATGCCGTCGAAGGTTACGCGACCCTCGGCGCGCGCCAGATGAGGGAGGAGCTGCATGATTGTCAGCGCCGTCATCGACTTGCCGGAACCGGATTCGCCGACAAGGCCGACGACCTCGCCGGGCGCGACTGTCAGTTCCACACCTTTGAGGATCGGCGTGGCGCCGATCGTAAGCGATAGGTTCTCGATCTCGAGCAGGCTCATCGGCGCCGCCGCGATTTCGGATCGAGGATGTCGGCGATGCCGTCGCCGAGAAGGTTCAGCCCGAGCACGGTAATGACGATCGCCATGCCGGGAAAGATCGCCATCCAGGGCGCGATCACCATGCGCGTCTGCGCGTCGAACAGCATGCGGCCCCAGCTCGGCATCGGCGGCTGGGCGCCGAGGCCGACATAGGAAAGCCCGGCTTCGGCGAGGATGCCGAGCGCGAACTGGATGGTGCCCTGGACGAGCAGCAGCGTCGCGATATTGGGCAGGATGTGCTCGACGGTGATGCGCGTCATGCCCTTGCCGGCGGCGCGCGCGGCGAGGATGAACTCGCGTGGCCAGATCGCCAGCGCGCCGGCGCGGGCGACGCGCGCGAAGACAGGTATGTTGAAGATGCCGATCGCGATGATGGCGTTGACGGCGCCGGGGCCGAAGATCGCGGTAATCATGATCGCCGAAAGCAGGGCAGGGAAGGCGAAGACGACGTCGTTGACGCGCATCAGCGCCTCGTCGGCCAGTCCGCCTCGCGCGGCGGCCAGAGCGCCGAGCGGCACGCCGATGCCCATGCCGATGCCGACTGCGACCAGCGCGACCGCGATCGAATTGCGGGCGCCGACCACGACCATCGACAGGATGTCGCGACCGAAATGGTCGGTGCCGAACCAGTGTGCCCAAGAGGGCGCCTGGGCCTTGTCGGCGATCACCAGCCTGGTGACGTCGTAAGGCGTCCAGACGAAGGAGACGAGCGCGATAGCCAGAATCAGCAACGTGATGACCAGACCGATCAGGAAAGAGCGGTTGCCGAAGGCCTTGGCCAGCACGCCGGCAAGCGTTTCCTCGGGGAGGTCGATGCGCATGGTCATTGCCGGCCTCTGAGGCGGGGGTCGACGATGGCGTAGGAGAAATCGACGAGGAGGTTGATCAGGATCACGGCGGCGACCAGAAGCATGACAATGCTCTCGACCACGATCAGGTCGCGCTGGGTGATGGCCTGGAAGATCAGCCGGCCGAGGCCAGGCAGGTAGAAGACATTCTCGATGATTATGGTGCCGGCAAGCAGGAAGGCGAATTGCAGGCCGAGGATGGTGAGCACCGGGATCATGGCGTTGCGCAACGCATGGCGCCACAGCACGGCGCGGTAGGGCAGGCCCTTGGCGCGCGCGGTGCGGATATAGTCCTCGTTGAGCACCTCGATCAGCGCCGAGCGGGCGACGCGCCCCAGGATCGCCGCCTGCGGCAGCGCCAGGGCCACGGCCGGCAGGATCAGGGATTTCAACGCCGTCCAAACACCGGCGCCCCAACCCGGGAAGCCGCCGGCCGGCACGAGCCGCAGCCAGACGGCGAAGAGATAGATCAGCATCAGCGCGAACCAGAAATTTGGCACCGCGACGCCGATCTGGGCCGCGCCCATGGCCAGCGTATCGCCCGCGCGGCCCTGGCGGCTGGCGGAGAACACGCCGACCGGAATGGCGATGATGGTCGACAGCGCCAGCGCGATCAGCGCCAGCGGCACGGAGACGGCGATGCGTTCACGCACCAGGTCGATGACGGGCACCGAATAGGTGTAGGAACGGCCGAAATCGAGGCTGAGCAAGCCGCCCGCCCAGTGCAGGTAGCGCAGCACCAGCGGCGCGTTCAGCCCCATCTGGTTGCGCAGCAACTCCACTTGGTCGGCGCTGGCATTGAGGCCCAGCATCAGGCGCGCCGGGTCTCCGGGCAGGACCTCCATGACCGCGAACACCACCATCGAGGCCAGCACCAGCGTGAGGGCCGCGATGATGAGGCGCTTTGCGAGGTAGGCGGTCATGGGAAGCGATCGGGCGATCGCGCCGCTCTAATCCGTCCACTTCACCTTGGTGAGGTCATCCGCCTCGATCGGCCAGTTCGTCCACATGCCCTGCAACTTGGCGTCCCAGACGCCAATCTTGGGCAGCTCGAACAGGTAGACGGCGGGCACGTCGTGGGCGAGAATCTTCTGCGCCTCACCCAACAGCTCCAGCCTCTTGTCCTTGTCGACCGTGGTGCCGAGCGCCTTGATCACATCGTTGAACTTCGGGTTGTCATACTGGAAATAATAGCCGGGCCGCGAATAGATATCGATGTCGTTGGGCTCGACGTGGGAAACGATCGTCAGGTCGTAGTCCTTGTTGGTGAAGACCTGGCTCAGCCACTCCGCCCATTCGACCGGGATGATCTGCAGATCGACTCCGATCTCTTTCAGTTGGGATTGAATCACCTGGCCGCCGTCGCGTGCGTAGGGCACAGGCGGCAGCTTGATCGTGGCTGAGAAGCCGTTCTCCAGCCCTGCTTCCTTCAGATACGCCTTGGCCTTGGCTATGTCGTGCGGGTAGACGCCGGTGAGATCGACATAGCCCGCGTCGCCTGGCGAAAAATGAGACCCGATCGGCTTTCCAAGACCGTTCGAGGCGGCTGCAATGATGGCATTGCGATCGATCGCCGAGGCAAGCGCCTGCCGCACGGCGAGCTTGTCGAAGGGCGGCTTCTTGTTGTTGATCGACAGGATCGTCTCGCCCTCGGTCGAACCGATCACGACGCTGAAGCGCGGGTCGGACTGGATCTGAGCGAGCGCGTCCTGCGCGGGCATGTTGGCGAAAGCCTGGATGTCGCCCGAGAGCAAGGCGGGGACGGCTGCGGCCACGTCGGGCACGATACGGAATGTCGCCTTGTCGAGCGCGGCGGCTGTACCCCAGTAGTCCGGGTTCTTGACGAGCGTGATCTCGGAACCCTTGGCCCAGTGATCGAGCTTGAAGGGACCGGTGCCGATCGGCTTGTCCTTGTTGCCGTCGGCCGACCCCTTCGCCACGATCACCGCCGCAACCTGGCCCATGTCGTAAAGGAAGCTGCCCTGCGGCCCGTCGAGAGTGACCTTGACGGTCGCCGGATCGACCGCCGTGACATCGGTGATGTGGGCAAAGAGCTGCTTTTGCGGATTGAGCGAATCCTTGGCACGCGCACGATCCAGCGAGAATTTCACGTCGTCGGCGCTGAAGGCCGAGCCATCGTGGAACTTCACGCCGGAATGCAGCTTGAACGTGTAGGCCTTGCCGTCGTCGGAGACTGCCCAGCTCTCGGCGAGGGCGGGCTGAACCTGGCCGTTGTCATCGATGCGCGTCAGCCCTTCAAAGACATTGGCATAGGTGACTTCGCCGATGGCGGCGGCCGCGCCGGCGGTTGGATCGAGATGTGGCGGCTCGAGCACGATGCCGAGCGTGAGGTCGGTGCGCGCGGCAAAGGCCGAGGTGGCGGCGGCAAGCGACAGCACAGCCGCGGCCAGGATGGTCTTCCACAGTCTCATCGCTGAACTCCCATTGCTCAAACATGCTCAAGCTGGCGGATAGAAGCGTGATTTGGCGTGCGAGTAAATTGCGTTTCGTCTGCCGGGCGGCGCCAGGCGGAATGTTTTTGCCCATTAGCCGATCGTGCCGCGCAAGAGCACATTGAGGCCGATCGCCATCACCTTGGCCGATTCCACCATGTCGGCGATGCCCACCCATTCGTCCGGCCTATGCGCGAGGTCGAGAATGCCCGGGCCATAGGCGATGCAGTCGTAGAGGTGGCCGAGGCGCGCGACGTGCTTCTGGTCGTAGGTGCCGGGCGAGATCACATAGTCGGGTTCGCGGTCGAACACCTCCATGATGCCCTTCGCGACGGCCATTACCACTGGCGCGTCGCGCTCGGTCATCAGCGGCAGCACTTCCATAAGGTCGCGGATCTCGTAATCGAATTTCTTGCGCTCGCGTTTCAGCCGCTCCAGGATGCCGGTGACCTCGCCCTTGACGGTGGCGATATCCTCTTCGAGCAGGAAGCGCCGGTCGATGGTGAGCCGGCACCAATCCGGCACGTTGGGCGAGGGAAGCCCCGGCCGGAAATCCTCGGTCTGGCCGCCATGGATGGAATTGATGTTCATGGTCGAGCGCCGGGCGCCTTCCGGCACCACCGGCATGCGTGTCATCTTGCGGTCGAGCGCCGGAAACAGTTCCTCCTCGAAAGCCTGCAGCACGGCGCCCATATGGCGCACCGCATTATCGCCGAGGAACGGCATCGAGCCATGCGCGATCTCGCCCTTGGTCTCGATCTCGGCCCACCAGACGCCGCGATGGCCGAGGCAGATGCGGTCCTTGTTCAAGGGCTCGGGGATGATGACGTGGTCGACCTTCGGCTTCGAGAAATAGCCGAGCCTGGCCAGATGCGCGACGCCGCCGAAACCGCCCGATTCCTCGTCCGCCGTGCCCGATATCTCAATAGCGCCGGGAAAGTCGGGATAGGCTTCCATGAAGGCTTCAACGGCGATGACCGAGGCGGCCAGGCCGCCCTTCATGTCGCAGGCGCCCCGGCCATAGACCCTGCCGTCCTTCACCAGGCCGGCAAAGGGATCGACGGTCCAGCCGTCGCCGGCCTCGACGACGTCGATGTGCGAGTTGAAGTGCACGCAGGGGCCGGGCGAACGGCCGTCGAAGCGGGCAACCATGTTGACGCGCGGATAGCGGTCGCTGTCGCCAGGCGCGCCGTCGGCACGGATGAACTCGGTTTCGAAGCCGAGTTTCTTCAGGCGCTCGCCCAGGAACTCGGCGCATGGCCGGTAGGCTTCGCCCGGCGGATTGACCGTCGGGAAGCGGATCAGGTCCGCGGTCAGCGCAACCAAGTCGTCTGTCCTGTCCTCGACCGCCCCGAGAAGTCGCTCATTCACGCAAAGTCGTTCACTCATTCGGTGGATTGAAGAGGGAACGCAGCACTTTTGCAAGCAACCAGTCGCACATTGCCGCACGACGATCGGGGGACGCCCCAACGCCCGCGCTTAAACTTCAGAGGGTGCGTGTCGAGGCGGCAACTATGCCGGGAAAATCGTTCAAATTCATCGGATTGGATTGGCGGATTCGTCAAGGAGTGTGTGGTACTTAACGCATCTGCCGGCAAAAAGATGGAAAAACCGCGTCAATGGCAGGGGCAATCAAAGGGGTTTGATCGCATGAAAAAGTTCGTTCTCATGGCAACCGTGCTGGCGACAGCGTTGTTCGGCATGTCCGTCGCAAGCCGAGCAGCCAACCTGGTCGCCAATATCGACGTCTCGTCGCAGACCATGACCGTCAGCAAGTATGGCCAGGTGCTCTACCGCTGGAGCGTGTCGACGGCGCGACCTGGCTATTTCACGCCGCGCGGCAGCTACCGGCCGCAATGGACTGCCCGGATGTGGTATTCGCGCAAGTATGACAATTCGCCGATGCCGTATTCCGTGTTCTTCCACGGCGGCTACGCCATTCACGGCACCGGGGCGGTGAGACGTCTCGGGCGCCCGGCGTCGCATGGCTGCGTGCGCCTGCATCCGGCCAACGCCGCGACCTTCTACGCGATGGTCAAGGAAGCCGGCTTCGGCAACACGCGGATCGTCGTCACCAACTGAGGCGCTGAAGAGGCTCGTTGCGCAGGCGGCGATTGCCGCCGCCTGCCGTTGCAGCAATGCCTCACATGCCACGAAAAGCAAGGGTTTGCGCCGTCCGCAGCAGTGCTGAACCTGTCCCATGCAATGCTGCGGTGGTAGAAGCAGGACCTCAAAATTCTGATCGCTTGGGGGTATTTGGATGCATCGCCTTTTTCTCAGTGCCGCGATCGTGGCAACGGCAACATCGGCTTTCGCCGCTGACGCGCCGGTCGTTCTGGACCAGCAACTCGAACAGCCTCATATTTCCGGCTACGGTGAGATTTATCTTGGCGGCCTTCATTTCTCGACGCCCGGGGATGACGCAAACGGCACGGCCGCCGGCGGCGCGGCTCGGATCAATTTCCCGATCGACGCCCGCTGGAACATCCAGACCGACGCGGTGATCGATTCGCTGTGGGTGGAAGGAACCAACATCTATAGCTATGGCGGCGCCGTCCACGGCTACTGGCGCGATCCGAGTTCGTATGCGCTCGGCGGCTTTGCGACCATCAACGGATATGACGGGGACGAGGGTATAGGCGACGCAGGTCTTTACACTTTCACCGTCGGTCCCGAGGCTCAGGCTTATTTCGGCAACGTGACACTCTACGGTCAGGCCTACTACGGGCAGTTGCGCGCCAGCGGCGAGTCCGAACATTTCGACAATTGGGGCGGCCGTGGCGTCGTGCGATATTTCGCGCAGGACAACCTTCGCTTCGATGGTGAACTCGGCTTCTCGCGGCTGTCCGGCTTTGGCGGACATTTCGACACCGTCACGGCGGCGTTGCAGGCTACCTACCGATTCTCGGGGACTCCTTGGTCGGTGTTTGGCCGCTACCAGCTGGATCACCTGACCTTCTCGGAAAGTTCCGGGAGTGTGAACATCCACAAATATGTGGTTGGTCTGCGGGCAAGCTTCGGTTCGGACACCTTGCTCTCCGAGGATCGCAACGGTGCCACCATGGATACGTTCCGGCCGAATTTCACCATCCCCGCTCCGCTTTGAGGGCTCCAATCCAGAACCGCGGGGGCGCTTCCGTACGCGGCGTAGCGTCCCCGGTTGAGTTCGCCACGGCATTCGGCCGCTGATCCAGACGGAATGAGAGCGTTTTGCAGAAATAGCGAACCGCTCTACCTCGAGGTAATATCGGACGGAAAACCGCCCATAGGTTTCGTGGGCCTCTAACCGATCTCTTTGGTCAGCCTTTGCCGCTTGCGGCGGCGGCCGCTGATTTCCCAACGCTTGTGGAACCACATCCACTGTCCTGGGTCCTCACGCACCCAGCGCTCGACCACATCGGTAAGCAGCTGGGTGGTGGCCGCCACATCGACGCTGCCGTCTTCGGTGCGCGGCAAGGCCAGCTTGTCCTCGATTTCCAGACGGAAGCGGTTGCCCGGCAGCCTGACGCAGCGGGCGGGGTAGACGTCGCAATCATAGTGCCGGGCCAGCATGCCGAGCATCGGGTTGCTCTGGCATGGGCGGCCGAAGAAAGTCGTGTCGACGCCGCCCGAAAATTTCTGGTCGACGAGCACGCCGATATTGCCGCCCTTTTCCAGGATGGCGGCAAGGGCGAAGGACGCGCCCGTGGAGGAGGGCAGCAGGGCCCCCATCGAAGAGCGGCGCGTCGAATGGATATAGTCGGCGAGATAAGGATTGTTCGGCGGGCGAAACAGCGCCGTGATGTTCATGCCGAACGTGGCCGCGGCCACCGGTAGCAGTTCGAAATTGCCGAGATGGCCAGTGAACAGGATGTGCGGCTTCTTCTCGCCGGCGATCTCGACGAAATGCTCTATGCCGCGAACCTCGACCCGGCCCGGCTTCGAAGCGTCCGGGTCGAAATCGAACAATGCATCGAGGAAAATGTACTCGGCCGCGAGGCGGGCCATGTTGCCCCACATGTCGCGCGCGATGGCCTCGATTTCGGCGTCGCTCTTTTGCGGATAGGCCAGGCGCAGATTGTTGACCGCGACCCGGTGGCGCCCGACCAGCGGACCGACCCGGCGGGCGGCGCGGTCGGCGAAGTTGAGCGCGCTGTCCGGCGGCAACAGGCGCAGCAGCGACAGCAACACCATGGCGAGCCTGGCGACCAGCCAGTGCTCCATCTGGCGCAGCCGCAGGCCGTAGCGGAACATGAAGTCCCGGCGGGCTTTCCTGAGCGCTTTGCCGACCATCCGCCTTTCCTGGAACTGCTTTAGGAAACGCGCAGGATGATCTTGCCGAAGACGTCGCGGCCTTCCATGCGCTTCAGCGCCGCATCGATGTCGTCGAAACCCACCTCGGTATCGATGACGGGAGCGACAAGACCGGCGGCCATCTTCTGCATGGCGTTGGCCATGTTCTCCATGCGGCAGCCGAAGGAACCGAGCAGCTTCAGCTGCTGCTGGAAGAGCTGCATCAGATTGACCTGGGTCGACACGCCCGAGGTCGAACCGCAGGTGACGAGGCGACCGCCGCGCTTCAGGGACAGCATCGAGCCGGCGAACGTGTCGGCGCCGACATGTTCGAAGACGACGTCGACGCCTTTCTTCTTCGTCAGCTTGCGCACGACGCCTTCGAACCGGTCCTCGCGGTAGTTGATGACATGGTCGGCGCCGAGCGCCTTGGCCTTGTCGATCTTGTCGTTCGAGCCGACCGTGGTGATGACCGTGCAGCCCATCTTCTTGGCCAGCTGGATGGCGGCGGTGCCGATGCCGGAGCCGCCGGCATGGACGAGAATGGTCTCGCCGGGTTCCAGCTTGGCGTTGTCGAACAGCATGTGCTCGACCGTGCCGAAAGTCACGGGCGCGACCGCCGCGCCGATCTCGGTGACGCCGGGCGGAGCGGGTACCAGCAAGCGCGCCGGCAGGTTGATCTTTTCCTGGGCGAAGCCATCAAAATGGAAGCCGTGGACGCCGGAAACGTGCTCGCAGAGATTGTCGCGGCCTTCCCGGCAGGCGCGGCACAGCCCGCAGGTGCGCGCGCCGTAGATCGACACCAACTGCCCCGGCAGCAGGTTGGAGACGCCTGGACCGACCGCCTCGACCTCGCCGGAAGCTTCGGCGCCTACGACCAGCGGCAGCTTGCGTTTGGCGAAAGCCATGCCGCGCCAGCCCCAGACGTCGATATGGTTGAGCGCCACCGCCTTGATGCGCAGCGTCACTTCGCCGAGCGGAGGCGGCGGGGGAGGCGGCAGGTCCACCGTTTCGAGACGGCGGTCCTCGATAAGTTGCAATGCGCGCATAGGGCCTGTCAGTTGTCAAAAGCGGGAAAACGTCCGCTTAGACCGGTTCCCGCGCCATGACAAGGCAGGTGTTCTGGCCGCCGAAGCCGAAAGAGTTCGACAAAACCGTGCCGACCTCGGCGTTGCGCTTCTTGTTCGGGACGACGTCGAGGACAATAGCCGGATCCGGATTGTCGTAATTGATGGTCGGCGGGATGACGCTTTCGCGCATGGTCATCAGCGAGAAGGCGGCCTCGACCGCGCCTGCGGCCGACAGCGTGTGGCCGATCATCGACTTGTTCGACGAGACCGGCATCGAGCCGATACGCTCGCCGAACACGGTGGACAGCGACAGATGCTCCATCTTGTCGTTTTCCGGCGTCGAGGTGCCGTGCGCGTTGACATATTCGATCTCGTCCTCGCTCATGCCTGCATCGGCAAGGACGGCGCGCACCGCCGCGATCGCCGGCGACGCATCGGGCTTGGAGCGAGTGCGGTGGAAATCGTCGGCCTTTTCGCCGCAGCCGCGCATGATGCCGAGGATCGTCGCGCCGCGGGCCAGGGCGGCTTCCAGCGATTCCAGCACCAGAGCGCCCGATCCCTCGGCGAGCACGAAGCCGTCGCGATCCTTGGAGAAGGGTTTCGACGCCTTTTCCGGGATGTCGTTATGGGTGGAAAGGGCAGAAAGCAGCGAAAAGCGGATCAGCGCCTCGGCTGTCGCCGAGCCGTCGGCGCCGATTGATAGCGCCTTGTCGCATTCGCCGCGCCGGATCGCCTCGACGCCGAGCTGGATGGCGGTGGCGCCTGAAGCGCATGCGGTGGAGAGCGTTATCGGCAGGCCGCGCGTGCCGAAGCGGTCGGCCAGTCGGTCGGCGATCGAGCCGAACTGAGTGGTTTCGAAGATGTCGAGCTCCTTCAGCGCGCGGGCGACGCGCAGCAATCTCTCGGAACCGCCATCCTGCTTGTCGGAATTGTAGAGCGAGAAGCGGTCGGCCCAGTCGAGCTCGACCGGCGGCGAGGCGAGGAACAGCGGGCCGCCGAAATCGCCGGAATCGAGCCCTGCTTCCGACACGGCTTCTTGGGCCGCGGTCTCGGCCAGCTCGTAAGTGAGGTGGCTTGCGCCCTTCGAGCTCGACGGCAGGAAGTCGACCATGCCGGAAATGCGGGTGTTGAGGTGATCGACCGGAAAGCGGGTGATCGGATGGATGCCGGATTTGCCGGACGTCAGCGCCGCCCAGTTGTCGGTCTTGCCGACGCCCAGCGACGTCACGACGCCGATGCCGGTGACGGCCACGACCGGCCTGCCCATGTGGTCTTTGAGATTGGCCATGTTTTGTCCTGACAGCCTCGATGGTACCTCAGGCCGCTTTGATCAGCCCCATGCCCTCGAATTGGTGATAGCCGATCGCCGTTGCAAGGACTGTCTTCGGCGCACCGTCAAACGGCTTCTCGGCTGTGGCGTCAAAAACGGGGTAACCGGCCTTGCGGTCGATCGCCATGGCCGCGAGCGCCACGGCGAAGGGGAATTGCGCCTCCTTCATATGGCCGGTCAGCGTCGAGAAGCCGCGCACGGCGAGCGCCGGATTGGCGTCGAGCGCCGCTTTCTCCGCGGCTGTGGCTGCATGGGCGCCCGAAGCGCCGGATATCGTCAGCAGTTCGCCGGCGGGCAATTGGGCCTGCTTCAGCAGGGCCGCGATCTCGGCATCCAACTCGCCCAGGCGGCGTCTGGCGCGGCCGGACACGATGGAGCCGAGCTCGGCATAGATCCTTCGGCCGCGGCTTTTCGCGTGCTCGCGCTGCTCCAGCACCAGGAAAGCGCCGCCCGAACCGGTGACCACGCCACCGCCCTCGGATCCCTGGCGTTGCCAGACCGGCTTCCATGGTCCGCGATGCAGGTAGCCGGCAAGCTCATAGCCGAGCAGCATGTCTGAATGCTCGGTCTGGAAGGCGCCGCCGACCAAGACATGGGTTGATTGCCCGGAGCGGATGCGCGCGGCGGCGGTCTCGACGGCCGAGACGCCGGCGCCCTCCTCGCCCATGAAGGTGCGGGAGGAACCGGTGACCTTGTGGACGATCGAGATGTTGCCGGCGAGCAGGTTGGAGAGCTGGGCCAGGAACAAAGTCGGCCGCAGTTCCGTCGTCAGCTTCTCGTTGAGCAGCACGTCGCGGTCGTTGCGGGTTTCGGAAGCCGCAAGGATGGCGGCATCGACTGCCTCGTCGCGCTCGCCGCCGCCGGCAGCCACCACCATGTCCATGGTCGTGCAAAGCTCGTCGTTGCCCTTGATTCCCGCATCGTCCAGCGCAAGGCCGGCGGCATAGGTGCCGAGACGCTGCCAGGTTTCCATCTGGCGCTGGTCGCCGCGCTTGGCGATCTGCAGGTTCCAGTCGATCTCGGGCAGGGGATGAATGGTATAGGGGGCGAAACGCTCCGCATCCAGCACCGGCTGGAACCCAGGCTGGGTAAGCTTTTGCCAATGGGCATCGGGACCCTCTCCCAGTGAGGAGACGAGGCCGATGCCGGTGATGACGACGTCGTGGGAACTCATGGTTCGTGGGAACTTATGGGCGGCTGTTGTGGGTCAGGCGACTTTTTGATTTTGCGCATGATCCTTTCCGAAAATCGATGCCGATTTCGGGGTCATGCGCGGAGCGCGTCAAGTTCGCGCTCACTGTGAACATCAGGCGCTCTTGGCCGCGACCAGCGCGTCGATCTTGGCGCAGAGGTTCTTCATGACGAAATAGTCGTCGGTCGAGGCCTTGCCGTCATTGACTTCCTGCGTCCACTTCTCCAGCGGCACCTTGATGCCGAATTCCTTGTCGATGGCGAAGACAATGTCGAGGAAATCGAGGCTGTCGATGCCGAGATCGTCAATGGTGTGGCTCTCGGGCGTGATGGTGTCGATATCGATCTCGCTGGTATCGGCAATGATCTTGGCGACTTTCTCGAACGTGGTGGACAAGGGCTCTTCCTTCGGGTTGCGGGCGGAATCTGTCCGCATCTTGCTTTGCGCGCTGTCTAATCGGTTTTTCCCGGCAGGAAAAGGCCTGATGCGCCGGGAGCAGATGGGACGCCGGCTTTGGGAACGCAAGAAGGGCCGCCGTTTGAACCGGCGGCCCTTCCCATCTTACGCCGCGTCAGCTGAGCGACATGCATCAGTCGCGGAGCTTGACCAGATCGTTGAGCAGCCCGCCCGTCCCGTTGTGGACGGTGAGCCGCTCGACCTTGCCGGCGATGGCCTCCAGAGCCTCGAGCTCCTTCAGGCGCAGCATCACCGGGTTCTCGGCCATCACCTTGGCCGTGTTGAGCAGCGAACGCGTGGCGTTCGTCTCCTCGCGGCGGCGGATGACGTTGGCCTCGGCCTGCTTCTCGGCCGAAACCACCTGGTTGAGGATCTCGCGCATGTCGCCCGGCAGGATCACATCCTTGAGAGCGATGTCGCTGACCTCGACGCCGATCGCGGCCATGTCGTCGCGCACCTTGGCCGCCGCGTCCTGGTCGACCGTGACCTTCTTGTCGAGGATCTGGTCGAGCGTGAGCGCGCCAAGCGTCTTGCGGAAGGCGTACTGCAGGGCGCGGTAGAGGGCTTCCGAGAAGTCCTTCACCGTGCTCACCGCCTGGACCGGGTCAACGACCCGGTACTCGGCGGCGATGTTGACGCGGATCGTCACGCGATCCCTGGTCAGCACTTCCTGCCCGGCGACATCGAGCGACTGGCGCTTGATGTCGACGACCTTCACCTGGACCATGCGGCTGACATTCCAGAAGGCGTGCACCCCCGCGTCAAGCGTGCGGACGAGCACACCATCCACGAACAGCAGCCCGACCTGGCCGTCCATGACCGGGTTGAGGAACATGTGTTCCGTCTTCCGGGCCTGGCCGAGCCGGCGCATCAGCGCCGGATCGATGGCGAGATCGGCCGCCGTGTCGACGGTCGTGACCTTCCACGGACCGGCATCCGTCCACAGCACGAGCTTGCGGTCCGGCGACAGCACAGAATGCAGCGCGCCGTCGCGCTCGACCACGGCGATCTCCATGCGTCCAGTGCGGACGACGGTGAAGTGACGCGCGGCCACGTCCGGGAGCTTGTCGAACAATGCCTTCTCGTAAGCCGAAACGAATTCCGGGTTCTTCAGGTCGTGCCTGGAGATTTCCAGGTTGCCGCGCCGGTTGGCGAGCCAATGCTCGCCCGGCGTCAGGATGGCCTGGATCTCGCCCTTGTAGAGGGCGACGGCACGCTCATTTTCCTTCACGAGGACGCGCTGGCGTCCAAGAGCCTTTTCGAGAATGGTCTTCATTGTCTTACTCCTGTCGGGCATGGCCCCATGCGAGGCGTCACGTCATGCGTCGATCATCCTTTTCGTTTCTCGTTTCACGTCGTCGTACTTCATGTTCCGGGCACGAATGATCCGGAGACCGGTGGCATCCGCGCGAAGCGGGCCTTCGGGAGCGGATCGCGGGGCGGCGAAGCGGGCGCCGGAAGCCGAAGCTTCCCTTGCCGGCCGCGCCGCGCCTTGATCGTCACCGCGGGCCTGGCCGCGCGCCGATGGCGCAGGACGTCGCCGCCCGGCGAGGCCGAAGCCCTGCCGTCCGTGAAGTCCTCGCATTCCGGTCCCCGGACCGTTTTGGATAACACCACCTGAAGGTGTCGGCTTAACAGGCCGTTGGAGAAGGAATCGAACCTTCGACAATCAGATTATGGGTCTGACGCTCTAACCAAACTGAGCTATCCGTGGTGCTGATGAAGGGACTCGAACCCTCGACCTCCGGACCCAATCCGGCGCTCTCACCTCTGAGCTACATCGGCGATCCCAACACCCGAAACGGCGCCGTACACAGCGCGGCAAAGCCGCCTGCGCGGGCGGAGGCGAAAGCTCCAACCGTTGCGCTCGCTTCGGTTTTCGTGACCGGGAGCGCGCCTATAGACCCTGCGACGGGTTGTCGCAAGCGGCATTGTCGCGGCAAATTTGCGGCTTCTTCCGGGAGTTGCATTTCAGCAACACTAGCCGGCGCGAAGCCTTAGAAAGTCACGCGTCCCAGCACCTTGAGGCCGTCGCCGTCCGGCGCAACGACCACAGCCTCGCCCTCGCGCGGCGCCACACCGGTGAGCGCTTCGATGTCTTCGAGATGCGTGACCAGCACCAGATTGTCCGAGCCTGAATAGCCGCGGATCTCCTTCATGATTGCCGCCATCTGGGCGGCTTTCTCTGCCGGATCGGTCTTCAGCAGGTCGAGCGGCGCGAAGGGCTGCGGCTCGGATTCGAAAGCGATGCGGGCAGTATCGAGGCAGCGGCAGTAACGGCTGGAGAGGACATGGTCGATGGGTGCTGCGCGCGCCGCGAACAGCGCGCCGATGCGGCTTGCCTGCTGCTTGCCGCGCTCGGACAGATTCAGCTGCGTGGCGCAATTGCCGATGTCGAAATTGGCCGGGTCCGTCGCCCCGGTGACGAAGGCATGGCGAAGCAGCACGACATGGCCGCCGTCGCGCAGCAGCGCCCAGCCGGCATCGGTCGCGTGGGCAAAGCTCGGAGCCGTCAGGAGAAAAAGCGCCAGAAGAAGTCGCAGCATTTGAAGTCCTTTGGCGGCCAGGGCGGGCCGAGGCCGCAATCGGCATATAGGGATCGCAAAGCCGTCCGGAAAACAAGCTGCGCCATGCCAATTGCACAGCGGTCGGGGCTCGCCTATCACGGGAAAAATGTCTGCGCCCGCCAAATGACTCCGCTCACCGAAACCGTCCTCTTCGTCTTCAGCCTCGTGGCGCTTGGCTATCTGGCCGGGCTGACCGGCTATCTGAAGCCGGCGAGCGGGGAGGGCATTGCCGAATTCGCCGTCAACGTCGCTATGCCTCTGCTCCTGTTCCAGACCATGGTCAAATCGGATTTCCACGGTGTGGCGCCATGGTCGCTGTGGGGCGCTTATTTCGCCGCCGTCGCCATCACCTGGGCCGCGGGTCATCTGGTCACGACGCGCCTGTTTGGTCGGGACGCACGCGCGGGGATCGTCGGCGGCGTGTCCTCGGCCTATTCCAATGTCGTGCTGCTCGGCGCTCCTTTCATCCTGGGCATATTCGGCGCGAGCGGTTTCGAGGTGCTGTCGCTGCTGGTCTCGATCCACCTGCCGATCATGATGATGGCCTCGATCGTGCTGTTCGAGATGTTCGGGCGCGGCAGCGGCGAGGCGGTGCACCCGCTGCGCGTTGTCAAAAGCTTCCTCAGGCGCCTGTTCATCAATCCACTGATCATCGGCATCCTGGCGGGGCTCGCCTGGCGCCTTACCGGCGCTCCGTTGCCAGACCTCGTCGAGCGGCTGGTCGACACGCTTGCCGACACGGCAGGCCCTGTGGCGCTGTTCGCCATGGGGCTTAGCCTGCGCCGCTTCGGCATCTCCGGCAACATCAGGCCGGCGCTGGCGCTGTCGGTGCTGAAGCTGTTCTTGATGCCGGCGCTGGTGCTGGCCTTCGTATGGCTGCTCGGCCTGCCGCCGCTGACCTCCAAGGTGGCGGTCGTCGTTGCGGCGCTGCCGTCGGGCATCAATTCCTACCTGATCGCCGTCCAGTTCAACACCGGCCAGGCGCTGGCCTCGAACCAAATGACGCTTGCCACGGCAAGCGCGGTGCTGACCACGTCGTTCTGGCTGACGGCGGTCGTGCACATCTTCGGATAAGCGTCAGCAAGCGTATGCGCGGCTCGCCTTTGCTGGCCCGACCCCTATATGCCATCTTGTGATTGCTTGCCTGCCTTTCCCTAGGTAAGAGCAATGCGCCGGCGTGCGGCTCTTGAAGCACGCTTCAACGGATATCCAGAAAAACGGCCGATCAGCGCGCCGAACGGAGGCCAGACCATGCTTCAGAAAACCAGCCATTTCATGCGCCAGGCCAATCTCATCAATGGTGAATGGGTGCAGGCCGACAGCGGCCAGACCATCGACGTCAACAATCCGGCGACGGGCCTGAAGATCGGCACCGTGCCGAAGGCCGGCAAGGCTGAGACCCGCCGCGCCATCGAAGCCGCCGAGGAAGCCTTCAAGAGCTGGCGCAAGACCACCGCGCTCGAGCGCTCGAAGCTGTTGCGCAAGCTGCATGACGCGATGATGGACAATCAGGACGTGCTGGCCGAGCTGCTGACCATCGAGCAGGGCAAGTCGCTCACCGAATCCAAGGGCGAGATCGGCTCGTCCGCGGCCTACATCCTGTGGTTCGCCGAGGAAGGCCGCCGAGTCTATGGCGACATCGTGCCCTCGCCATGGGGCGACCGCCGCATCCTTGTGACCAAGGAGCCGGTCGGCGTCATCGCTGCCATCACGCCGTGGAACTTCCCGTCCTCCATGCTTGCCCGCAAGATCGGCCCGGCCTTGGCCGCTGGCTGCACCGCTGTGGTGAAGCCCGCCTCGCAGACGCCTTATTCGGGCCTCGCCTGGGGCGCGCTCGCCGAGGAGGTCGGCTTCCCGAAGGGCGTCGTCAACGTCGTCACCGGCTCGGCCGGCGAGATCGGGGACGAGCTCTGCACCAATCCGCTGGTCAAGAAGATCACGTTCACCGGTTCGACCGAGGTCGGCAAGATCCTGATCCAGAAGTCGGCTTCGACGGTCAAGAAAGTGTCGATGGAGCTCGGCGGCAACGCGCCGTTCCTGGTCTTCGACGACGCTGATGTCGACCGCGCGGTGGCCGGCGCCATCACCGCGAAATACCGCAATTCCGGCCAGACCTGCGTGTGCACCAACCGCTTCCTCGTCCAGGCAGGCATCTATGACCAGTTCGTCGAGAAGCTCGCCGCGGCCAGCAACAACCTCAAGGTCGGCTCGGGCCTGGAGGAAGGCGTGCAGCAGGGACCGCTGATCGACGAGAAGGCGGTCGAGAAGGTCGAGGAATTCATCGCCGATGCCACGTCCAAGGGCGGCAAGGTCGTCGCCGGCGGCAAGCGCCATGCGCTGGGCGGCTCGTTCTTCCAGCCGACGGTGATCTCCGGCGCCACGCCGAACATGCGCTTCATGAAGGAAGAGATTTTTGGGCCGATCGCGCCCGTGTTCAAGTTCGAGACCGAGGAAGAGGCGCTAGCCTTGGCCAACGACACCGAGTTCGGCCTCGCCGCTTATTTCTACACCGGCAATCTCGGCCGAGCCTTCCGGGTCATGGAAGGTCTGAAATATGGCATGGTCGGTGTCAATGAAGGCCTGATCACCACGCCGGAGGCGCCGTTCGGCGGCGTCAAGGAATCGGGTCTCGGCCGCGAAGGCGGGCATCAGGGCATCGAGGACTATCTCGACACCAAATATGCCTGTTTCGGCGGCCTGGGGCTCTGATATCGACCGGCCGTACTGGATAGGTTTTGAAGAGCCGTCCGTCGTTTCACTGAAATGATGGGCGGCTCTATCTGTTTGGTTCAGCGAAATCCCGGTCGAAAAACGGTCAGACACCTGGAATTGCCTGAGCCTGCCCTTGCCGGATCATCCATAGCCGGCCTAAATCCATTGATCGACAACTTACATTTTCGGGCATGGCGATGAAGGACGGCGAGGTCTTCGGCACGACGCAGGCGGGCGAGGCCGTACGCCGGTTCACGATCCGGGGCGGCGGCTTGACCGCCAACATCATCGGACTGGGTGCGATCGTCCAGGATCTTCGACTGAACGGCCACGACGCGCCGCTGGTGCTGGGCTACGACCGCTTCGAACCTTACGAGACCGACCGTGCTTTCTTCGGCGCCGTGGTCGGCCGCTTCGCCAACCGCATCGGCGGCGGCCGTTTCACGATCGCGGGCAACCGCTACCAGACCGAGCAGAATTTTCTCGGCAAGCACACGCTGCATGGCGGTTCGGAAGGCTTTTTCCACCGGCCATGGACCGTCTCGCTGCACGGCCGCGATTTCGTGACACTGACACTGCACGATCCGGACGGCGCGATGGGTTTTCCCGGCGCGCTCGACGTCACCTGCACCTACCGGCTGAAGATCCCCGGTACGCTCAGCATGGAACTGACCGCGACTTGCGAGGAGCCGACGCTCTGCAATCTGGCGCAGCACTCCTATTTCAACCTCGACGATGGCGGCGCCGGCGACATCCTCGACCATCGGCTGATGCTCAACGCCAGCGCCTACACGCCCGTCGATGACGAGATGATCCCGACAGGTGTCGTGAAGCCGGTCGACGGCACACCTTTCGATTTCCGGCAGGCGCGGGCGCTGCGCATGGAAATGGAAGGCGAGCAGCTTCAATACGACCTGAATTACTGCCTCGCCTCCAGCCGCGGACCGCTGCACCAGGCTGCCTGGGTGCAAGGCGCCAATTCCGGCGTCGAGATGGAAGTCTGGACCACCGAGCCTGGACTGCAGCTCTATAGCGGCCAGTTCGTCGCGCCGACATCGCCGGGGCTCGATGGCCGCCACTACAAGGCGTTTTCAGGCCTCTGCCTCGAAGCGCAGACCTGGCCGGACGCGCCGAACCGGCCCTATTTCCCGCAGGCGACGCTGTGGCCCGGGCAGATCTATCATCAGGTGACGGAATACCGGTTCCGTTTGCCTTAAGGTTTTTCGATATTGAAGTAATGTGCGCTAAAGCTTCGAGGGCGCTTAACTGTCGAATGCTGCCCTCAACGTCGCGAATGGAGCAAGCGCGCCGCGAACCTGCACGACCGCGGCGGCGACTTTGTGCGCGCGACGCGCCGCGTCGGCAGGCGCATGGCCGGCAAGCCGCGCGGCGAGATAGCCGCCGTTGAAAGAATCGCCGGCCCCCGTGGTGTCGACCGGGGCGGCCACATGCACCGCATCCACGGTTTGCGAAGCGCCGTTCAGCGCGATCAGGGCCGGCTGCTCGCCATTCTTGACCACGACCTCGCCGGTCAGCTTGCCGAGGCGCTCCGCCGTCGCCTGCGGCGTCGGATCCCCGAACAGCATCTGCTCGTCCGGAAAGGTCGGCAGCGCGATGTCGGCCACGGCAAGCGCCTCCAGGATAGCGGCCTGGGCTGCCTCGCGGCTCGGCCACAGACGCGGCCTGTAATTCGGGTCGAAGGCGACGAGCGAGCCGGCGGCCCGGGCCGCAACTATGGCCGTCAGCAAAGTTTTCCGCGCGGCCTCGTGCAGAATTGCCTGGGTGATTCCGGAAAAATAGACAAGCGCCTGGTTTTGAAGGCTTTTCGCGAGCGCCGCCGGATCGGAGGCGAGCTGACGCGCGGCCGCGTCGCTTCGCCAATAGGTGAAGGCGCGTTCGGCTCCGGTGAGCGTGATGGCGTAAAGGCCGGGGCGCGCGCCGGCAATGACCGGACTGTTGCCTATGCCGATGCCGTTCTGGCCGAAGAAGGCGATCTGGTCGCGGGAGAAGGGATCGTCGCCGAAGGCCGAGACATAAGTCGCGGGGCGCTCCGGGCTCAGCGCGTGCAATGCCCACAGCGTGTTGAAGGTGTCGCCGGCAAAGCCCATGCGCCAGCTGTCGCCGGTCTGTCCCGACAATTCGATCATGCATTCGCCGATCGACGCGATACCCTTGGCGGCCATGTGGGTTCAATCCTTCTTAAAGTCTTGTTGCTGTAGCTTTTTGCGGCCGGCAGCGCCATGCTTGGCTGCCGGCGAATTTTGCGCCAGAAACGATTTCCCACAGGCAGGGCGGGACGCGGCGAGCGGCCCGCGACGTTAGCAGCCGAAGAGGAACGGGTTTGGCATCGATATGGCGTTACATCCTTGCGGGGCTCGGCTTGGCCGCGTTGCTGGTCGGCATCGTGGCCGTCGTCTATCTGACGCTGCCGCATTCGGCGTCCGGTCCGGACCGGTCGCGCTCCAAGAAGACGGCGAACGGGCTGTTCGTTGCGAGCTTCGAGCCGGAGCGCGGCGTCATCCGGCAGGGCGAGCTGCAATCCTGGCTGCTGACGCTGAAGACCGCCGCCGGCGCGCCGGTGGAGGGGGCGGCCATCACCGTTTCCGGCGGGATGCCGCAGCACAATCACGGCCTGCCGACCAGTCCGCAGGCGACCGATTATCTTGGCGAGGGGCGCTACCGCATCGACGGCGTGAAATTCACGATGAGCGGCTGGTGGCAGCTGCACTTCGGTATCTCGGCGGCGGCGGGTTCCGATTCCGTCGTCTTCAACGTCGTGTTGTGAGCGTTCGATGAGTCGTCTGACGAGCGTTGCATGCCTGCTGGCTTTGGCTGCTCTCGTCTTGCTGGGTGGCTGCGGCGAGCCGCAATTCAGCGACGCCGAGAAGAAGACCATCGCCTCACTGGCGCTGAATACGCTGCCGTCATTGAAACCCGACACCACGAACCAGTATGCGGATGTGCCGGCGGCTGCCGCGCTCGGCTCGACGCTGTTCTTCGATGCCGGCATGAGCCGTGACGGCACGGTGTCGTGCTCGACCTGCCACAAGATCGACCGCCAGTTCCAGGACGATCTGCCGCAGGCGGTCGGCATCGGCCATACCAACCGCCGCACCATGCCGCTGGCTGGCGTGGCGCGCAATCCTTGGTTCTTCTGGGACGGGAGGCGCGACAGCCTGTGGGCGCAGGCGCTGACGCCGCTTGAAAACCCGCTGGAGCAGGCCGGCAACCGGGCAGCCTTCGCGCACTACATCAAGAAGCGGTTCGGCGAGCGCTACGAGCGCATTTTTGGGCGGCTGCCCGACCTTTCCACCGTGCCGGCCAATGCCAGCCCGCTCGGCAGCGACGCCGAGAAGGCGGTGTGGAACGCGATGCCCGCCTCTCAGCAGGACGATGTCAACCGCGTCTATGCCAATATCGGCAAGGCGATCGCCGCCTTCGAGCGATCGATCGAGCCCGAGCAGACGCGCTTCGACCGCTTCGCCATCGATCTGGCGACCGGCGCCAGGCCGGAAGGGAACGCAGCTTTCTCGCCGGAAGAGATCCTCGGGCTGAAGCTGTTCATCGGCAAGGCCAATTGCGTGACCTGCCACAACGGTCCGCGCTTCACCGACAACGCCTTCCACAACACCGGCGTGCCGCCGGTCGACGGCCTGCCGCCGGACCGCGGGCGCGTCGATGCCGTGGCACAAGTCGAGGCCGACCCGTTCAACTGCCTCGGCAAATTCCGCGACGGCGACGAGAGCGCCTGCCGCGAGTTGCGTTTCATGGTCAAGGACGGTCCGCAGATCATGCGCGCCTACAAGACGCCGTCGCTCAGGGCTGCGGCGGATCGCGCGCCTTACATGCATGCCGGGCAGTTCGCGACGCTCGACGAAGTGGTGGCGCACTATTCGAAGGCGCCGCCCAGCGTTGAAGGCGTATCGGAAGTGCACCCGCTCGACCTGTCCGATCGCGAGCGCGCCGCCTTGGTGGCGTTCCTCAAGACGCTTTCTGATTAGCGATCCTTCACCGTCTCCATCGCCACGAAGGTCGAGGTCTGCGCCACATGCGGCAGGGCCGAAATGCGCTCGCCGAGCACGCGGCGATAGGCGGCGATGTCGGTGGTGCGGACCTTCAGCAGGTAGTCGAAACTCGATGCCATCATGTGGCACTGCTCGATCTCGGGCACGCCCTGAACAGCGCGGTTGAAAGCGTCGAGCGCCGCGGAGCGCGTGTCCGACAGCTTCACCTGGACGAAGGCGACATGGCCTTCGCCCATGCGCTCGCGATCGATGATGGCGCGGTAGCCTCTGATGTAGCCGTCCTTCTCCAATCGTTTCACGCGCGCCTGCACCGGCGTCTTCGACAGGCCGACCTTCAAAGCCAGTTCGGACATCGAGAGCCGGCCGTCGCGCCCGAGCGCGGCCAGGATGTTGCGGTCGATGCGGTCCAATTGGTCTTCGATCTTCGAAATGGCAGCCGAAACGATGGGAATTCGGCTTCTATGATAGTTCAATTGGCGTACCTTGTCGATTTCTTTGGGCCGACTGGAATCCGAAGCTGTGCTAGCTTGCGCCATTCGGTCCGGCGACCGCCAGACCGTTCGCTCACGCTCGCTTTCATGGACCCGATATGCCGCTCGATGCCATCCGCCAGCAGATCCGCGCCAATTATTTGCCCGACGAAGACGAGGCGGTGAAGCGCCTGTCGGCGACGGCGGGGTTGTCGGCCGAGGAGCGCAAGGCGATCTCGGCGCGCGCGGCCGATCTGGTGCGCGCGGTGCGCGGCTCGACCGATCCGAGGCTGATGGAAGTTTTCCTCTCGGCGTACGGCCTGTCGACCAAGGAAGGCGTGGCGCTGATGTGCCTGGCCGAGGCGCTGCTGCGCGTGCCCGACACCGAGACCATGGACGATCTGATCGCGGACAAGATCGCGCCGCATGACTGGTCGGCGCATTCGGGCGGCTCAAGCTCGATCTTCGTCAACGCCTCGACCTGGGCTCTGATGCTGACCGGCCGCGTGCTCGACGAAGGCGAGGGCGGCATCGAAGGCACGCTGCGGGCCATGGTGCGTCGGCTGGGCGAGCCGGTGATCCGCAAGGCGGTTGCCGCGGCTATGCGCGAGATGGGCGAGCAGTTCGTGCTCGGCCGCACCATCGCCGAGGCGGTCAAGCGCGGCCGGCCGATGACGCAGAAGGGCTATCTCTATTCCTTCGACATGCTGGGCGAGGCGGCCCGCACCGAGGCCGACGCGCTGCGCTACCACCGCGCCTATGCCGATGCGATCTCGTCGCTCGATGCCGGGTCGAACGGCCCCGACATCCGCTACAATCACGGCATTTCGGTCAAGCTCTCGGCGCTGCACCCGCGCTACGAGGTGGCGCAGCGCGAGACCATGCTGCCGGTGATGGCCGAACGGCTGCTGTCGCTGGCGCTTGCCGCCCGGCACTCGCGCATGGGCCTCAATATCGATGCCGAGGAGGCAGACCGCCTCGACCTGTCGCTCGATGTCATCGAACGCGTCCTGGCCGAGCCGGAACTTGCCGGCTGGGACGGCTTCGGCGTCGTCGTCCAGGCCTATGGCCCGCGCGCGGCTTTCGCCATCGACTGGCTCTATGCGCTCGCGAAGAAATACGACCGCCGGATCATGGTGCGGCTGGTCAAGGGCGCCTATTGGGACACCGAGATCAAGCGGGCGCAGACGCTGGGTCTTACCGGCTATCCGGTCTTCACCCGCAAGGCCAACACCGACGTTTCGTATCTGGCCTGCGCGAAGAAGCTTTTGTCGATGACCGACCGCATCTATCCGCAGTTCGCCACCCATAACGCGCACACTGTCGCCGCCATCCTGTCGATGGCGAAGGACCGCGACAGCTTCGAGTTCCAGCGCCTGCACGGCATGGGCGAGGCGCTGCATGAAACCGTGCGGCAGGCCGAAGGCACGCGTTGCCGCATCTATGCGCCGGTCGGCGCGCATTCCGACCTGCTCGCCTATCTGGTCCGGCGTTTGCTGGAAAACGGCGCCAATTCCTCCTTCGTCCACCAGTTGACCGACGAGGAAGTCGAGCCGGAGGAGATCGCGCGCGATCCGCTCACGGTTGTCGAGACGCAAGGGCCGGCGGCCAATCCCGCGATCGCGCTGCCAGCCGCGATCTTCGGCGCCGGCCGCCGCAACTCGAAGGGCTTCGACATCACCGATGCGGTGACGCTGGCAGCCATCGACAAGGCGAGGGCGGAATTTGCCGGAGCGGACCGCTGGCATGCCAAGCCGGTCACGCGCGCCGCCGGCTACGGCAAGCAGCGGCAGATCGTCAATCCGGCCAAGCCCGACGAGATCGTAGGCACGGTGCATGAAGCTGCGGCCAAGCAGGTGGCGACCGCCGTGCGCATCGCCGTCGACGCGCAGCCCGCCTGGGCGAAGCGTCCGGTTGCCGAGCGCGCCGCGATCCTCAACCGCGCCGCCGACCTCTACGAGGCCAACGCCGCCGAGCTTTTCGCCCTCGCCACCCGCGAGGCCGGCAAGTCGCTGGCCGACGGTGTCGCCGAGGTGCGCGAGGCGGTCGACTTCCTGCGCTATTACGCGGCCGAGGCGGCCAATGCCGAGGCAGGCACCGAGGCGCGCGGCGCGATCGTCTGCATCTCGCCGTGGAATTTCCCGCTGGCGATCTTCACCGGCCAGATCGCGGCGGCTTTGGTCACCGGCAATTCGGTGATCGCCAAGCCCGCCGAGCAGACGCCGCTGATTGCTTTCCGCGCGGTCGAGATGCTGCGCGAGGCCGGCGTGCCGGAGGATGTCATTCAACTCCTGCCGGGCGATGGCCCGTCGGTCGGCGCGCCGCTCACCGCAGATCCGCGCATTGCAGGTGTGTGCTTCACCGGCTCGACCGAGGTCGCCAAGCTGATCGAGAAGCAGCTGGCCGAGACCGCGGCGCCCGATGCGATGCTGATCGCCGAGACCGGCGGCTTGAATGCGATGATTGTCGATTCCACCGCGCTGCCGGAACAAGCGGTGCGCGACATTCTCGCGTCGGCCTTCCAGAGCGCCGGCCAGCGCTGCTCGGCGCTGCGCGTGCTCTATGTCCAGAAGGATGTCGAGAAGAAGATGCTGGAGATGCTGAAGGGCGCCATGGAAGCGCTCAAAGTCGGCAATCCCTGGGCCCTCTCTACCGATGTCGGCCCGGTCATCGACGACGAGGCGCAGGCTTCGATCAGCGACTATTGCAAGAAGAAGGGGCTGGAAGGCCGGCTGATCGCCAGGATCGAAGCGCCGGCCACCGGCCGCTTCGTCGCCCCGCATGTCTTCCGCGTCAAGGGCATCGAGGAGATGGAACGCGAAGTGTTCGGCCCGGTGCTGCACGTCGCGACTTTCGATGCCGACGAGATCGACCAGGTCATCGCCGCCATCAACCGCAAGGGTTACGGCCTCACCTTCGGCCTGCACACGCGCATCGAGGGCCGGGTCCAGCATTTCGTCGACGGCATCCATGCCGGCAACATCTATGTCAACCGCAACCAGATCGGCGCCGTCGTCGGCTCGCAGCCCTTCGGCGGCGAGGGGCTTTCGGGCACCGGCCCGAAGGCCGGCGGCCCGCATTACCTGCGCCGTTTCCGCAAGGGGCCTGAGGCCGGAACCGAGGTTGTCGATGGCCACAAGGTGACCGCGACGGAACTCGCCGACAATCTGCCGGACCCGACGCTGGGCGGCTGGTCGATGCGGCCGGACCGCGTGGCGATCCTGAGGAAGCACCTGCGCGGCAAGGGCGCGGCGGCGATCGCCGCGGCCGCCAGCCTCGATTTCGGCCAGGTCGACCTGCCCGGGCCGACCGGCGAGGCCAACACGCTGTCGCTGGCGCCACGCGGCCGGGTGCTTTGCCTCGGCCCTGATGCCGAGACGCTGCTTGCCCAGACGATCCAGGCGCTCGCGGCCGGCAATGCGGTGCTTGCCGTGGCGCCGGGCGCGCCGGCAGCACTCTCGGCACTGACCGGCAAGGGCCTGCCGCTGGCAGCCATCGACGGCCGGCCTGATCCGGTCGAGGCGCGCTCGCTGCGCGTCGATGTCGTCGCCTTTTCCGGCACGCCGGAAGCCGCGCGCATCGTGCGCAAGGTGATTGCCGACCGCGCCGGGCCGATCGTGCCGCTGGTCAGCGAAGTGCTGAACCCGGCCGCCTACGCGCATGAGCGCGCGGTCTGCGTCGACACGACAGCGGCAGGTGGGAACGCCAGCCTGCTTGCCGCCGCGTAGTCGGTTCGAGATGAGTTAGGCGGAGGCGCGTTCAAGCGCCTTCGACGACCGAAAACCCTTCGAACTGAGGGTGGCCGAGGTAATGAACCTTCGAGCCGCCGGCGTTGCGATGGGCGGCGCGGAAGTTTTCCGACTTCGTCCAGGCGACGAAATCCTCCTGGCTCGCCCAGACCGTGTGCGAGGCAAACAGCGTATAGCCCTCGGTCTCGTTGACCGGTCCGCGCAGCAGGTGGAATTCCCTGAAACCCTTCATTTCCGAGAGGCTGGAATCGCGGTTTTTCCAGACGTCCTCGAAGGCTTCTTCCGAGCCGTTCTGGACCTTGAAGCGGTTCATGGCGATGTACATTGGTTTCCTTTCGAATTGCATGAATTGTGGCGTTCAGGATGGCTTCAACCGAGATTTCAGAAGGGACCGATCCGCGCTTTGAACACCCAACTTGATCTTCCTGTCTCGGGTGGAATGGGAGGGAACGGTGCTTGCTTGCGCACCAGCGTCAAAGCGAATTGGTCGAGCTCGGCGGAGCCGGAACTTTCGGCGAGCTGCAGGTCGCTGATGCTGCCGTCGGCCGCGACCACGAAAACCACCCTGGCGTTGTTGCGGGCCTTTGCCTGGACCGATTTCGAAACGCGGCGGTTGGCGCGGGCAAGCCTCTTTTGAATTTCGCCGCTGTAGCGGGATTCCAGGGCATTGCCGGCGGCGGCCTTCATCTTACCCTTGCTGGCGATGGTCGGCGCATCGCGCGCGTCGCCATCCGCTGTTTCCGTACCGCGCGTCTCGACGGGTTGGCCCGATCCTGCCGGTGCGCCCGACGTTGCCGCCGGCGCCGGTGTGTGTTCGGGTTCGGCAGGCGACGCGGCAGCGCTTTGCGGCTCGATCGCGGGCGCCTGTTCGCCGGCCATGGGCACGCTCTGATCGTCTTGGCGCGCTGTGGCAGCCGTCAGCATATCGGGCGTGGAAGCAGGCTCCTGGGCGGCTTCAGCCGCAGGCTGAGGCGTTACAGGTTGGCTGGCCGGTTGCGGCGCTTCGGCCGGCGGAGTGGGCTGGACTGCTTGGCGCTTCACCGGCTGCGGGTCCGCCACCAAGGTTACATCCACCGCGCCGGACATCGCGTCATTGAGGGCGCTGCCCTGGGCGTCGGCGCCTGACTGGCTGCTGCCCTCGGCCTGGATCGCATCCAAGGTGTCGAATGTTCCGGCGGACGCGATGAAAAACGCCGCCGCGGCGGCCGCATGGAGCAAGCCGGAGGCGACAATCGCCACCGGCCATTTGCGGTCTTGCGCCGGCTGTCGTTCCTGCGCGAGCGGCTCGGCCGGCGGGATCGCCGGTTCGCTGTCGGCGTCGGGGAGGGGGTCGATGTCCTGCATGGCTCGCGAGGAGACCTGCGGCAAGCGACGCGTCCTTGTCAAATCAAGATCGGTCAAATCAAGATCGGTTGCCGCAAGTAGCGCCAAGCCTATGCCGGCCGGTGCTTGTGCAAAGGCGTTGCGTGCCGGTTCGAAGCCCACAGCCTGTCAGATCCCGAAAGCGATGGCGGTCCTGGTCGAGGTCTTCAGCGCGCGCATGCAGACCGCGGGGTCGACGCCACTGCCGGCGCATTCGGTCGCGCTGTTGATCAGCACGCGGCTGAGCTTACCGCAGTCGGCGCCGGAAAGGTCGAAGCGGGTGACCTTCGTCTTGCCGGCCGGCAGGTCCTTGAAATCGAGCACTGTGAGGCGGTCGACGACGCCCGCCTCGTTGAACAGCGCGATCTCGAAAGCCGCCTTGGAGAGATCCGCGCCGAGCGCGTTGTTGACAACGAAGGTCAGGCGGCAGCCTTTTTCCGAAGGCTGCGCGGCATTGAGCTCGAGACTCAGTACCGAAGCTGGGGCCGGAGCCGGCGCGGACTGGGCCCACGCCGGCACCATCGCAAGCGACATCGCAAACGTCGAGGTCAGCAGACGAAGGGATGCCGTCAAGCGTTTCATGTCTCGCTCAGCCTCCGAAGCGCATGGTTGCCGCGAGCTTCAGCGTGACGCCGGGTTCGTAGAGGACCGCGGTGGTGCTGCCGTTGAGCGGGTTGGTGTATTTGACGTCGAACAGGTTGTCGGCGCGGAAGTCGAGCTTGAAGTTGTCGGTCGCCTGATAGCTGGCGAAGGCGTTGACCAGCGTGTAGTCCTTGGCCACCACATTGCCCTTCGGCTTGCCGTTATACTGCACCTCGCCGCCGACCGTCAGCTTGTCCTCGAGGAAGCGCAGGCCGAGCTGCGCCGTCACCTGCGAGGAGGGGATGGTGGCCAGGTCGGCGCGCTCGCCCTCATGGGAGATGGTGTGGCCGTTGATGATCGAGGCCGACAGGCCGGCATAGCCCCAGCCGGCGTCGTAGACGCTTTCCAGCTCGAAGCCGTTGATCTTGGCCTTGGCGAAGTTCTGGTACTGGAAGCAGATCGGAATGCCGGGACCGAATGGGCAGCCGCTGGTCGGATCGAAGGGCGAGAGCGTCACGCCGTCGATGTAGTCGTCGACATTGTTGTTGAAATAGGCGGCCTTGAGCCGCAGCGCGTCGCCGCCCTCGATGATGTCGTTCTGCTTGTAGTTGACGCCGAACTCGACGGTCTTGCCGGTCTCGGGCTTGAGGTTCGGGTTGGGCAGGAACGGGAAGCTGATGCCGGCCGGATGGTTGCCGCTGATCAACGTCTCGGTCAGCGAGGGCGAGCGGTAACCTTCCGCATAGGTGCCGTAGAACTGCAGGCCTGCCAGGCCGGCGCTTTCGAAGGGCGAGACGCCGACCGTGATGCGCGGCGAAACCCTGTCGCCGGAGGTCTTGTTCGTATCGTCCTTCAGGCTGTAGTTGTCGTAGCGCAGGCCGCCAATGACCTCGAGCCATTCCCAGGTCAGCTTGTCCTGAATGTAGACGCCGGAGACGTTGCGCTTGCCCGACGGTGTATAAAAACTGTCGCCGCCGGCGCTGCCGCCGGTATCGACATCGTCGCCAACCCAGTCGCCGCCATAGGTCAGCTCATGCGCGACGCTCGCCGTCTCGAAGCGCGAGGTGTTCCAGATGTCGATGCCGGTCGTGCCGACATCGAAGGTCGACAGCGAGCCGGGCGGCAGCACCACGGGCAGGCCGGTGGTCGGATCGAAGCGGTTCTGCGCGGTGAGCGTCGTCAGGTCGAGAACTGTCTTGTTGTAGGAAGCGTTGATGTGGAGGTCGAGCCAGCTCTTGGCATCGTCGGTGATATTGTAGCGGGCGGTAAAGGTGTTCGACTTGAGGTCGACGTCGTTGGCGGGCACGCCGCCGCTGGTCTCGGTCCAGCCGTCCTTGGAGCCGACCCAGCCGAGCTTCAATGCGCTGTTCTCGGTCGGGCGTATGGTGGTCTTGAGCATGCCGCTCAGCACGTCGAAACCTGTGCCGGCGACAGTGTCGCCGCCGCCGTTCTTGTAGTCGCCATAGTCGCGGTAGACGATATTGCCGAGAACGTCCCAGTTGTCGTTGATCTTGTAGGCGCCGGTGGCGCTGGTGGTCCAGCCCTTGCCATTGCTCTCATAGCGTCCGGTCAGCGAGCCGGCCCAGGTCTCTTCCGGCTTGAGGAAATCGGCGGCGTCCTTGGTGTCGAAGAAGACGACGCCGCCGATGGCGCCGGAGCCGTAGGTGTTGGCGGTCGGGCCGCGGATGACGTCGACCGACTTGATGAGCTCAGGATCGACATAGAAGGTCGACTGCGTGCCGTGGTCCGAGCGCTGGAAATCCTGCCTTGCGCCGTCGACGATGACCGCGACGCGGCCGAAATCCTGCAGGCCGCGGATGTTGATGCTCGAGGAGACGCGGCGCGCGTCGGCCTGCACGGCGACGCCGGGCACGCCGAGCAGCATCTCGCTCGGCGTGGTCGCCATGCGGCGGTCGAGCTGCTCCTGGTCGACATGGCTGGCCGATGCCAGCGATTGGATCGCCGTCTCGCCGGTGCGGCTGATGACGAGGATCTTGTCGAGCAAGGTTCCTTCGGCGGCGGCCTTCTCTTCAGCCTTCTTTTTTTGATCGGCCTGCTGGCTGCTCGCCGGCTGCGTGGCCTGTTGCGCTGTTGCCGCCGATACGCTGAGCGCGATCGCCGCCGCTCCGGCCATCAAGATGGCAATGCCACTTGCCATTCGGAAGCCCGGACCCGCGTTCTGGCCCGCCAGGCCCGTCCGTCCCCAAGTCACCAACCCCATGCCCCAACTCCAGATTCAGGCTCGTAGCTGGCTGGCCGATGGCTCGCTCGCATTTTTGATCACGTCCGGCGTCTTAAATGTTGACTCATTTAGTCCGGTAATGCACTGACTAGTAAACATGATTATTCTAGTCAAGAATTGAATCGGCATTTTATGAGGCTGCGGCCAAGGTGGCCGTCAGAGGAAAGGGACCGACCCGATGAACACGCACAATCCCAACGATTTCCGCTATCGCGTCCGCCGTCCGGAAGAGACGCAGATGCGTTACGAACGGGTGCCGCTGGCGGTGAGGACGCTCTCCAGCAACACGCTGTTCCAGGGCGAGCATGAGATCGGCATCGAGCATCACGGCGCGCTCTACCGCCTGAAGATCACCCGCCAGGGCAAGCTGATCCTCAACAAGTGACCGCCATCGGCGGGCGATGGACGAACATCAGGCAATACAGGTGGACGATATGGACCAGCGCGTGAAGCCGTCGCCGGAGGAAATCCGGCGGGCGCGGGAAGAGAATCCGAAGATGCGGGAGCGCGATCTCTCGGCGCAATTGGGTATTTCGGAAGCGGAACTGGTCGCGGCGCATTGCGGCATCGGCGCGGTGCGCGTCGAGCCGCGCGTCAACGACCTTTTGACCGGCCTCGAAGCGGTCGGCGAGGTGATGGCGCTGACCCGCAACGAGAGCGCCGTGCACGAGAAGATCGGCGTGTACGACAAGGTCGTCACCGGCAACCACAACGCCATGGTGCTTGGCGAAAACATCGACCTGCGCATCTTCCCGAAGGTCTGGGCGCATGGCTTTGCCGTCGAGAAGCGCGACGGCGACGAAATCCGCCGCAGCCTGCAGTTCTTCGACGCAGCGGGGGAGGCGGTGCACAAGGTGCATCTTAGACCCGCATCCAGCCTCTATGCCTACCAGAAGCTGGTGGCGAGCCTTGAATCGTCGAACCAGGAACCGACCGTCGCGATCCTGCCAAGCGCCGCGGAAGGGGGAGGTGAGGGGCAGGCTTCGGTTGCCTCGATCGACGATCTGCGCGACCGCTGGAGCCGGTTGACCGATGTGCATCAGTTCTTCGGCATGCTGAAGACGCTGAAGCTCAGCCGCCGCGAGGCGGTGCGCATGGTGGGGCAGGACTATGCCTGGCTGCTCGACAATGATGCGGTAAGCGCAATGTTCCATCACGCCGCCGCAGGCGGGATGCCGATCATGTGCTTCGTGGGCAACCGCGGCTGCATCCAGATCCATTCCGGCCCGATCAGGTCGGTCAAGCCGATGGGACCGTGGATCAATGTGCTCGACGAGACCTTCCACCTGCATCTGAGGACCGATCACATCCATGAGGCCTGGGCGGTGCGCAAGCCGACCAAGGACGGCCACGTCACCTCGCTGGAGGCCTACGATGCCAATGGCAGCATGATCATCCAGTTCTTTGGCAAGCGCCATGAAGGCGAAGGCGAGCGGGAAGACTGGCGTTTCCTGGCCGAGAATCTGCCGCGCATTCCCAGCCCGACCGCAGCATGAGGTCTAACCCAATGCGCTTTGTTCTTAGTTTCCGCGCGGCGCTTGCGCCGATGCTCGGTGTCCTGCTTGTCGTCGCCATCCATCCAGCCAAGGCAGAAGAAGGCACGGTTGTCTTTTCGGACACCTCGCGGATCGCCTCCATAGGCGGCTCGATCACCGAGATCGTCTACGCGCTCGGCGAGGAGGGCCGTCTCGTCGCCCGCGATTCGACCAGCACCTATCCCGAGGCGGCGGCGAAGCTGCCGGATGTCGGTTACATGCGGGCGCTGTCGCCCGAGGGCGTCCTGTCGGTCAATCCGACCGGAATCCTGGCGCTGCAGGGCAGCGGCCCGAAGGAAGCGGTCGACGTGCTGAAGAAATCGAGCGTGCCTTTCATCGAGGTGCCGGATCACTTCAACCATGAGGGCATCCTCGAAAAGATACGGATCGTCGGCAAGGCGCTGGGCGTCGAGGCCAAGGCAGAGAAGCTCGCGGCAGAGACGTGCGCGAAGCTAACGGCGGCGGAAAAGCGGACGGCCTCGATCGAGGAGCGCAAGCGCGTGCTGTTCGTGCTGTCGACGCAAGGCGGCAAGATCCTTGCCGCTGGCAGCGACACCGCGGCCGACGGCATCATCAAGCTTGCCGGCGCGGTCAACGCGGTCGAGGGCTTTTCCGGTTACAAGGGGATGACGGATGAGGCGATCGTCAGCGCCAAGCCGGATGTCATCCTGACGATGAAGGGCGGCGGCCCGCCGATCTCGGAAGACGAGCTGTTCGTCAATCCTGCCGTCGCCTCGACACCGGCTGGCACGAACCGCAAGATGATCAGCATGTGGGGCGGCTATCTGCTCGGCTTCGGTCCGCGCACGGCGGAGGCGATCCACGATCTCGCCGTTTCGCTCTATGGCAACCAGGTCACGGACTAAGCGGCGATGGCCGAACAGTCCATAGCCGATGTGGGCAGGGTGATGACGGCCGACGGCGACCGCTCGGCGCGGGCAAGGTTCGTCATCGCGCTTTTGTGCCTGGCGATGACCCTTTCGGTGTTCCTGTCGCTGACGTCGGGCGCTTCGGATGCGTCCGCCCTTCGCGTCATTCGCGACTGGTTGACGGGCGCCGTGCCGGTGGATACGGCGCTTGCCGCGCGCGACCAGCTGATCGTCTATGACATCCGCATGCCGCGCGTCTTGCTCGGGGTGCTGATCGGGGCCGCGCTCGCGGTTTCCGGCGCGGTGATGCAGGGCCTGTTCCGCAATCCGCTTGCCGATCCCGGTTTGATCGGCGTTTCCGCCGGCTCCAGCCTCGGCGCTGTGGCGATCATCGTGCTCGGCACCACATGGCTTGCGCCCTTCACGCTCGCGTTCGGCACGCTTGCGCTGCCGCTCGCGGCGTTTTTCGGCGGGCTCGCGGTGACGTTGCTGCTTTATGCCATCGCTACGCGCCAGGGACGGACCTCGGTCGCCACGATGCTGCTTGCCGGCATCGCCGTCAGCGCCCTTGCCATGGCGCTGACAGGCGTCCTCATCTTCATGGCCGACGACCGGCAGCTGCGCGACCTGACCTTCTGGCAGCTCGGCTCGCTGGCCGGCGCGACATGGCCGAAGATCGGCACCGTCGGGCCGGTGGTCATCCTGGCGCTGGCCGCGATGCCATTCCTGTCGCGCGGCCTCAACGCGCTGGCGCTGGGCGAGGCGACCGCGGGGCATCTCGGCATCCCGGTGCAGCGGTTGAAATACATCGCGATAGTCGGGGTGTCGGCGGCGGTCGGCGCTTCGGTCGCGGTCAGCGGCGGCATCGGTTTCATCGGCATCGTCGTGCCGCATGTCCTGCGGTTGGCGATCGGACCGGACAACCGCTATCTGCTGCCGGCCTCGGCGCTGCTCGGCGCATCGCTGCTGCTCATCGCCGACGCGGTCGCCCGCACCGTTGTCGCGCCGGCCGAGCTGCCGATCGGGATCGTCACGGCGATCGCCGGCGCGCCGTTCTTCCTGTGGATCCTGCTGCGCAAGCGCGGCGTCATTGATCTGTGAGCTTGCCATGATCGAGGCGGGCAACATTTCGGTGACGATCGGCGGCAAGCGCATCGTCTCGCATGTCGATTTCGCGGCGCGGCCCGGCGAGGTCTCGGCGGTAGTCGGGCCGAACGGGTCCGGCAAGACGACTTTGCTCAAGGCGCTGACCGGCGAGCTTTCGTATACTGGCACGGTCACCATCAACGGCCGCGACCTGTCCGCCATGAAGCCGGTCGAGGCAGCCACGTTGCGCGCCGTGCTGCCGCAGGCCACGGCGCTGTCCTTTCCGTTCACCGTGCGCGAGATCGTGCGCCTCGGCCTGATCGGTGGGCGCTCGGGAGTGCTGCCTGGCGAGGATGCGCGTTTGCCCGAGCGGGCGCTGGCGCGCGTCGACCTCGACGGCTTTGCCGGCCGCTTCTACCAGGAGCTTTCCGGCGGCGAGCAGCAGCGCGTGCAGCTTGCCCGCGTGCTCTGTCAGGTCTGGGCGCCGGTGCTGGAAGGGCGGCCGCGCTATCTCTTCCTCGACGAGCCTGTCTCCAGCCTCGACGTCAAGCACCAGCTCATCATCATGAACATCGCCCGCGATTTCGCCCGGCGCGGCGGCGGCGTGGTGGCGATCCTGCACGACCTCAATCTGACGGCGATGTATGCCGACCGGATTTTCGTGCTCTCTGGTGGCCAGCTGGCGGCAGCCGGTTCGCCAACGGAGGTCCTCAATGACGAGCTGATCGAGAAGGTGTTCGACTGCAGGCTGAAGGTCGGCGCGCTGCCCGAAGGAAGCATGCCGTTCGTGTTGCCACAGTCCGCCGCCTAGGCTGCAGGGGCGCGCTGCTCCAGCAGGTCGATGCCCAGCAGGTGGCGCACATTCGGGCGCGCGGCGATCAGATCGGCGATCGTGTAGCGGGAAAGCACGGCGAAGAAGGCGTTGAGCGCCTCGCGCAGCGCCGAATTCAGGGCGCAGCTGTCGACCAGCGGGCATTCGGCGGCGTCGTTCTCGAAGCATTCGGCCATGGCGAAGCTCTCTTCGGTGACGCGCACGACATCGAACAGGCTGATCTGCTCGGCCGGGCGGCCAAGCCGCACGCCGCCATTCCTGCCGCGCACGGTTTCGACGAGGCCGGCCTCGACCAGCGGCTGCAGGATCTTGAACAGGAAGAGTTCCGACACCGAATAGGCGGCGGCGATCTCGGGGATGCGGCTCAGCCTGTCGGTATTTGCGGCGCAATACATAAGGATGCGCATCGCATAATTGGTCTGGCGCGTGAGCCGCATGGTATCCTCGCGAAATATTAGCTTACAGCCGAATATGGCTCATAGTTTGGAACAATTCCAGACTGGACTGGCACATAGCTGAATAATCGTGTCAACTTTTTGTGCGGGCCGGGGCCGATGGCGGCCCGATTTGCCCTCCTGTGCTTCGGGCGAGCGTTTCGCCGGCGCAGGCATAAAGCGCGTCGCGCTGAAGCGGATTCCGGCGACGCGCCTTTAAGTCTTTGTTTTTATGCATGTCGTTTTCCCAAAACCGCTGCGCACTTTTGGGCGACATGCACTAGATAGAGGCGGATGCAAACAGGAAACGGCCTTTTCATGTCTCAATCAGCTCCGGCTCTCGCGCCGGTTCGATTCGACGCCGACGCGCAGGCAAAGCTCTCGGCGCTGCGGCGGACCAAATTCATCGCCGCGGCCGCGCTTGCGCTGTGCATCCTCGTCTTTGCGCTGGCGAAGTCCTTCCAGGCTGCCTATCCGTGGCTCGGCTTCGTCGCTGCCTTCGCCGAGGCGGCGACCATAGGCGGCATCGCCGACTGGTATGCCGTGGTGGCGCTGTTCAGGCGGCCGCTCGGGCTGCCCATCCCGCACACCGCCATCATTCCGGAGAACCAGCATCGCATCGCCGACAATCTCGGCCGCTTCATCGAGGCCAATTTCCTGGCGCCGGAGCCGGTGCGCGAAAAGCTCGCCGAGGTCGACTTCGCCGCTCTGGTCGCCGACTGGCTGGCCGATGCCGAGCGCGCCGCCGGCCTGTCGCGATTCGTCGCCCGGCTGGTGCCGCAGACGCTGACGGCGGTGGAGCAATCCGGCCTGCGCGACTTCGTCACCAGCCGCATGCTGGAGCAGATCGAAAAGGTGCCGCTGGCGCCTTTGGCCGCTGACCTTCTGTCGGCGCTGACCGACGACCGTCGCCACCAGAAATTGTTCGATGAATTCACGCGGGTGGTCGGGCGCCTCCTCAACGACGAGCAGGCGCTAGCGACGATGCGCGAGAAGATCCGCGAGGAATTGCCGTCGCTGTTCAACCTGTTTCGCGCCGATGCCTATCTTTTGAAGAAGATCGTCGCCTCGGCGGGCTCGCTGCTGGATGAGGTCAGAGCCGATCCCGACCACCCGATGCGCGCCGAATTCGACCGTTTCGCGCTGGGCTTCATCGAGCGGCTCAGGACCTCGAAGCAATATGCAAGGCGCGCCGAGAAGCTGAAGCGCGATTTTCTTGACCGCCCGGAGGTGAGGGCGCTGGCTGGCGATGCCTGGGCGAGCCTGCGCATGTTCATCGAGCAGGATGTCAATGCGCCGAGTTCGACGATACGCGAGCACCTCGCCAACATGTTCGTCGAAGTCGGCCGGCATCTAGCCGACGACGCGCAGATCAGGGCCGACATGAACCAGGGCTTTGTCGTGGCGCTGGCCTCGTTTGTCGAGAGCCAGAAGAGCGGCGTGTCGACATTCATCGCCGACCAGGTCAAGCGCTGGGACCTGGCGCAGCTGACGCGGCTGATCGAGACGAATATCGGCAAGGACCTGCAATATATCCGCTTCAACGGCATGATCATCGGCGGGCTTGCCGGCTTGGGGCTCTATACGGCGGAGCGGCTGTTTCTGGTCAATTGACGCAGGCCCAACTGGCACTATTCTCCTTCTGGCACGCCGCAAGGGCAGCAAAACGGGAGGCAGGGCATGGCAAAACAACCGGAATCCGACTCGTTCCTCGATATGTTCAGCAGGTTTGGCCGCGACCTGAAACTGCCGAACGTCGATGTCCAGGCGATCCTCGATCATCATCGCAAGAACCTCGAAGCCCTGGAAAAGTCGGCGAGGGCAGGCGCGGCCGGCGCCTCCTCGGTGCTGGCGAGGCAGCATGAGATGGTGCAGAATGCCATCAACGAGGTCACGCGGATGGCGCAGAACTACCAGGCCCCCGGCAACCCGCAGGACCTGATGAGCAAGCAGGCTGAATTTGCCCGCAAGTCGTTCGAGACGACGCTGAAGAACGCCAGCGAAGTGGCTGACCTTGTACGGAAATCCAGCACCGAATCGATCGAGATTCTGCGCGACCGGATCAGGGATGCGATGGCGGAAATCCGTGCCGGTTACGAAAAGAAATAAGGCTGTCCGGCGGTTTTGAGCCCGTTATTGACCGACTTGCGATGCAACCGGCGCAGGTGCTCGAGCGTTCTGGCTGCCCAAAAAGCATCAACTCTACCGGCGAAAATCGGAGGGCGGCGAATTGACAGAGGCCGCCGCTTCATGATCGGGAGACAGGCAAGAGTGATGGGAAAGCCGGAATGACCGAACCACGGCGGAGAACGCCGCCGACTTTTGAACAGTTGCGCGCAATGTCCGGGCAGGAGCTCGGCGTGTCCGATTGGACGACGGTCGACCAGCGGCGCATCGACCAGTTCGCCGAGTGCACGGGCGACCACCAGTGGATCCATGTCGATCCCGCGCGGGCAAAGCGGCAGAGCCCGTTCCGCACCACGATCGCGCATGGCTATCTGACCTTGTCGATCATCGGCGCGCTGGCGCTGGAAATGGGCATCGTGCCGGAAAACACGCAAGCCGCCTTCAACTACGGCTTCGATAAGGTGCGCTTCCTGGCGCCGGTCAAGGCCGGGGCGCGCATCAGGCTGCGCACGACGCTGCTGTCCATGGAGGACCGCGGTCCCGGCCAATATCTGATGAAGGCCGCCAACACCGTCGAGATCGAAGGCGAGCAGAAGCCGGCGCTGACCGCCGAGACGCTGGTGATGATGTATGAGCGCCGCAAACGGGCAGGCGCTTAGGAGCGTTTGAGAACGGCATCACCCATGATAGCCAAGGCAGATCGCGCCTAGCGCGACAACGCCGCAGGCCGCAATGCGCTTCGGCGTCAGCGTCTCTCCCAGGAAAAGCCGTCCGATCAGTACCGCGAAAACCACGCTCGTCTCGCGGATGGCCGTGATCGGACCGGCCGGCCCGAGCGCGAAGGCCGCAATCACGGCGCCGTAGGCAATCAGGGCGAAAATCCCGCCGCCAAGCGCCTTCAGCGCGTCGGGCGAACGAAGGTCCACCGTGAGCTTGCCGCGGCAGATGATGAAGGTGACCGGCAGCAGCACGCCGTAGGTCAACAGCACCCAGGCCGTGTAGGCGCCGGAGTTTCCCGCAGAGCGGACACCGATGGAATCGACCGTCGCATAGGCGGCGATGATCACGCCGGTCGCCAGGGCATAGAGGATTGATTTGGTCGCCGCGCGCCCTTTGCCAAGGGAAAGGCTCATGATGCCGAGCGCGGCGAGGACGACGCCAAGGGTCTGAAGCGTGCTCAGGCGCTCGCCGGCCAGAACGAAACCACCAACCGTCACCAGCAGCGGCACAGAGCCGCGAACGATCGGGTAGACCTGTCCCAATTCACCGTAGCGATAGGCCGCCACGAGAAAGAAGCTGTAGCCGACCTGAAGGCAGGCCGAGAGAACGATAAAGGGCCACGCCGACGCCGCCGGCAGAGGATGGAAGATCGCCAGCGGAACGGCGGCGATCGTTGCCGAGAAGCTCATGACCGTGACGGTCCACAGCCTGTCGCTGCCGGTTCGCAGGAAGGCATTCCAGCTGGCGTGCAGCATCGCGGCGAACAGTGCCAGGCCGATGACCGTCGCGCTCATTGCGATCTCCTCCGCGCGGCGAGGATGGCCATTGCCGCCTTGCGGGCGTCGCGAATGGCGGGGTCTGGCTGCCCCATCCGGGCCGTCAGCGTCGCGCCTTCGATCAGCATCAGCAGGGCGGCGGAAACGCTATCGGCTTCGTCGGCGGGGATCATCTCTTCGAGGATCAGCCGCATCCGGCGCTTGAGGCCGTTCTTCTGCCTGGCGGCGGCCTGAAACACCGGGTGCGCCGGATCGCCGAACTCGGCCAGGGCATGCGCAAACAGGCAGCCGTGGAAGTCGGCGCTGTTGAACCAGCGACCGTACCGGTCGAAGATCAAGCCGATTTTCCGTTCGGGCGTGGCCGCCTGTTCGGCGAGACGGTCGAGTTGACGCTCGAAGCGCCCCGCGCGGTAGGTCAGAACCTCGACCATCAAATCGTCCTTGCTGGGGAAGTGCCGGTACATGGTCATCTTGGCCACACCGGCTTCGGCGATGATGCGGTCGATGCCGGTGGCGTGAAAGCCCGCGCGCTTGAACAGCTCATAGGCGGTTTCAACGATGTGTTGGCGCTTGTCGATCTTGGTCGGTTCGGTCATTGCGTCACAAGTGGTGAGACAGGTCTGTCTATTTATGCCTGCGCGACGAGGCCTGTCAATTGCCCGTTGGGCCGAAGGCGGGAGGCAAGCGCGACGGGCATCCGGCTTGGAGCCCGCAAGATCGCTTGGGCAATCGCGCCTACGCGGCTTTGCTGCGGGAAGCCGTCATCGCTTTGTCCAGAGCCCTGAAAATGCGCTGGTCTTCGCATTGCGCCACGTTGAAGCGCATGAAGCGGCCGGCGGTGTGCGACAGGCTGAAGGCATTGCCGGGCGCCAGCACGACATTGTCCGACAGCGCATGGCGCGCGACTTCCGCCGCGTCGATGCCGTCGGGCAGGCGGCACCAGAGAAACATGCCAGCCGGCTGGTCGATCCAGGGCGTGATGCCCATCGCCTTCAGCCTGCCGGCGGTCTCGGCCATGGCGTGCGACAGGCGCGTGCGCAACTGCTCGACATGCTTGCGGTAGCTGCCGTCCTTCAACAGGGTCAGCACCAGTTCGGCCGATAGCCGCGCACCGCCGAAGGTCGTGGCGATCTTGAGATCGGTCAGGCCTTCCATCCAGTCGCGGGGCGCGGCGATGAAGCCGCAGCGCACCGACGCCGACAGCGTCTTGGAGAAGGAGCCGATCTGGACGACGCGCTGCAGCCCGTCGAACGCCGCGAGCCGCGGGGCAGCGCTGTGCTCGAAGTCGGCAAAAATATCGTCCTCGACGATGGTGAGATCCGCCTGGTCGGCGAGCTTCAGCAACCGATGCGCGGTGACCGGCGACAGGATCGCGCCGGTCGGGTTGTGGATGCCGGAATTGGTGATGTAAAGGCGCGGCCGATGCTCGGCGAGCGCCGCGGCGAAAAGCTCGATGTCCGGCCCGGAAGGCGCATAGGGCACGCCGACGACCTTGGCCTGATGGGCGCGCAACAGCGCATGGAAGTTGAAATAGCAGGGATCGTCGACCAGTACGGCATCGCCGGGCTCGATCAGGAAGCGGCACAAAAGGTCGATGGCCTGGGTGCCGCAGTCGGTCAGCATGATCTGGTCCGGCGAGACCTCGACGCCATGTTCGGCCATGCGCCTTGCTAGCAATTGGCGCAGCGGCGGCAGGCCAAGCGGGGTGCCGTAATCGGCGAGCACCACGTCGTCCGCGCGGGCCGCGCTGCGCAGCGCACGGCGCAAGGCGGCCTGCGGCATCCAGGACGCCGGCAGCCAGCCGCAGCCGGGCTTCAGCATCTCCTCGCCGGCTTCGAGCGACTGCCGCGACACCCAGAGCGGGTCGATCGCGCGGTCAAGCCGAGGGCCGATCTCGGCCAGCGACAATGGCGCAAGTTGGCCGGCAGCGTAGAAACCCGAGCCCGGGCGCGAACGGATCGTGCCTTCTGCGGCAAGGCGCTCATAAGCTTCGACCACGGTCGATTTCGAAACCTGCATGGACTTGGCCATGGCCCGTATCGACGGCAGGCGGGCTCCGGGCGTCAGCGTGCGCGCCGCGATCCGCTGGCGGATCGCCGCCATGACGGTTTCGACGAGGGTGGCGCCGCTGGCACTGGGGCCTGATGTGTCCATCTGTACTTCCCTGCCGACCATTACAGTTTTGTGAAATTGTACTCCATTGTCTCTGGCGACACCATGGCCCGCGCCGGTAGGGAAGCGCAAACGGAGCAGATCATGGAAAAGAGTTTCGACGGCTGGCTCAGCGGCTTCATCGGGGTGCTGATCTTCAGCGGATCGCTACCGGCGACGCGGCTGGCGGTGATGGATTTCGACCCGACCTTCCTGACGGCGGCACGGGCGGCGATCGCGGGTCTGCTTGGGATAGCGATGCTGCTGCTGTTCCGCGAGAAACGTCCGGAGCGGGGAGATCTGGTCTCGCTGGCCGTCGTCGCGCTGGGCGTCGTGGTCGGCTTCCCGTTGCTGACGGCGCTGGCGTTGAAGCATGTCACTTCGGCGCATTCGATCATCTTTGTCGGCCTGCTGCCGCTGGCGACCGCGATCTTCGGCGTTCTGCGCGGCGGCGACCATCCGCGCCCGGCCTTCTGGCTGTTCTCGTGCCTGGGAAGCGCTTTGGTCGCCGGCTTTGCCCTGGCGCAAGGCGTGAGCGCCTCGCCCGTCGGCGACAGCCTGATGCTCGGCGCCATCATCGTCTGCGGGCTGGGCTACGCCGAAGGGGCCAAGCTGTCGCGCAAGCTCGGCGGCTGGCAGGTGATCTGCTGGGCGCTGGCGCTGTCGCTGCCGGTCATGCTGGCGTTGAGCTTCGCGACGCTGCCGCCATCCTTCGCGGCCGTCGGTTCGAGCGCCTGGATCGGGCTCGGCTATGTCTCGCTGTTCAGCATGCTGATCGGCTTCGTGTTCTGGTATCGCGGCCTCGCGCAAGGCGGCATAGCCGCCGTCGGGCAGCTGCAATTGCTGCAGCCCTTCTTCGGCCTCGCGCTGGCGGCGAGCCTGCTGCACGAACATGTGAGCCCGTTGATGGTGGTCGTGACGCTGGGCGTCGTGGCCTGCGTGTTCGGGGCGAAGAAGTTCGCGCGGTGAGCGCTTCGGCCGAGTTCACCGAGGGGGCTTGCCTATGTACGCCAAACGAGGGCAGTCGGAGGTATCGGCGACGTTTTCGCGATCCTCGTAGCGCTTGACGAACTTGCGCCCCGTCCACTCAAAATCCTGGCGTATGCACACCGGATTTTCGGAGGGCTCCGCCCAGGCAACCCTCATCAGTCGGCTCCTCAGATAGTACTCCAAATCCAACTGGTAGCCCCCGGGGATCCAGAAGAGCTGACCGGTGCGCAAATCAATCATGCGTGCGGCGATGCAAGCGTTGCCGCAGTTGACCAAGACAACAGAGAAGTGGCCCGCGAAATTAGCGCCGCGCTTCAGTGCTTCGCGAATATCCGGCTTAACCGCCCGCGCCCAGGAATCGTTGGGGTGAACTGGGATGTTCTTTGCAGCCTTCCTTTGAAAAATTTTCGCTGGAAAATCCTCGAACCGCAGAGTGGATTCCTTTGCTGCCCCGGCTTCTTTAGGAGCTGAGTCGCCCTGATGTGGCGCTTGGATACCATCAGCGACTCCACTGTCTTGCGCCCAGGCACTGAGCGTAGGCCACAGCAACAAAAGACAGAGCAGAAGCAGTCTCATTTCCGGTCTCAGCTACAAATGAATGCAATCTATGCGTGTCTAGTTTATTTCATCTACTTATGATTGTGTAACGTTTGGCACCGGTTGTAAAGCGCTCGCGCAGATTTTTTTCCGGATTGCTATCCGAACTTCGTCACCACCCCAATGCCAATGCCCTCGAAGCCGCCCATCGCCATCAGGGCGGCGGGCGCTTCCTCGAGGCTGATCCTCTTGCCCACCAGGAGCTCGGGCTTCAGCTTGCCGGTGCGGATCATCTCCATCATCGCGGAGTACCGATAAGCCTGCATGCCGTGGCTGCCGAGGATTTCGAGCTCGAAGGCGATCACCTTGTCCATCGGCACCTGCGGGCGGGCATGCTCGCCCAGCATCAGCCCGACCTGAACGTGGCGGCCGCGGCGGCGCAGGTTCGAGATCGAGTTGAAGGACGTGGTCGGGTGCCCGAGCGCGTCCATCGACATATGCGCGCCGCCATTGGTGATCTGCTTGACGGCCTTGACCACGTTCGGCGTCGTCGAGGCGTTGATCGTCGCCACCGCGCCGATCTTCTTGGCGAATTCCAGCTTCTCGTCGGTGAGGTCGATGGCAATCACATTGGCGCCCATGGCGCTGGCGATCATGATCGCCGACAGGCCGACGCCGCCGCAGCCATGCACGGCCACCCATTCGCCGGGCGTCACCCGGCCCTGGTCGACGATGGCCCGAAAGGAAGTGACGAAGCGACAGCCGAGGCTTGCCGCGGCGGCGTATTCCATCGCGTCGGGCAGGCGCACGAGATTGGTGTCGGCATGCTCGATGCCGACATATTCGGCGAAGGAGCCCCAACCGCTGAAGCCGGGCTGCGTCTGGTGCTCGCAGACCTGGTGGTTGCCGGAGGTGCATTCGAAGCAGCGGCCGCAGCCGACCGCGAAGGGGACCGTGACGCGATCGCCTGCCTTCCAGCGGCTGACCTGCTTGCCGGCGGCGACGACGACGCCCGCCAGCTCATGTCCAGGGACATGCGGCAGCGTGATGCCGTCGTCATGGCCCATCCAGCCATGCCAGTCGCTGCGGCAAAGCCCGGTCGCCTCGACCTTGATGACCACGCCGTCCGGGGCGGGCTTTGGATCCGGCACGGTCTGGATGGTCGGCGTTCCACCGAATTTCTCAAAGACAACGGCTTTCATCGCCGAACTCCCACCATTCACGCGTTTGAGCTGACGATAGCCGATTCCACTGCCGGTCGATCGGAAATCGATTCTGCCAGCGATGGCGCTTGCATTCCGGGCGCTGACGCCAAGGTAGGCCGTTAGCCGGACTACTCGGCATCGATCTGGTTCTGCGGCGCTGCCTTCTGGAACGCCGGCAGCGCCATGCAGGCGGCGTTGATGCGCGCGATCACCGGGTAGGGCGCCATGTCAACACCGAAGCGGGCGTTGTTGGTGACCTGGGCGGCAAGGCAGATATCGGCCAGACCCGGTGTGTCGCCGTGGCAGAACGTGCCGGTCTCGGGCGAGGAGGCGAGAATCTTTTCAAGCGGCTGGAAGCCTTCGTTCACCCAATGCCGGAACCAGTTGGCGATATCTTCGTCGCCGGCGCCGAACAAAGCGCGCAGCGACGTCAGCACGCGCAGATTGTTCAGGGGGTGGATATCGCAGGCGATCATCTGCGCCAGCATCCTGACGCGAGCCCGGCCCAGCGCGTCCTTGGGCAGCAGGGGTGGCTCGGGCTCAATCTCGTCGAGATATTCGATGATCGCCAGCGACTGCGTCAAAAGCCTGCCGCCGTCCAGCATCAGCGCCGGCACCAGCCCCTGCGGGTTGACCGTGAGATAGGCGGGCTCGAGATGCTCGCCATGGCGCAGATGATGCGGCACATAGGTGTAGTCCAGCCCCTTCATCGCCAGCGCAATTCGTACCCGGTAGGAGGTGGAGGAGCGGTAGTAGTTGTGGAGGACGAGGTCGCTCATCGCCTCGGCCCGATGGCCACCTCGACGGTGCCGATGCCGTCGACGCCGCCGGTGATCCTGTCTCCCGACCGGACCGGACCGACGCCGGCCGGCGTGCCGGTGAAGATCAGGTCGCCGGGCTGGAGCTCGACCGCCTCGCTGCAGATCGAGACGATGTCGGCGATCGGCCAGATCAGCTCGGCAAGGTCGCCGTCCTGCTTCACCGCGCCGTTGACGGCGAGCCAGATGCGGCCTTTGTCCGGATGTCCTGATTTCGTGGCCGGAACCAGTGGACCGCAAGGCGCGGACTGGTCGAACGCCTTCGACCAATCCCACGGACGCGCCGCTTTCTTCGCCTGATCCTGCAGGTCACGGCGCGTCAGGTCGACGCCGACGCCGTAGCCCCAGACATGAGCGAGCGCATCCGCGCGGGGCACGTGAAGGCCTCCCTTGCCGATGGCGACGACCAGCTCGATCTCGTGATGGAGGTTCGAGGTCAGCGGCGGGTAGGGGATCTCGGCGCCGCTGTCGACAACCGCATCGGCGGGCTTGGTGAAGAAGAAGGGCGGGTCGCGCTCGTCATTGCCGAGTTCGCGCGCATGCGCCGCGTAATTGCGGCCGACGCAGAAGATGCGGCGCACGGCAAACCGTTCCGCCGAGCCGGCAATGGCTACCGAGGCGATTGCTGGCGGCGGAAGGACGAATTCTGGCATGGGCTGTCTCTGTGTTGGCATGAATCATGCGCACCTTCGGCCGATTTCGGCGGCCGGGCAAGACTGAGGACGCTCACGCGCGCATCGGCCTGTCGTTTCAACGACAATACCCTGTACCATTGGGGCCCTGTACCATTGGGCGATATACTATTTGCCAATAATCTGGCCATGGTCACCGGGCTATCCTGTGCCGGACGAAACCGAACCGATGCCTGAACCCGTGCAATGAGCTCCGTCAACGACCGCGCCCGCTTCCTGATCATCGACGATCACCCGCTGTTTCGCGAGGCGCTGCACAGCGCCGTACAGATGGCCTATCCGGATGTCGACACGGTCGAGGCGCGCTCGATCACGGAGGCGATCGAGCTGCTTGCCGACGCCAAGCCATTCGATCTCGCGCTGCTTGATCTCAGCATGCCCGACGTGCATGGCTTCGAAGGGCTGTTGCAGCTCAGAACCCGCTACCCGCGGCTGCCGGTGGTGATCGTGTCAGGCTATGAGGAGCCGAAGATCATCTCCGAGGCGCTGTCCTATGGCGCGGCCGGCTTCATCCCGAAATCGGCGCGCAAGAGCGACCTCGCCGCCGCCATACGCTCGGTGATGGATGGCGCGGTCTATGTGCCGGAAAATTACGAGGGCCAGCCGCCCGACCCCGACAGCACCGACCGCGCCGACATGGTGCAGCGCCTGGCCAGGCTCACGCCGCAGCAGCTCAGGGTGCTGCAGATGCTGCGCCAAGGCATGCTCAACAAGCAGATCGCCTATGAGTTGCAGGTCGGCGAGACGACGGTGAAGGCGCATGTCTCGGAGATCCTGCGCAAGCTCAACGTCTACAGCCGGACGCAGGCGGTGATCGAGGTCTCGAAGCTCGACAATGCGGAGCTGTTTCGGGATCAGGCGGGATTTTGAAGGGGGCAGTTCTAGGCCAACAAATGCGCCAGCAGCGCCCTCAATTGCGCCGGCTTCAGTGGCTTGCGCATAAGCTCGATTCCGGCGGCGCGGGCCGCCTTGACGACGAGCTCTGACCCATCGGCGGTGACGATCAGCGCCGGCACGGGGCGGCCGAGATAGTCGCGCACTTCGGCGATGGTCGCGGTGCCGAGGTCGCCGCCGTCGAGATGCTGGTCGGCGATGATGATGTCGGGCACCCAGTCGGTGTCGCCCAGAAGATCGAGCGCGTCGTCGGTGGAGGTCGCGGCGCGCACCAGGCACTGCCAGCGTTCAAGCAGCGAGGTCATGGCGGAGAGCACGTCGGCGTCGTTCTCGACCAGCAAGACCTTGGTGCCGAAGAGACCATAGCCGCGCGGACGGTCCATGTCGGCGATGCCCGTCGCCGGTTCGGCGACCGCCATGCCGATCGGCACGTCGATGTGGAAGATGGTGCCGCGCCCGACCCTCGAGGAAAAGGTGACGGGGTGGCCAAGGGCAGCCGCCATGCGGCGCACAATGGCGAGGCCCAGCCCCAGCCCGCCGGCCAATCCGCCGTCGGCAAGCGTCGAGGTGCCGCGGTGGAACTCCTCGAACACGGCTTCCCGCTGGTCCTCGGCAATGCCGCAGCCGGTGTCGGCGACGTCGATGCGGATGGTGTCGCCGCGATGCCTGGTGCCGACCAGCACGCCGCCGGAGCGGGTGTAGCGCAGCGCGTTGGAGAGGATGTTCTGCAGGATGCGGCGCAGCAGCGTGCGGTCGGAGCGCACCACGACATTGACCGGCCGGAATTTCAGCGACAGGCCTTTTTTCTCAGCCTCGGGCTGGAAATCCGAGCGCAGCGAGGAAAACAGCGTCTCCAGGCTGACGTCGCCGATTTCGGGCTGCACCACCCCGGCGTCGAGCTTGGAGATGTCGAGCAGCGTGCGCAAGAGGTCTTCCATCGTCTCCAGCGAGCGCTCGACCTGGCGCACCAGCTTCTTGCCTTCCTCGCTGGTCTGGACCTCGGCCAGCGCCGAGACTGACAAATGCGCGGCGTTGAGCGGCTGCAGCACGTCGTGGCTGGCGGCGGCGAGGAACCTGGTCTTGGAGAGGTTCGCCAGTTCGGCGTTTTCCTTCGCCGCGCTGAGCTCGATGTTCGATTGCTCGAGCCTGCGCAGCGTCGCGTGCAATTCCTCGGTGCGGTTGCGCACCCGGTTTTCCAGCGAGATGGCGGTCTGGAACAGCGAGAAGGCGTTGCCCTGCTGGTCCATCGAGCGCTCGACGCGGCTGACAAGCGCCGCGTTGATCTTCTTCAGCCTGTCGACGTCGTCGATGTCGCGAAGCGGCATGCCATTCACTCGGCCGCCTGGCGCTCGCCGAAGGCGATGCCGGTGAAGGTCTGGTTGAGATGCATCGAGCGGTACTGCTCGCCATAGGTGCCGAAACCGATGACCTTGTTGGTCCGATAGAGCTCGGAAATGTCGCGGAAGACCTGGCGGTTGCGCGCATCGAGCCGGCGCAGCACGCAATCGAAGCCCAGGATCATGTCTATCCCGCCGAGCTTGTGCTCGACATCCTCGAAAGCGGTGCGCGTCGATTCCACCATGTTCTTCGGCTGGGCGATGGAAAGCACGATACCGTCGTCGATGGCACAGAAGAATGACAGCGAGCCGTCAGGGTGCATGCGCTGGATCGATCGGCAATAATATTCGCCGCCGACCTTCACCACGACGGGGTGCGAGGCAAAGCTCAGCGGCGTCAGCGTCTGCGGCAGGATGCCGACGGAGGTTGCGTATTCCTCGGCCGCGTTGGCGGCGTTGAATTCGCGCACGATGCGATGGTCGGGGTCGGACGCCGTCACCACCAGCTTCTCGTCGGTCGGGATGAAATTGTCGGTCTTGAAGACGTGGAAAGGAATTTCGGTCGCAACCAGCACGATGACGGCGCTGTCGGAGGCGACCCTGCCATTGGCCATCAGCGTGGTCGTCTCGAATTTGAGGTCGTCGCCGGCCGAGCCGCCGATCAGCGGGACGTCGTCCAATCCCCAGTGGATGGCCGAGGTCACCGCTTCCTCGGCATAGGACAGCCCGTCGATGAAACAGAGCGCGAAAATCTGCTTGGAGCGGTCGTGGCCGATGCGCTCGCGCAGCAGGCGCCGCAACGCCGCGACCTCGCCGGTGATACTGTCCATGCTGGACGAAGAGAGATTTTCGACCATGACGGAGACGGTTGAAAACGACGCCGAAGGCAAAAGCAGGGCAAGGATATGCCCTTCCTCCAGTCCCTGGGGAGTGATCTCGCCGGCGGTCGAGCAGCCGGCATAGGCGAGCGACGGCGCGTATGCTTTCAGCGCCTGCGCCAGCGCCGCCGCGTCGACCAGGCCTTGAGAGAAGAACAGAAGCGCGAAGCCGGCATCGACGATCGCCGCTTCGGCGGCGATGGCCCGGGCAAAGGCATTCGGGTCGGGCTCATCCGTGGTGAGCGCCGATAGGCCCGATGCATAGCGTGTGCTCGAACTGGCCAGCTGCCTTCTCCGCAATTCCTCCGACGCGGTTTATGGGCGTCTTTTCTATGCGTGCCAGGCACGCTCCGCATCGAGGGCATCTTTGCCCTCAATCCCTGATTTGGCAATGGGGCCGGTTGCTGCGCTGCACATAGCTTTTGCCATGATCGAAAGTACAATGGAACCGGCGCTGGCAGCGCTGTTTTGCGCGTTGTACGGTGCGCGAATGGTACTGCCGAAGCGCAGCACGGCATCGGCAGGGTGAGGACCAAGGTTAATACCCAGGGAGGTTGCATGTCGGACGTGTCCTTGACTGTGAATGGGAAACGGGTCAGCGGGAGCGCCGAAGACCGAACGTTGCTGGTGCATTTCCTGCGGGAGCATCTGGGCCTCACCGGAACGCATGTCGGTTGCGATACGTCGCAATGCGGCGCCTGCGTGGTGCATGTCGACGGCCGGGCGGTGAAATCCTGCACAATGCTGGCCGTTCAGGCCTCAGGCTCGACCATTGTCACCATCGAAGGGCTGGCGGACGGCGCCGAGCTGCATCCGGTCCAGGCCGCGTTCAAGGAGCATCACGGCCTGCAATGCGGCTTCTGCACGCCAGGCATGATCATGACGGCGACCGACATGATCGCGCGCCATCCGGAGGGCCTGGATGAGGCGACGGTGCGCGCCGAGCTCGAAGGCAACATCTGCCGCTGCACGGGCTACCACAACATCGTGAAGGCGATCCTCGCCGCATCGGAGACGATGGCGAAGGGCGCCAAGGGCAAGGCGAAACAGGCAGCGTGAGGATCGAGCGAGTAGCGAAATAGTGAGTAGCGAATAGTCGGTATTTTTTCGGCCGCTCTGCGCTCCACCAATTCACTACTCGCTATTCGCTACTCACTACTCGCTATTTTCGGGAGGAATTTCCGCAATGGGTATCGAAGGCGTCGGCGCCCGCGTGGCGCGCAAGGAAGACAAGAGGTTCATCACCGGCGGCGGCCGTTATGTCGACGACATGGTGGTTCCCGGCATGAAGCATGCCGTGTTCGTGCGCAGCCCGCACGCGCATGCGCAGATCAAGAAGATCGACGTGAAGAAGGCGCAAGCGATGCCAGGCGTCGTCGGCGTGCTCACCGGCAAGGAGCTCAAGGCCGACGGCATCGGCAATCTGATCTGCGGCTGGATGATCCACTCCAAGGACGGCACGCCGATGAAGATGGGCGCCTGGTCGCCGCTTGCGGTCGACAAGGTGCGCTATGTCGGCGACGCCGTCGTCATTGTCGTCGCCGATACCAAGGGCCAAGCGCGCGACGCGGCGGAAGCGGTCGAGATCACCTACAAGGAACTGAAGGCCGTGGTCGACGCCACGAAGGCGATCCAACCGGGCGCGCCACAGATCCATGCGGAGTCCGATAACAACCTGATCTTCGACTGGGAGATCGGCGACGGCAAGGCGACCGACGCGGCGATCAAGTCGGCGGCACATGTCACGCGCATGAAGATCGTCAACAACCGGCTGGTGCCGAATGCCATGGAGCCGCGCGCGGCTCTGGGCCATTACGACAAGGCCGAGGATCACTATACCTGCTGGACGACGTCGCAGAACCCGCATGTCGCGCGGCTGGTGATGAGCGCCTTCTACAATGTTGCGCCCGAAAACAAGCTCAGGGTCATCGCGCCGGACGTCGGGGGCGGCTTCGGCTCCAAGATCTATATCTATCCGGAAGAGATCGTCTGCCTGTGGGCCTCTAAGAAGACCGGCGTCCCGGTCAAATGGGTGGCCGACCGCACCGAGAGCTTCCTGGCGGACGCGCATGGGCGCGACCACGTCTCAAACGTGGAGATGGCCTTCGACAAGGACAACCGGATCACCGGCCTCAAGGTGGACACGATAGCCAATCTCGGCGCCTACATGTCGCTGTTCTCGTCCTGCGTGCCGACCTATCTCTACGCGACGCTCTTGTCGGGCCAGTACAACATCCCGGCGATTCACGCCAATGTGCGCACCGTCTACACCAACACCGCGCCGGTCGACGCCTATCGCGGAGCAGGGCGGCCGGAAGCCACCTATCTCCTGGAGCGGACGATGGAAACCGCTGCGCGCGAACTCGGCATATCGCCGGCGGAGTTGCGGCGTAAGAACTTCATCACCTCCTTCCCACATCAGACGCCGGTGATCATGAACTATGATGCCGGCGACTATAACGCCTCTCTCGATGCGGCGATGAAGGCCGCCGACTATGCCGGCTTCGCCAAACGCAAGGCGGATGCGGCCAAGCAGGGCAAGCTGCGCGGGATCGGCATGAGCTGCTACATCGAGGCCTGCGGCATCGCGCCGTCGGCGGCGGTCGGCTCGCTCGGCGCCGGCGTCGGCCTTTGGGAATCGGCGGAGGTGCGGGTGAACGCCGTCGGCACGATCGAGGTGCTGACAGGCTCGCACAGCCATGGCCAGGGCCACGAGACGACCTTTGCGCAACTGGTCAACCAGCGCTTCGGCGTGCCGATCGACTCCGTCTCCATCGTGCATGGCGACACCGACAAGGTGCAGATGGGCATGGGCACTTACGGATCGCGTTCCGGCGCTGTCGGCATGTCGGCCATCGTCAAGGCGCTCGACAAGGTCGAGGCCAAGGCGAAGAAGATCGCGGCGCACCTGCTCGAAGCGGACGAAGGCGACATCGTCATCGAGAATGGCGAGGTCAAGGTCGCAGGCACCGACAAGAGCTTGCCCTGGTTCCAGGTGGCGCTTGCAGCTTATACCGCCCACAATCTGCCCGCGGGCATGGAGCCGGGCCTGAAGGAAACCGCGTTCTACGATCCGGCGAACTTCACCTTCCCGGCGGGCTGCTACATCAGTGAGGTCGAAATCGATCCGGAGACGGGTGTCACCGATATCATCCAGTTCGTCGCGGCGGATGATTTCGGCAACATCATCAATCCGATGATCGTCGAGGGCCAGGTGCATGGCGGCATCGCGCAAGGCGTCGGCCAGGCATTGCTGGAGGGCGCGCATTACGACGCCAGCGGCCAGCTTTTGACAGCAAGCTATATGGACTACACCATGCCGCGCGCGGGCGACCTGCCGTCCTTCAAGGTCTCGACCTCGAACACGCCTTGCCCCAGCAATCCGCTCGGCATCAAGGGCTGCGGCGAGGCCGGCGCCATCGGCTCTCCGCCGGCGGTCATCAACGCCATCACCGATGCGCTCGGCGTCGTCGACATCCCAATGCCGGCGTCGCCCGCGACGGTGTGGGCTACCATCCGCGCCAAGAAGCATTGAAAAGCGAATAGCGAATAGGGAGTAGCGAATAGGGACAGAGAGCAGTGTGGGTGGAGCAATTCTATTCGCTACTCACTACTCCCTACTCGCTTTCTCCCAAAGGGAGAGAAAGACATGTATTCAGTCAACTATCACCGCGCCGCATCGGTCGCTGACGCCGCCAAGCTGCTGAAGAACGGCGACGCCAAGCTGCTCTCCGGCGGCATGACGCTGATCCCGGCCATGAAGACGCGGCTCGCGGCGCCGTCGGATCTCGTCGACGTCTCGCGGCTGAAGGACCTGCAGGGTGTCAAGGTGTCCGGCAAGACGGTCACCATCGGGGCCGCGACGACGCACTACGACGTCTCCACCGACGAGAAGCTGAAGAAGGCCTGCCCGGCGCTGGCGCACATGGCATCGCTGATTGGCGATCCGGCGGTGCGCTACAAAGGCACGATCGGCGGCTCGATCGCCAACAACGACCCGGCGGCCGACTATCCGGCGGCTTTGCTGGCACTGGGCGCGACGATCATCACCAACAAGCGCGAGATCGCGGCGGACAAATTCTTCAAGGGCCTGTTCGAGACGGCGCTGAAGGAAGGCGAGATCGTCACGGCGGTGAGCTTCACCGCGCCGGCCAAGGCGGCCTACCAGAAGTTCCGCAACCCGGCTTCGCGCTACGCCATCGTCGGCGTGTTCGTGACCAAGGGCAAGGATGGGGTAAGGGCGGCGGTGACCGGCGCTGGCGAGGACGGTGTCTTCCGCTCCAAGGAAATCGAGGCTGCGCTGGCGAAGAGCTTCGACGCCTCGGCGCTCGACGGCCTCAAAGTGTCGGCGAAAGGGCTGATGAGCGACCTTCATGCCTCCGCCGACTACCGGGCCAGTCTGATCGCGGTGATGGCCAGGCGCGCGGTGGCCGCGGCCAACGCCTGAACAGCGCCGCCGCAGGTGAAAGAAGGGGCCGCCTTCGGCCCCTTTTTCTTTGCCATAACAAAGGTTTGACCGGAAACGCCCGTCAGATTGCAGCTTCGCACTTGCACAAAACTATCCCGCACTGCAAAATAAATCTGGCGGGAATACCAGACGGTCCGGGACGCGGGCAGCGCTCCGCATGCGGACCCCGAGTTGCGAAGGCACGGTATGACCGACATCTCCGCAGCGTCCGTTGTCCTGCCACGGACCACTGCCGACAAGGCCGCACGGGCGAGGCTCGCCTATCTCGACGGCTGGCGCGGACTGTCGATCGCGCTGGTGCTGATCGGCCATTTCTTTCCGGTGCCGGGAATTAATCTCGGCGTGCTCGGCGTCGAGTTCTTCTTCGTGCTGAGCGGTCGGTTGATGGGCGAGATCCTGTTCATCGAGCGTTTTCCGCTGAAGAAATTCTTCAAGCGCCGCTTTTCGCGCATCTATCCCGCGCTGCTGGTGTTCGTCATTGCCGCCATGATCGCGCTTGCCGGGACCTTCATCATGTTTAAATGGAAGGCGGCGCTGACGGCGCTGACCTTCACCTACAATTATGCCGGCATCCTGATCACGCGCGCCGGCGCGCTGGACCATATCTGGTCGCTCTGCGTCGAGGAGCACTCCTATATCCTGCTGGCGCTGATCAGCGTGGTCGTCACCGGCAGGGCGAATGTCGTGCGGCTTCTGGTCGTGCTGGCGCTGCTGGCAATGGCCAACGGCGCCATTTCGTATGGGCTTCTCGGCATGAGCTACGAGACCACCTATTGGCGCACCGACGTGCACATCGCCTCGATCCTGCTATCCGCCGCGATCTGCCTGCTCAAGGCCGACGGTCGCCTGCCGGCTTTCCTGAGGAGCCAGCATGTGGCGCTTGCGGCAGCGGTCGCTGGCGTTCTGCTGTTTAGCGATCCGATACCGACAAGTTTGCATTACACCCTCGCCGTGCCGCTGCTGGCGCTGGCCGTCAACACGCTCGACTCCGCCGGCTTCTATCTGACGGGGCCGCTGTCATCGCGGCCGATGGTGATGCTCGGCCTGTGGTCCTATTCGCTCTATCTCTGGCAGCAGCCCCTCTACAAATTCGTCGATGAGCGCGGCAGCGCGCCGGTGCCGATGCTGGCCGCCGTGTTCGCGTGCGCGCTGGCGAGCTATTACATGGTCGAGAAACCGGCTCGCGGCTGGCTCAACCGCAACTGGTGAGGTCAGGCCTTGCCGTTCTTTCGGGCGGCGAGGTAGCGGCGAAGCCCGGTTTCGCCGCGCGGCGTCGTCCAGCGATGGTTCCAGGCGAAGGCGGGCCTGAGCAGCGGCGCCAGGAATTTGAGGATCGGCCTCTCGATCGTGACCTGCCAGACCAGATCGACATGTGTGCCGCTTCCCAAAGGAGACAGCTCCGCCCGCCAGAGCCCGTCGAAATCGCCGAAGGTTTTTACCACTACCAGCCGGCCGGGTATGAGCTCGGCAGCCTCGATGATGAAGTTCAGCTCATAGGGCAGGGCGCCGCGCGCTCTCGCTCTGGCGCGGGCGCCGACGACGCCCTTGCCCTTCTTGTCGAGCGGTTCCACCTCCTTATAGGCATCGCCCCACCAGAGCGGCAGCAACTGGGCGTCCGACAGCACATCCCACACTTCCTGGGGCGTGCCTTCAGGGATGTCCCAGCTTTCGTCGAAGCGGAAGACATTGCTCGACATGATATAGCGCCCCCAGCCAGCGGAGCGGTTATATTAGCTTCGGCTTGTTCTTCTGGCCAGCAGCGCTCGCAGTGTGTTCAGGCGGCGACCGGTTTTGCCCAATAGCGCACCGATTTCTTGCCGCCATGGATTACCGCATCGCCGACCTCGGCGAAACCGAGCGCGGCGTGGAAGGCATCGGAGGCCGGGTTGGGCGGCTCGGCATTGACCTCGCAGGTGACGATCGTGTGGCCGGCGCGCCGGGCCTGCTCGAACAGATCCTCATAAAGGCGGCGGGCGTGGCCGCGGCCGCGCGCCGCAGCTGCGACCACCACGCGGTCTACATAGACGAAGCGTCGGTAGCGCTCGCGAAACCATAGGAAGTTCGGGCTGTCGTAGCTTGCGTCCTGGTCGAAGCACATGATGAAGGCCTCGAGCGCGCCGATGCGCCGCGTGTAGAAAGCCTCGCCAAGCAGGAAGGAAAGCCGTTCCGGCTCGAGCCAGGACAGCTCCGCCGCATGCTCGTTGTTGAGCGCGAGGATGGCGGGCTCGTCGGCGGGCGAAACCTGTTCGATCGGCGGCAATTCCTTGCTCATTGTTTGCGCCTTTAAGCTCTCGCGGCCGCGATTGTCGCCGCCACCAGGGCTTCATCGGTCACCGTGTTGCGGTATTCGCGATCGAGATCGGTGCCGCCCATGCCGACATTTGGATTGCGGTAGCGCATGGCGCTCGGCACATCCGCGAGCGCGGCGAAATGCATCTCGGTCAATCCGGTCCGCCGGCGCACGTCGCCGATCGTGTCGGGCGCCAGCGCCCCGCAGCCGAGGATGATGATGCGGGAGCCGGCCTGGCGAACGAGCTCCGCCAGAAGCTCGATGCCTTCGAGCGCCGTGTCGCGCTGGCCGCTGGTCAGCACGCGGCCGACCTTGCAGCGGATGAGCGCCTCGAGCGCCTCGGCAGGATCGCGCGTCATGTCGAAGGCGCGATGACAGGTGACGTTGAGTGGGCCGGCGGTCTCGACCAGCGCGCTCATGCGCGCTTCGTCGATGGCACCGTCCGCCGTCAGGCAGCCGATGACGACGCCGGCGACGCCGAGCTCGCGGAGCGCTTCGACATCGGCCAGCATCGAGCGGAACTCGGCCTCGCTGTAGAGGAAGTCGCCGCCGCGCGGCCGCACGATGACATGGAAGGGGATGGTTGCGCGTTCGAGCGCGGCGCGCACCGTGCCGAGGCTCGGCGTGATGCCCCCCTCGACCAGGCTGGCGCAGAGCTCGACCCGGTCAGCGCCGGCGGCCTGCGCGGCAAGCAAACCGTCAATGCCTTCGACGCAGATTTCGATCAGGGGTTTTGAGGCGGCGATCACGGGCATCCATCCATGGTTGGCGAGAGCGCAGCCCTAGCATCCGGCCCACCGTCTTGAAAGCCGCTATGATCGGTCCAGGCGACCCGACTTGAACAAGCTGTCAGGGGTGCGCCAAGCGAGCGCCTGACGGCTACTGCTTCAGGATCGTGTTCTTGGCGCCTTGCTCGACCTGGTCGATCACCAGAAGCTTCACCGGATCGGCGCCGATATTGGTGGCCTGGTGCCATTGGCCGATCATCTCGACGATGAAGTCGCCTGAATTGTAGGTGTTGGCATCACCGGTCTCGACATTGGTGACCTTGAGCGTTCCCTGCTCGACATAGGCGTAGCGCGGAAAGGGGTGCTTGTGCACCGGCAGCGTTGCGCCTGGCGCGATCTGGTAGGACGAGACCTGAACCTCGACGTTCTTCTGCGGCAGCGTGATCGGCTGGCCGGATGCGGTCGTGGTTTTGGACGCCAGCGGCGTGACGACGACCGGGGTGTTCGAGCTGTCAAGCGCGTTGGCGCTGGTCGTGAAGAATGCCACCGCCAAAAGCAGCGCCGATGCCGTGATGGTGCGCATGAGATTCCTCCAGAGATCGTCAGTTTGGCGCGGAGGACGCCGAGGTGCAAGCTCGGGACAATGGAATAGCTAACGTTTCGCCGGTGCCGATTTGGGCGGTCTGAGCAGCAAAGCGAACGGCACCAGCACCGCCGTGGCTATCGCGCAGTAGAAGAACACATCGACATAGGCGAGCAGTGAGGCCTGGCGGCCGATCTCCTGGCCGATCCAGCTGACGGCCTGCTGCCTGGCCTCGACCAATGGCGAACCCTCGGCGACGAAATGATCCGTCACCTGGCGAAGCGTCTGCTGATAGGTGTCGCTCGATTGCGCGGTGTGGCTGACCAGCACCGACTGGTGGAGTTGGGCGTTCTGGGCAATCAACGTGTTGGACAGCGACACGCCGATGCTGCCGCCGACGTTGCGCGCGACATTGATCAGCGACGATGCCTGGTCGGTCTTCTGCGGCGGCAGGCCGACATAGGCGGCGGTGGAGATCGGGATGAACAGGAACGGCAGGCCGATCATCATATAGACGCGGGCATAGGCGAAGAAGCTGAAGCTGGCGTCGGGCGTCAGCGAGGTCGTGTGCCAGAGCGCGACCGCGAACACCGACATGCCCAACATAATGAGATAGCGCGGCTGAACGACGCCGGCGGCAAAGCCCGAGATCGGCATCAGCATGAGCATGGCAATGCCCCCCGGCATCATCGACAGGCCGGAAAGGGTGGCGGTATAATCGAAGGTCGTCTGCTGCAACTGCGGCAAAAGCTGCGTGGTGCTGAAGAGCACCGCGCCCACTGCCATCATGACCAGGAAGGACATGCCGAACTGCCGGCTGAACAGCAGGCGGATGTCGACGATTGGTTCGCGCCTTGTCCACTCCCACGGGACCAGCAGCAGGAACGACACGGCCGAGATCACGGCGAAGGTCGTGATGAAGGTCGAGGCGAACCAGTCGTTGCGCTGGCCTTCGTCGAGAAAGACTTCGAGGCAGCCGAGCGCCATCGCCACCAGGATGAAGCCAATCCAGTCGACCCTCAGCCCCTTGCTCAACCGCTCCCGGCGCTCGCGTTCGAGGATGTCGGGCTCGATCACCAGCCATTGCACGAGCGCCAGCGACATGATGCCGAACGGCACGTTGATGAAGAAGATCCAGTGCCAGGAGAAATTGTCGGTCAGCCAGCCGCCGATCGTCGGTCCGACCGTCGGCGCGACGATCACCGCGATGCCGTAGAGCGCGAAGGCCTGAGACCGCTTCTCCGGCGGAAAAGTATCGGCGAGGATCGATTGCTCGCTCGGCGCCATGCCGCCGCCGCCGAGACCCTGCAGGATGCGGAAGGCGATCAACGTCGGCAGGTTGGGGGCGAGCCCGCACAGCAGCGAGGCCAGCGTGAAGGTCGCCACGCAGATCATGTAGTAGCGCTTGCGGCCGATGACGCTGGTGAGCCAGCCGCTGACCGGGATGATAACGGAGTTGGCGACGAGATAGGTGGTGATCACCCATGTGCTCTCGTCCATGCCGGCGGCCAGGCTGCCGGCGATGTTGCGCAGCGCGACATTGGCGATCGAGGTGTCGAGCACCAGCATGAAGGTCGCGATCGAGACGACGATCGCGATCAGCCAAGGGTTGCGCCTGCCGGCGGCGGAACGGCTTTCGTTGCCCTGGACTGTCGCGGCATCGCTCATCTGACCTTGACCGTCGGAACCACCGACATGCCGGGGCCGAGATAGACGCCGGGCGGCTGATCGAACACGATCTTGACCGGCACGCGCTGCACCACCTTGACGAAATTGCCGGTGGCGTTTTCGGCAGGCAGCAGGCTGAATGCCGTGCCGCTGCCGGCCTGGACGCTGTCGACACGGCCATGGAAGGTCTTTTCGGGATAGGCGTCGATGGCGATGTCGACGGGTTGGCCCGGCCGCATCAGGTCGAGCTGTGTTTCCTTGAAATTGGCCTTCACCCAGACGTCGTTGGGCACGAACATCATCAGCACCTGGCCGGGCTGCGCATAGGTGCCTTTCGCCGCAGTGATGCTGGTGGCACGGCCGGCGACGGGCGCCGTGATGGTCGTGCGGGTGAGGGTGGTCTTGGCCTGGTTCTCGACCGCCTCCGCCTGCCGAAGCTTGGCCTCGGCGCTCTTGCCTTGAGCCTGCAGAACCGCCATCTGACTTTTCGCCGCCTCGGCATTGGCGTTGGCGGCGTCCAGCGCCGCCTGGTCCTGGCGCAAGGTTGACGCGGCCTGCTGCGCCTGCTGCTGCGTTGCCGTGCCCTTGGCCAGGAGCTCGCGGTTGCGCTGGTCCTCGGACTTGGCGAATTCGAGCGCCGCCTGCGCCTGCGCCACCTGCTTGCCGGCCGCGTCGATCTTGGCGTTCTGCGCCTGGGTCTGCGCCTCGACGTTGGCGATGTCGGCCCGCGCCGCCGCCACGCCGGCTTCCGCCTGTTTGAGCGAGGCCTGATAGTCGCTGTCGTCGATGCGCAGAAGCACCGCGCCGGCCTCGACCGGCTGGTTGTCGGTGACGGCGACATCGGTGATGCGCCCGGCAATTTCCGCTCCAACCGTCACCGTGCGAGCATCGATGAAGGCGTCGTCGGTCCATTCATAGTGGCGCGCGTTGAGCCACCAGATGACCACCGCCGCGATGACCAACACGATGAGGATGGCGACGATCGCGGCTATGTAGGGATAGCGTCTGACGAGGCCCGGCTTGTTGGTGTCGGACGGACTGTCATTCGCCTGCCTGTCTTGCGCGCGCTTATCGTCCGCGCGCTCGTTTTCCACGCGTTTTTCGTCGCCCGGCGGGCGTCGGTCGGACCGGGGCTGAGCCCGCGTTTTCTCGGCGGGAGCGGTTTCGCGCTCTTTTCTTTCAGTTTTGGCGTCCAAGGCAACGGGTCCCAGATATCGTTGGCCCCCTCGCAGCAGGGTCAACGAGCGTTTTCCGCAAAGGTTCCTGCCACCGGGGACCGGCCCGCTTGTCAGCCCGCCATCCAGCCGCCGTCCACCATCAGGTTGATGCCGGTGACGTAGCTCGCCATGTCGCTGGCCAGAAACAGCGCCGCGCCCGCCACGTCGTTCGGATGCCCGAGCCGCGGCCAGGGCGTGCGGCGGCGCGAATAGTCGAGCGCGTCCGGATCGTTGGCGACGCCGGGCTTGCCGGTGATGATCTTGCCCGGCGCGATGGCGTTGCAGACGATCAGGTCGTCGGCATGGTCGACGGCGATCTGCCGCGTCATCTGGACGATGCCGCCCTTGCTCACGGAATAGGGCAGGTCACCGGGGCAGGCGATCATGCCATGCTGCGAGGAGATGTTGATGATGCGGCCGCGGACGTCGTTGACCGGCGCCTGGGTGAGCATCTGCGTGACGGCGCGTTTGTTGCAGTAGAAGAAACCCGTCAGATTGACGCCGATGACGCGGCTCCATTGTTCCGGCGTGGTCTCGACCAGGTTGGTGCTGGTGTAGATCGCGGCATTGTTGACCATCACGTCGAGCCGGCCGAAGCGATCGACGGTTGCGCCGACAAGCGCGTCGACGGCATTCCAGTCCGAGATGTCGGTCTTCATGTAGACGGCATTGCCGCCGGCGGAGCGGATCATCTCGACTGTCCTCTCTCCGCCCTCGATCGGCTGTTCTACCGTATCGGCAATGACGACGTTGGCGCCCTCGGCGGCGAATTTCAGCGCGATGGCGCGGCCGATGCCGGAGCTCGCTCCGGTGACGATGACGGTTTTGTCGGCGAGCAGGGCCATGGTGTTCAGCGCTCCCGGGTGACGATCTTGCCTTGCGCCGGGCCGACCAGCCGCCCGTCGCGCACGATCTCGCGGCCGCGCAGGAAGACGTTGGTCAGCCGCGCTTTGACGGTCCAGCCGTCGAAAGGCGTGTAGCCCGCCCGCGACACCTGCTCGGCATTGGCGATGGTGCTGGATCGGCGCGGATCGAGGATAAGCAGATCGGCGTCGTATCCGGCGGCAATGCGTCCCTTGCGCTGGCCGAGGCCGAAACGCTCGGCCGGATTGCGCGAGCACATGCGCACCAGATCGGGCAGGGCGATGAGCCCGTCGTCGACCAGCCTCAGCATGGTCGGAAGCAGCGTCTGCAGTCCCGGCATGCCGCCCGGGATGTCGGCGAAAGCCGCGTAGCTCGCAGCCTTCTCGGCTGGTGCATGCGGGGCATGATCCGTGGCGACGATGTCGATCAGCCCAGCGCTCAGCGCGGCGCGCAGCGCATCGACATCGTGCGGCGAGCGCAAGGGTGGTGAAGCCTTTAGATTGGCGCCCTGCGTTTCGTAATCTTGGGCTGTGAAGAACAGGTTTTGCGGTGTCGTTTCTACACTTGCATCGGCCATGCCGCGCAGCCGGCTCCAGGCCTCGACGCCGAGTTCGGAATTGATCTGCCGGACATGGATTTTTGTCTCAGTCGAGGCGGCGGCGACAAGGGCGCGAGCGATGCCGTTGGCTTCCGCGAGCGGCGGCCGGCTGTCCAGGAAGGCGGCGATGCTGCCGGAGCGGTCGCGCGCGGAGCTGCCGGCCAGGACCGACTGGTCGCCGGGCGAGATGCCGACCAGCGTATCGGCGCCGGCGAAGGCCTTCAGCGCCTCGGCGACATCATCGAGCGTTGCAAACAGGAATCCGTCCGGCACGTCGGCGGTGAAGAGCTCGAACGAGACCGGCGCGTGGTCGAGCAGGCGAGGGATGAGCGACAGGTCGCGGCTGACCACGGCCTGCAGACCGACATCGACATGGATGCGGCCTTCCGCGATTGCCATCTTGTCAGCGAGTTGCTCAGAGGCGGCCGTCCAAGGCTCGTCGGTCGGCATGTCTAGCACGGTGGTCACGCCACCGAGCGCCGCCGCATGGGTGCCGGAGGAAAAATCCTCCTTATGCGTCAGCCCAGGCTCGCGCAGATGCGCGTGCGCATCCACGAGACCGGGCAGCAGGAAACAGCCGGAAGCGTCGATGACGGTCCCGGCTTCGGCGGCTTCGCCTGGTGCGACGACTGCCGCGACCTTGCCCGCGGCAATGCCGATATCGCCGCGGCTTACGCCGTCGGCATTCACCAGCGTTCCACCGCGGATCAGCGTATCGAACATCGCTCAGCCGCGCTGTTCGAAGCGAGCATGATTGGCGTGCCAGAAGCGCGCGATGTCCTCGCGGCGCATGAAGGCGGCGCCGTCGCTTTGCTGGACATACTCGATGACCTCGCGCAGGCCCGAGGCGCGGTTCGGCTGGCCCGTCCAGCGGGCGTGGATGCCGATGGTCAGCATGCGGCCGCCGGTCTCGTCGGCTTCGGAGAGCATATAGTCGATGGCCGAGCGGCAATCCTCGGCGAAGTCGCGCGGATTGCTGTAGCCGGGCGCCACAAGGTAGCGGCTGTCGTTGAGCGCCTTGGAATAGGGAACGACCAGGATTTCCGTGCCCCGGTGACCAAGGAAATAGGGCAGGTCGTCATTGCAGGGATCGGAGTGATAGAGGAAGCCGCCTTCCTCGACCAGCAGGTCGCGGGTGTTGACGCTGGGCAGCGAGCGGCAGTTCCAGCCGAGCGGCCGCTCGCCCAGCAGTTTTTCGTAGAGCGCGATCGCCTGATGCAGATGGCGTTCTTCCTCATCTCGCTCCATCACCGTGTAGTCGATCCAGCGCAGGCCATGGCCCATGAGGTCATGCCTTCGCGCTTTCATCCACTCGACCAGAGGCGGATTGCGCTCCAACGCCACGGCGCAGGCGGAAAAGGTGACCGGGATATCGTAGCGGTCGAACAGCCTGGCGAGGCGCCAGACGCCGGCACGGCTGCCATATTCGTAATGCGTCTCGGTGCCGAGGTCGCGCACCGGCATGCTGCCGGTGAGATTGTATTCGCCCCAATTGTCGTTGCGGCCGTCCTCTAGCCAGTTGTACTCCGAGCCTTCCTCGTAGTTGAGCACGAGGTTGACGGCGAGCTTGACGCCGCCCGGCCAGGTGACGAAGGGCGGGTGCGCGCCGTAGCCGACGAAGTCGCGCGGCTGTTGCGCTTGCTGCGGATCGGTCGGCATCGGCTGATCTCCCTCTATCTCGTCGGCTCAGTTCTCGTTGGCGGCAATCCAGTCCATGTAGGCGTGGAAGGCTTCCTTGCCGGGGCGCGGGCGCCATTCCGTGTCGCGCATGATGCGGGCGATGTCATAGGCGCCCCACATGCCGCCTTTCACCCTCACATCCTGGACGATATTGGCGTCTTCGCCCGGCGTCACCTCGGCCCTCACCTCCGGCACCCGCTCCCGTGCCCAGCCGATGATCTCGCCGATGGTCTGGCTGGAGCCGGAGCCAATATTGTAGTGGCGGTAATTGAGGCGCTGAGCATCGATGAGCGCCAGGATCGCGGCGGCGACGTCGGTCGAGGCGACGTAGTCGCCGACGGGTTCGAGGCTGTTCGGCCGAATCGTTTCGCCGGCCAAAGCCATATGCGCGACGCGGTTCGGAACATGGCGAAAGTTGCGGCTCTCGGTGGCGCGATCCATCGGGCCGTACACGGAAGCAAGCCGCACCGAGATCGCCGACAGGCCGAACAAATCGGCATAGCGGTTGGTGACCATCTCGGAAGCGAATTTCGAGATGCCGTAAAGCGTCAGCGGCGCGACATAGCCATCCTCCGGCAGCGGCTCGCCGCTCCAGTCGGGCCCGTTGTGGCGGTAGACGGAACCGGAACTGACATAGATGAAGCGCTTCAGGTTGGGGTTCGTGCGCGCCCAGTCCAGCATGCGCACAGTGCCCATGAGATTGACGTCGACGATGCGGGCCGGGTCTTCGGCCTCCGGCTGACGCTTTGCCTCGGAGGCGCTGCCGCGCGAGATCGGCGTGATCGTCGCGCCATGGACGATCGCGGTGATGCCTTGCCTGTCGAGCGTCGCTGACCAGGCCTCTGGGGCGAGAATGTCGGCGGAAATCACCGTCAGCCGGTCGCGCACCGGAGCGAAATGCTTTTCTGCCGCCTGGTCGAGACCGGAGCGGTCGAGGATCACGGCGCGGGCGTGCGGATCGCGATCCAGCCAGGCGCGCGCGACCACACTCATGACGAAGCCGGTGCCGCCGGTGACGAGCAGGGTCATGGGAACTCCTTTGGAAAGGTTTCGGGCTCAGCGCGTCGCATAGCCGCCGTCCACGAGCATGTCGGATCCGGTGACGAAGGATGCGTCGGAGGAAAGCAGGAAAGCGGCCGCCGCGGCGATCTCGTCCGGCTCGGCGATGCGGCCGAGCAAATGGGCAGGCCCGAGGCCAGCATTGGCCGCCTCGAAATCGGCAAACCGGCGCAACAGGCGCGTCGTTGCCACCGCGCCGGGCGACAGGCTGTTGACGCGGATCTTGTCGGGCGCGTGATCGACGGCCATAGCCTTGGCAAGGTGGATCATGCCGGCCTTGGCGGCGCAATAGGCGACCGCCCTGGTGGTGGCGACGCGCCCGAATTGCGAGCCGATGAAGACGACCGAGCCGCCGCCGCTGGCCGCGATCAGCGGCACGGCGAACTTGCTCATCAAGAAGGCGCCGGTCAGGCCGACATCGATCTCCTGCCGCCAAGCGCTTTCGTCGAGATCGACGACGGTGGCGCTGGTCGAGGGTGCCGCGGCGTTGTGCACCAGCCCGTCGAGCCGGCCGTATCTTTTCTCGGCGAAGTCGACGGCCGACTTCGCGGAGTCGATGTTCGTCACGTCGCACTGGCAGGCAGCCGCGGAAGGCCCGAGCGCGTCAGCGAGTCTTGTTGCCGGCTCCAGATCGTAGTCCGCGCAGACGACCTTTGCGCCTTCGGCAATGCAGCGGCGGGCGATTGCGGCGCCAATGCCGCTCGCCGCGCCCGCGATCACGATGACACTGCCTTCAAGACGATTCATCGGTTTGTCCGTCATCAAACCTGCTCCTCGATCGTCTGCATCGCCGCCGCGACGACCGGCCGGCGCAAGAGATTGTAGCAGGCAGCGAGCGTGACCAGCACGGCGCCGCCGCCGAGCAGCAGGAACATGGCCGGCGCACCCATATGCTCCATCAGGCCGGCGGACATGCCGGGCGTCGCGACATTGCCGATCGAATAGAGCAGGAGCAGCGTGCCGGAAGCGCCGACCATGTGCCGGCTGTGCAATTGCGAGGCGCCGAACGCCATCGCCACCGGATAAACGGTGAGCGCCGTGCAGCCATAGACGAAGAACAGCACGAAGAGCAGCGGCACCGAGGAATTGCCGACCCAGGCAATCGCGGCGCAGAGAGTCACGGACAGGACTCCCTGGACGAGCAATATGATCCTGCGTTCAAACCGGTCCGACAGCCAGCCGACCGGGGTTTGCGCCAACATGCCGGCGATGCTTACGGTGGTGACCAGGCCCACCGTCGTGCCGGCGGGCAGCCCGATCTGGGTCCCGTAGATCGGCGTCAGCACGAAGATGTTCATGTTGGTGATGCCGCCCTGGAAGATGGCTACGACCGTCACCGGCGCCAGCCGGAACAGCGCCAGCGGGCCGAGGCGTTTGACCGGCCTTGCTGAACTCGCGTGGTCAGGATCGGTGGCGGGCAGCACCGGCCAGCGTCCGCCGACGAATTTGGAGATCAGCGCCAGCAGCACCGTCACGGCCGCGACTGGAAACAGATGCGGCGATTGCGGGCCGACCAGCGCGACAAGGAGTTGTCCGAGCAGCACCGCGATCGCCGTCGTCAGCATGTAGAGCGAGAACAGCGCGCCGCGATTGTGCTGCTCGGCATAGAGGTTGATCCAGCTCTCGCAGACGACGAAGAGCGACGCCATCGCCATGCCGCCAAGCAGGCGGAAGCAGATCCAGCTCGGCAGGAAATCGGTGAAGACGAAGCCGCAAGCCGCAAGCAACGCCAGTACCAGGATCGCCACGAAGGTCCGCTCGTGGCCGTATTGCCCGACGGCCGGCCGGGTGACCAGGCATCCAACGAGGAAGCCCACGGGATAAGCGGTCAGCACGATCTGCACGACCTGGGGAGAAATGCCGGGCTTGCCGAGATGCAATGACACGGCGGTGGTCAGCATGGCGCTGCCGATGCAGGCCAGGCAGACGCCGACCATGATCGGCAGCATGGCGCGGGAGCGCTCTGCATTGTGCCAAAGCCTCATCGCGGATTGAGCGATCGACCTCATGGATGCGGCTGCGGCGGCTCCCCTGGCGTGACCGTTGACCGACGGCAGCCCAAGCAGAAGCTACACTTTGCCGTGGTTGCCACAAACGAAGATTGGCGCGGCTATGGCTAAAATTTTTTTGGCCATCGCCGCGAAGGAAAGCGGCATCTCGGCTCTGCTGCGGGCTTTACAGTGGTTTTGCACCCTCCTTACCATAGGCAAAGGGCAGAATCCGAGAAACAGCGGAAGGGAACGATATGACGATCGAACGCCTGGAAAACGGACAACGCTTCTGCCGGGTGCTGCGCTACAACGGCACCGTCTATGTGGCCGGCCTGACGGCGGATGATCTTTCCGGCGACACCACCAGCCAGACCAAGCAGATCCTCGCCAAGATCGACGCGCTTCTCGCCAAGGCCGGCAGCGATAAGTCCAAGCTCTTGAGCGCGCAGATTTGGCTTCGGGACATCGCCGATTTCGAGTTGATGAATGCCGCCTGGGACGCCTGGATCGACAGGAGCGCCATGCCGGTGCGCGCCACGGTGGAAGCGCGGCTTGCCGGCGACCAGTATCGCGTCGAGATCATGGTGACGGCGGCCGTCGGCTGAGCGGACCGGTGAGGGTGCGCCAATGCATGAGCTGGTGATCAAAGGCGGGCGCGTGGGGCTCGACGATGGCTGGGCCGAGTGCGACATCGGCGTTGACGACGGCCGCATCGCCGCGATTGACAAGGACCTATCCGGCCAGAAGTCCATCGACGCCGGCGGCCGCTGGGTGATGCCCGGCGGCATCGATACGCATTGCCATCTCGACCAGCCCGTCTGGGGCGGCGCCGGCAATGCCGACGATTTTGATTCCGGCACGATCTCCGCCGCCTTTGGAGGCACCACCTGCATCGTGCCGTTCGGCATGCCCGGACAGGACATGACAACGATCGGTGCCATCGACCGGGCGCTGGAGCGCGCGGCGGGACGCGCCGTGATCGACTACGGGCTGCATGCCGTGGTGACCATGGGCACCGGCGCCGATGTCGAGGCCCAGCTTGACGCGCTTGCCGGGCGCGGTATCGCCTCGGTCAAGCTGTTCATGACCTATCAGGGTTTTGCCGTCGACGACGATCTGTTCTTCAAGGTTCTCGATACGGCGCGGCGGCTGGGCTGGATCGTCATGGTCCATGCCGAGAACGACGCCGCGATTCGCCGCACGCGACAGCGGCTCATCGATCTCGGTCGCACCGATATCCGCTTCCATGTCGTCGCCCACAGCGAGGTGATGGAGCGAGAGGCGACGCACCGCGCTTTGACCTTCGCCGAGATGACCGGCGCGCGCATGACCATCGTGCACGTGTCGTCCTGGCAGTCGGCAGAAGAGGTGGCGCGGGCGAAGGCGCGCGGGGTGGCTGCCGTCGCCGAAACCTGCCCGCAATATCTGTTCCTCGGAGCCGCCGATCTCGATCGCCCGGCGGTCGACGCGGCGCGCTTCGTCTTCTCGCCGCCGCCGCGCTCGCCGCGCAGCCATGAGCATCTGTGGCAAGAGCTGATCGATGGCGGCATCGACCTCTGGTCGTCCGACCATTCGCCATATTATTTCGCCGACAAGATCGGCCGTTCCGAAACGCCCGGCTTCACCACCACGCTGAGCGGCATTCCCGGCATCGAGACGCGGCTGCCGCTGCTATTTTCCGAAGGGCTGCTCACCGGCCGGCTGACGCTGGAGCGCTATCTCGACCTCGCCTCGCGCAATGCCGCTTCGATCTACGGCTTCGCCGATCGCAAGGGCAGCATCGCCGTCGGGCTCGACGCGGATCTTGCCCTGTGGGATCCAACAGCGCGCTGGACGCTCGGGCACGAGGCGCTGCATTCGCGCGTCGATTTCACGCCCTACGACGGTAGGGTTGTCACCGGCCGGCCGACCACCGTCCTGGTGCGCGGCGTGCCTGTGGTCGCGGATGGCGAGCTACAGGCTAAACCTGGCTTCGGGCAGTTTGTGGCTCGAACGGCAGCCGATCCCACACTTTCAGGAAAACCAGTCGAGGATTGGACACCATGGCTCGATGCCTGACCATCGCCGTTTGCCAGACCGGGCCGATCCAGCGCAGCGCCACCCGCGCCGAGACGGTCGGGCGTCTGGTGCATCTGCTTGAGAAGGCAGCGGCTTCCGGCGCCGAGATCGCGGTGTTTCCCGAAATGGCGCTGACCACTTTCTTCCCGCGCTGGCGCATCGACGACCAGGCCGAGATCAACGCCTTCTTCGAAGCCTCGATGCCGGGGCCGGAAACGCAGCGGCTCTATGATGCCGCGGCGCGCCTGAAGGTCGGCTTCGCGCTGGGCTATTGCGAACTCGCGCATGAAGAGGAGCGCACGCGTCACTTCAACACGATGGATCTGGTCGGGTCGGACGGCGCCTTCATCGGCCGCTATCGCAAGATGCATGTGCCGGGTTCGAGCGAGCCGGAAGCGGGCACCACCACGCATCTCGAACGGCGTTACTTTGAACCCGGCAATCTCGGCTTCCCGGTCTATGACTTTCGCGGCGTGCGCGTCGGCCTCGCCATCTGCAACGACCGCCGCTGGCCCGAAACCTATCGCATGCTCTGCCTCAACGGTGCCGAGGTGGCGCTGCTCGGCTATAACACGCCGCTGCTGCTCGACGAGGCTCCGGCGCTGGCGCATCTGAGGATGTTCCACAACCATCTGCCGATGCAGGCCGGGGCATACCAGAACACGCTCTGGATCGGCGCCGCCGCCAAGGCCGGGCTGGAAGACGGGCAGGCGCTGATCGGCGGTTCCTGCATCATCGCGCCGACCGGCGAGATCGCCGCGCAGGCGATGTCGCTCGACGACGAGGTGATCGTGCACCGTGCAGATCTCGATCTGATCGAGACGTGCCGGAAAGTGAACTTCAACTTCGCGCTCTATCGCCGCCCCGATCAGTACAAGCGCATCTCGGATCCGGTCTGAGACAGCGATGGGCCTGATCGAGACCAGATGCAGCCAGGCGCCGCTCGCGGCCGATCCGCTGGCGTTGAGCGAGATCGTCGAGAACGGTCTTTGTATCGGCTGCGGCCTCTGCAGGTCGATCGCCAGTGCCGGCGACGTCGAGATGGTGATGACACCGGAAGGGCGCGAGCGGCCGGTGGCGTTGCGGGCATTGGACAAGCCGATATTGGCGAGGATCAACGCCGTTTGCCCGGGAACACGCATCGCCGGTCCGCCACCCGCGCAGATAACCGAGGCTGCGTTGGCGGACACGGTCTGGGGGCCCGTCGAACGGCTTTTGCTCGGTTCCGCCGGCGATCCCACGGTCCGGTTTATCGGCTCCGGCGGTGGGACACTGACGGCGCTTGGCCAATTCCTGCTCAGCTCAGGATGCGTAAAATTCGTGCTGCATGTCGCGGCGTCGCGCTCCATGCCGATGCGCTCGGAACGCAAGCTGAGCTTCGACGCCGCTTCGGTGTTCGACGGTGCCGGCTCGCGCTATGGGCCGGCGGCGACGCTGGTGGATTTCAACGACATCCTCGATCGCGGCGAGCCGTTCGCGCTGATCGCCAAGCCTTGCGACATCACCGCCGTGCGCAACCTGGCGCGGCTCGATCCGCGCGTCGACGAGCACATGCGCTATGCGCTCGCCTTCGTCTGCGGCGGCGCCTCGGACCTGACCAAGTCGGAACAGGTGTTGCAGCGCTTCGGACTGAGCGAGGACGAACTGACGCTCTTCCGCTATCGGGGGCACGGCAACCCCGGTCTCAACCGTATCGAAACCAGGGACGGCCGCGCCTTCGAGATCAGCTACCGGCAGCTGTGGGAGGACGAGGACAAATGGATGATCCAGCCGCGCTGCAAGATCTGCCCCGACGCAATCGGCCAGGTGGCGGATATCGCGGTGTCGGATGCCTGGCTGAATGGCGGCCCGGCTGTCGAGGACGAGCCGCTTAACAGCATCATCGTGCGGACAAAGCGCGGACTGGAACTGTTCGATGCGGCCGTCGAGGCTGGCGTGCTGCAGATCAAGCGGGAGAGCGACATTGCCGAGATCGGCGAGTTGCAGTCGCATCAGGTGCGCAAGCGGCGCGCTGTATGGGCGCGGCTGACGGGCATGGCAATCGCCGGCAAGCCGGTGCCTTCTGTCACCGATCTCGCATTGCGGGATTGCGCTTTGCAGAACTCGCCGGCCGACAATCTGGCCGAAGGGCGCGGCGCCCGCGACCGCGCCCGGCGCGGCCGCCTGGGCGAGCCGCCTGCCGTGCCGCGCTGAGCAGTTTAGGGGGATCTATGAGCGAGCAGACCGAAATCATCATCATCGGCGGCGGCATGGCCGGCGCCGGCGCCGCGTACGAGATTTCGCGCGACAGGAAGGTCGTGCTGCTCGAGCGGGAGAGCCATTGCGGTTACCACACCACGGGGCGTTCGGCCGCGAGCTTCACCGAGAATTACGGCAACGGCGTCATCCGCCGCATCGTGCTTGCAAGTCGCGCCTTCCTGACTGAGCCGCCTGCGGGTTTCAGCGACTATCCGTTGCTCAGCAAGCGCGGCATGATCACCGTGGCGCGCGCCGACCAGCTTGACCTGCTGCGCGAGGACCTTGCGGCCGCGCAGGCGCTGGTGCCCTCGATCGTCGCGATGACGCCGGACGAGGCAATCGCGCGCGTGCCGGTGCTGCGCGGCGATTATCTTGCCGGCGCTTACATCGAGCCGCATTCGATGGATATCGACGTCAACGGCCTGCACCACGGTTTTCTGCGCGGCGCGCGAGCCCATGGCGCGCGCATCGTAACCAAGGCCGGGGTGAGAGCCATCGGCCGACAGGCTGGTCAATGGCGAGTCGAGACGGAAGCCGGAACGTTCCTGGCACCGCTGATCGTCAATGCGGCCGGCGCCTGGGGCGACGAAATCGCGCTTATGGCCGGCGTTATCCCGGTCGGTCTGCAGCCGAAACGCCGCACCGCCTTCAACATTCCGGCGCCGCAGGGCCTTGATATCAGCGACTGGCCGCTGGTGAATGACGTCGGGGCGGAATTCTACTTCAAGCCGGACGCCGGGCAGTTGTTCATCTCGCCGGCCGATGCCACGCCGTCGGAGCCGATGGATGCTTTTGCCGAAGACATTGATGTGGCGATAGGCGCCGAGCGCCTCGAGCGGGCAACGACGATCGAGGTGCAGCGTGTCTCGCGCTCCTGGGCAGGTTTGCGGACATTCGTTGCCGACGGCTCGCCGGTGGTCGGGCCTGACGATGAGTTTCCGGATTTCGTCTGGCTGGTCGGGCAGGGCGGCTACGGCATCAAGACCTCGCCGGCGCTGTCGCGCGTCTGCGCCAGCCTGATCGCCGGCGGCGGCCTGCCGGACGATGTCGCGCGGCAGGGCGTGTCGCTGGACGATCTCACGCCGCACCGGCTGCGTGATGTCGCACCCGAAGTCGGCAAGGTAGCTTCATGAACAGCGCTGTTCTGACAACCGGAGGCGCACTGGCGGGGCGCATCCTGGATGTGCTCGCTGAAGCCACGGCCGACACGCCTGGCGTCACGCGCATCGCCTACGGACCCGGCGAGCGCTTCGCTCACGATCTTGTGCGTGATGCAGCGGAAAAGCTTGGAGCCGTGGCAGGCACCGATGCCGCCGGCAACCTGTACCTGACGTTGAAAGGCCGCGACCCGCACTTGCTCGCTATCGTCATCGGCTCGCATCTCGACAGCGTTGCCCATGGTGGCAATTTCGATGGCGCTGCCGGCGTCGTGGCCGGTCTGGCGGTGATGGCTGAACTCGTCCGACATGGCATCCGATTGCAGCGCGATCTCATCGTGTTGGCGACGCGCGCGGAGGAAGCGGTCTGGTTTCCGCTGTCCTACCCGGGCAGTCAGGCGGCGCTCGGACTGCTCGATCCGGAGGCGCTTGAAGCAAAACGATCCGACAGCGGCCGCACGCTGGCCGACCACATGCGGGAAGAAGGATTCGACCCGGATGCCGTGCGGCGCGGGGTTCCGGGGATCGATGCCGCCCGGATCGCGGCCTTCATCGAGGTGCATATCGAGCAGGGACCGCGGCTCGTCGCCGCCGCGGCACCTGTCGGCATCGTCACCGGGATTGCCGGCGGGTTCCGCTATGTCGATGCGAAATGCCTTGGCGCCTATGCCCATTCCGGCGCCGAGCCGCGCTTCGCCCGGCATGACGCCGTGCTTGGCTTTGCCGATCTGGTCGCCGCGCTTGAGATCGAATGGGACGCGTTGGAACGTGAAGGGCATGAGGCGACGATCACCTTCGGCCGGGTTCAATCCGATCCCACGCAGCATGGCGGCAGCCGAGTTCTGGGCGAGCTTGGCCTCACGCTGGATGTACGCAGCGCCGAGGCGGCCATTCTTGAGCGGGTCGAGGCGCGGCTTCGGGCCATTCTTGAGGAGGTTGGTGCCAAGCGCGGCGTGACCTTCGAGCTCGGGCCGCGCTTCACCTGGGATCCGGCGACGATGTCGGCGGCGCTGATCGCGAAGCTCGATCGCGCCGCCACCGAACTGCAAATGGAGGCGCCACATGTGCCGAGCGGAGCCGGGCACGACGCGGCGACCTTCGCCGGCGCCGGCATTCCGACGGCAATGCTCTTCGTGCGCAACGAGAACGGCAGCCACAACCCGACCGAGGCGATGGAGATCGCCGATCTCGATCAGGCGATCCGTCTGCTCTTCCGCTTCGTCACAGACTTCGACAATCCCTTGGATCAGCCATGAACCTTGCCAAGACTGCCTTGCTCGTCATCGACCTGCAGAACGAATACCGCCGCGGCGCGGCTTGGCCGGTCGTCGGCTATGACGCGGTGCTCGCCAACACCGCCGCGCTGATCGATGCCGCCCGCAAGGCGGGCGTGCCGGTCATCCATGCGCAGGCCTGGGTGAAGCCGGAGGAACGCGACGGCTATGCGCGTCAGGAGGAGATCCTGACGGAGGAGTTCCGCTCAGCCGTGGCCGACAGCGAGGGCGCCCAGATCTGCGCCGAGGTGGCAGCGCTGCCCGGCGACATCGTCATCCACAAGCACTGGCCAAGCGCCTTTCGGCGGACCGATCTCTCGCAGCGGCTCGCCGCGCTTGGCATCGAGACCCTGATTGTCGCCGGCGTGCTGACCGACAGCTGCGTGACCGCGAGCGTCTTCGATGCGGTCTACCAGGGGTTCCGCGTTTGGCTGGTCAAGGAAGCCTGCGGCAGCATGACGGAGGCCATGCACCGCACCGGCATGCTCGACATGGCGAACCGGCTCTATGGCGGCGGCATTCTTCGCCATCCCGAGGCGCTGAAGGCGCTGGCCGGCCAATCTTTCAACGGTTGGCGCTGCACGCGGCCGGTGGAATTCGCCTACACGCTGGAGACGGTGGACAGGATTTACGAGGCGCTGTGATCCGCGCCGCAGTTGCATGCGCCTCTGACGATCGGCTTTGAGGCCGAAGGCTTGAGAACCGCGCCAGGCAGCGCTCCAGTCGCTCTCCCTTTTCGCCACACCGATACGCCGTTCACAAAGACATGCTCGATGCCGGCGGCGGGTCGGCGCGGTTCCTCGAAGGTGGCGGTGTCGATGATCGTCTCGGGATCGAAGACGACGAGGTCGGCGAAATTGCCTTCGGCCAGCAGGCCGCGTTCCACAATGCCGAATTCCTTCGCGGGCAGCCCGGTCATGCGGAATACGGCCTCCTCCAGGCTGAACAGGCCGACATCACGCGCGTAGTGCCCGAGCACGCGCGGAAATGTGCCCCACAGGCGCGGATGCGGATGGATGTCATGCGGCAGGCCGTCGGAGCCGATCATGGTGCGCGGATGCGCGATGATGTTGCGCACATCGTCCTCGTCGAGCTGGAAATAGACGGCGCCGGCCGGCAGCAGACGCTCGCCGGCCTCGCGCTCGGTGCAGTTCCATTCGCGCGCGATGTCGGCGATCTCGCGCCTGGCCATCTCCGGGTGCGGATCGGACCAGGTGATGAGGATCTTCAGGCCGGTGTCGCAGCGTTCCAGCCGCAGCACCGTCGAGCTCGCGGCATAGGGGTAGACATCGATGCCGACATCCATCGTCTCGCGCGCCCGGTCGATGCGCTCCAGCGAGGGCCGGCTCTTGCCGAAATTGGCGCGGCCGGTGCACTGGTGGTGCGAGATGAAGAGCTTGCCGCCGGCATGATCGGCAATGTCGATCGCTTCCTCGATCGCCTCGTCCATCGTCTCGAAATAGTTGCGCGTGTGGGTGACATAGGGACCGCCGAGGCCTGCCGCCGTGGCGGCGAGAGCCTTGACCTCCTCGGTCGAGGAGTTGACGGCCGGTGGATAATCGAGCCCGGTGCTGAGGCCGAACGCGCCCTCGGCCATGGCCTCGGCGACCGCTTCCTGCATTGCCGCCGTTTCCGCTTGGTTGGCCGGCCGGTCCGTCACCGGCATGCAGCGCTGGCGCAGTGTGGTGTGGCCGACGAGCAGGGCGGCGTTGGTGGCTATGCCGCGGCGCTTCAGCTCGGCGACATAGTCGGCAAAACGGTCGAAGCGGAAATTCTCGCGGCCGCCGACCAATGTGAAGGGCGGCGGCGGGGTCTGGTCGAGCAGCAGAGGCGCGAGGCTGACACCGCAATTGCCGGCAATTACCGTCGTCACGCCCTGGCTGATCTTCGGGTCCATGCCGCGCGGCGAAAGCAGCGCGCCGTCGTCATGGGTATGCACGTCGATGAAGCCGGGCGCGACCACCTTGCCTTTGGCGTCGATCTCCTCGACGCCCTCAGCATCGTCCAGCCGACCGATCGCTGTGATCCGGTCACCGGTGACAGCGATGTCGGCGTCGAATGGTTTCGAACCGTTGCCGGCGATCAGCGTCGCGTGGCGGATGACGAGATCATTAGGCATTAGACAGATTTCCTAAGCTTCCGGATTCGCCGCGATCTCCTCGCGGCGGCGCGCAACATAGGCATCGAGCTCCTCGCGGATCGCGGGGTCCATCACCGGCTCCTCGTAATCGTGCAGCGCCTGCTGCCAGAGTTCGGTCGCGCGTTCCAGCGCGTCCTTGCCGCCGGCTTCCTGCCAGGCGCCGTAATTCTGCCAGTTGGACAGCATCGGTTGGTAGAAGGCGGTAGTGTAGCGCGACATGGTGTGCTCGGCGCCGAAGAAATGGCCGCCGGCCGGCACCGACTTGATCGCCTCGAAGCCGAGATCGTCCTCCTGGAACGGCAGCGGCCGCAGGAACTCCATCATGTTCTGCAGGATCTCGACGTCGAGCACGAGCTTTTCGTAGGACGCGGTCAGCCCGCCCTCCAGCCAGCCGGCGGCGTGATAGATCAAATTGGCACCGCCCAGCACCGCGCCCCAGGTCGCCATCTCGGTTTCATAGGCCGCCTGCAGGTCGACGACGTTGGAGGCATTCGCGTTGGAGGTGCGGTAGGGCAAATTGTAACGCCGCGCCAACTGCCCGGCGATGATGTTGGCCTTAGCGTTTTCCGGCGTGCCGAAGGCCGGCGCGCCCGACTTCATGTCGACATTGGAAGTGAAGGCGCCATACATCACCGGCGTGCCGGGGTTGACGAGCTGCGTCAGCGTCACGCCGAACAGCGCCTCGGCGTTCTGCTGGCAGAGCGCGGCGGCAAGCGTCACCGGCGTCATCGCGCCCATCAGCGTGAAGGGGGTGACCGTCACCGGCTGGCCATGCTCGGCCATGGCGATCAGGCCTTCGGCCATCGCATCGTCGAACAGGCGTGGCGAGTTGATCGAGATGATCGTGGTCACGCCCGGTGAGGCGCGCATCTCCTCGACCGAGATGCCGCGCGCGATCGCCATCATGTTGATGCCGTCCATCGCCCTGGCGCGGCCGATCGCGGTGCAATGGAAGGAGAGGTCGCTCAGCGTCAGATTGGCGTGATAGGTGTCGAGGTGGCGCGAATTGGCCGGCAATTCGATCGGCGCCACCACCTGGTTGCCGATGATATGGATGGCGTTGAAGTGGTGCGCCAGCCGGATGAAGTTCTGGTAGTCGGGGAGGTTGCCTGGACGGCGGCCGTTGATGCGGTCATGCACATTGGGCGGACCGGCGACAAGGCCGAAGACCAGCGAGTTGCCGCCGAAATGGAGCTGCTTGTCGTGGTTGCGGCTGGTCAGCGTGAAGGAGGAGGGAACGTTGCGCAGGGCCTCGGTGACGATGCTTTCATCGATGCGGATGGTGTTGCTTTCGCGGTCGACGATGGCGCCGGCCTTGGCGAACAGGTCCATCACCTTTTCGCTCATGACGCGGATGCCGAGCTCCGACAGGATGCGCATCGATGTCTTGTGCAATTGCTCCATGCGCTCCTCGTCGAGGAGCTGCATCGGCGGGTAGGGGTTTTTCACGCTCTGCCACGGCAGTTGCGCGATGCCGCCGCCGCTGCGTCCGAGCTTCGATCGGCGACCGCCGCCGCGCCTGTCCTGTGACATAACATTCCCCTTCGATTCTTGTTCTCGCAATTCCGGACGGAAAACCGCTGCACACTTTTCCTGGAATTGCTTTCAGTACCCGCGTTCCGGATTGACCACATTCTCCAGCGGCTCGCCTTTGCGGTAGCGCGCCAGATTGTCGGCGAACATGCGCACCGACTTGAGGTCCCAGCCGTCGTAGACCGCCGCGCAATGCGGCGTGATGACGACGTTTTCGTAACCCCAGAGCGGGTGCTCCGCCGGCAGCGGTTCGGTCACGAAAACGTCGAGCGCCGCGCCCTTGATCCGCTTGTTGTCCAGCGCGCTCAACAACGCGGTTTCCTCGACGACGCCGCCGCGCGAGATGTCGATCAGGACAGCCGTCGGCTTCATGGCGGCTAAGGCGGCCTCACCGAGTAGGCCCCGCGTTGTCGGCAGCAGGGGCACGCAGCAGACGATGAAATCGGCGCGGCCGACCAATGCCGGCAGCGCATCGGGACCATGCACTTCGTCGAGCGAGGGCATCGGTTTCGGCCGCGCGCGGATGCCCAGCGTGCGCATGCCCATCGCCTGCGCGCGGCGCGCCACGGCCTCGCCGGTCTTGCCGAGGCCGACAATGAGGAGGGTCTTGCCCTCGATCGGCTCGACGCGGCCGCCGCCCCATTGACGGGCCTGCTGGCGACGCTCGAAGCCGCGCAGGTCGAGCGAGAAGGAGAGCATGGCGCCGAGCGCATATTCGGCCAGCATGCCGGCGGCGACGCCGGCCGAATTCGTCACGGTCACATGCGCCGGATCCCAGCGCCCGAGATGGTCGGTGCCGGAACCGCCGATCGACACCCATTTCACCGTCTGGCTCTCGGTGAGCGCCTGGCGCGGATAGCGCGGCGTGCCGTCGAAACGGATAGAGTAGACCACCTCGGCGCTGATCTGTTCGATCAGGGCTGGGAGGCCGGCATAGGTATCGCAGGCATGGACTTCGAGGTCCGGATGCGTCTCGGCGAGCACGGCAAGCGCACCCGCCGGCTTGTCGGTGTGCAGGATGATTGTTGGGCGCACCGACATCGCGACCTCAATTGCCGCCGATATGGTCGGCGGCGCTGCCCAGCTCGACAAGCAAAGCCCTGCCGTTTTCCAGCGTCGCATTCTCATGCGGCGCGCGCAGGTTCAGCCAGCGCCGGTCGCCGGACTTGACCGCAAGCACCGCCTTCATCGCCGGGATCAGCCCGGCATCCTGGATCACCTTGCGGAACGCCTTGACGGCTGCATCCGCCTCCGTGACGTCTTCGCCCTTCCTTGCCGCATCATAGAGGCGGCGGATGGCGGCGGCGTTCAGATTGACCGTGGCCGAGATGCAGCCGGCCGCGCCGTTGGCGAGACCCTTGGTGAGCTGTGCCTCCGAGCTCGGGAACACCGAGATATCGGGCGCGGCGGCGATGACGGCGGCGGTGTTGTTCCAGTCGCCGCCGCTGTCCTTGTAGGCGACGACCGTGTCCGGAAAGGCCTTGCTCAGTCTGGCTGTTAGCGCCGGGCTGACCGGCACGCCGGAATTCTGGGGGATGTGATAGAGGATGACGCGCATCGAAGGCTTTGCCACCTTCTTGATCAGCTCGCTGTAGTAGCGCGCCTGGCCATTGTCGCCGGCACCGGTGTAGAAGAAGGACGGCAGCACCATGACCGCCGCGCAGCCGAGACTGACGGCATGCGCCGACAATTCGACCGTTTCGGGAAGCGCGGTCACACCGGTGCCGGGCATCAGCCGGTCCGGCTCGATGCCGGCCTCGACCAGCCATTCCAGCGCTTGCATTCGTTCGCGCAGCGAAACCGACAGCGCTTCGCCGGTCGTGCCGAAGGGCGAGAGGAAATGCGCGCCCTGGCCGAGCACCCATTTGGCGTGGGAGATCCAGAGATCGCGCGCGATGCGGCCGTCGTCTTCGAACGGTGTCAGGATGGGGGCGATGGTTCCTTGCGGGCGGGTCATGACTATCCTCTATGCTGTGTGGCCGGCCACCGCCGCGACAGCGCGGGCGAAGAAGGCCGAAGCCGTGATGTCGAAGAGTATGTCGAAACCTGACGGCGAACGGAACGTCACGGCCTCGACATGGCCGACGCGGGTCTGGGCGATATCATCGGCGCCGAATTTTTGCGATCTCAGGTCCAGCGCGCAAAGACTGCTCATCGCTTCGGCGAGGCGAGGGCCGGACAGCCGCATCCATGCCCAGCCTTCCTCGCGCCATGAGGAGTAGCCTTTCGGCGCCGGCGCGGCCTGCCAGGCGGTTTTGACTTCGGCGAGCGTTTCGTCGGCATCCTTCGCGAGAAGCAGGATGTCCTCGTTGCCGAGACGCAGGACGCGAATGCCGTGATGCTCGCCGATGCGGTTGACGGCCGGCAGGGTAATGCCCTGCGCGGCGAGCCAGGTGGCGCTGCCGCCACCTTTCAGCCCGAATCGCGGTTTGTCCGTGAGATCGCTCAGCACGACCGCGCCGGAAACCAGCTTCGTGCCGTGGGCCGCGCCGCCTGGCATGAAGGGATAAATGCGAGTCGCGGTGCTGGCGGCCATCTATATCTCCTGCCGCGCGTTGGTCGGATCGAAGAAGGCGTGGGCGACGACCGGCGCTCTCACCAGCTCGCCATCGCGGCACTTCACCGTCACGAGGCTGCCTTCCGCCTGGTCCTCGACATGGACATAGGCGAGCGCGATGTGGCGCTCGAGCGACGGCGAATATCCGACCGAGGTGATCTGGCCGGCGGGAGCGCTATTGCGCAGTACCAGGCAGCTTTCGCCGGGGATGTTTCGCGCACCGGCGGGGAATTGCAGCCCGACCAGCTTGCGCGTCTGCCCGAGCCTCGCGCGCATCTCGATGGAGCGCTTGCCGACGAAGAACGGCTTCTTCTTCGAGACGGCCCAGCCAAAGCCCAGCTCATCGGGCGTGGTGATCGCATCCGTATCCTGGCCGATCAGGATGTGGCCTTTCTCCAGGCGCAATATGCGCGACGCCTCCAGTCCGTAGGGGCGCAGGCCATGCGGCCGTCCCGCGGCCATCACGGCATTCCAAAGCTCGGGAGCCAGGCTTGAGGGGCAATGCAGTTCGTAGCTGAGCTCGCCGGTGAAGCCGATGCGCATCACCCGCACCGGAACGCCGGCGACCATGCCTTCGCGGCCGCTGAGATAGGAGAAGGCGTCGCGGCTGAAATCGATGTCGCTCTCCAGCGCCTGAAGCACCTGGCGCGCCTTGGGTCCGGTGACGTTGAGGCCCGAGAAGGCGCCGGTGAGGTTGAGCACGTCGACCCTCAGCCGCCATTCGGCATTCCAGAAAAGCATGTCGGCATAGACGCGGGCGACGGCGCCAGTGGTCGCGGTCACATAGAACTGGTCCTCGGCCATCCGGTAGGCGACGCCATCGTCGATCACCGAGCCCATCTCGTTGAGCATCAGGCAATAGCGGACGCGGCCGACAGGCTGGTTGGCGTGCGCCATCGTATAGAGGCGGTCGAGGAACTCGCCGGCGTCCGGCCCGCGGATCTCCAGCTTGCCGAGCGTCGAGACATCGAGCAGGCCGACGCCTTCGCGCACGGCCAGGATTTCCTCGCGGACGGCTGCCTCGGCGCTGCTTGCGTTGCCGTAGTAGTAGGGCCGCCACCATGCGCCGACCGGTTTCATCGCGGCGTTGAGTGCGACGTGCCTTGCATGCAGCGCCGTGCGGCGCTCCAGCGCCTCGTGATGGCCTGCTAGCACGCCGAGCGTTTCCGGCCCCACCGGAGGACGAGCCGTGGTGATGCCGATCTCGCCGACCGTCCGGCCGGTTGCCTCGGCGACGATTCGGGCGGTCGCCAAGGCCGAGTGACGTCCCTGGCTCGGGCCCATGCCGACGGTGGTGAAGCGCTTGACCAGCTCGATCTCGCGATAGCCCTCCTTGGTCGCGTTCTGCAGATCCTTGACCTGCAGATCCTCGTCGAAATCGACGAAGTCGCGGCCCTTGGGATCGGCGACGATCGGCTGCACATAGCGTGGCCGGGCGACTTTTGGGCTGGCCGCCGGAGGCTCATCGGCAACCGCATGGCCGAGTCTCGAGAGCGCGGCCGACGCCGCGCGCCGGCCGCTGGCGATGGCATCCTCGATCTCATCGGTGCCGGCAACGGCGCCGGCGAGATGGACCGGACCTTCCGGCAGCGTGATCGTCATCATCTGCGTGGCGGCGTCGTAGCCGACCTTGCCGCCGGCCTGACATGGCAATTGCCATGCCGGGGCGCTGCCGATCGAAACCGTCAGCAGGTCGCAGGCGATCCAGCTTCCGCCGACACGGACGCGGGCGAGGTGACGATTTCCGGCCGTGCCTTCCGCCGCCTCAATAGTCGCGCCTTTGCGGATGGCGACGCCCTTGCCGCGGAGCTCGGCTTCCAGCGGACTGGTAACGCCGGCAGATCTCGGATCGACTAGCTCGACGACCGATACGCTGGCGTCCAGCAGATCGAGCGCCGTCCGGTAGCCGTCGTCATGGGCGGCCAGCACCACGGCACTGTCGCCAGGCCGCACGCCATAGTGGCGGATCAGGCGCTGCGCGGCGCCGCCGAGCATGATCCCCGGCAGGTCGTTGTTGCGGAAGACGGCCGGCTGCTCGATAGCGCCGGTCGCCAGGATCACCTCGCGGGCGCGGGTGCGGTGAAGCCGGTTGCCCTGGATCAGCGCCAGCCAGTTGTCCTCGTACCAGCCATTGCAGACGGTGCCGGTCAGCAGCCTGAGATTGGGCAAAGCCTCGAGCCGTGACGACAGGCCGGGGAGGACGGCCGGATCGTAGCGGTCATAGCTCAGCACGCCGCCGACCTCAGGATTCTCGTCGCACAGCACGACATCGGCGCCGGCATCCGCGGCGGCAATCGCAGCGCTCAATCCGGCCGGGCCGGCGCCAACGACCAGCACGTCGCAATGCAGGTGCGTCTTGTCGAAATGCCGGTGCGGCGCCTTGGTGTCGACGACGCCGAGGCCCGCCTTGCGGCGGATGATCGGCTCCCAGAATTTCAACCAGCTGTCGCGGCGCGGGCCCATGAAGGTGCGGTAGTAGAAGCCGACCGGCAGGAAGCGACCGAACCTGTCCATGATGGCGTCGCGGTCGCGCTCGAGCGAGCCGTTGACGTTCTGGGCGCTGACCCGCAGCCCTTCGCTGATCGGCGTGCGCTCGGCGGCGGCGTTCGGTTCGGACGGGAGCTGCACCAGCGCGTTGGCGTCGGCCCCGGTCATCGACAGGATGCCGCGCGGACGGTGGTATTTGAACGAGCGCGAGAGCACCCACTGGCCGGACGCGGCGAGAGCGCTGGCGATGCTGTCACCTCCATAACCTTCGAACGGCTTGCCCTCGAAGCTGAAGCGGATCGGGCGGCTCCGATCGATACGGCTTCCGAAAGGGGCGGGCAGCCGGTTCATGCGCGGTCCCGCAGTTCGGATGCGTCGAAGGTGCGGATGATCTCGTTGCTGACGAGATTGCGCTCGGCCAGGAAGAAATAGTTGCTCGGCACGTGCCGCCACCACTCGACCACAATGCCCTTGCGGTTTTCGGCGCGGAACAAATGCCGCGACCAGTCTCTGTCGGCGGTTGCGTTCGGATCAGGTCGCGCGCGCACCGGCCCGAAGGATTGGAACTCGTCGATGTTGCGCGGGCCGTTCATGGGGCAGGTGAGCAGTTTCATCGCTAATGGCTCGCGGCGGTCGCGCCCATTTCATTGAGCAGCCGGAAGGTGTCGAACCGCTCCAATGCAAATGGCTTCAGGATGTCGGGCACGCGGCCTTCGGCGATCGTCTGCGCCATGCGCTTGCCGGCGACAGGGGTCGCCTTGAAGCCCCAGGTGCCCCAGCCGCAGTCGAGCCACAGATTGGCGAGTGGGCTCGCGCCCATGATCGGACTGTAGTCCGGCGTCATGTCGGTGATGCCGGCCCATTGCCTCAGCAGCCGCACGCCTTGCAGGAAGGGGAAGAGGTGGACGGCGCCTTCGGCCAGATGCTCCTTCATGTCGAGCGTCGAGCGGGTCGAATAGAGCTGGTAGGGATCGGAGCCGCCGCCGATGACGACCTCGCCGCGCGAGGACTGCACGAGATAGGTGTGCAGCGAGACCGATGAGACCAGCGTGTCCAGCCAGGGTTTCAGGGGCTGGGTGACCATGGCCTGCAGCGGATAGCAGCGGATCGGAAGCTCGACGCCGGCCATCAGCGCCACGTCGTAGTTCATGCCGCCGGTGGCGATCATCACCTGGCCGCAGGCGACGCGGCCCCTGTTCGTCCGGACGGCCAGGACGCGGTCGCCGGTGACCTCGAAGCCCTGCACCTCGGTGCGCTGGTGGATCTCGACGCCACGTCGCGATGCCTGGGCGGCATAGCCCCAGGCGACGGCGTCGTGGCGCGCCGTTCCGCCATCGGCATGCCAGAGCCCGCCGAGGATTTCGAGCGGGCCGCCATAGTCCATGTTCAGAAGCGGGCAGAGCTCCTCGACGCCCTTCTGGTCGACGACCTCGGTGCGCGTGCCCATGTGCTTGCCCATTTCGGCGCGCATATGGAAGCTGCGCATCGTCGCCTCTGTATGCGCCAGCGTGAGCTGGCCGCGCTGCGAGAACATGACGTTGAAGTCGAGTTCCTGCGACAGCCGCTCGAAGAGCTCGACGCCCTCCTTGTAGAAGGCGATGCCTTCCGGGGTGATGTAATTGGAGCGGATGGTGGTGGTGTTGCGCGCCGTGTTGCCGCCGGCGAGGTAGCCTTTCTCCAGCACCGCGACGCTCTTTATGCCGTGGTACTTTGCGAGATGGTGCGCGCAGGACAGTCCATGTCCGCCGCCGCCGATGATGACGACGTCGTAGGCCGGCTTCAGTTCCGGCGTTGCCTGGATATCGCCGCTGACCCGATAGTCCCTGCTGAGACCGTATTTCAGGAGCCTGAGGGGCATTGCGCGCTCAGCTCGAAATCTTGGGAGGATCGTAGAGCAGCGCCGAGAGATCGGAGAAGCGGCTGTCGCGGTCGTCGAGCGAAAGCACCGCGTCGCGGATCGCCGCGGCGCGGCCGGATCCGAGCACGGGCGCGGCGAATTCCATGTATTTGGCCTCGACGTCCTGCTTCGACATCGGCGCTTCGGGGCCGCCGCGCGCGTGCACGTCGCCCGACATCAGCACGCGTCCGTCATTGGTCGTGATGACGACATCGGCCCAGCGGCCGGCCGGGAAGCGGGCGCTGTGGCGCTCTGTCTCGGTCACGGTGATGCGCGTCAGCATGTCGGCGACCGCCGGATCGGCGAGCCCGGCGCCGGAAATATGCTCGAGCCCGATACGCCGGTGGATGATGAAGGTCGCGACGGCGAAGCGCAGGCTGTACTGCGCCTTCGAGGTTGTGTCCGGCATGCCGTCGAACAGGGTCGCGGCATAATGGAAGCTGTTGACCTGAACATGAGCGATGTCGGAGGCGTCGAGATTGTGCGCCAGGCAGAGCCCGCGCACCGCGTCGATCGCCGCATGCGCCCAGCGGCAGATCGGATAAGGCTTCACATACTGATGCAATGACTGCCAGAAAACGCCGAGATCCTGCCAATGCGTCGCGACATCCGGCGCCTCGACGGTGATCGCCGGCGCTCCGGTGAAGCCGCGTTCGGCCAGCACCGCCGCCGAAAGGCCGATAAGGGCGCCGGGGCCGGAGCCGTCATGCAGCATGGTCGGCGTGGCGATCTCGCGCATCATCTGGCTGCGCGGGCCGTGATACTCGGCAATGCCCAGCGCCTCGCGCAATTGCGTTTCGTCGAGCCGCCGCAGGCGTGCCGCCACCGCTGCCACGCCCAAGGCATTCCACGCCCCTGACGTATGATAGTCGCTGACCGTGGCATGCAGGGCGATGCCGGCCCGGCCGGCGACCTCGTAGCCGATGACCAGAGACGCCAGCGCCTCCGGCCCAGTAAGGTCGGGCCTTGCTTCCGCGAGCGCTGCAAGCGCCGGCACGACCGCGACGCCGATATGGCCCTTGGTGGGGCTATAGCCGTCATGGCCGTCGAGGTTATCGGTCTGCGTGGCGACGGCGTAGGCCGCGCCGGCAATGCTGGCGCGGCGCCCGTCGAACAGCATGCGGGCCGAATATTGCGGATCGCTCGAGCCGTAGAGCAGCACGGCGGCGTCGCGGGCGATCCGGCCTGCTTCCATCGGTCCGGCCGCGACGGCGATGCCGAGCGTGTCGAGCAACAGGTAGCGCGCCTGTTCCAGCACCGGCTGAGGGAAGACGGAAGCGGGGCGCCGCAGCACGAAATCGGCAAGGCGGGTGAACGTATCGGAACTGACGACAGGCCCCTCACGCCGGTATGACGGCACAGCCACGCGCTTATCTCCCCTGTCTTCTCACAACATCATTAAATTGGGTTCATCGCGCAGGCACGCGATTAGTTTGGCGGCTTTGGCCAAAAATATTGATGCCATGTCGCTTGTCCGCGATTGAACGGCCGGTCGCCCATGCGATAGCTATGGACACTACGCAGCTGGAGACCGGGATGAAGCCGCCACCCCCCCTGAACTATATCCGCTCGTTCGAGAGTTCCGCCCGCCATTTGAGCTTCACCACGGCTGCCAAGGAACTGGGTTATACGCAAGCCGCGGTCAGCACGCATGTGCGCGCGCTCGAACACTATATCGGCCGGCAGCTGTTCATCCGCTACCCGCGCAGCCTGAAGCTGACCGAGATGGGGGAGGCGTTCCTGCCGACCTTGCGCCAGGCGCTCGACCAGATCGACCAGGCGACCGAAGCGATCGTCGCTTCATCGCGAAACAAAACCGTGGTCGTCTCCTGTCCGATGAGCCTTGCGGAAAACTGGCTGGCGGGCTGCATGGCGGCGTTCCGCAAGAAGCATCCCGAGATCGAGATCGTGCTGCACGGCACGATCTGGGAAGACTTGAGCGAACAGATCGCCGACATCACCATCTCGACGCGGCGCTTCGACGACCGGCCGCCTTCGGCGATCCCGCTCTGGAACGACGAGCTGGTCCTGCTCTGTGCCCCGAGCATGCTCCAGGGCGAGCATGCGCTGAAGACGCCGCAGGACATGCTCAAGGTGGACTGGATCTTCGTGCATGGCCGCCAGGAATATTGGCAGGTGGTGACCGAGGCGCTTGGCGTCGACATGGAGGATCACGATAAGGGCCTCTCGACCAATGCCTCGAACATCGCGCTCGAACTGGCTGCCATGGGCGCCGGCCTGGTCGCCACGCAACGCTCGCTCGCACATGCCTATATGCGCCGCGGGCTCCTTGTCGAGCCGTTTCCGGTGCGGCCGCCAAGCCCCTGGAATTACTATCTGACCGAGAGCCAACTTTCGAAGGGAAACATCGCCCGCACGGTCAGGGAATGGATCCTGTCCAGGGCCAGGGAGGACGCCGCGCGACCTTAGAGTTTGACGCAATTCCGGACGGAAAACCGTTACACACTTTTCATGGAATTGCTCCAGCACCGGTTTCAGCCTCAAAAAATTGGCGCGCCAATGGCGTTGTTTTTTTAGGCCTTAACGGCCGGTTTTCTGCGGTTTGTGAAGGGCCGAGCCCTTCCGGGATTTTTGCATCGCCCCTAACATGCGTGCCGCAAGGGGAATGCAACGGGCAAAAAGCCCTGAACCGGAGAACAACGATGACAATGTTCAAGAGCAACGGTGACCGCGTCCCGGCGGTCATCGAAAGCTATGCAGCCGAAGTCAAAAAGGGCGGGATGGACCGCCGCGAATTCCTGGCCATGGCAAGCGTAATGGGCGCTTCCACGGCGCTCGCCTATTCGATGGCAGGGATTGAGCCGGCCAAGGCCGCCGCTCCCTTGCCCGGCAAGAAGGGCGGCATCCTGAAGATGCAGATGATCATCAAGGACATGAAGGATCCGCGCGCTTGGGACTGGTCGGAAATCGCCAATGTCATGCGCCAGTGCAACGACTACATGATCCGCTACACCACCGACTTCACCTTCGAGGGCCATCTGGTCGAGAGCTGGGAGGTGAGCGACGACGCCACCGAATACACGCTGCATCTGCGCAAGGGCGTGAAATGGTCGAACGGCGACGACTTCAACGCCGACGACATCGTCTACAACATCGAACGCTGGTGCGATAAGACGGCCGAAGGCAATTCGATGGCCGGCCGCATGAGCTCGCTGATCGATCCCGCCACCAAGAAGGCCGCCGCCGGCGCAATCACCAAGGTCGACGACCATACGGTGAAGCTGAAATGCCGCCAGTCGGACGTCACCATCATCCCCGGCTTTTCCGACTATCCGGCCGTCATCGTCCATCGCGACTTCGACAAGAACGGCGCCGACATGCTGAAGACGCCAGGCACCGGCCCCTATGAGCTGATCTCCTACAAGGTCGGCGAGTCGGCTTCGGTGCGGCGGCGCAAGGACTTCACCTGGTTCGGCGGCGAGCCCTATCTCGACGGTGTCGACTGGGTCGACTACGGATCGGACGCCTCCAACCCCGCCATCGGCAGCGCCTTCGAGGCCGGCGAGATCGACTGCAACTACCAGACGGTCGGCGGTACGGTCGACCTCTATGACAGCATGGGCCTGGTCAAGGAGCAGGTGGTTACCGCTGGCACCATCGTGCTGCGCACCAACGTGACCAACAAGCCCTACGACGACAAGCGTGTCCGCAACGCCATCCAACTGGCGGTCGACAATGAAACCGTGCTGAAGCTCGGTTATAGCGGCTTGGGCCAGGTCGCCGAAAACCACCATGTCTGCCCAATCCATCCGGAATATTACGAGCTGCCCAAGGTTCCGCGCGACCTGGCCAAGGCCAAGGCCCTGATGGCCGAGGCCGGCCAGACGGACCATGAGTTCGAGCTGATCTCCTACGATGCGGATTATGTGAAGGACCCGGCCGACGTCGTTGCCGCGCAGATGCGCGACGCCGGCTTCAAGGTCAAGCGCACCATCATCCCGGGATCTTCGTTCTGGAACGACTGGACGAAATATCCTTGGTCGACCACCGACTGGGGCATGCGGCCGCTGGGCGTGCAGGTGTTGGCGATCGCCTATCGCAGCGGCGAGGCGTGGAACGAGTCCGGCTATTCCAATCCAGAGTTCGACAAGAAGCTCAACGAGGCGATGGCCGTCGCCGACCCGGCCAAGCGCAAGGAACTGATGAAGGAGGTGGAGTTCATCCTGCAGGACTCCGGCATTCTGGTTCAGGCGTTCTGGCGCTCGCTCTACCGTCACCATGCCACCTATGTGAAGAACCTCGGCATGCACCAGACATTCGAGCTGCAGCTGGACAAGGTCTGGCTGGACAAGGCCTAGACCGGGCGGATCGACGCAATATTCAGGGGCGCATCCGCGCCCCTGAATTCACCGGCGACTGCGATCGATCAGTCAGCTAAATGAAATCCCAAAGCGCTGCCAAAGGCGCGAACAAGTCGCCGAACAAAGGGAAGAAAGTTCAACTATGCGTACTCATGCACAAGCCGTCGTCATTGGCGGTGGTCTGATCGGTTGTTCGATCCTTTATCACCTCGCCAAGTTCGGCTGGACGGATGTCGTGCTTCTGGAGCGCAGCGAGCTGACCTCCGGTTCGACCTGGCACGCGGCGGCCAACATCCACGGCCTGCATGATTCCACCAACATCAGCCGGCTGCAGCATTACACGATGGCGCTCTACAAGGAGCTGGAGGCCGAGACCGGCCAGGGCTGCGGCATCTTCCAGCCGGGCTCGCTCTATCTCGCCCAGACCGAGGCGCGCGAACATCAGCTGCGGCTGCAGGAGGCCAAGGCGCGTCGCTACAAGATGAATTTCTACGAGGTCGGTCGCGACGAGGCGGAGCGGCTGCACCCGCTGGTCGATTTCGACGGCATTCGCTGCATCATGTATGAGCCGGAGGGCGGCAATGTCGATCCGTCGGGCGTTACGGCGGCCTATGCCGCGGGCGCGCGCCAGCGCGGCGCCGAAATCCATCGCTTCACCCCCGTTACGGCGACCGAGGCGCAAGCGGACGGAAGCTGGATCGTGCGCACGCCGAAGGGCGACATCCGCACGCAATGGGTGGTCAACGCCGCCGGCCTATGGGGCAGGGAGGTCGCCGCCATGGCCGGGCTGCAGCTGCCGCTGATCCCGACCGAGCACCAGTATTTCGTCACCGAGACCATTCCCGAAATCGCCTCCATGGGACGGCGCCTGCCCTCGGTCGCCGACCGCGACGGCGAGTATTATCTGCGTCAAGAAGGGCTTGGCCTGCTCATCGGCGCCTATGAGCGCAACATGAAGTTCTGGGCGGAGGAAGGCACGCCGCTCGATTTCGGCCACGAGCTGTTTCCCGACGATCTCGACCGCATCGAAGAAAACATGATGCGCGCCGTCCAACGTGTTCCCGCCGCCGCCACAGCCGGCGTCAAGAAGGTGATCAACGGCCCGATGATCTGGTCGCCGGACAGCGCCGTGCTGTTCGGGCCGGCGCCGGAGCTCAGCAATTATTTCTGCTGCAACGGTATCATTCCCGGCTTCTCGCAATCGGGCGGCATGGGCAAGCTTGCCGCCGAATGGATGATCGAGGGGGAGCCTTCGCTCGACATGTTCGGCTGGGACATGGCGCGGTTCGGCCACTGGGCGGGCAAGGCCTTCACCAAGGCGCGCGTGCAGGACCAGTACAGCCACCGTTTCAAGATCCATTTCCCCAGCGAGGAACGCGCCGCCGGCCGTCCGGTGCGCACCCGGCCGGTCTATGACATGCAGAAGGAAATGGGCGCCGTGTTCGGCCTCAATTTCGGCTGGGAGCATCCGCTGTGGTTCGCCGCGGCAGGCGAGCCGCGCGAGGAAACGGTCGGCTTCACGCGCCAGAACTGGTGGGGCCCGGTGGGTCGCGAGGCGCGCATGCTGCGCGAGCATGCCGGCATCATCGACATCTCCAATTTCGCCAAATACGAGGCAAAGGGCCCGGGCGCGGAAGCCTGGCTGAACGCGCTCTTCGCCAACCGAATGCCGGCCAAGGTCGGCAACTCCTGCCTGACGCCGTTGATCGGCAAGCGCGGCGGCATCGCCGGCGACTTCACCGTGACCAGGCTGGCGGAGGACGAGTTCATGGTGATCGGCTCGGGCATGGCCGAGCGTTTTCATCAGCGCTTCTTCAAGTCGGTGCCGCTGCCGGAAGGCACGACCTTCCGCTCGCGCACCGAGGAGCTCGGCGGCTTCAATGTCGCCGGACCGAAATCACGCGAGCTGCTGCAGCGGCTGACCAATGACGACCTGTCGAACGAAGCCTTCCCCTTCATGCGCTCGCGCCGGATCACCGTCGCCGGCGTCGATGTCGTCGCGCTGAGAGTCTCCTTCACCGGCGACCTCGGCTGGGAGCTGCACTGCGAGGCCGCAGACCAGGTCGAGCTTTATGGTGCGCTGCTCAAGGCGGGCGCGGAAGTCGGCGCCGGGCCGGTTGGCTCGCGGGCGCTGATGTCGCTGCGCGTCGAGAAGGGTTACGGCAGCTGGAGCCGCGAATACTCGCCGGAATACTGGCCGCAGGAAGTCAAGCTCGATCGCCTGATCAAGACGGACAAGGACTTTCTCAATCGCGACGCCTATCTCGCCGTTGCCGAAAAGCCGGCGCGGGACGAGCTCATCATGCTTTCCGTCTCGGCCAAGGATGCCGACGCCACCGGCGGCGAGCCGATCTTCCTGCCGGACGGCACGCCGATCGGCCAGGTGTCGTCGGGAGCCTATGGCTATTTCGTCGAGCAGTCGCTGGCGATGGGCTACGTCAAGGCGGGAACCGCCAAGGCCGGCGACAAGGTGACCGTCGCCATACTGGGCAGGCCCCATGATGCGGTGCTGCTCGCGCATCCGCCCTTCGACCCGGAGGGCAAGCGGCTGCGGTCGTAAGTCGCAAACGCCGGCCACTGGGATCACCAGTTTCGAAGAGGACTTCCAACAACCAAAAAAGAGGGGAATCACATGATCAAACAGCATTTGCTGGGCACGATGCTTGCCTTGGTCCTGACGTCCGCGGCTCATGCGGCCGACATCAAAGTGGTCAACGACGACGCGTGGTTCGCCGAAGGTCCGATCTGGTATCAGGACAAGCTGTTCTACGTCGAGTATGGCCGCGGCACGGTCACCGTCTGGGATGGGAAGAAGAACGACATCTTCTGGAAGATGGATGGCTGCGGCCCGTCGGCGGTGCTGCCGACGACAACCGGCGAGTTCCTCGTCACCTGCTACGACAACAACACGATCGGCCGCATTTCGGCCGACGGCAAGACGCTGCCTCCCTATGACAAGGATACGGACGGCAAGCCGTTCAGCGGGCCGAACGATTTCGCGCCCGACAAGGCCGGCGGTGTCTATTTCACCGGTTCGGGCAAGGGCGGCCCGCTGATCGATGCTTCGGCCTATTACATCGGCAAGGACGGCAGCGTGAAGAAGGTCGCCGGCGACCTGCACAACGCCAATGGTCTTGTCATGTCGAACGACGGCAAGATCCTCTATCTGGTCGAGACCGAGGACAACAGGATCATCGAATTCGACGTCGCGTCCGACCACACTCTCAGCAATCGCCGCGTCTTCCTGCGGCTCGACGATCTCTTCCCGAACCAGCCGCATATCTGGCCCGACGGCATCAAGATGGACAAGGAAGGCGAGATGTATATCGGCCAGAGTCCGCGCTCGCTCGATGCTCCGGGCAAGATCATCGTCGTCGACAAGGACGCGAAGCTTTTGCGCACGATTTCGGTGCCGTCGCCATCGATGCCCAACTTCGCCTTCGGCCCGGATGAGAAGGTGCTTTACGTGATGGCGCTCGACCAGATCGATGCGGCACCCTGGCACGGCAAGGTCTACGAGGTGCCGAACAAGTAAGGTTCGCTGGCGCCGGTTCGTCGGGTCAATCGCCGAAGCGGCCCAGCCAATGGCGGGCGATGTCGGAGCGGCGGCAGACCCAGATATCGGGATTGGCGGTGACCTTGTCGAGAAATCGCTCCAGGCCGATCATGCGGCCGGGACGCGCCGCCAGCCGGCAGTGCAGCGACACCGTCATCATGCGCGGTGTCTTCTGGCCTTCCTTCAGCAGCCAGTCGACGCCGTCGCTGACATAGTCGAAGAACTGGCTCCCGGTCTCCAGACCCGAACCGCGCGAAAAGCGGCTGTCGTTGTTGTCGAAGCTGTGCGGCACGACCAGGTGCCGCTTGCCGCCGACGTCGACGAAATAGGGCAGGTCGTCATTGTAGTCATCGCAGTCGAACAGGAAGCCGCCATGCTCGACCACCAGCCTTCTTGTGTTGAGGCTTGGCCGGCCGGTGTACCAACCCTGCGGGTCGATGCCGGTGAACTTGCGGACTGCGTCCACCGTCATCGCGATGTGCTCGCGCTCTTCCTCTTCGCTGAGCGGCGCGTAGTCGATCCAGCGCCAGCCATGGCAGACGATATCGCTGCCGAGCGCCGCGATCGCCTTGCCCGCGGCCGGGTTGAGCTCCAGCGCGCGACCGACGATGTAGAAGGTCGGGATGACGCCCTTGTCCCGGACAAGCGAGAGCAGCCGCCACACGCCGACGCGCGAGCCGTATTCGTAGAGCGATTCCATGTTGCGGTTGCGCAAGCCCGGCACGGCGGGCGACACGGCAAGGTCGGACAGGATCGTCTCGGAAACGCCGTCGCCTTCGCCGATCGAGTATTCCGCGCCTTCCTCGTAATTGACGACGATGTTGAGCGCCAGTTTCGCGCCACCCGGCCACTCGGCCTGCGGAGGTCGCTCGCCATAGCCGGTGAAATCGCGGGCGGGCAGATACGGCATGTCGGACGTCACGTCTTGAAACCCCTCGGATAAAAACCTTACCAGTATTGCCGACCGGGCAGGGCGGTCAGGATACGCAGCGTGCGGTCCGTGACATCCTGCGGCCCGATCGTGATGCGCAGGCGATCGGTGAGGCCGTAGCCGGAGAGGCCGCGCACGATGATGTCGGCGCCACGCAGGGCGTTGTCGGCTGCCGCCGCTGCCGCCGTGTCGGCAAAGCGCACCAGGACGAAATTCGTCCGGCTTTCCGGGACCTCGTAGCCGGCGGCGCGCAAGCCTTGCGCGAAGCGGTCGCGAATGTCTGATGTGCGCGCCACCGTCGCGCGCATATGGGCCTGGTCCTCGACGGCCGCGACGGCCATGGCAAGGCTGACCGTCGAGACCTGGTTTGAGTTCTGCATTTTGCGCACTTCGGCGGCGATCTGGGGCGCGAACAAGCCCCAGCCGACGCGCGCGCCGGCCAGTCCGTATGCCTTGGACAGACTGCGCAGGACGACGGTGTCGCCGCGCCCGGCGAGCGCGAAAACAGCCTGCGGATCCTGGTCGTCGAATTCGCCATAGGCCTGGTCGATCATCAGGAGAACGTCGCCAGGCAGCGCCGCGCGCAGGCGCAGCAGCTCGGCGTTCTTGATGCGCGTGCCGGTCGGGTTGCCCGGATTGCAGACGAAGACGATGCGCGTCGCCGGCGTGAGCGCGGCCAAGATGGCGTCGACAGAGACCTCAAAGCCGTGCTCCTGCGCCTTGACATAGGCCGCCCCGACACGCGCGGCCGCTGAGGCGGCGAAATTATAGGCGTAGCTTGTGGCGAGCACGTCGGCGCCCGGACCGGCGAAGGCCGCAATGGTGCAGGCGATCAGCTCCATCGAGCCGGCGCCGCACAGGACAAGGTCGCGCTCGACCCCATAGGTTTTCGCGATCGCGTCGCGCAGCAAGGTCCAGTCCGGGTCCGGATAAAGATGACTGCGCGCCACGGCGACGCGGCCGGCCTCGATCGCCTTGGGACTGGGCGGGAAGCCGCTCTCGTTCTGCGCCAATGTCGGCCGGTCATAGCCGCCGAAATTCGCCAGCGCGAAAGCGGACATGGCCTCGATGTGGGCGGCGGCTTTCAAGGGCACGGGATAAAGGTCCGGCTATCGGCTTGTCGGCGAATGTTTGAGCGGAGGCTAAGGCAGGGCGGCCAAGCCGCAAAGCAAAATTCGCCGGTGCAATGGCTGTGGGAATTTGGCCCATGCGGGATGGGTGCGCCGGTCCTGGCTCCGTTTCCTCAATTAGGCGGGCCAGCCAGCTTTGTGCTGCTCAGCGTCTTCGCCAGAGATGGCTACATGTCGTATCGGGGGACCAGCTTCGGCGACCGCAGTTCCTGGGCCATCTTTGCCGCCTGGAAGATCGTCATAAGAACGTAGGTCGTTTCACCTTCGGTCGAGTTTATGGCCAAGACCACTCGGCCAATCTCGTCACTCATGGCGCAAGACCAATCCTTGACTGCAATCGCCCTTTTCCCCGCCATGTGCCCCTGCCTTTCCTTCGCGAGGTTATTTGGCGCCGTGAAGACCAGCAATTTGGACTGAATGCCCATTGCGCTGGGCCTAACGTCGTTGGCTAACGAGTGAGCCAGCGCTCCTGAATTTCAGCAGCCCGTGGCTGGATGCAAAAGGAAGGTGCACTTTCACCGCAATCTGGCAATCGGGTTATCGAGATTGCCACCAACCCTGCGCGGCGTTCAGGGTTTAAACGCGTCGCGATTGACGGTGATGGCCGGGGGCTTCCACCCGAAGCCTCCAGGCATATCCAACGCAGCGCTACGAAAACTCCGCTCGACTTCAGCGGTATAGGTGCCGTCGTTCTCGAAACGGTCCCAGAGAATGAAGCCGATAATGAGCGCGATGACGAACAAGGGCCAACGCATCGGACAGTCCCTCAGATGCCCGACCGATATTATCTGCCAGTGGACCCATAAATACAAGCTATTGCTAATATATCGTGACTTGGCGCGACAGCTATCTATAGAACCGGAACTACGACCGATCGCCAGGTTGCCGGCTGGGCGAAGCGCCCAAGTCTGGACCGGGGCACGAAAATTCCATCGCCGATGCGCGCCCTGCAGGCCGATCCGCTTATCAAAAACGCGATCCATGGTGCCAAGTCTACCCTTCGAGCGGTTCCGGTGTAGATCGGCACCCAGCGAAGTCGAGTTGTATAGATATGCCGCAGATCAGCCGATTTTGGCTGCTCTGAAAAACTCTGAAGATCTTGGAATTTGGCTCCCCGGGCCGGATTCGAACCAGCGACCAACCGGTTAACAGAGGTTTTTTGGCGAGTTTCCCTGCGCCGTCCTGAAACATCCTGAAGCAACTGAAGTTATTGTAATAAAGGAGCTTTTTGTTCAGTCCCGCTTCGATCTGCCCCATCACATCTCGACAAAGCGCATGGTTTTCTGTAGATCATTGTGTAGATCACTCACGAACCCTTTGGTCGAGGGAGAGGATGCCGCAGGTCGAGCTTACGGACAAACTTTGCCAATCTGCGAAGGCGGTATCTGGCCGAAAGACAGACTACTTTGACATGTTGGTAAAAGGACTCGTCTTGCGTGCGTCGGCAGGTGGGACGAAGTCCTGGTACCTAGTCTATGGTCCGCCGGCGAAGCGCCAATGGCTGAAGCTCGGCTCCTACCCAGATATATCGCTTGGTGGTGACAAGGGAGCCCGCCAGCGCGCGCGGGATGGGCGTGCCAAAGTGGGGGATGGAGGTGATCCGGTCGCCGACAAGAAGGCGCAAGCCGCTTCCCAGACCGTTGCCGACCTGGTCGACAACTACATCAAGCGTCACGCCTCGACGAAACGCTCGGGCGACGAGATCGCTCGCCGCCTTCGCAAGAATGTTTCCGGCCGGGACACCGACGGCGGGAAGTTGGAGAAGAGTTCCGTGGGGTGCATTGGCGACGTCAAGCTTTGCGAGCTGCATCGTCGCGATATCACAAAAGCGATCGACGCCCTGAAGGACCGGGGTGCCCACGTTGAGGCGAACAGGCTCTTCGAAGACGTCCGCGCCATGATCCGATGGGCTAGAGGCAGGGGCGACCTTGATCAGAACCTCGTCGAGGGCATGCGCAAGCCCACCGAGACGGTTGAGCGCGATCGTGTGCTATCGCCCGACGAGATCGGATCGATGTGGGGAGCCTTGGCACACGCTGATATGCGAGAATCGACGAGGCGCGTCATCCGCTTGTGTCTTGTCACCGCACAGCGCGTAGGCGAGGTCTGCGGGATGACAGTTGACGAACTCGATTTCGACAGGTCGGTGTGGACTATTCCATCTATACGTTCAAAGAACAAACGCGAGCATGCAGTCCCTCTATCGCCAATCGCCGTTACGATCATTCGCGACCAACTTGCCGACGTGAAAGCGCTTGCCGACCGTAAGGGCAGGGCCATACCCGCTTTTGTCTTCCCTGGACCTGGAGCCCATGCGCCTGTGACCGGTGCCGCGATCGCCAAGGCGATCAAGCGTGAAGAGATCCTGAAGCGCGGAAAAGCGGTGATCTTGGGCGTTGAGCCTTGGACCTCACACGACCTTCGTAGGTCGGCGGCAACGCACATGGAAGAACTCGGCATCTCGCCTTTCATAATAGGCCACGTTTTGAATCACGTAAGCGCGACGAAGGCCAGCATCACCAGCCGCGTTTATGCGCGCTACGATTACATGAGAGAAAAACGAGAAGCACTCGCCCTTTGGAATGATCGGCTGGCCGGCATTGTCGGCGGTCCCGCTGAGACCGTTCCGCTCGGCTCGATGGGCGCTGCGTGACTGGCGAAGATCTGCTTAATCACACCTCCGAATTCAAGTACACGGCCAAGCAAAAGACCGTGATCGCCGAAGCGTTTATCGCTTTTGCCAGTCCAATTTGTTGATCTTTCCTGCCAGGTTTCACCTCAACGAATTGGGGCGGCCGTTATATACGGTTCTCCTAATGCAATTTTTGGGCTATAAACGGCGATGTTCACGCTCGTTGCGGGAGGGGAAGATGCGTGCGTCGTTGTCTCGCCTGTTGCTGTCTGCTTTGGCCCTAATATGGGCAGGGCCCGCATCGGCTGATTGGTGGTCGCAGAACAATCCCTTTAGACAAATCACTCCGAATTGGGGGCCGCTTATCCCCAAACCGAAAGGGCCAGGAGAGCTTCTACCGCCATGTTGGGGAGCACCGCAAACCTGTCGGCAAGGCCATCCATCAATGAAAGGCGATGCACCACCCGTCCAACAACAGGTGCCGTCGATTGTTCTTTCCTCGGAGCGAGCAGTGTGTGTGTGCCTGGAGGCTAACGGCATGATTATCGCGTGGTTTTCATACCGGCCAAATGACTACGGCACTCAAAGGAGATTGCAGTTGAGCTCGTCTGGCTGCGACGGCTTTGTGAGGTGCAACTATCAATATTATACCAGCTACAATGGGATCGTTCGCGCGGTCGGATGGTCGTATCGGACGAATGTGATTAACGGGAATACGATCTATTTGATGTCAGCTGCGCAGTAACCCCTTTTCGGCCGGCCTGGGGATCCTGTCGCTGTCGCAGCGCGTCACATCGCGCTGGCGAACAGCGACTGTTTAGAGCGGTGACATTGACACTACTGTATATTTTGGTATGCTAATTTAGTTTCGAACTTCGGGAGGGCTTGACTATGCTTAGGCAGCAAGTTGGTCGCTTTTTAGCAGCTATCGCGTTTTTTGCATCTGGCTACGCTACGGAACGCGCGAAAGCTGACGCTCCCCCAGACCCGGTGCCGCCTCAACCAGAAACAGCTGCTCGCCCCGGCGGAGCTACTCCTTTCACGCTATCCATTCCCTCCAATTCCCGATCCGTTTCCTTGCCAAATGAATTAACGGCCGACTACTTCTCTCGTGAGAGAGATTATTTTGCCAATCGAGGTATCTCTCTCGGTAAGACGCGGGTAGCCTTCGAAACTCAGACGATCACGAATTCAACAGGGGCTACTAATTCTTTCTCGGGCGGTCAGGCAGATGATACGTTGACAGATACTACACCCGACGATGGAAAAACAGATGATTGAGGTCACGGCGACCTGTTGACCCTTGTGGTTCGCAATCAGGTGAGTGAAAGTGCCAGCCGGCGTTGTCTTGATTATTTCATCGCCAGAGGATGTTCACTCACTCTCTGTCGCACATTCCTTAACTAAAATGGGCGTTGATCCTCTTATTGTGGATTCAGCCTCTTTCCCGCTTGTTTCTCAGATCGTCTTCTCGCCGCATAGGCGGGATTGCTGGCCGGCATTTTCTCTGAGCGTGTCAGGCCGCCGCGTGACCAACGACAATCTCGTTGGCGTGTGGTGGAGGCGGCCAGCGGCACACCTTATCGATGAAGGGGTAACGGAGCCGAAGTATCGAGAGTTTTGCTCGTCCGAATCCAAGATGCTTTTTCGGGGACTTATAAATTCTTTGGGTGTAGCAGTTGTGAATCCGCCGCATGCTGACGCGATGGCCAACCAAAAGCCGGTTCAATTAAGCATGGCAGTTCTTGCTGGATTTTCTATACCTAAAACGGCCATGACAAATTCGCCCCAAGCTGTCGCAGAGCTCTTGTCGGAATGCGATGGCAAAGTTGTCTTCAAGGCCTTCACGGGAACGAGTTGGCAGATCACTGAGACCCGGGCGCTTACCGAGCAGCATTTTTCGTGCTTGGACGACCTAAAATACGCTCCTGCCATCTTTCAAGAAAAAATCGCTCCTGCCGTCGACCTGCGGGTTACCGTCATTGACGATGAGGTTTTTTGCGTAGCCATTCGGCCTAGTCAGATAGGGGCACAGCTCGATTGGAGGCTGGACCTGTCATCAAAAATTGAACCCTATGCTCTCGAGGTGGGCGACGCGGAGAGAGTAGTTCGGTTCGTTCGGTCTATGGGTCTTCGTTACGGGGCGATCGATTTTCGGATAACTCCGGAGGGAAGACTGTATTTTTTGGAGATTAACCCCGGCGGTCAGTTCCTATTTGTTGATATACAAGCTGGACTGCAAGTGGCTGAAGCTATGGCGCGAGCGTTGTGCCGTGGCCGCGAGCTACAATCTTCGGCCGATGGTGCGGCCGTGATCGCGTTCCAGTAGGAGGGCAACGCTAAAACCTATAGCCGAAGACCTCTAGGTCGCGTTGGTTGATTTGTGTAACTATGTCTCGCGTGCGTAGATCGTAGCAGTCGTGGTAGTCCGATACTCGACTTGAAGCGTTTAAACGAGGCAAGCTCACGTTGTTTATACCGATTTGTGAGCAGAACCGATCAAAATCGGCATGCAGAGACTCAAATCTACCAACCTCGCTCACACACGGTAATCCACTGTGGTCCGCTAGATAGTCGATCTGGTTTAGTATGTAGGTATCACGTGATAGTGGTTCGACGTAGTTCAGCATATAGGATCTAAACCCGTCAAACCGCGACACGACCTGCCATTCTGGATGGGAGGGCCCAATCGTCAGCACGTGGTAGTATAGCGAAACCCAGTAGTCCCACGGGTTGCGCACGAACCCAAAGGAAAAGTAAGTGTCCCAGCCCACAACGAGTGCCGAAACCAGTGACGCAGGTGCGTGTACATTGAACACCTGATATTTATCCGTGTCTTCGTACGGGCGAAGCGCAGCCTCGATACTAAACCCCGCAGTTCGAGGAACATGCAGATATATAAATCCGTGTCTTTTTGAGACGATCATACTTCGTTCACCGGCAACAGGTGGATGGATGATGCCGAACGTTTGGTGCGTAACAGGCGTGTCTTTCCTACAGCCAATAGTCTTACTTGCGGGCAGCGCGGCTAACAAGCAGCATTCGTTTTGATTTGGGCGCCGCAACGATCGCGATGATGAACCGCACCGGGTTTTCCGGAGGCCGTTTCATTGAGTCACGCGGCTATGGCTGGTTCATCCAGCATGGCGTAGTAGCGTTTCTCGGCCAGCGCCGAATCCTCCGCCCCGATAGCTTTACAAAGCCCAGCCCGCGCTGCCTGCCGATCACCACCCTCTAATTTCGTTTGGTTAGGCGCACGCCGGGACCGCCGCCATTCTCCGGAATGAACTCTACTCCCGCCGCCTCAAGGGATAGTTTTAGCGCTTGCGCGATCGAAGGAGATGGCTGTTTGTCCCCTCGCTCGAGTTGAACGATCGTACGCAAACTGACCCGTGAAATGTCAGCAAGATCTTGCTGAGTCAGATTGAGAAGCCCACGAGCGGCCCGGACTTGAGACGGAAAGTTCTTCATTCAACTCGGACATCAATGTTTGCACAAAAAGCGCAAATGTGCATATTATGAGAAATCGGCCGGGCGTGTGCTCACAACACTCACCCGGCCTGACCACAACCAAGCTGTTAGGAGCTCGGATCATGGCTGATTCCGACAATAGCATGAGTTTGTCTTTCGTCACCCGGCGGCGCTTGCTGGCGGCCACGGCCACGGCCGCGGCGGCATGGCCCCTCCAGGTAAAGTCGCTGGCCGCCGAACTGAGGGATGGCACCAGCGCGGCCGATCCTGCTCTTCGTCTGTGTGGCAACTGGCAAAAGATCCACGATGAGACACTGACGCTGTGCCGCGAACAGCAGCGGTTGGAAACACACCTCGCCAGGAAGGTCGGCTTTCCCTGCGCTAAGGTGCGGCTTGCCGATGGCACGGACGTGACGCTCCATTCCATCGACAGCCTGAACGATGCCTACTCCCCTGAAAATGAAGTCGAATGGGGCAGGGCGCTTGCGGATTTCGCGGCACACCAGGCGCGCTGGGACGCTGCTGATGTTGAGATCGGATATTCGAGAACAGACGAACTGATCCGGCAATCGGAAACAGCCGAAAGCGCACTTCTGGATGATCTACCGCAAACAGCGGCCACGTCCATCGAAGGCATTTTGGCCAAGCTCAAGGTCATCCTGCGTGACGGTGAGCACTGGGAACATCCAGACGATTTCCCCTGGCCGCATATCCGATCTGTGCTGGATGACCTCGCCCGCCACCATAAATATCGATCCGGCGACGATCGCCGGATCGATCGAGCAAGCGTTAGTTGACGGCCCTTATAGGCGGTGAGGAAGAGTCTGCCTCGAAGGAAGCCGGATCGGTGGCCGCCGTCACGGCCGCTTCGCTGAACGCTTGCTGTGTCAGCCCTGCGGGGCGGCCACCGATCCGGCGCGGGCTCGGAAAGCAGATAAGCGGCCAGTTGTGTGCGGTTCGACCCAAAGTTGCCCTGCTTGAGCAACCCATCTTGATGGGCGCGAGGCCGACTATCGTTTCTGGTTGCCGTGTTCGTTCGCCTCGGCAACCTTCCGGACATCGCCCACATGGGCTCAAGCAATAGCCTCGCCACCGTGACCTCTATGTCTCGATGAAGGCCAGCTTTCCGCGCAGTGTGCATCACCCTCATCACAACTCGTCGCACTGGTCTTGCGGACGCCATGAAACGGGATCGGTGATCCAGCGACTGATGTCGGATTCATGCCAGCCTGCACCGTGGATACTGATCTGGATCTGGCGTGGGAACGTGCCTTCGGCGATCTTGCGGTAGATCGTGGACCGGGACAGACCGGTCCGGGAAAGGACGGTTTTCAAGCGAACGATACGGTCTGGTTCTCGCATGGTCGCGCTGCCTCCTGTTGGCTGTTTCTGGCTGCTGCTGGTCCAGACAGGACCAGGCACTTAGGGGCGCGCAAGAGGGTTTTCCGCGTCGTCGTACGCTGGCGTAGAGACAGCGGCAAACAGGATGCGTCTAGAGCCCGATGCCCCGACCTCGCCCGAGGTCGAGGCCGTGATTGAAGGCGAGTTCCAGGCCGAGACGACGCCCTGATTCGAAGGCGATGCCGAGGTCCGCTTTGCGGTTGGCGAGGATCGATTCAAGCTGCGGATCGCGCTCGAGGCTTTTGGCCATGTCGCCCATGGCTGACCGCGTGGCCTTGTAGCCTGACATGTCGCCCGCCCGATATTGGCGCTGGCTGGTCCGGTCGAGCTTTTGCCAACGTTCCACGAAGTGGTCGGCGCGCCGGCCTGGATCAGTGCGGATTTCGGTTTCAAGCTGGAGGGCGCGGATGGCGCGATTGACCTGGCCACCGCCGGCCTCGCGAGCAAGGGCAGGGTCCTTGACATAAGCCGCCTCGGCATCGCGCCAGCCATGGGGCCGCACCTCGTCGAAGGCTTTTCGGGCGTCCGCCAGTTCGCGCGACAGGATAGGGCTGGCCTCGTTACCGGCACCCGCGTCGTTGAATATCGCATTCACGGCGCGGGCATGACGCACGAGCGCATCGGTTCGGGCTTTCCGCAACGCCGCTTGCCCGTCCTCGGCGGTCTCTCTCGCCGGCGCTGAGGATTCGAGGCGCATTTCCTCTCTTGCCGGCCTGCGCGTGGCGTCAAAGTCGGGTGCGCCGTCTGCCGAAGGGCGCCGGCCATCGAACATAGCGCGTAGCCTTTCAGGCACGACCTTGCGTACGATCTCGGCAACACGCTCGCGGAAGGTGATCCCCCGCCGCTCGGCATAGCGCTGCGCCGGATCGGCGCGCTCATAATCCGACGCCATGTCCTTGGCCCGGTCGCGCGACAGAGTGCGGGTGAGCTGGTCCTGATCGGGGAAATCGTCGCGGCCATAGTGCAGGTCCGTGCCGCCACGGTGCCTCGACAGCGCGACGTAGCTGCCATGAGCGTCCATGCCCGGCGTCGCCAGCACATGGGTGCGGTCCACGGTCAACCCTTGAGCCTTGTGAATGGTCGCGGCATAGCCGTGATCGATGCGGTCATAGTCCTTGAGGTCGAACGAGACGCTGCGTCCATCATCGGTGCGCACGGTCATGGACTGGGCGCTAACCTGCTCGATAGTCCCGAGCGTGCCGTTTTTCACGCCCAGGCTGCGTTCGTTTTGCAGGAACATGACGCGGTCGCCGCTGGAGAAGCTGCGCTCTCCGCGTTCGACGGTCAAGCGAACATCATCACCCAGATCGCCGGCTTCACGTAGTCGCCCGCGCGCTGCCTCGTTGAGGGCGCGAACCTCGTCATTGGTGTGGGTGAGTATGATGCGGCTGTGGCCAGGCGATGCCTGGCGGTCGCGGTCCCAGCGGTCGATCAGATCGTTGCGTGCCTGTTCCCGCGTCTGGGCGGCATGGAGCATGCCATGGGTGTCAAAGGCCTGGATCGCAGCGGCGGTCCTGCCTGTCGCCAAATCGCGCGTGGCCTCGCGCTGCCAGTCTTCCCGCTGGCGGCGCACCTCGCCGATCTCGATGCCGCCATGACGGTCGTGCACCGACCGGAACGCCGCACCCGCCTCAATGGCTTGCAACTGCTGCGGATCGCCGACCAGCACCACTTTCGCGCCGGCCTCGGCTGCATGGGACAGCACGCGCTCCAACTGGCGCGTGCCGACCATGCCCGCCTCGTCGATCACCAGAACGTTGCGCGACGTAAGCTTGTCGCGGCCCTGTTGCCAGCCATGTTCCATGCTGGCGATGGTGCGCGACGCGATACCCGATCCGCTTTCGAGATTTTCGGCGGCAATGCCGGAGAGCGTCACGCCTCGAACCTCATAGCCTGCCGTCTCCCAGGCCTGACGCGCGACACCCAGCATCGCGCTCTTTCCCGTTCCGGCATAGCCGACCACGATCCCCAGATCGCGCCCGTGCGTGATATGCGCCAGCGCATCGGCCTGCTCGCCCGAAAGCACGAGGCCACGTTCCTCCGCACGCGCCAGCGCCGCTTTGCGATCAGCATCGATTACCTCGTGGCGTTTCCTCTCGGCGATGCGTTCGGCGGCGCGGTGCAGGCGCTGTTCGGCCTCGATCATGTCGCGGGTTGTGAAGCGATCCTCTCCCCCTCCGTCCTTGCCGAGTTCGACCAGATCGGGCGCGCCGCGCATTGCGTCCATGACCCCGTTGAACTGGTCGATCCCGTCGCTGTGCCGATGCGAGAACATCGCCATGTCGCGGCGCGTAAAGGTCGATTGCTGATGCGTGATGGCGTCGAGCGCCAAAGAAGGATTGGCGATGATACGTTCGCCATTGCCGCGCGCGATCTCGCGGTGCATCTGCGCGCGATCGGCGTCGATCCCCTGATCCTCGATGCGCCGCGCGGGCGCGCCGACCTGGCTTTGCGGCTCCAGCACGATGCCCTGCGCTTCCAGACTGCGATGGTCGATGCGCGCGTCGATGTCGAGTTCGGCCAGACGCTCGTTGGCCACGTCTGCCCAGCGTTCGCGCCAGCGCTCCACCATCTCGATGCGGTTCCAGTCCCGCACTTTTGGGCCGAAGCCGTTCTCGTCCCCATTCACTTCCAATTGGCGCATTGTCAGCATGACGTGGGCATGGGGTTTGGGTATGCCGTTCTCGCCCCTGTCCCAGTGCACATTGACGTCGGCGATCATGCCCTGATCCACGAATTCGGCCTGTATGAAGTCGCGGGCAAGTTCGATGCCTTGCGCCTGGCTTAGTTCGCGCGGAATGGCAAATTCGATCTCGCGGGCAAGCTGCGCGTCCTTCCTGATCTCGAACGCCTCGACATCGTTCCAGAGCCTTTCGCGGTCGCTCCATGCCTCCGGCGCGTTCTCCGGCAGCAGCACCTCGGAATGGACGACGCCGCGCTTGGCGGAAAAGTCATGGCTGCGGTCAAGGCGCTCGTCTCGTAGTCGCGAGGCCGAGCGGTAGGCGGCGGACGCCACCGCGCTGGACCCGAATTTGCGGCCAATAACCTTGACGTGAAGATGATAGATCGCCATCGCGATCAGATCATTTGCACGGGCTATGCGCACGTCGGAACGACGTATAAGCGCGCCCTCCCTCGAAAAAATCTCGGGAGCGACCAGTCCGTCCCGGCTAGCCCGACGACCTTGCTGCACAGTGCCGGTTGCTCAACTATCTTAGCTCCATCAACAGCTTATGGAGACCACGGATGCGCAAGCCACGGGATTTCGACGCGGAACTGAAGGCGCTCGAAGACAAGGCGCGGGAGCTCAAGAACCGCAAGGTGCAGCAGCTTGGCGAACTGGTGATCGCTACCGGGGCCGACGCGCTCAGCGCAGACGAACTGGCGGGCGCGCTGATCGCACTGGGCGAAACCAAAGATGCTGGAAAGACTGAGGCATGGGCCAAGCGTGGGGCTGCCTTTTTTCAAGGCCGGTCGCGGCGAACTGCATCGGCGTCTGACCGCGACGCTGGCGGCGCTTCGGCGCAATCGGGCGACGCGCAACCGGCACCAGGCGGCGCAGGCGCGGCATGACATGCGCTCGTGGCAGGTCGAGCGCCGCAAGCGCACGCGGCATCTGATCGAACTGGGCGGCCTCGTCATCAAGGCCGGGATTGTGGACCTCACCGGCGATGATCGCGCCACCATCCTCGGCGCTCTGCTCTGGATGGCCGACAAGCTCAAACGCGATCAGAGTGAACTGTCCCACGAATTATGGACTGCAAAGGGGAAACAGGCGTTCGAGGCGTACGCGGCAAGGGGGAAACAGAGTCTGAACCATCGTAGGCTGAACACGCTGCGTTGCAGTCAAAACGAAGAAGGATGAAAGGCTCTTGCAATCCGAACGTCCTCGGCGGCGAATGTCGGGACTGACAATGACGGTGAAAGACGCCAGCGCGAGGCCCGTTTGCGATCCGGCGATGAATGTTCCCTGGTTGTGGGCATCGAAAATTCCCTAGTTGGCCCTGCTGCCGCCAGTTCCGGGACGCGTCCCGGAACTGGCGGCTTTCGCTCCGGCGTCGATAGTCCGTTCCGGTCTGCGCGGGACGGGAGCGGCGCTGGTGGTCGAACGTGCAGAACTTCTGATGATATTGGATCTACACCGTCAGGGGCCTGTCTGTGATTGTGATCGCGAACGGGCCGCGATACCAAGACGGTCCGCATACATTGAGCGCGGGCTCGAACCTCCGCCTACGGCCCGCAACAGGTGGGCGACCAAACAAGATCTCCTCCCTTGTCGACTACTTGCGTGAAAGGGTTGGATCCTAGCTCCAAGGATAATGGAAAGACTCAACAACCCGCTACATGCGCCGCGGTACACCTGGGATGGGCTCGATCGTGTAAATGCATGCGACACGAAACTCGTGATAATCCGAGGGTATCTCTGCGCCTGCTGTTGCGGTCACTTTTCCTTCAGTAAACGTATCGACGAACGCTTGCCCCTGCATCGCGAACAAGTGCCTAGCCCGATCGTCGGGACGTACACAGAATACCAGCTGGACATTCTCCGGGTCGGCGGTTGCAAGGTACTCTGGAATGGTCGGTGCTTCGCTTAAGTCCGCCCCCGAGCAATCCCCTTGTAGGGTGTATGTGGCACCCAGGCGCCTTATAGCGGCTTGCCAGATTGCCCGATTGTATCCAACGCTCACCAGCGGTTCGACAAAGGCGCCGATCTCGGCGGCGACGTCTGAAAGGAGTGAAGATATGCTAGCGGGCGTCTCGCCAGTGATCGCAGCGAACGCCGTCGGAACGCACCATGCCTCGTTCCACTCGGTGACCTCTTGGAGGTTGATGTCTGCCATATCCAACCTTTCTCCGCGGCAGGCCTTTGTGTGCGTCGGCATGCAGTCACAGTCTTCGCAGGATGCTTACTCTTTCGTCAAAGGCGTTCTCGATGAACGATCCTATGACAGTTGGCGCACAGACATTTCAGATCAGTCAATCTCGTGCGGGTCGCTCCGTCCATCTTAGCGACGAAAACGGCTTCGTGATGAACCTCGATGCAAGCGTCGCCGTATGGGCCGAGGACCTTCGATGGAATGACCCCGCAGCGTTCGCAGAACAAAAGACCATGCAACTCGGCAAACCGGCGTTTTTTTGCCTTGGCGAGGCCCGGGGCACGCTCTCGGCGCAAATGCTGAACCCGCCTGATGTCCCCCTCCGCCCACGATCTCTCATCATCCTGATCGGTATCCGACTGCGGGACAATCTCGCCCTTGGCCACGATTGGATAACCCGCATCCTCGATCACAGAGAAGGACGGCTGTCCCCAACCAGCTGAGAAATCGGTAGGCTTGGTCGGTCTCCCAAGGACGCTAGCAAGTGCTATGCCGAACACCGCCTTGGGCGGCAGGCGTTCTCCCGTGGGAAGCAGCACGTCATACTCAGTTGAATCGTGAAAGGAGTGAGGTTCGCCGAGTTGCAGGCGGGCGATTGCGTTATCGACCATCTGCGCCGTTACTCGTCTTTGAACCGAGGGGGGCACCCGCCCGTGCTCATCAATCGGACTGCCTATTATCTCCTGCAACTCGTCTACTGACGCGTGCAACACGCGGAACTTGACCCGCTTTGTGCTGTTGCCGTGACCGAAGGTGCCATCTGTGCGCCCCTTGGCGGCAGCGCGCTGGCCAATCAGAGTGACAATTTCCCCAGCCGGTAAAGCGAATTCGGAGGCCTCCAAGAGACGCCTTTGATCTTCAGGCCAAGTGAGCGCAACCCGACTATCGAGCCACACCCCAGTGACACTATCCCGAGCATCGGACTGCTTGAGCCGCTCCACAATCAGAGACAGGGCCTTACGATAGTCCGGGTTTCTGAGATTGGGCTTTCCGAACGCGCCCCCTCGACTGTGAACTATGATTGCGCCATCTTCGACTTCAACCTTTGCGTTCAACAGGACGCCCGTTACATCAGGTACTTTTGTTAGCATCGCGGGCAACCATCCGCCTTGGGTTCGGTCAAGTAGTTCGAAGCTCGACGGCTGGACATCAACGCAGGAGTTTGTATACCGCCGCTCTTTTTTGGAAAAATTGTGAAGGGAGGATCCTTCCAGAGCGAACAGTCACTTCTTCGAGGGGGGCTTGGGCTTTTCTTTTTTGGACGCAGGCTTAGCCGCCGCTTTGGAGGGTGACTTCTTGGCCGCCGCTGGCTTACTGGTAGGAGACTTTTTCCCCGGTCCGGTCTTGCCTGGATGAAATGAATATTCGAGGTTTCCCTGCATGACGAACGCTGCCCCTTCGAATCCGCTGAGTGCTGCCGATAGCGTTACGCTAACGGAGATTCTGCGACAAGCCGAGCTGCACCTTCAGGCACAGCTTAGTGCTGCTATAGCTGCAGATCAGCGGGCGTACACTTTTGCCGGATTAAACGCGGCGACATCGGTACTACTGATTGGCGGTTCGTATTCGCTCGTCACTCAGCAGCATGATCCGAATCTTTTCATCGGGGCAGTCTCATTCTTCGTTGCGGTCGGCCTGTTTGTCGCGGCTTGGCTAGCCGTAATATCCGCCCGTTCCGTGGATTTCGAGTTCGCCGGGAGCCAACCGGGTGTATGGTCTCAAGACCTCGTCGAACGGAAACCACTGCAGGTCTCCCTGGCAGAGCAATGTCAGAATTACGATGAAGCGATAATAGCGAACAGGAATACGATGGCCAGCAATAGCTGGATGTTCAATGCTGCGGTAAATGTGGCACTGGCATCGGTTGGGCTAGGTGCGATCGCATATCTGTACTGGGTGCGGCACTTCGTGGCGGCGCTAACTTAGCGAGCAATCCTCTTAGCGATTGGGCGAGGAAAGGTATCTATTTCGGACGGGCCGCACCAATGCCCGCTTTCGGTCAGATACCTTGATTCCCCCTTCCGGGGGGCTGGCGTTGACGAAATGCTATAAGTCAGGAACGGTTTATGTAGCGGAATTGACGGGCAGCTTCGAGAGTGATTCCCAGAGGCGCTTCGTGAACTGTTTCAGGTTCTCTCGTGAACTGCTTTCCATCCTTGTAAGTGTTTGATTTTTCGTAATTTTAGTAGAGAACTGAGCGAAACTGGCCAGAAACTCCCTCTAGAATTAGACTGCTTGGAGAAGTAGTTTTTTGCGATCGAAAGATCGGAGAAACGAAATGGACAAAGTCCCTGAACTCATAACGATGCTGGCCGAGATGCCTATCGAACATCTCCTCGGGTTGATCGCATTGGCCGTTGTTGGACTTGCGGTGTTTGCCATTCATGCCGTTAGCTCTCTCGCGAAGGATAGGAATCAGAAATGACTACCAAGCTGGATTGGGTGAGGCTGCCCACGAACTGGATACGCGATCGGGGATTAATCGCCTTTCGCTGGGACCGCGGTACAGGTTCAGGCAATACGGCAGCACTCATGGTCCTGATAGCAGTTGCCCACGCGGCAGATAAGGAGGGCGAGGCGAAGGTTACTTATGACATGCTCTGCTTGGTCACCGGTCTCAGCCGTGCGAAGGTCTCGGAAGGCCTCAAGATACTGGTAAACAATCATATCATTGATCGAATCCCAACCAGTCGCAGCACATTCCGACTTGTTGGATTTTTTAAAGACAAGGGATGGGGGAAGCTTCCTGCCAAGCGCCTTTACGCCGGTGACATAATCAGCGCCTTCAGGGATTTTACCCTTCGCAGCATAGCCGAATTGAACGCGCTCAAGCTGTTTTTGCTGATCGTAGCTTTCAGAGATAATAAGACGAACGTTTCGCTCCTCAGTTACGGGAAGATTACTGAGCTGGCTGGCATCGATCGCAACCGCGTCCGACAGGCGCTAGACGTGCTAACCTATAGGAGCCTTGTGCACACTGAAAGATTTCAAACGCTTGCGGGTACAAAGCCCAGCGTATATCGCCTTATCGGCCTGGACTCGTTCGTGCACGCGGGAACCCGAGGCGAAGCAAACATGTTTGCCGACCTGATGGCCGACGCTACGCAGAATGTCGGACTTCCGATATCCCCCGAGTGAAAGTGGCTACACCGCAACCGAAGCTGGCCGCCTCATCCCGGGGCGCGGCCAACGTCCTCGCAAGCCAGAGCCAATCGCGCTTTCAGCGCTGCTTCATCCTTAAGCTCACATTCCCAGACCGTTAGCACCTGCCATCCAAGCGCGCGTAGCGCATTTCTCTGGTGAACATCTCGTTTGACGGTGGCGGCAAACTTTGCTTCCCAAAAGTCACGCCGAACCTGCGGTGTTGTGGCCCGCTTACATCCTTCATGTCGATGCCAGAAGCAGCCATGCACGAACACCACGAGATGATATTTCGGGAAAACTATATCAGGGCAGCCAGGCAGATCTTTCCGATGCAGCCGAAATCTGAGACCTAAACTATGTGCGACGCGTCGCACTCTGAGTTCAGGCGCGGTATCCTTGCCCCGGATTTTGGCCATGTTGGCGCTGCGCCTAACTGAATCGAGATGATCCATCCTGCTTTCACCTGCGTCCACCGCCGATGCCTACTTCGCAATTTGTGTGCGTCCGTTCAAGGGTAGACCGAGCGTAGCGTCGTACGACGCCGCATCAGGAGGTGAAAAGTCCTGACACCAACTTTGGGGCCAGGATTCATCCGAATCTGAATCCGCAGAAGCAAACGTCCTTCTCTGAAGCAATGCTGTTCGGAAGCTCTCCCAGTGAGGGCCACTTTCAGTAAAGATCTGCCTCTCCTCTATACGTCCCACCCCGTGACTGCCGAGTACACAAACAGCTAGGCAAATCGCGTTTATTGACGATCAAAAAAACTTGCCTACCGTCGGCATGAAGCGTTACGACTACAGCAAGGCTTGGGAGGCGGTGTTTTGGGGTATTGGTATCCGGCGCAAACGCGGGTAGACCAACTCGATTCCGAGTTGAAGACACTTGAGCAGTTTGCCCTCCGGCCGGCGGGTAATGTCGCTAACACGACTCCTGCAGTGTCAGATATGTTAACCCAGGCCGCTCGCGCCGAAGGATTTCCGACGCGTCAATTGCATCAATGGGTCTGGCTCGGGTCACAGTATAGACTGCACGCTCTAAAAGGTGGACGGATTGCAGGCGTTGCGGGTGCCGCACTTGCGTTTCTCGGCAAGTGCAGCGATCGGAAGCTGACGGAAGATGATGTCCGCGATTTGAACTGGGTGCTGGAGAGCACTGTCCAGAAACTATGTGATCTCCTGGATGCGAGCGCGATTCGTTCCTGCCTCAGCGCCGATGAGTTGGCTAGGATCGAAGAGCGGCTGACACTGCACCAATCTTCGTCTGTCTTCGAGGAGAATGAGGTTCGTCAGCGGGTTCAACGTCAGCTGTCTGAGCTGCAGGCCGTTTCGGCTGCCGGTCATTTGACCAACTTGACGGACAAGGTCGACGCTTTGTTCGCGGCTTCGAGGCGCGATGGCAAGGACGGCTCAGCTGCGCGCGCCGCGTTACTTTACCTAGCTGAAGAAGATGATGCTGTTTCAGATTCCGCTGGCTTTTTGGGCTTGCTCGACGACGTTTATGTTATTGACTGGGCATATGCGACTGTAGAGCAGCAGACGCGCTGCCTACCAATGTTGCAGGGGCTTTTGGAAGCCTATCCATATGTAGCAGATCTCGCTCTTACCGGGATGCCGCTTCGACCGCTCGATCTCTATAGCCAATACGTTTGCTGCGCCGTTTTGGACTCGCTATATGGGGCAGAGAAGTCACCCATTCTCGTGCTTCGCGAGACAGGGCCGTACTGCGTCCTTGGTGCGTTTTTTGCGGCTGTGGAGGCAGCGAGACGTCAGGCTAGTGTGGAACGCGAACGCTTGACGGAATGGTCTCCGGGGCAGCATGTATTCATCACAGACGGATCGACCACCTTCAAAACGATATTCTATGGCGAAGTAGAGGTTGGTTCATCACGCCGTTTCAAGCTTGGCGTACGCGACCGAGCGACGCTGACGGCGCCGCTTGATCTTGCGCCCTATATCTCGGCTTCGCCGACGCCTCATAAGCAGCTCTCTCGAGGGAACGAGTTTGGGGCTTGGCTAAAGGAGAGACATGCTGATCCCTTGGTGAATCTTACCGGCGCCGGCCGTAAACGCGCAGCGGATCAGGAATGCGTACTTTTACTGGGCCCAAGACACAATTTGGATGATTTCGGTCCAGGTATTCAACCTCTAGGATCCAGCCTCGGCGCCCTTCTTGGCATGCGTTATGTCAGAACAGACGGCCGAATCGAAGATCTGTGTTCCTCTGCGACCGATACCCCGTACATCTACTGCGCAAGCGATGCGGATACTGCATACGACCTAATCCGGAACCCTCCACAGCACGTTCGGACCTGGCGCGTCATCGTGGACGGAGCTCGCCAGCTGCAAGCATTGCAGGCAGCGCTGGCGACCGACGGGCAAAACCTCGTTCCCCCATTGTGTGCTGTGACGGAGCTGCATGACCGCGAGGCAGTATCTGAAGTGGCAAAGCGAGGATTCGAAATCTGGTATCTTGAGGACCAAGATGTCGATCTGCCGCCGCTCACAATGCGCCGGAAGGAGCCGAACGCCTCTTTGCTCTCTCGTGTCCTGGCGCGCCAGGCCAATCACTGGGTAACAGTCCAACGCGTGCACTCGTCGCCGCAAGGGTTTCTCGAAGCGGTTGACGAATGGATACAAAGTGCTTCGGCGGATAAGGGTCGAGATGGGGACGTTCGTAACCTTGAACTACTTGTTTCCGCCTTTATGCGAACCGCTTTGGCGCGACCTATACCGACTCCGCGATCCGACAAGCTTTTGCACGATCTCGCTCGTACCATCGCAATGCAGTCGGATGCCTACCGAGTTTACAGCCCATTGGCAGCCAGCCTCCACGATCTTTTTTCCCAAATGTTAAGTGGGGGCTTGCAGAAATACGATCGGCAGAGAGAACTGGCGTCGATTGCTGAAGAGCTTGTGGCTGGGGAAGTGGCTGCAGTCGTGTGTCGTTCTGCCCAAACAGCTATGGCTTGTTCGGAAGCTCTCCGAAACGAAGCCAAGCTCACCAATCTCGTCTGGACAAACTTGGAGGGCATCAGACGAGAAGCTCCTTTTGACCGTATCGTCGTGCCCGGATGGCTCGATCGTCTCAGCATGCGAGAACTGGCGAACAACGGGTACGGGTCCCGATTGGATCTACTTCTTTACCCCTTCGAGCAACGGTGGTTCGAGCGCACAATGGCCGCCAACGCCACCTGGGAGCGACGTATTGAGGAAAATAGCCTAAAAGCCTTGGGGGACGTAGCGGATCGGCTCAGCCTGAAGCGCCGAACCTCGAGGCTTTGGAGGGAACAAACCAAGGCTAGGCTTGAAGCAAGCAGGGCGGCTGAGTCTGTTCGCGAAGTCTTCGAAAATTCTGATACACCGGAATTCGAAAAGCTCGAAGCTCGATCTATCGACGCCATGCATCGGTCGGTTGTGCTGGGACGCGATCACCACCCCACAATGAAAGCTCAACTCGTCATGTTCGAGGAGCCTGGAGCATTCGCCTTCCTCGCGCCCGGAGGAAAGGTAATCGTGCTGGCGGGGCCCGGCGGAGCTACGACACAGGCTGCAGCCGAAACCAGCGATGCAGAAAAGTTACTCTTCCGTAGCGTGGCATCCCTCGAGCCGGGATGTTTGCTTGCCCTTCCAACGGCAACCGACAGGGACTTGATTGATGCGAGAGCGGATCAATTCATAGACGATGCTCCTCGGGTCCGCCAAGTGTCGGCTCTTTGGAAAATTGCACTCCGCCGACTCATCGAGCGTACGGGGATCGATACATCGGCCATCGCCGGGCGTATGGCTGCCTCGGGTGTGAAGAGGGACGGCACCACTGTCCGCTCGTGGGTCCTCAATGGCGCGACGGTAGCGCCGCGGGGCTATCGCGAAGTGATCCCGGTGATCGCGAAACTTACCGACGACCCAGAGCTCAATGATAGCCTGCCAAACGTGTTTCAGGCGATCGATCTCGTTTATCGAGCCAGAGCGAGGGCCGCCGCCGCCATCGTCAGAGAACTATTTGCCGGTGAGATCGATTTGGATTCCGAGGAACTCACCTTTGCGTCGAATGGCTCGATAGTTCGATATGTCCTGCACCGGGTGCGCAGCATCGAGGGCCTCCGCGATGTGCCCTACGAGGTAGTCGGTCGCGCCCGCACCCTCGGCCCTACGGCCACCATGAACAATTCGAACCAGTCTAATGCCCCGGAACGGCTACTTCCATGACATTGATGTATCCGGATCGCGTGCCAGCGGGCACCCCTCGCGGCGAAGCCGACATGTTTTCGTTAATTCAACAAGCGTCAGGATCCGACGACTATGTTTGTCTGCACTCTGTCGGCATCACCGGACATGGCCGAAAAGAATATGCCGAGGCGGATTTCGTCGTAATCGGGCCTCCTGGCGTGTTTTGCATTGAGGCAAAGGGCGGGGAGGTGACGCGTGTTAACGGTGTCTGGACCATCGGGCCAAAGGGACAAACATACACGTCAGATGAAGGACCGTTCGCTCAGTCGGAGGGTACGACCCATCCACTCCGCGTCCACCTTGAACGCGAACTTGGTTTAAAGCGAGATGAATTCCTTCTGGGGTGGGGCGTTGCTTTTCCGCATATCTCCTTCAGCATACGCAGCACCGAATGGGATCTGGAGGTTGTCTACGATGAGCGAGACAAAGCAAAGTCATTTGTAGAATACATAAAGCGGTTGGCCAAACACTTTTCCGCTCGCCGGCAAAAGATCGGCAGACCTGAGTCACCCAAGCTAAGCCCAGCCAGAGTGAAACAGATCGCGTCGGCCCTGCGCGGAGACTTTGAGTTGGTCCCCACCGTTCGCGGGCTGTTGGTTGACAGCAAGCGCGAGCTCGCTTCGCTAAGTGCAGCTCAATTCGCGATACTGGATTTCGCGCTTAACGACCGCAATCCACAAATCATCTGCGACGGCGCTGCAGGCACTGGGAAAACTCTCATCGCTATGGAGGCGGCCCGTCGGCTTGCGCGTGGCGGAAGGAAGGTCCTGCTTCTCTGTTTCAATGCTCAGCTGGGTCGCTTCTTAGCGATGGATGCTTCGGAAATGGGAGCCGCAGTTACTATCACGACCGTGCATAAGTTCATGTCTGATTTGATCAGAAAGGGAGGGTTCGGAACACAGCTGCGGGCGGCCACTTCTTCAGATGCAGCCTACTTCAACCGCATGATGCCGGATCTCTTCGAGAAAGCCGCCTACGCCCTCATTGAGGAAAGCGGACTGCCATTTTACGATGTGGTAATTATCGATGAAGCGCAGGACGTATTAAATGCGCCGATCATGAACTGTATCGACATGGTATTGCTCGACGGATTTAGAAATGGTCGATGGCTTATTTTCCTTGATAGCGGTTTGCAGTCAAAAGTCTACGGTCGGATGAGCGATGAAGTGCTCGCATACCTTCGCGGTAGCAAGCCTGCAGAGTTTCTTCTTTGCGATAACTATAGAAACCCAAAAGCGGTTGTAAGTGAGATGTGCCAGGTCACGGGAATTGAAGCACCAATCTGTCGCCGCACCCTGGTTTCGAATGTTGACTATCGACCGTACGGAGATACCCGTGAGGAGGGTCGGAAACTAAGGGCTCTGTTAGTAGAGCTCCTTCATCAGGGAGTGCCACCAGGATCGATCTCAATTTTGTCGGCGAAAGCACGACAGGAGGCATGCGTTACTAGACATCCGCCAGAGATTGGCAAGTCGATTTGTTATATTGAGGATGAGACAGTGCGCTGCCCTACCGATTCGATCTCTGCTGCTAGTGTGCCTGCATTTAAGGGTTTGGAAAATGAGGTCATCATACTGACCGACCTGCCGTCGCTGGAGCCGAAGTCCGACTGGACACAGTCGGTGCTCTATGTGGGCATGACCCGTGCTCGCGCTAAACTCTACATGCTCGTTCATCAGGCTTACATCGATGCTCGAACACGCTGCTGACATTACGCAGTCCGCTGGACCCGAAGCTCAACGAAAGGCGCGCTTCAGGAATCACCGGGCATTTCGCGATGCCATGGTCGATGATCTGAAGCGCCAGCTGTTTGGACCGGGCGATGCAGATAGTCCTGAGGACAAAGCTGAGCTGATGCTCGTCTCGCCACTTCAGCTGTACGCTACCGGGGTGCTGTTTCCGCAGCGAACGGTTCAAGCGTTGCTGGAAGATGACCAGGAAGCAGAAACCGGCGAGGCTTCGGATGATGCGGGAGGTGCATTGAATGAAGCCGAACTTCGTGAGGGGAAGCGCGCCAACGGCCGCTCGTCAGACGCAGATTCTGGTTCCTCCGAAAGAGAGCCGCTAAATCTGGCCAACGAGTTTAGCCCTTCTGCATGCGGAATATCTTTTCGAGTAGCAGGCCCAATTGCGCTGAGCGCCGTGGTGACCTTCGGGACCTATTCCGCCACCAAGCATGTTGAGCCACGCGAGCGGGCAGGCGAGACTGGATTGGACGGTCGTCCGATCCCTGCGACTCGAGAAATTCCGGCCTATCGCCGCACGCATCACCGACACGAGGTAGGGTTCAGTGTTGGAACGCAGTTGGGGAACACGGGGGCGATCACGATCGATCCAGCGGATCCAGACCTCAAGCTGCATGTAACGGTCCGACGTGGAGTTCAAGACAGCCTGGTTGTCTCGGCAATGATAGTAAATCACAGGTCGATCGGTAATGGAGTGCCCGCTAACGATGACTGTTACTTCCAGGTAGGCCTCGAGATTCTGGGAACCGACGGTGAAGCTGCATTTCTGCCGATTGACCGGGACATGGGAGAGCAGGAAGACGCCGAGATGGCTTCGCTCGAGTTACTTTATAGGCATCGCCGAGCCTTTGCGCTGGGCCACGGGGTTGCTGGCGACTGGAACCGCAAAGAGTCGTTCTCTGAAGCCGGCAAGACGGACCGCGTCATGACGGCTGCGCTACCAACCTATGAACTTCAACCGATCAAAGCCCGAGAGGATGGTTACGGTGATGAGCCCCTTCGGCTGTCTATGTTGTTCCTGTCGGGAGAGGATAAAGGCGAGGAAGCGGCGCAAGCCATCATTAATGCGTTGCGCGCCATGGCTGAGGACTACCTTCTCTGGATCGACACCACGCAACGCAATTTAAGTCTGGATATCACAGGGTCTCTCTTGGCTGCCGCTAAAGCAAACCTGGCTAACTGCCGCCGTTGCCATGAGCGCATGCTGGAAGGGATCGGTGTTCTCGAGCAAGACCCCACGGTCATGTTGGCTTTCCGTCTGATGAATCGGGCAATGCTTGTCCAGCAATTTCACTCCTCTTTGGAGGATCGAAAGTTAGGATCCCCAAGAATAGATCCGCCACCTGGATATCGTGACCTGCCCAAGGGCAAAGGCAACTGGCGACCTTTTCAGCTCGCGTTTGTCCTGATGAATATTGCTGGCATGGCGAGGACCGATCATCCGGATCGGAAGATCGTTGATTTAATCTGGTTCCCGACCGGTGGCGGCAAGACCGAGGCTTATCTAGCTCTGTCGGCCTTCACGATTTGCCTCGAACGTATGCGAGGTGCCTCCGCCGGCGTTATGGTTTTGATGCGATATACGCTACGGCTTCTTACGGCACAGCAATTCCAGCGAGCCTCGTCCCTCATTCTCGCACTGGAGGAGATACGCCGAAGTCGATACCTCGGCTCAAACCTTGGCTCCCAGGAAGTTTCAATTGGTCTTTGGGTGGGCGAAAGCTTGTCTCCCAACCATAGATCCGATGCCAAGCGTGCGCTAGACAAACTGAAACAGCGCGACCGATATGCCACAAATCCTTTCCAGGTCCTGCAGTGTCCATGGTGTGCTGTCGAGCTCGATAATCCGGACAAACTCGGATATGTGGCCGTCCGTGCGAAAGACTCATCGGAGCGGACAGTACGCTTCAAATGCCCGGATGAGGGCTGCGCCTTCTCGGCAGGTGAGGGCATGCCTATTCTGGTAGTGGATGAGGAGATTTACGAATCACCCCCCACACTGTTGATAGGTACGGTCGATAAGTTTGCTCAGATTTCTTGGAGTGACAGCGTCGGGCGGCTATTTGGCCTCAATGACATTGCGCCACCGCCATCGCTTGTCATTCAGGACGAATTACACCTCATCTCCGGCCCGCTTGGCACAATCGTGGGCCTCTACGAGACCGCGATCGACAGGTTCTGTACCCGAGACGGGCATGTCCACAAAGTCGTCGCATCGACTGCAACGATCAGACGGGCCGCCCAGCAGTGTCATGATCTCTACGCCCGTGAAGCCTTTGAGTTTCCTCCTCAGGCCGTTAGAGCCGGAGAGTCGTATTTTGCTTATGAGGACTATGAAGCGCCGGGTCGATTGTATGTCGGCTTTCTCGGCAGCGCAGTAAAATCACACCAGACAGCACTGGTGCGTGTCTGCGCGCCCCTCCTTCAAAGCGCCAACGTCCCGATCGACGATGCAGAAGAAGACGAGCGTCGGATCGTGGATCCGTACGGTACCTTGGTCTGGTACTTTAATTCGCTGCGAGAACTTGGACATGCTGCCACGCTCTCCGTGGGCGACATTCCGGAATTTTTGAAGGGGCTGCGTCACCGACTTAACATCGGCTACCAGGACAGCCGTTACATCCGGGAGATCGTTGAGCTGACGAGTAGATGCGAAGCGGATGAGATACCTGAGATATTGAAGCAGCTGAGAATACCTTGGCGCCGAAATCCACAAGGGCAGCCGCCCGTTGACGTTCTTTTGGCGACTAACATGATAGCGGTCGGAGTGGATGTGCCGCGGCTCGGACTGTTGGTAATGTCGGGGCAACCAAAGAGCACCTCGGAGTACATCCAAGCCACGAGCCGCGTAGGTCGCAGTTACCCCGGTCTCGTAGTCACTGTCTACACTCAAACGAAGAGTCGAGATCGGTCCCATTATGAGCGTTTTGTTGCCTATCACCAAAGTCTGTATCGACACGTAGAGCCGACCAGTGTCACGCCATTTTCCCCCCAGGCTCGCGAAAGGGGGCTTCGCGGCGTTCTTATCGCACTTGTCAGACATCTTGCAGGAGTCGTTGAGCCAAGTGAAATCAATGACCACGACGACGCAGTCGAAGTGGAAGTTGAAGCGATCCTAGGACGCATCCGCGAAATAGATGGTAAGGAGGTCGACGCCACTGCTGAAGAGGTCGCGGAATGGCTGAGTTTCTGGAGGAAGTATTTGCCTGTTAATTACGGGCGAATGGGCGGAAAAGTCAGCGACACTACGCTCGCGTACCCATTCGGCGGGTATCGCGACGAGAATTTTCAGCGCGACGCATGGCCTGTCCCAACCTCTATGAGAAATGTGGACGGTACCTCCGAGGCGAAGGTGCTGAACATCTATGAAGCAGAACAAGATGACCTGGAGGAGACCTGAGTGTCCGCACGATCCGAACTGCGTAGATCTCAGGGCGTTGTGCCGTTCGGCGTGGGAGCTGTGATCGACTTTAAGGAAGAGTCGTTAATGTCAGCTGGTCTTGATGTATGGCCAACAGAGTTGACCAGTGGCGAGCAGCGTGCGGCATTGATTGAGGCATGCCAGGTCGTTGATGGGCGGCTGGCCGATCGTCTGTCTGGAGAGCTCGGGTATCCCATCCGCTACTTCATGTCGCCAGCAGAAGCGCAGGAACGGGCGGCCGTCGGGGCTTCACCGCGGCTCGACCGCGCGCCAATGCCGTTCGTCCGGTTCCCCAATTGGTATTTTTGCCCCAGATGCAGGGTACTTAAGGAGATCCCATGGAACGCCCAATCCAATGCCGACACACTTAAATGTTCAAACTTGGGGCGCCGGGTTGAGGGCAGGGGAGAGCCTTGTGGAAAGCTGCACCCGAAGCGGCGTCCCACGCTTGCCCCGGTGAGGTTCGTTGCGGCTTGTGAAAACGGCCACATCATGGACTTTCCATGGAGTCCATGGGCACACAAAGACGTAGGGCGATCCTGCTCAGCAGATCCTGGCAACTTGTATCTCTACTCCACTCCTGCGGCAGGGCTAGCGGGAGTTCGAGTGATGTGCGTGAAGTGCAATGTCAGCAATTCCATGGCCGGTGCTTTCCGTGAAAACGTGCTGATGGAGATATTTGGTCAAAGGTGCCCGGGCCACCGCCCCTGGCTTGGTCCTCAAGCAGCCGAAGACTGCACGAATATTCCGCAGACCATCCAGCGAGGTGCCTCAAATGCCTACTTCGCCAAGGTCGTCAGCTCGATCTTGATCCCGCCTTACTCTGCGAAAATCCGCCAACTTCTCGACCGCCCCGACACTTGGGATGAAATCATATCTACGACCGTGGATGGGGCAGTCTCCGAGCAGTTCCTCCGTGCGCGAGCCAAGAACCTAGGCGTCGACGCCGAGAGCTTCATCAAAGCTGTCCAAGAGAGGCTCGGTGCCGCCGCTCCTGCCGGACCCGAAGCGGGCGGCGAAATGAAATACCGCTTCGATGAATACAAGGCCTATTTGGGGCCGCGTCCCCCGCGCCAGGAGCGGCACGATTTTGACACCGCCAGCCACAACAGTGACACCTACGGCAGCGTCTTCGCGAGCTTGTTTGAACGCGTCATCCTCGTTCCGAAACTTAGGGAAACGCGGGTGCTGACCGGTTTTTCTCGGATTATTCCTCCAGAGGCGCTGAAGGGTGCACCTGCGAAGTTATCCATAAATCCGAAATCTTGGCTGCCGGGGTTCTCAGTTCGCGGCGAGGGAATCTTCATCCAGTTTCGCCAAAGTAAAATTGATGCCTGGGTAAAAAAAGACAGTGTGCAGAAACGGTTTCGAACGCTCTCAACACGCTCCAAAGCAGTACAACGCAACCGTGGGCTGCCGCCGAAGCCCTTATCTCCAGCAACCTTGTTGATCCACACTTTCTCCCATCTACTGATCCGCCAGCTCGCGTTTGAATGCGGCTATGACACCTCTAGTATCCGCGAACGACTATACGTTTCGGATGGTCGCGACATCAAGATGGCAGGACTGTTGCTCTACACAGCCAGCGGCGATTCCGAAGGTACGCTTGGAGGGTTAGTACGACAGGGCGAGCCCGACCGACTTCAAGGCACCGTCCAATCAGCCATGCGGAATGCCGTGATTTGCTCGTCTGATCCGCTTTGCATTGAAAGCGAGGGACAGGGTCTTTTCAGTCTCAACCTTGCGGCTTGTCACGCCTGCAGCCTCCTGCCCGAAACAAGTTGTGAAGAAGGAAACCTGCTTCTGGATCGGGCCCTCGCGGTCGGTACGCCTGATGAGCTCGATCTCGGGTATTTTTCAGGTTTCTTAATCTAACGAAGACATTTCATGAAGCATTATAGGCTTTGAGGGGCGATCCGGTACATGAAGGTAGCCGATTCCAAAATCGCTGGACCGAGCCCGTCGGTCCGACGCCCCGTAGCAGTGGATTTGTTCGCAGGCGCGGGCGGTTTTTCTTTGGGTGCGACGCTGGCGGGCGCAGACATAGCCGCCGCTATTGAGAACAATCGTTACGCGGCGCAATCCTATCGACGCAACCTCGTCAACCAGGGGCAAACGAGAGCTCTGCTTTTTGAGGACGACATTCTTAAGCTGGATCATCAGACATTTATGACGCAGGTTGGATTAGCACCAGGTGACTGCGATCTCATGCTCGGTGGCCCGCCATGCCAGGGTTTCTCGGCGCATCGACTGCGAGATGCCGGTGTCGGGGATCCGCGCAACCGGCTCCTACTGCGTTATTTCGAATACGTCCGCGCGCTGCGACCGTCTTTTTTCTTGGTAGAGAACGTGCCGGGTCTCCTGTGGCCTCGGCACAGGTCATTTCTCGAAGGATTCTACTCGATGGCTGCCGCTGCGGGTTACGGTATGCTCGAGCCTGTTATTCTAAATGCCCGTGACTATGGGGTTCCCCAGAATCGGCGTCGCGTATTCCTATTGGGTTATGACGAGCGACGAGTGGACGCGCCAGTTTGGCCGCCCGAGCAGACCCATGTAGATCCTGCTGTGGCAGTGGAGGATGGACGTCCGCCTTGGCTGACAGCCTCAGAGGTATTTGCGGCGCCGGCGGCTCCGGATGATCCCAATGACGTTCATATGAATCACGGCACCGCTCTAACTACGGCATTTGCCAGGACGCCCCACAACGGCGGCTCGCGAGCTGAGTCAGGACGTCTGTTGGCGTGTCACAGAAACCATCGCGGCCATTTCGATGTTTATGGCCGCATCGATCCTTATCGTCCTGGCCCCACGATGACGACCGCATGTATTAACCCGTCCAAGGGACGTTTCGTCCATCCCACCGAGAATCATGGAATTACGTTGAGGCAGGCGGCCAGATTTCAGAGCTTTCCGGAGTGGTTCGTCTTCGAAGGTGGACTTATGGCTGGCGGCGTCCAGGTGGGAAATGCCGTTCCGGTGCAGATGGCCAGGCTGCTTATTGAACCTCTCATCGAAATGTCGCTCGCTGCACTTGGGCGGACAAGGCAGGTCGCATATTCAATCAAATGACGCCGACCAATTGACTGGCCTGAGTACGACGCTGTTCGACAGTGGTGGTAAAAGTTCGAACCCACGGAGTTCGTGCGCAAAATCATAAAGCCGCACCAGGCGAAATGCGTCCGGTCGTTCTTCCGAGAGGGCACGCTCGTTCTCCGAGAGATAGAAGGGCGTGGTCTTGTGGCCTGTAGTCGTCTTGACCTCGATGAGACGTTCAGCACCCGCTGGGTCGAAGGAGCGGATGTCGTAGCCGGCACCATCTCCGTCGTCCATCGAAACCCAACGGACTTTGCGAGCGAGGTCGTCGCGTCCGTTGGCTCGCAGGACCGCCTGCTCGGAGAAGAAGGTTCGCTCTTCGCCGAGCCTGCCGAGCATTCGGTTGCGGGCGTCGCGGGCCGCCGGATCGAATTTCCGAACGAGGCGTTGGACGAACGCCGGTGCGTGGGGCTGCCGAGCTGACGGTTGCGGCGCAGGTTCAAGGAAGATCGTTCCACTCTCAGCAAGTTGCGAGGGGATCGTTAACAAGTCGCCTTCGATGAACATCGGCTGCGAGTCTAGAAAGCGTTCGACGCCTTCGACCAGCGCCTTCTGGAAATTTGCCATCGGCCTGTAGCCAACGATCCAGGGTAGGCCAAGTTGGAGGAGCACGGCGCTGATATTCTGATGCTTGAATTCGATCGAACCCTTCGAGCGTCCGGTCAAATCCTGAAGCGCAGCGTTGCGGCGTGCCTTTTTGATGGGCTCGCCTTGCAGTTCCATTTTGAGCATTGCGAAATAGTCGGCAACGATCAAATCGATCTCGCCCGGCATCCAATCTGTTCCGGTTGGGCCTCCGTCCATAGCAAGATCGAAGCACGGGTCGGCGTAAAAAGTCCAGGCAGATCATGCACGATCATCAGGGTGGAAAGTTGCCCGCGATATTGAGTACCCAGCTATGTGGCTTTGCGCGCACGGAGTGTTTGTTCCCATGTCTGGAGTATCATGGCGACGGTTACCATGCGAAAAATCTTCGCCGCATGGCAGAATTAGCCGAACATCAGAAGAGCTTATGGGCGAAATAGCTAAGTTCATAAAATTGCAGGCGCAAGGGGACTGAACCTATGCCCGACCGGCGATCAAGAATTTCCACCGGAGAGGTCGAAATACGGCGCCTCGGCGATGGCGAGCGGAGGGGCCCCTAAACCGTCTTCTATTCTTCTGCCGGGTCGGTCGTTTGCAAGCTCACGCTCTGAACCCAGCGCGTACGGCCCCTTTTACGCTCGTGGATCGCCAGGAACAGTGATCGTCCATTGCGCAACAAGGCGAGTGCATCGCTGGTAACGCGTGGCGAGACACGAAGCCACGCCGTCCAGCGAGGCTCGCCGCGGATCTTGTCGATGAGCCCAATGCCCGGCGGTGGATCGTAAATCGGGATCTGCCTACCGCGGTATTGACGGTATTTGGGCGACCCGTGCTCATCCCGCGCCTGTACATCTTTGAGCGTCGCACGGATATCGTCTGAGCCAAGATTGTCGCCATAGATTGTGACCTCGTAGGTGTCGCCCGCCCGTTCCTCCGGGTAGGTGGATGTTCCGGCGACGGTAAGTCGAGAAGTGAACCGATACAGTGGGTCATCATCATCCGAGTTCCAAGCGGTTTGCGGCGTGTAGACGTTATAGTTGATGGCAGCTTCGACGCTCGCCTCGCAGCGCTCCACTCTAATGGCGAGATGCGTGTGTTCTTCTTCGGGCTGTTTCTGGCGCTTCGTGTTGCGGGGCATCGGATCATCCTACCTGATTGTCCCGTTCGCCCGATCGTTTTTAATCTTGATATGGTGCCCTGTGATAGCGAGTTCTGGACCATTGGATGGTTGTTCACCCATCTCGACCGTTTGCGGACCTATTTTCGCGTGCGTGGTGCACTGCCCGTCCGATAATGTCAGAAAACGACTCAAGGTGCGCAAGCGTGATCGCGAGCGTGCGGAACGCACCCAGACGTTGCAATGGATCGGCCGCGCATGGCGCCTGATCGTGGCACCGGTGAGCTTCAGACTGAGACCATCGTCGCAGTCTCGAATGTCGTGATCTCTGGTCTCGTCGATATATGTGCCAATCTCTTCGATGTCGTCGACCTTGTCGTGATGTGCGCCTGGTCCGCCGCGGGTGAAGCCCGCGCCTTGCCGTGCTGTGTCGGTGATCACGAGCGCGCTTCTCTGGCTATTCGCCGTCCGGACTCGTCCTGCTGACGCCGGGAACCCAATTCCGCTGATGAGCGCGGCAGGAGATCGCGCGGAAGAGCAGGGCGAATGCGAAGCGGTGACGGCTTGACGCTGGAGGCTCAGACCTTGAAAGGTTCGAGCATCTCGCGGTCAGCCGGCGTCCCTCGGAACCCAATTCCGTTTTGATTGCCGTCGCCGATCGCAAGCCGGTGAGGCTTTACACCTATACGGGCGCTAAGAAGCGGCGTTCCGCAGGGCTGCAAAGAAGCGCTCCAGCGTCGATTCATCGATCACCAACACCTGCTCGCTCGCCTTCGCGGCTGTCGAAATTGTTGGGAATAGGCTTGGCGACATCTTGAATAGATTCTGACACGAATGGCCCGGACCATGCTTGGCACAATTGGCGGCCCGTTCTAGCTCCAAGATTTCTTTCGCGTAGGCGCTTTTCCCGCGCTCACTCAACCAGCCACGGGGATGCGAATAGTCCTTCCGTTTGAGTTCGGCATTGCAATGCCGCTCCCAATGGTGAAACAGCGCGATCAGGAAGGCTTTGCGGACCAAGTGCGCGCCTCTTCCTGCTTGCTGTTCCATCTCCCCGGCCTGGTCATAGAGCCGCCCGACCGGATCTTCCTCCGCGTCATCGTCGCGATTGGGAAATGGATCGTTCGGCCCAATACCGAGGTAGCGGCGGACTTCCGCCTCGACCTCATCTGGGCGGCGGCTATGGGCCTTGGCAGCGGCTCGGTAAGCAGCAACCATATCGTCGAGGGTGCGCAGGAAGAGCCAGGCGCGAACGGCGTAGGGCAGTGGTGCCACGGGATAGCTTTACAGAGTTTCGGGTGGCGGAAAGTCGTCGAAGCCGTCCGGCATGTCGAAAGGCTGTTCATTCGCCGGATTGACCGTCGTGCCTATCGTCCGAAGCATCGGCACGCCTCGGATACTGGTGCTGCCGAGCTTGGCTATCCGTGTGATGAGCCGATGATTTTTCACCTCGCCGAGGTACCGACCGTCTAGGGCGAAAACTTTGTGCTGGCGGCGATATCCGATGTGTCGGCCGTCCTTGGTGTACAGCGCGTCGTCATGGAACCAGCCGAAATATTCCCCATTCCAACGGTGCACAAAATGCATCAGTCCTGTCCCTTAGATGTCGTCATCGTCGATCGACGGGGTAGCGAGTCTGCGCTCACCAGCGAGTGCATGATCTACCGCTTCGAGTAATTTCCTGATGCCCGTGAAATTATCCCAAGGCACCTTGCCGTCCAGCTCACCCTCCAAGCAGATACCTCGTCGCTTTCCGGATTTTGAGCAAGTTTTGAATGTGTTCATTGGGTTGCATGCTCATCCCCCAGGATGAGAATCAGGTCCGACCGCTACTAGCCTGTCGCAGTTCAGCCTGCTGAAATAGTGCGCTGTTCTGTGGAAATCGGGGAGCGTGGACCACCCAAGATGGCGGTAGCCAGCAGCATCGTCTCTGCTAGCGGCACGGGGGCCGAAACCGTACGACCCTCGAAACTAAGCGCGGCGCCGAGGCGCTCGGTGGCCGAATAGCGATCGACTGGGGCGACCGGGAAAAAATGACTAGGCTTTGGAAGGATGGCAACTGGGCGGCGGTTCTGGGCGTCGCGGTCTTTGTCGCGATCGGTGTTCTGCTGTGGTTCACCTACCATTGGGATTTCGGTGATCTCTGTGCTGAGAAGGAAAATGGAGCTGAGTGCTTCCGGGGATGGTTCGGCGCGGCGGCTGGATATCTGGCTGTCATTGCCGCCGGGATCACGCTGTTTGCTCTGTATGACCAGATCTGGGAACAACGAAAACAGACCGAGTTCATGATCGGCGATGCAAACCCGACCGTCGACGTGATGGCTGAGGAGTTCACATACGCCTATGTGCAGATCGTCAACTGGAACCGGCGCACATTTCTTATCGACGAGATCGTGCCCGCTGATGGAACCTTGCTCTTTGGCAGCCTGGAAGAGGTCGAGATCGAGGGGGTGAAATATGCCATCCCATACGAATGGACAGGAGAATTCGAGACAGCCCAGCGACTCCCAGGGTGGCTGGATAGGAACAGCCCGCCAAAGCTCGCCCGCTTCAAGGTCCGGGCGTATTTCACTGATAGCGGCGGCGCTGGCCGTAGCCCACGTCGTGAGGAGATCACGGTCGTGGTAAGCGGGCGCTTAGTCGGTGATGAGCACAAGTCGATCGCGCTGCCGGCAAAGACCGTGCTCCATTCTTTCTAGGTCGCTCGGCCTCAGCCGAACTCGATCGAGATCAGATTTTCACCTCGCATCTTGAAACGGTAAAATGTCAGTGGCTGGCCGTGGTCGCATGTGCCGAAGATGACCTCCGCGTCGTCGGGGAGATTGGCGATTGCATTTCGAACATCGCCGACGGTCAGATGCCCTTCACTGCCGCCCGATATCATGCCTCCTGTCTGAACGTGCTCCCGGTTGTAGTTTCTCATTGCCGCCATCGCCGCCGTCCCTATGCCCGTTTCCGTTGATCTTTGCCGAAGTCGAAGTCCGCCTTGCGCTCCATATCCTTGATCAGCCAGACCCACGCGAACAGGTGCTTGGCGCGAAACTCGAGGTATGCGGCAACATCGTCGATGAAGATGGTGGCGAGGCACCTCGTGACATCCCAGTATTCGACGAGGTGCCCGTGCACACCAGCATTGTAGACGTTGATCGAGTGAAGATCCTGGCCGAACTGATGATCGAGAAGGATGCCATTGCGCCCGTAGATCGCTGGGTAGTGGCCGCCGATGTCGTCGGCGTCACGCATGACCGCACTGTACCACTCCGGCGCCTCGCAAGGCTGGAGGGAGGTTCCGTCGAAACGGAGAAGAGTTTCTTTTTCTGCTGACATCCATCGATTCCTTTTCGATTCGGGGAATCGATCATGACTCAACGCCAGTCCGCCTGCGAGGGAAGTTAACGACAATCGGGGTGCGAGAGTCGTGTCAGGTAGGCGTGATAACCTGAACCAGGGACGAGCTAAAATCGTTGGTGCGACCGTAAGTCGTTTGTGCCGTTGCGGGACGACGCGCAACTTGGCGGCTGGCGCGAACGGCCGTATCTATAGGGGGCGATGGTGTTCTCAAGACCTTGCGGTTAGAAGCCACCGGCTCGTCTCACTGGCGAGTTTCCCCCCGACTTGGCGCCGTCCGCTATGCAGGGCCGTGATGAGCCTTTGCAGCAGTGAGAAACCACGCATGAGTCGGCCCTACGCAAAGCGATCCAGAGGCACAGACGCTGGCGAATAGCCACCGCGCGTTGCTGAGCCCCGCCGCGCTCGCGCGCTATCACCTCGGGGCCTATAAGGCGGCGGTGCAATCAGCCGCTCCGATCCATCAGAAGCTGGCGGCGCGTCTCGGCCAAGGACGACCGCGGTTAGGCCTTCGTGCTTGTCGCTCGACGTTGACAGTGGATCGCCCTGCCGCTTCGGCGACCAGAGCTTTCACCGATAGGTCGTCATCCGGTGGTTGGCTATTTCGAACCAGAGTCGGGAAGCAGCCTTCTTTCGGCTTATCGCCCATTCGTGTTCGATTATGCTCAGCGCCTGCTCGAGCCGCTTTGACGCCATGACGCCGTTGCATGCGATCTGGATCATGCTGAGCTTCTTGAAACGTTCCTGGTCAGGATTGAAGCGTTTCGTCAGCTGCTTCATGTCCTTGTCGACTGCTATCAAAATCGCGCCATTGGCCAACGCAGTTTCACATACCACGATATCTGTCGCGCCGTCGGCGAGCACGTTGCTATGTCGGATTGCTTTGTGACCAGCCTTTTCGAGGGCCAGGGCCACGGATTCAGGAGCGCTGGCGTCCAGCAGGAAAACAAGATGGGCCGCTGGCGCCTTCAAGCAGCGCTATCGAAGGCGAGCGCGGCTTCCACGTCCGACCGCGTCAGCGTGGGATACTCACGCATGATCTGCTCGATCGAGTAGCCCGATTCCGCAAAGGCTTTGATATTTCCCACGGGGATACGCGTCCCTGCCACCACCGATGTGTTACCGAACCCGTGGCGCTTTTCGATACGACCAGCCGCCGATGAATCGCGTTGGCGCCAAAGCCGGACGCGCTCCTGCATGTCTCCCGCGACGACCTGCAGCGGGATCTGCAAAACCCCCTGGCCGGAAACTACCTCTTCGTGCTGCCTGGTCTCGTTGTTGACGAAAACCACCCTCTTCTTGAGCACGTACAAGGTGGTCGACGACCAGTGTTCTCCGAGCGCAAGGAGCTTGTCCTTGACCTCGCGAAGATGCTGCATCGATACCCGCGATTCGTTGCGCAACTCGTCCAGGACGCGTAGTGCCACCAGGTCCTTGAAGCTATACAGTCGAGAGTAGGCGAGCTTCCGGTTTTCATTGCCTAGGCTCGGCGCAAAGAATTTTGTCCGGTCCCAGTGCCGCAATTGGCGGACTGACAGACCGGTGAGACGTGCGGCATCTTCTTCGGTGAAGGCCGCGATGACTACGGTCTCAGCCTTTTTGCTCATTTTCACATTGTAACGCGCTGCTCCGGTAAAAATACGGTGCATGCGGAGATTTTTTTAGGCCTACCCGGCGAGGACAATGCCGACCGCAATCTCCACTCCGAACGTCAGCTGCCGGCGAGGCGAATTGCCCACGCCGCAAATGTTGCGTGCGAGCCATCTCGACCGCTTCTGCTGCAGCCGATCAGCTCATCAAAAACGTCGGGGCGATACCGGTGTAGACGGGCGCCTAGCGAAGTCGAGTTGTGTAGATATGCTGTAGATCAGCCGTTTCTCGGCAAACTCAAAAAACTCTGTAAGCCTTGGAAAACTTGGCTCCCCGGGCCGGATTCGAACCAGCGACCAACCGGTTAACAGCCGGTTGCTCTACCACTGAGCTACCGGGGAACGGAGGCTCTGACGTGAGTGGCGCAGCCTATAGCAAACACCTTTCGGCTTTGCAAAGCAGCATTTCGCAATTTTTCTCCAGTTTTTGATGCGGCTATTTGTGCCATCGTTCGGCGTGCCCACATATGAAGGGCTTCACACCGGCACGGAACAAAGCGGCCGGTCATCGCCTTGACATGACTCAGGCAGCGGATGGGATTAGTTTGAATGACCGCAGCGGACGATGACAACGCCCCGGCACGGAAGATTTCGATCTTCGGCCGCGAGTTCACCATGCCGCGCTCGCGCGGCTGGCGAATCGCCATCGGCATGCTGCTCACCCTTGGCGGACTTCTGGGCTTTCTGCCGATTCTCGGCTTCTGGATGATTCCGCTCGGTCTCCTGGTGCTTTCCTATGAATTCGCGATGATCCGGCGCCACCGGCGGCGTTTCATCGTCTGGTGGGAACGTCGGCGTCGACCCGACTGAGAGGCAGGGGCGGCTCCGTCACGGCGATGCCGGAACCGCGACAACCGATTGGTAATCACCACTTTGGCCGCTCCACGCGAAAGCGTCGGGAATGACGCGCCCGCGCTTGACGACCCGTGAGCGCCAACATAATGAGTTCGCTCGGAACGCCGGGAGCATTGCGAGGCCTCGTGGCGGAGTGGTTACGCAGAGGACTGCAAATCCTTGCACCCCGGTTCGATTCCGGGCGAGGCCTCCAGATGCTTGCGGGCTCCAGCGCAACCGCGCCGGAGCGGGGTTCCAGTCGAAGTTTTAGCCGCGCATTTGGCGCGGGGAGCGGATTGTTGGGACATGAGCGCTGATTTTTCCGAACGCCGCGTGAAGATGGTCGACGGCCAGGTCCGCACCACCGATGTCACCAGCGCGCCCCTGATCGAAGCGATGCTGACCGTTCCGCGCGAGGCGTTTGTCGGCGCCGGGCAGCGGGATCTGGCCTATATCGACGAAGACATCCGCATTTCGGACGGCGCCAATGGCAGCGGCGCACGCTACCTGATGGAGCCGTCGCCGCTCGCCAAGCTTTTGCAGCTGGCCGAGATCAATGCGAGTGATTCGGTGCTCGATGTCGGTTGCGGCAGCGGCTATTCCGCCGCATTGCTGTCCAGGCTTGCCCGGTCCGTGGTGGCGTTGGAGAGCGATCCCGCGCTGGCGGAGACCGCGAGATCCACGCTTTCCAGCCTTGGCTGCCAGAATGTCATAGTCATCACCGGGCCGCTGCCGCAGGGGCATGCCGCTGAAGCGCCTTACAACGTCATCTTCATTGGCGGCAGCGTCGAGGAAGTGCCGCCGGCGCTGCTCGACCAGCTTGCGGAAGATGGACGTCTGGTTGTGGTGGAAGGACAAGGCAACTCTGGCGTGGCCCGGCTGTTTTTTAAGGCCGGGGGAGTTGTAACCGGCAGACGGGCCTTTAATGCGGCAATTAAGCCACTACCGGGCTTCGAACGTGCTCACGCGTTTGAATTCTGAGCGTTTTTGCCTTGCAGCGAAGGCGCTGTCATGATCGCTTGCGCCTGACAATCGTTGCTGATTTGGTTAACCGTGAGTTATCGGGAGCCTATCAGCGGGGGAACGATAGACAACGCGGCGCCGGTCGATCCGTAAGGGTAGGCTGACGTGGCGTGGTTCCCATGTAAACGAATGAGGGAAATAACGTGCCGCCCCGACACAAAACAGTTTTAGCAGCTATTCTCGTTTCCGCGACGGCGCTTTCGCCGCTGGCCGCCTCCGCCGAGACCATTACGGGCGCTCTCGCCAAAGCCTACCAGTACAATTCGCAGCTCAACGCTGCTCGCGCCGGCGTGCGCGTCACCGATGAGGGTGTTGCCATCGCCAAGTCGGGCTGGCGCCCGACCGTCACTGGTTCGGCCAACATCGACTACACCAACACGCACGGATTTGGCACCAGCAGGAGACTGACGACCGGCAGCTTCGGCGTGCAGATCAACCAGACGCTGTTCGACGGCTTTCAGACCAAGAACAATGTCGCCGCCGCCGAATCGCAGGTGAAGGCTTCCGTGGAAAGCCTGCGCAACACCGAAGAGAACATCCTGTTCAACGCGGCGAGCGCCTATATGGACGTGATTCGCGACCGCCAGGTCGCGGTGCTGACCGAGCAGAACCTGCAGTTCCTGACCGAGCAGGCGCGCGCCGCCCGCTCGCGCTTCGAGGTCGGCGAGGGCACCCGCACCGACGTCGCCCAGGCCGATGCCTCGCGGGCGACGGCGGTGGCGCAGTTGAGCGCCGCCCGCGCGACCGCTCTGGCGAGCGCCGCTACCTATCACCAGATCGTCGGCGACGAGCCGGGCAAGCTGAAGGCGGCTTCGCCGCTGGGCAAGCTGCTGCCGGGCAATCTCGATTCCGCCCTGGCCGTCGCCTCGGCCGAGCATCCGGCGATCCTTGCCACGCAGCATCTCGTCGATGCGGCGGCGTTTTCGGTGAAGTCGTCGGAAGGTGCGCTGCTGCCCCAGCTTTCGGCCTCCGCCGGCATCTCGGACAATTACAGCCACACCGTTCCCGGTTCCGCCAGCAGTCCCAACGGTAGCACGACGTCTGCCAATATTGGCGCCACTCTGACCATTCCGATCTATTCGGGCGGCCGGACCTCGGCGATTGTGCGGCAGAACAAGGAATCGCTCAGCGAGGCGCGCATCCAGGTCGATGTCAGCCGCGACCAGGTGCGCCAGGCCGTGGTCTCGGCTTGGACGCAATATGTCGCCGCGCGCGAAAGCGTGGACGCCAACAGGCAGGTCATCGATGCCGCGCAGCTGGCGCTGAACGGCGTCATCGAGGAGCGCAATGTCGGCCAGCGCACGACGCTCGACGTGTTGAACGCGCAGAACGCCGTCATCACCGCCAAGATCAACCAGGCAAGCTCCGAGCGCGACGTGGTGGTGGCGAGCTACGCCATCCTGTCGGCGATGGGACGGCTGTCGGTCGATCGCCTGGGCCTGGCGGTCACCAAATACAGGCCGGAAGAGCATTACAACGCCGTCAAGGACAAATGGATCGGATTGCGCACCCCCGACGGGCGCTGATTTCCGATCGAAGCGTCGATAAACGCCGTGCGTCCCATGGATGCGCGGCGTTTGTCTTTTCCGGATGACTGACCGGGGCTGCGCATCGCCTGAAGCGCGTATGCGCTTTAGGCTTTTGATTTTATGCATGTCTTTATCCCGAAACCGGTTCCCACTTTCGGGAGACATGCTTTCTGTTGAAATCCCCTAATCTGTTGAAATCCAAAGAGTCCCCAGATTGGGGATTCTCGGATGGCGATCGGTCGGTTACGCTGTCCCTATTGATTCGAATTCCGGCCCGGGCAGGAACGGAATTGCATAACGGGTCACAAGGGCGGCGGATGTGACGATGGCGACGGCAAGCAGCGCGCAGCGCGAACCTTCCATGGAAGAGATACTGGCTTCCATCCGAAGGATCATCGAGGACAGCGATACCGGTCGCAAACAGCCGGCCGAGGCCGGTGAGCTGCGCCAGGACCTGGAGCCGGCCGTCGTCAATATTCCCGCCGCGGCCGTACCCGCTGTCGAGGTCGACACCTTTCGTTCCGAACTGCATGCCGATGCCGGTCCCCGCAAGCCGGCGACGCTGGCGGAAATCCAGGCCCAGCTTGCAGCGACCGATCCCGTGCTTGCGCGCGCCGAAGCTCGCCCGGAGCCGGTGAAGGCGGCGCCGGCGCCGACGACCCCGGCGGAGACTGGTGTCAGACGCGCGGCCGAGCCGAGCGCGCCGGCAGCCCCCAACAGGCCTGCCGCCGCAAACGCGCCGCAGACCGCCGAGACTATTGTCGCCGATTGGCGGCGGGAAATCGCCGCGGCCGGAGGCAGTACTGTCACAGCTAAGCCGGCTGTCCGGGCTCCGGAAGCCGCGCCGCGGGTCGAGACCGACAAGGAAGAACCCGCGGTCGAAACTGTCGCGAATGCCGGCGCTCCCCAGTCCTCCGCGCCTGAGGCTCAGCCGTCCCGTCCCGCGATCCTTTCCGAGCACACGGGCAGGCAGGTTGCCGCCGCGTTCGGCGAGCTTTCCGATGCCTTTGCCAGCCGCGGCAAGAAGAGCTTCGATGAAATGGCCGAAGAGATGCTGCGGCCGATGCTGCAGGATTGGCTCGACAACAACCTGCCGACGCTGGTCGAAAGGCTGGTGCGCGAAGAGATCGAGCGCGTGGCGCGCGGCGCGCAGTAGCCGCCGCAACACGCAGGCTGAAAGGCGCCGCCTTCGGGCGGCGCTTTCGTTAGAGGCTGCCCGGCCTGCACGTGCCGTTGTTCTGGCATTGCCGCTGGCCGCGGCAGGCATATCTGTGAGAGCGATCGCAGCTCTCGCGGTTGACTCGGCCAAGACCTTCCGATTTACACCGGACGCTTGTTACCGACAGTTCGGACCTCCTCCATGCTTGAAAAGACCTACGACGCCAAGACCGTCGAGCCGAAGATCGCCAAAATCTGGGAAGAGGCCGACGCCTTCCGGGCCGGCGCCGGCGCGGAGGGAGGGGCGGAAGCTTTCACCATCGTCATCCCGCCGCCGAACGTCACCGGCTCGCTGCATATGGGGCATGCGCTCAACAACACCCTGCAGGACATTCTCGTGCGCTTCGAGCGCATGCGCGGCAAGAACGTGCTTTGGCAGCCCGGCATGGATCACGCCGGCATCGCCACGCAGATGGTGGTCGAGCGCCAGCTCACGGAAAGGCAGATCCACCGCCGCGATCTGACGCGCGAGCAATTCATCGAGAAGGTGTGGGAGTGGAAGGCCGAATCCGGCGGCGCGATCTTCAACCAGCTGAAGCGCCTCGGCGCCTCGGCCGACTGGTCGCGCGAACGCTTCACCATGGACGAAGGCCTGTCCAAGGCGGTGCTGGAAGTCTTCGTCACGCTCTACAAGGAAGGCCTCATCTACAAGGACAAGCGCCTTGTGAACTGGGACCCCAAGCTGCTGACGGCCATTTCCGACCTCGAGGTCGAGCAGCACGAGGTCAACGGCAATCTCTGGCACTTCCGTTACCCAATCGAAGGCGAAGCGTTCGACCCGGAGAACCCGAACACCTTCATCACGGTCGCCACGACGCGCCCCGAGACGATGCTTGGCGATACGGCGGTTGCCGTGCATCCGGGCGACGAGCGCTTCACCGATCTGGTCGGCCGCAACGTCGTGCTGCCCATCGTCGGCCGCAAGATACCGATCGTGGCGGACGAATATTCCGATCCGGAGAAGGGCTCCGGCGCGGTCAAGATCACGCCGGCGCACGACTTCAACGATTTCGAGGTCGGCAAGCGCCACAAGCTGCCGGCGATCAACATCCTGACGGTCGAAGCCGCCATCAAGCTCAAGGACAACGAGGATTTCCTGGCCGGCCTCGAGGTCACGCCGGAGCGCCAGGCCGTCTGGGACGAGCTCGACGGGCTCGACCGCTTCGCTGCCCGCAAGAAGGTCGTCGAGCTGATGGAAGCGGGCGGGTTCCTCGACAAGATCGAGCCGCACCGGCACACCGTGCCGCATGGCGACCGCGGCGGCGTGCCAATCGAGCCGTTCCTGACCGACCAATGGTATGTCAATGCCGCCGAACTCGCCAAGCCGGCGATCGCCTCGGTGCGCGAGGGGCGCACGAACTTCGTGCCGAAGAACTGGGAAAAGACCTATTTCGACTGGATGGAGAACATCCAGCCCTGGTGCATCTCGCGCCAGCTCTGGTGGGGCCACCAGATTCCGGCCTGGTATGGTCCGGACGGGCATGTCTTCGTCGAGAAGACCGAGGAAGAGGCGCTCGCAGCGGCGGTCGAATACTATCTGGCGCTGGAAGGGCCGTGGAAGGCCTGGGTCGAGGACAAGCTCGAAAACTTCCAGCCGGGCGAGATCCTGACCCGCGACGAGGACGTGCTCGACACCTGGTTCTCCTCGGCGCTGTGGCCGTTCTCGACGCTGGGCTGGCCCGACCAGACGCCCGAGCTCAAGACCTATTACCAGACCGACGTCCTGGTGACCGGCTTCGACATCATCTTCTTCTGGGTCGCCCGTATGATGATGATGGGCCTGCACTTCATGGACGAGGAGCCGTTCCACACCGTCTATGTGCATGCGTTGGTGCGCGACAAGAACGGCGCCAAGATGTCGAAGTCGAAGGGCAACGTCATCGATCCGCTCGACCTGATCGAGGAATACGGCGCCGACGCGCTGCGTTTCACGCTGACTGTGATGGCGGCGCAAGGGCGCGACGTGAAGCTCGATCCGGCGCGCATTGCCGGCTACCGCAATTTCGGCACCAAGCTGTGGAACGCGACGCGCTTCGCCGAGATGAACGAGGTTGCGCGCAACGACGATTTCTGGCTGAATGACGCCAAGTTGCCGGTCAATCGCTGGATCCTCACGGAACTCACGCGGGCGGCGCGCGCGGTCACCGAAGGCATCACCAGCTATCGTTTCAACGAGGCGGCCGGCGCGGCCTACCGCTTCGTCTGGAACCTGTTTTGCGACTGGTACCTGGAGCTGTTGAAGCCGGTGTTCATGGGCACGGACGAGGCCGCCAAGGCCGAGAGCCGGGCCTGCGTCGCCTTCGTGCTCGATGAGATCTACAAGCTCCTGCATCCGATGATGCCGTTCATGACCGAGGAACTGTGGGCGCAGACCGCAGGCGAGGGCAAGGAGCGCTCGTCGCTGCTTTGCCATGCCGCCTGGCCGTCGCCCGACTTCGAGGAAGAGGAGGCTGCCGCCGACATCAACTGGCTGGTCGACCTCGTCTCGGGCATCAGGTCAGTGCGGTCGGAGATGAATGTGCCGCCGGCCGCGATCGCGCCGCTGATGGTGATCGGCGCCAACACGCTGACGCAGGAGCGGCTGGAGCGTCATGCCCAGGCGATCAAGCGGCTGGCGCGCGTCGGCGATATCGCGTTGGTCGACGCGCCGCCAAAGGGCTCGGCCCAGATCGTGCTCAACGAGGCGACGATAAGCCTGCCGCTCGGCAGCCTGATCGACCTCCAGGCCGAGGCCGCGCGGCTGCAGAAGGAACTGGCCAAGGTGACCGAGGAGATCGCCCGCCTGCACAAGAAGCTTTCCAACGAAAAGTTCGTCGCCAACGCGCCGGAAGAGGTGGTCGAGGCAGAGCGTGAGAAACTCGCTGAATATCGCGAGGCGCAGGAGAAGCTTTCGGTGGCTTTGACCAGGGTCCGCGACGCCGGCTGAGCGGGAAGATTCGGCCTCGCTCCAGAGTCGCTTTCCGGTACGTTAGCTGCCTCGAAAATGGGCGTTCCGCTACGTTAATTTTGACGTAAACGGAAAGTTTGCGCCCCATTGTTGCCATAATGTAACAATGGGGGCCTGTCGGCCTCAAAATCGGCTGTTTTTGCCCTGTTTTGGGTCTTTTCTTCGCATTTTTTCTGCCGTTTGATCGCGGTTGTCGCGATTTGGGCACCAATTGCGGCGGCCCTCACCACGGCGAAAATGCGTGCTGTCAAGGTGTACATGTACAGCTCTTGAAAACGTTGTTGCGTCGTTAACCCGAATTGGTTCTAGCTTGAGCCACTTGTATTTCGGGGAGGGATTTCCATGAATATTCTGCGGCTCAAAGCTCTGGCGGGGGCAGGCTGCTTTTCGATCGCTTTGATCAGCGCCGCGATGCACCCCGCGCATGCCGGCGGCATCGAGCGCGGTGGTTACGACATCGACCTGCTGTTCGACCCGGCGCCATTTGCGACGGAAGCCGAAGCAACCTATGTGATGCCGGACCGCAAGCTGAAGAATGCCGTGGACACCTCGGGCAATCCGGGTGTGTTGACAGGGATGAGCACGGCCAAGGATAGCGAGGACTACTGGGTGCCGCGTATCGGCGCCAAGGCCCAGATCGTGCAAGGCGTCGACTGTATGGTCGACTATTCGCAACCGTGGGGTGCTCATACCGCTCCGGGTATTTGGAACGGCTCGTACTCAAATATAGAAACAGATATCAAGAGCGATAATTACGCGGCGACCTGCTCCTACAAGATGGACGCGGGTAAGGGCCAACTTCGATTCATCGGCGGTGTGTTTTACCAAAAAGTCTATGGCTTCAAGGAAGACCTGATTTCACCAGCTGTGCCGAACTTTGGGGGAACTGGTCGCGTCGATCTAACCAGCAACGGCTGGGGCTGGCGGGCTGGCCTAGCCTATGAAATTCCCGACATTGCTCTAAGGGCTAGCTTGGTCTATAATTCAAAAGTTAAGCTCGATAATATCGAGGGCACCCTAGACTTGACGAATGTCGGCGGAACTGTGCTGCCAATCTACGGCTCGACGCAGTATATGCCCGATGTGGTTGAGTTTAAGCTTCAGTCCGGTATCGCGCCTGGATGGCTCGCCTTCGGCTCAGTCAAATGGGTCAACTGGAGCCTGCTGCAAAGCGTCCCGATCTGCGTCGTAGGCACTCCATCTTCGGCATGTGTCACCGGTGATGAACTGCATTCGGGCCAAATCACGTCGCTGGACTTGATGTATCGTGACGGTTGGACCGTTTCCGGCGGGATTGGCCACAAGTTCAACGATCAGTGGAGCGCCGCCGGCCAACTGAGCTGGGATCGCGGCACCTCACACGGGTATGGTTCTCAGACCGATACTTGGACCTTGGGTGGAGGCGTAGCCTATACGCCGCGGCCGAACATCGAACTTCGCCTGGCCGGCGCGATTGGTGTGTTGACCAGCGGCCATTCCGGGATAGTGAATGGTGAGAACGGATATCAGGCCGGCACAGAAGTCAGCTACGACTTCGGTAACGATCTCGTCACGGCGATCTCGGGTGGTCTCAAGATCAAGTTCTAAGTTTCTGAAAATTCGAGAAAAAAGGCCGAGCAATGCTCGGCCTTTTTTGTTGGCTGGCCGAGGACTCAGCATAGCCTCTCGGCGGGCTGTTGCAGATTCGCCGCGCAACTGGCGCCCGATGCGATTGTGACGTTTCGGCAACACTTTCTGAACAACCCCTCCTGTAGAAGTCCGACAGAGGGAACTGCCCATTTCCCGCCATAAACCCGGAGCACCCGAGATATGTCCCGGGATGCGTGCCAGGTTGGCGCGGCGAGTGGACCGGCCGCGGGGTGTGCGGCAAGGACGAGTATGGACGCCAGGGTAATCTCGAAGGCCAAGCTGCCCAGCCGCTACGTGACCGAAGGTCCGGCGCGGGCGCCGCATCGTTCCTATCTTTATGCCATGGGCCTGTCGGCGGCCGAGATCGCGCAGCCTCTGGTCGGCGTCGCGAGCTGCTGGAACGAGGCTGCGCCCTGCAACATCTCGCTGATGCGCCAGGCGCAGGTGGTCAAGAAGGGCGTGGCGGCCGCCAACGGCACGCCGCGCGAGTTCTGCACCATCACCGTCACCGACGGCATCGCCATGGGCCACCAAGGCATGAAGTCGTCGCTGGTGTCGCGCGAGGTGATCGCCGATTCGGTCGAGCTCACCATGCGCGGCCATTGCTATGACGCCCTTGTCGGGCTTGCCGGCTGCGACAAGTCGCTGCCCGGCATGATGATGGCGATGGTGCGCCTCAACGTGCCGTCGATCTTCATCTATGGCGGCTCGATCCTGCCCGGCAGCTATCGCGGCCGGCAGATCACCGTGCAGGATGTGTTCGAGGCAGTCGGCCAGCATTCGGTGGGCACGATCAGCGATGCCGAACTGCTTGAGATCGAGCAGGTGGCCTGTCCTTCGGCCGGTTCCTGCGGCGCTCAGTTCACCGCCAACACCATGGCCACCGTCGCCGAAGCGATCGGCCTGGCACTGCCCTATTCCTGCGGCGCGCCGGCGCCCTACGAGATGCGCGACCGCTTCAATTTCGCCTCAGGCGGAAAGGTCATGGAACTGATCGCGAAAAACATCCGGCCGCGCGACATCGTCACGCGCAAGGCGCTGGAGAACGCCGCGACGGTGGTGTCCGCCACCGGCGGCTCGACCAATGCGGCATTGCATCTGCCGGCAATCGCGCATGAGGCAGGCATCAAGTTCGACCTCTTCGACGTGGCCGCGATCTTCGAGAAGACGCCCTATATCGCCGACCTCAAGCCGGGTGGCAAATATGTCGCCAAGGACATGTTCGAGGCCGGCGGCATTCCGCTCTTGATGAAGACGCTGCTCGATCACGGCTATCTGCACGGCGACTGCATGACGGTCACTGGCCGCACTTTGGCCGAAAATATGGAGCACGTTGCCTGGAATGAGAGCCAGGATGTTGTGCGTCCCGCCAATCGGCCGATCACCAAGACAGGCGGCGTTGTGGGCTTGAAGGGCAACCTTGCCCCCGAGGGTGCGATCGTGAAGGTCGCGGGCATGTCGGAACTGAAATTCTCAGGGCCGGCGCGCTGCTTCGATTCGGAAGAGGAGTGCTTCGAAGCGGTCACGCAGCGCAACTACCGGGAGGGCGAGGTTCTCGTCATCCGCTACGAGGGGCCGCGCGGCGGTCCGGGCATGCGCGAGATGCTGTCGACGACGGCTGCGCTCTACGGCCAGGGCATGGGCGGCAAGGTGGCGCTGATCACCGACGGACGCTTCTCGGGCGCCACGCGCGGCTTCTGCATCGGCCATGTCGGGCCGGAGGCGGCGGTCGGCGGGCCGATCGGGCTGATCAGGGATGGCGACGTGATCTCGATCGACGCCGTGAACGGCACGATCGAAGTGGCCCTGTCGGACGCCGAGCTGGCGGCCCGGGCAAAGAAATGGAAGCCGCGCAAGACCGACTACCAGTCCGGCGCGATATGGAAATATGCGCAAACGGTAGGGCCGGCCCGCGACGGCGCGGTGACTCATCCGGGTGCGGCAGAAGAAACGCACTGCTATGCGGACATCTGAGGTGTTGAGGTCGTCTGTCTTTTCGGCACTGGTCGCGCTTGCGACCTTGGGCGCCGTCGGGCAGGCCATGGCCTTCGACGACAAGGTGTTCGACGACAAGACCGGCGTGAAGCCGCAGTCGAGCCCGTGGGCGGTGTTCCAGTTCGGCTTCTCGGCCTACAAGAGCGGCCACAAGGACCAGGCGGTCGAGGCCTATAAATACGCTGCCGAGAACGGCCAGATCGGCGCCACCTGGAAGCTCGCGCGCATGTATGCCGAAGGTGACGGCGTGACGCGCGACGACTATGCCGCCTTCAAGTTCTTCTCGGAGATTGTCGACCAGGATGTCGAGCCCGGCTCGCCGGAAGAAAGCTACGTTTCGGACGCGCTGGTGGCGCTCGGCGACTATCTGCGCAAGGGCATTCCCGGCACGCCGGTCGAGGAGAACGAAGTCGCGGCGCAGGAATATTATATGCGCGCCGCCGCCAACTACCGCAATCCGAATGCCCAGTTCGAGATCGGCCGGATGTTCCTGAAGGGCGAGGGCGGCGTGAAGGCGAGCGTCAAGCAGGCCGGCCGCTGGCTGCAACTGGCAGCCGAGAAGGGCCATGCCGGCGCGCAGGCGACGCTCGGCAACCTCCTGTTCCAGAGCGGCAAGATCGTGCGCGGCCTGGCGATGATGACGGCGGCGCTTCAGCGGGCTCCCGCAGCCGATCAGCCCTGGATCCGCAGCATGCAGGAAGAGGCGTTCGCCGCGGCCGGCGAGGCCGATCGCCGGACCGCGATCTCGCTCGCCGACGATATCCTGACCAAGGGCAGCAACGGCGACCAGTAAGCGCAAGATAATCTCCCCTCGAGGGGGAGATGGCCGGTAGGCCAGAGGGGGTCATTTCGCGTGGAGCGCCAACCTCGTCTGGCATCGCAAAGGGCGTTGGCGCTTCACGCGCGGCGACCCCCTCTGTCGCCTTCGGCGACATCTCCCCCTCAAGGGGGAGATCATCCGAGCCTCAGTTCTCGGTCGGCTCCGTCGGCGTCGGGCCGGGCGTTGGCGTCGAGATCGATGTCGGATGCGGTTTTGGCGCGTCTCCCGGACATTCATCCTTGATCTTCGTCCAGGACGTGTTGTTGAGGACCATGTCGCAGCGGGCGAGATGGCTTTCGCCGGCAATGGTCAGGCAGGCCGTCTGACCGACATTGAAGGACTTGCCGTTGGCCAAACAGGCCGGTGCAGCCAGCGAGGGCGTCGGCGCGGCAAGCGCCAAGGCAAGGCCGACCGGCCTGAAAAGAAATCGGATCGCCATTCAACCCCCACAGCAACCCGCATCAAAGAGGGGATTTGTGGCGATATCAGGGTCCAGGTCTGTTGAGATTCAGGTGATGCCGGCCTGCGAATGGCGGCTTCCTGCGCTTC